>NZ_JAIUHH010000040.1:0-1389 GCF_020165015.1 Mesorhizobium sp. CA7
TCCTTTCCCTCCGGAGGGGGGAAAGGTGGCGCTGCGAAGCAGCGACGGATTGGGGGAACCACCTGGCAATCAAGCCTTCAGCCGATCAATCACGCCGATCAAGGCATGCCGGCTATCCGAACTCCCAGAGATTGCCTGCCTTGTGGTGAGAAGCGGTCCGCGCTAGCGGACGAAAAGCCAATTGCTAGAACGGGGAGCTAAAGCCGGTCCGGTTTGCGGATGAAGGCGGCGCCGAGGATCGGCCCCGGCATGCCGTCCTTGCCGACCGACTGCAGCAGCACCGCGCAGCCGCCCTTCTTGGCGATCTCGGTCATCGGCAGTTCGTAACGCTGCGCCTTGCCGTGCCACATGCCGGCGGTCTGGATGTCGGAAACGGCGTTCCAGTAGGTCAGGCTGCGGCCGCTGTTCTCGCCCTGGCCGATCTTCACCGTCTGCGGCGGATCGAAATAGACGATCACAACATGGGCGTCGCTCGGGCCGTTGCCGGCGTCGCCCGCGTCGATCATGACGCGGTCGCTGGTTCGGCTCACCTTGATGCCGACCCGCATGCCCTCGCCGGTCCGGTCCATCCGGGCCAAGGCGCCGTCGACATCCTTGCGGCTGGCGCCGTTGACGTGGCTGCGGCCGTTGATGACGGCTTGCGGCGTGTAGACCGAGCGGCTGCCGAAGGCGCGCATATAGTCATATTGACGCTCGGTGTTTTCCTTGGTGCTCAGCGTGTCCTGCCAGCCGAGATAGTCCCAGTAATTGACGTGGTAGGCGAGCGCGATGATGTCGTCCTTGCCGGCGAGCTCAGCAAAGAACTCGTCGGCCGGCGGACAGGAACTGCAGCCCTGGCTGGTGAACAATTCGATCACGCCCAAGGGCTTGTCGGTCTGAGGCTTGCCGGTCACGGCTTTGGCGGGCTCGGCTGCAAGGGCCGCGCCGCCCAACGCGGTGAGGGCCAGCGCCAGTGCCGCAAGCCGCAATCGTCCTTGAATTGCCATGACTTTCCAATTCCCGCCGGTGACGCCGGCCTTGTTCTGATTGCCAAAATATGTGGCAGAAGCGCCAGTCAACGGGAAGTCACGTTGCGGTGAAATTTTTGATGTTGCAGCAGCAGGTAAGGGCGCAATAGGCGGGGTGATTGCATTTCACGGCGCGGTTCGATTCGGGAGCAGCGTCCTCGCCATGGGGCAAACTCTCCTGACCCCAGTCGATCTCTATTGTGAGCGGACGGGGCCTGGACTTTGGGCGGAGCCGGCCAATGCTTCGACCAACCTGACTTTCATTGCCGCGGGACTGCTGGCGGCGACGGCGAGGTTGGGAAGGCGTAGGCAGTAGGCAGTAGGCAGTAGGCAGTAGGCAGTAGGCAGTAGGCAGTAGGCAGTAGGCAGTAGGCAGTAGGCA
>NZ_JAIUHH010000041.1:0-1106 GCF_020165015.1 Mesorhizobium sp. CA7
GACGATGCTGGCCGCGCCCTGCTGGTAGAGCGTGCCGCCATTGAAGGTGACCTTGCCGGCTGCGTCGCCGAGATTGGCATCGGCGGTGATCTGGACCGTGCCGCCATTGATGACGGTGCCGCCCTGGTAGCTGTTGGCGCCGCTGAGAACCAGCGTGCCGCCACCCTCCTTGGTCAAGGTCCCGGCGCCGCTCACGGTGTTGGTCAGCGTCAGCTTGGTCGCGCTGTCGGTGTCGAAGGTGCCGCCGCCGACATTGAGGGTCACGGCGCGGGCAGAAGTAATATCCGCCGTCGTGTGCAGCGTGCCGCCGTTCAGCGAAAGACCGCCGGCAGCCGCGCCGAGATTGCCGTCCGACGCGACCTGAACCGTGCCGCCATTGATCGCGGTGCCGCCGCTGTAGCTGTTGGTGCCGGACAGCACCAGCGTGCCGAGCTCCGTCTTCAGCAGCTGGCTGCTTCCGGTGAGGTTCGAGGTGATCGTCGCCACATAGGCCGCACCGGCTGCAGTGCCGTCGCCGACGCGGATAGTCGATTGCGGCCCGACCAAAGCGACGTCGCCGCCCTGGATGAGATAGCCGCCGGTGGCGAACTGCATGCCCGCCGCCTGCACCTGGCCATTCGTGTTGTCGACCGTGACGGTCCCGGCGGCACCCTGGAAGATGGCGAAGCTGGCGTTGGCGAAGGGCGCGGCGAAGGTGCCGCTGGCATCGGTCCAGTTCTGGTCGCCGGCCGCCCGCCAGGTGCCGCTGCCGCCATCCACCGCACCGTTGGAATGGGGGCCGGCATTGCCGTCCCAAAAGCTGAGCGTCAGCCCCGCGGAATTGACGAGGTTGACCTGGTTGGCGACCGCGGTCTGCACGAAATAATCGGGTGACGTGACGTTCAGTCCGTTATTCGTCAGCGAACCGCCATAGTTGAGGATGCGATAGACGCCTGGCCCGAAGGTGCCGCCCGGCGTCTGCGTGATGTTGAGCGTGCCGTCGAGCGTCAGGTTGCCGCCGACATTGATGAGATCGTTGAGCGGTCCGCCCGGCACGTTCGCCTGGCCGAAATTGACGTTGACGGCCGACGTGTTGTTGAGCGTCAGGTTGCCGCCGATGGTGAGCG
>NZ_JAIUHH010000042.1:0-1023 GCF_020165015.1 Mesorhizobium sp. CA7
GCGCACCTATCCTGTGATGGCCGCCCATCGGCGCATGTTGAAAGCGATCGCCGCCATCGTTACCTGGGCTGCGGCCTTGGCCAGTCCGACATAGCGGATCATGGTCAGCTTCATGCGGTTCTTGAGCGTGGCGAAGGTGGTCTCCACTGCCGCTCGCCGTCTGGCGATCAGGCGATTGTAGTGCTTGAGCCGCTCAGGCAGCGCATGATGCTTGTTGGGGCGGCGGGCAATGCGCACCTTCTTGCCTTCGGCCTTGAGCCGGGCACGGCGAGCATGGGTGTCATACGCGGCGTCCGCCCACACCGTCTTCTCGTCGCCGCAGATCAAGGCATCAGCCATTACCGTGTCGTTGACGTTGGCCGGTGTGGTGATCACCGTGCGGATCAGACCGGAGCCCTCATCCACCCCGACATGAGCCTTGTAGCCAAAGGTGAGGCCGCGTTTGCCCTTGCGTGCGGTGATGCGAGCGTCTGTGTCCTTCGACGGCCGCTCAGGCGTCGGTGGCGCCGAAACCGCATCGATCAGTGTGGCATCCAGCATTGTGCCGCGCTTCAGGATCACGCCGGCTTTCTCCAACTGCCGGTCCAGTTCGCCGAACAGCTTCTCCATCAGCCCTTCGCCGACAAGCAGATTGCGAAAGCGCGACAGAACCGTGTGGTCGGGGATCGTATCGTCCAGCCCCAACCCGGCAAAGCGCCGGAATGACAGCCGGTCGCCCAGCGCTTCCTCCAACTCGCGATCAGACAGGCCATAGAGCGATTGCAGCAACAGCGCCTTGAACAGCACCAGTGGCGGCCAAGCTGCCCGGCCAGGTCCACCATCGCGCAGCGGGTTGAGCAGCTTCTCGAAGCGGTACCACTTCACCAGACCTGACAGACGGTCGAGTGGCGAAGAACCGCCCGCAAGCTTGTCGCCTAGAAACGCCTCCGCCAGGCTCAACTGTCCCGTCTGCTTCACAGCCATCGCGATTCCCTCCGAGCTTCCTCTCAGAGAATCACAACCAGCCAATTACGCAACAGGCCC
>NZ_JAIUHH010000005.1:0-326747 GCF_020165015.1 Mesorhizobium sp. CA7
CGGCACGTTCGCCTGGCCGAAATTGACGTTGACGGCCGACGTGTTGTTGAGCGTCAGGTTGCCGCCGATGGTGAGCGCGCCTGGTGCGTTGCCGGCGTCGCCAGGGCTGAGCGTACCGCCCGCCTGAATCGTGACGTTGCCGCCGATGATGCCGATGCCGCCGAGCGTCGTGGCATTTCCGGCGGTGGTCTGGCCCGTCGCGGCGGACTGATCGCCGTTGACGAGCAGCGTGCCGGCAGTGATGATGGTGGATCCGGCATAGCTGTTGTTGCCGGTCAGCGTCGTCGTGCCGAAGCCGGACTTGGTCAGGCCGCCCGTGCCGGAGATCGTGCCGCCGAATGTGTAATTGTTGTTCAGATTGAAGGCGAGGCTGCCGTTGTTGAGCGCGCTCGGCGTGTCGAGCGCGCCGGCGGTGGTGCCGAAGCCGACCTGCAGCACCCCCGTCTCGATCGTCGTGCCGGCGCCGTAGCTGTGATTGCCGGTCAGGACCAGCGTACCGGTGCCCTGCTTGTCCAGGGTTTCGAAGCTCGCCACGTTGCTGCCGTCGAGGGTGCGGCCCGCGACAGCATTCACCTGCAGCGCGTCGCCGGCGCCGGTCTCCCCGCCGGTGCCGGCATTGATCGTTCCAGTGACGGCCCCGCCGTCCTGGAGCGCCAGCGTGTCGTTGCCGGCGCCGAGGTTTAGCGCCCCGGCGCCTGTGTTCAGCGTACCGGCCACATTGACGGTGTCGCTGCCGCCGCCAAGGTCGCCCGTCGCACGGAGAATACCGCCGGCGTTGATGTTGATGGTGTTGTTGCCGGTATCGCCAGTGATGGCGGTCTGGGTGGGGCCGGCGGCCTGAACCGTGCCGCCGACGGCCAGGGTTGAACTGCCGGTCATGGCGATGGAGGGCGTTTCCAGGCGGCCATTCACCTGCAATGTGCCGGCGCTGATGGTCGTCTTGGCAATGGCATTGTTCAGCGATGTCAGCACGCTTGTGCCCGTACCGATCTGCGCCAGGGTGCCGGGCCCGCTCAGCGTGCCGCCGAACGCAAAAGTGTCGCTGCGATTGAGGGACAGGGTGGACGTTGGAGAATTGACGATGACGTTGCCGACACCGGCATTGCCGGTAGTGCCGCCATTGCCGATCATCAGATTGCCGTCATTGATGACGGTGTTGCCCGAATAGGTGTTGTTGCCGGTGAGAACCCAAGTACCGCCGTCGTTCTTGGCGAGCGTCGTGGCGCCGGTGCCGTTGTCGCCGATGGCGCCGCCCATCGTGTTAAGCCCGGTGTTGGTGCCGCCGAGCGCAATCGTGCGCGTCGCGTTGGTGCCGGTCAGGCCGACCGTCCCGGTGTTCGCGAAGACGAGCGCGCCGGTTCCCGAGGACTGGATATAGGTCACACCGGTATCGAGCGTGAACTGACGGTTGGTCGTGTCTCCCGCGCCGACGTAACGCAACGTGGAGTCCTTGCCGATCACCAGGTTGCCGGCCGCGTTGGAGGACGCACCGATGCTGCTGGCCATGCCGCCATCGGCCAGCTTGTCGACGATCAGTATGCCGCCGCCGATGGTGGTCGCGCCCGTATAGCTGCTGGCCTGATTGGTCAGGCGCCAGGTGCCGGTGCCGGTCTTGGCGAGCGAGGTGACGCCGGCGACATTGTCGTCCAGTCGGGCGGCCAGGATATTGGTGCCGGCATTGGTGCCGGCCAACGTCAAGGTGCGCGGACCGTTGCCGGCCAGGGTTACCGGGCCGCCATAGGTGAACTGTATGGGGCCGGTGCCCGAAGAATCGAGCGTGGCGCCGCCCGCGCCAAGCGTGAACTGCCGGTCGGTCATGGTGGCCGCGCCGACATATTGCAGAGTAGCGCCGTTGCCGATCACCAGATTCGCCGGATTGGAAGACGAGGCGCCGATCGAGCTGTTGACGCCGCCATTCGCCAGGCAGGTAACCTGGAGCGTGCCGCCATTGATGACCGTGCTGCCGGTAAAGCTGCTGTTGCAGCCGGCGAGCGCCTGTATGTTGGCGCCGTTCTTGATCAGCCCGCCGGCGCCGTTGATGGCGCCTGCGTAGGTGTAGTTGCCGAGGCTGTTGATCGTCAGTGTCGCGTTGCCCAGGCTGATGCTCCCGCCGACGGCGCCGCCGCCGTTAAGGCCGCTCACCACCGTATCATAACCGTTGAGGTCGAGCAGCACTCCGGCCGTGTTGTTCAGGGTCATGACGCCCTGCGGGCCAAAGGCATTGGTCGTCCCTGCGCGCAATATGCCGCCCGACACCGTGGTATTGCCGGTCGAGGTGTTGATGCCCGACAGAATCAACGTGCCGGAGCCGGTCTTGGCGAAGCTGCCTGCCCCGATGACATTGCCGGTGAAGGTCATCGTCGTGGCGGCGTTGGATACGCCGATGGCACCGGTCCCTCCCAGCAACTGGAAACCGCGGTCGGTGATGACGTTGCCGCCGGTATAGATCAGCGAGGCGTTGTTGAAGACCAGATTGGTCGGAACGTTGCTCGATGCGCCGATGCCGCTGGCGATACCGCCGTTGCGGATGCAATCGGTGCTGATATCGCCGCCTTGCAGACTAGTGGGCCCGGTATAGCTGTTGTTGCAGCCGGTGAAGGTCTGGGTGCCGCCGCCGGTGCGCAGGATGCCACCGGTGCCGCCGATCGTGCCCGAATAGCTGCCGTTGCCGCCATTGATCTGCAGCGTGGCCGAACCCAGCGCGACATTGCCGCCATTGGCACCGCCGCCATTGAGGGCGCCGATGACAGTGTTGAAATTGTTGAGATCGAGCTGCGCGCCGGCCACATTGGCGAGCGTCATTGGTCCACTCCCCAGGGCGTTCGTGGTGCCCGCGCGCAGGATGCCGGCATTGACCGTATTGCCGCCGGTATAGGTATTGGCCGCGGTCAGGACCAGAGTGCCCGCGCCGTTCTTCGTCAGGGCGCCGCCGCCCACCACCTGGCCACCGACCGTCAGCGTCGTGCCGCCCGCGCTGACGTCGACGACGCCGCCGCCAGTCCCCAGGGTGAAGCCGCGATTGGTGGTGGTCGTGACGCCGGTATAGCGCAACCCGCCACCGCCGCTCAGCGTCAGGTTGGCCGGAGCGCTGCTGCTCTGGCCGATCGGGCTGACCTGTCCGCCGTTGGGCAGCGTGCTCATCGCCAACA
The DNA here is from genome assembly GCF_020165015.1 of Mesorhizobium sp. CA7. Taxonomy (NCBI): domain Bacteria; kingdom Pseudomonadati; phylum Pseudomonadota; class Alphaproteobacteria; order Hyphomicrobiales; family Phyllobacteriaceae; genus Mesorhizobium; species Mesorhizobium sp. CA7. Next base: position 3,150 of record NZ_JAIUHH010000005.1, read on the forward strand.
GGCCGCCGGTGACGGCGACGGCGCCGGTAAAGTCGTTATTTGAGTTGGCGAGCGTCAGCGTGCCGGCGCCGCTTTTGGTGAATCCGGCGCCATCGGCGCTGGTGACGAGCCCCGAAAAGACCAGATTGGCGTTCGCATTGGTGACCTCGACCCCGGCACCCAGGATAGCGCCCGACTTGCCGAAGGTGAAACCGCGGTCGCTGGTGTCGCCGGCTCCGGTATAGCGCAGCGTGCTGCCTTCCAGCACCAGATTGGACGAATTCGCCGAGGACGCGCCGATGCTGCTCGCCGCGCCGCCATTGCCGATGCTGGCCACCGCCAGCGTGCCCTGCACGACGCGCGTGGCGCCGGTATAGCTGTTGGCCGTGTTGGTGAGGGTGACGAGTCCCGTGCCTGCCTTGGTGAACCCCATGCCCGGACCATTGTCGACGATCTGCGAAGCGATGGTGAAATTGCCGGTACTGTTCTGCTGGATCCCCAGCACGCCGCCATTGGCGCCGGTCATCTTGCCGCCGGTGATCAACTGGTTGTTGCCCAGCACCGTCGGGGCGACGATGATCGTGCCGTCCACGCCCAGCGTCTCGCCGGGGTTGACGGTCACGGTGGTGGAAACCGCCTGGGTATACCGCAGGCCGCCGAGCTGCTTGGTGCCGGTCACCGTGCCGAAAAAGCCGGTCACATCCGTGATGAACTCGTTGTCCAGCCAATTGGCGGCATTGTCCTTGTCGGTGTAATCGGCATCGGTGAAGGCCGCGATATTGCCGCCCACCACTTTCGCATAGTCGGTGCCGTTGACCGTGGCCCACCCGCCGAGCGACGTATTGGTGGTGGTGATGTTGCCGCTGGTCGGCAGGTTGAAATTCATCAGCCCGCCCGTGCGGGTTATGGCGCCGAGGTTGACGGTCAGGCTGCCGCCGGTGCCGGATACCGCACTGATCGTGTTGTTGCCGGCTGTAATCGTCAGGCCGTCGAAAGTCTGAGTGTCGCTCTCGTTCGCGGCGCCGGTCACGTTCAGCGTGCCACCAGACATGACCAGAGCGGAACCGCTGCCGACGATATTGCTCGTCGGGCCGCCGGCCGCGCTGAAGTCGAGAGCGAGCGTGCCCCCGCCGATGGTCGTGTCGCCGGTATAGGTGCTCGCACCGGTCAGCGTCTGGATGCTGTTGCCCGTTTTGCTGAGCCCGCCGCTGCCGGAGATGCTGCCGCCGAAGCTCGCGCTGGTGCCCGTCGGCCCGTCTATCGTCAGTTTCGCGCCGCCCAGGGCCAGTGTGCCGCCAGTACCCGTCAGGGTGGTCAACGTCTGGTCGAAGCCGTTGAGATCCAGCGTGCCGCCGTTGACCTGGAAGGTCTTGGAGCCGGCGAAGGCCGTGGCCGATCCCGCGCGCAGCGTGCCGCTGTCGACGATGGTCTGGCCGGTATAGGTGTTCGCACCCGAGACGACCCAGGTTCCAGCGCCGGCGCCGCGCAAGTTGCCGGCGCCCGAGATCACGCCCGAAACCACATTGTCCGCGCCGGTGAAACCTCCGCCCAGCGTGCCGGTGCCGCTAAGGCCCATGTTCCCGCTCAAAGCCAGCGCACCGGTCCCATCGTTGCTGAACGTGCCGCTGAGACTCCAGTCGCGGTTTGTGCTGGCGCCCGTGCCGGTGTAGCTCAGGGTTCCGCTGATGTTTGTCGAGTTCCCCGCTCCTACCGAACTGGCGATGCCAGCATTCGCCAGAGTGCCCGCTTCCACCTTTCCCGCGCCGCCGATGCTGCCGATTGAAAAGGTGTTGGCATCGCCAAGCCTCAGGACCTGTCCGGCATTCGCATTGAAAACGACGTTATTTCCGCTGATGACGCCAAGCAGCTCAAGGTCGGCCGTTGCCGCCGTGAAAGAAGGCGCCTGAGCGAGAGAAGTCTTGTTCACCGAAATGGCGCCCGTCAGCGTTAGTGTCCCGGTGCCGCTATTGCTCAGGCCCGTACCGCGATAGCCGTTGGAGGTCAGGGCCCAATTGCGGTTCGACACATCGCCATCGCCGATATAGATGGCAATGCGAGTACCGGCGGTTCCGCTCGGATTTGATATGCCGATGGTGCCGGCCGCGACCGTGGTCGGCGCTCCTAGGGAACTGGCCTGACCCAGATTGCCGATCGAGGAGAAGGTGGAGCTGCCAGCGCCAACGAAGCTGGTGGCACCGGTGTAGTTGTTGGTATCGTCGGTCAGGTTCACCCCGGGATTGACGGAAAGGCCACCCGTGCCGGTGAAATGGGCGCCGCCGATACCCGCCCCAAAGAGGCTGACCGCCGTGCCGCTGAGTGTGACGGTGCGTCCGGTCAGGCTGCCGCCGGTCGTGCCGATGTTCAGCGCCCCGCCCGAGATGATGATGTTGTTGCCGACATCGCCCAGAGCCGCAGCGCCGCTGGCGGTCAACGAACCGTTGACGTTGATATCGCCGACGAAGCTGTTGGTGCCGGTCAGTGAGAGCGCGGCCCCGCCGGTGATCACCGGGCTGCTGCCGAAGCTGTTGTTGCCGGTGAGGGACAAGGTGCCGGCGTTCACGGTCAGGCCGCCGGTGAAGCTGTTGTTGCCCGTCAGCGTCAGCGTTCCCGCGCCGGCCTTGATCACTGCGCCCGTGCCGTTGATCGTCGAGTTGATCGTCGCGGTGCCGGTCGTGACCGAAAGCGTAGGGTTGACCCCGCCGAGAGTGAGCGTGCTGCCCGTAACGGTGTAGCCACTGACCTCGAATGTCATGTTGTGGACGGTGATCGGCGCGCCGAGGGTGACGGTTCCCGCCGTGCCGCCAAAGAAGGCGTCGTCGAGCGCGCCGTTGTTCCAGGCACTATAGGGGCCGCTCACACCGTCATTGCTGGCGCTCCAGACTGACGTGCTCAGATCCCAAACGCCGGTGCCGCCGCGGTTGAGCGATGTGTTGTTGACGTCCCAGTAGAGGTTGGCTGCCGCAGCCGGTGTTGTCGCGGCAAGCCCTGCAAGGAACGCCAACGGCAGAAGCGTGCCCTTCATCGTATGGACGACGAATGCTGACAAACCGACGGCTTGTGGGGCGTAGCTGGCCGCTTGGCCCTTCCATTTGGTCATGCGTCCGCCGCGCAGCAGGCGCGAGAAGATGGCGTCGCGCCTCTCCCGCTGCCCCAAGCGGCCCAGACGCCCTTGGGACGATGCGCGTTCGGGATGCTGGGTATCGGCTTTCAGGTTCGGGTCAGGATTCTGCTCACCGGCGCTTTCGCCGGATCGAGAATGGTCGTGGATCGTCCTGCCGCCACCGGGCAATCCCACCATGTTGTCCCCCGCCTAAGTCTCTGGTTAACAAAGTCTTGCTTGAATGGAGATTTGGCATCAAGGCATAGTCAACAATATGAAGTATATCGTAAAGTCCTCTCTTATAAAAAAAGTGCGTTTTCCCTTGCTGGCTCACAGATTACCGGACCGTGACTCGATTCCCACAGTGGTCAACACGCTGCGAGGCAACAAGTGAAGAGATGCGATACGTTTATATAAGCGCAGTCTAATTTTTAAACTTTCCGGCTACATCGGCAGCAGCGCGTCTCTCGGCCCCGCAGCAGCATGGTGCCTAGCGGCTGTTCTCGGATTCAATCCATTGGCGCGAAAGACCGGTTGGCCACTGCCAAATCTTGATCTAACCGGAGCCGGCAGTCGGCCGGCCGCCGACTGGCTTCAAGGCGCTGACCCGCAAGATGCTCTCGATGAGATCTTTTTCCCGGAACGGCTTGTTGACCAATGGCACGTCCGATGGGCGGTTTGAAATTGCCTCAGCGTCGGCATAGCCGGTTATCATAACCGCTGGCCAATCGGAGCGCAGGTTGCGCGCGAAGCGAATTACCTCGACTCCGGACACGAGCGGCATTGCGAAATCGGTGACAATCACGTCGAACTCATGCGGTGTCCGTTCAATAATTGCCAGCGCCTCGGCACCCCCTGCTGCGCATGTCACTGTAAACCCGTGTTGCCGAAGCGATTCCGCGGTCAGCTGCCGCAATCCGCTGCTGTCGTCGATCAATAGAAGCGAAGGGAAAGCCTTCCCTGCAGTCTCGACCAGGACTCTCTCTCCATCCAGATCTGCCACATTGTCGGAAGGCTGCTCCGCTGAACGCGGCAGCCACAGCTCCATGGATGTTCCGCGCCCGACGAGGCTGTCTATGCGAAGCGCGCCGCCCGATTGCTTCATGAAACCGTATACCGTGCTGAGACCAAGCCCGGTGCCTTTCCCGACGGGCTTCGTCGTGAAAAACGGTTCGACGACCTTGGTCAGAATCTCCTTCGGGATGCCGGCACCGGTGTCCTTGACGGTGAGGACTACATACTCTCCGGCCGCCAGGTCTTCGGAAGGTATTTTGATGACCCGATTTTGCGCCTGCACGGCAATTGTCCCGCCGGAGGGCATCGCGTCGCGCGCGTTGAACACCAGATTCATCAACGCCAACTCCAATTGGCCGACGTCGACATGCGCGGGCCAAACGGAGTTGTCGACCTCCCACTCAAAGCGGATCAGGCCGCCGAGCACGGGAGCCACCAAGCCGTTCATCGTATCTTCCAGCGCGGCCAGCCGCACTGCCGTCGGCTTCAGATTCTGACGCCGCGAAAAGGCAAGCATGCGGTTGACAAGTTCGGCGCCTTGCTTCGCGGAGCGGCGAGTGAGTTCAACGATCTTCTTTGCTTGCTCGTCAAGCGTAAGCTGCCTCTCGAGCAATCCTAGTCCGCTCAGAACCGCGGCAAGCAGATTGTTGAAATCGTGTGCCAGCCCTCCGGTGAGTTTCCCGACCGCTTCGAGGCGCTGTGACTGAAGAAGTTGATTTTCGAGCTCACGCCGCTCGGTCACGTCAAGCAAAGTGCCGAGGATTTCAGGTCGGCGTCCGTCGACACCTTTCGACAGGATTCCTTGGTCGAGAAAGATACGATATTTGCCATCGGCGCACTGCCAGCGGAACTCGCATGTGTAGGAGCCTGTCACCTTTGCCGCCAATAAAGCTTCCCGCACCCTGGGTAGATCTTCCGGATGCACCCGGCTCAGCCCAAACCGCGGCTCGGACGTCAGTCGCTCAGGCGGGAATCCCGTCAGACGTTCGACACCTTTTGAAACAAACCGGGCTGCAAAGGGCGGCTCGGCGAACCTGGCGTGAAAACAGACGGGCAAGGATCCAAGAATGGCCTCCTGCCGTTCTTCGGCGCCGCGCAGCGATCGTTCGGCCTCGAGCTTTTGTTTTTCGGCCTGCAAGGCCTTCGCCAGCAGTGCCTGTTCGGCGACCGCATTGCGCTGGATCTCGAGCGTCTTTTCGTGAAGCTCGACGAATACAGCCACTTTCGATCGCAGCATCGCGGGGTCGAAGGGCTTGAACATATAGTCCACTGCGCCGGCGTCGTAGCCACGCAGCATATGAGCATCTTCCTTGTTGATAGCCGTGAGGAAGATGAGAGGGGTTCGTCTGGACTGTTCGCGCTGGCGGATCAACGCGGCTGTTTCGTAGCCGTCGAGGCCCGGCATCAAAACATCCAGCAAGATAACGGCGAAATCCTCCTTTAGGAGGCAGCGCAGAGCCTCCTCGCCGGATTGCACAGCGACGACTTCCGCGAGTGGAGTGAGAACTTCTTCGATCGCCAACAGGTTTCGTTCGTCATCATCGACCGCCAGGATGCGTGCCTTTGACGGATTGTCCGCCAACTGCACAATCTCCAGTTTCTTCGAACGTATCCGCGACAGCCTTTGCATCGGGCATCCCGTCAGCTGACTGACCTAAGCAGATTTTGGGATGTCTCGACCCGATCCCGAGAGCGACCGATCCAGACCCGCAGCAGTGCCAACAGCAGGTCGAGATCGACAGGCTTGGCAATATAGTCGGAAGCCCCGGCTTCCAGGCATTTCTGCCGGTCGCCTTTCATCGCCTTTGCTGTCACCGATATCAACGGAATATGCGCGATGGAGGGTGTGTTGCGGATACTCCTCATCGTCTCGTAGCCGTCCATCTCCGGCATCATGATGTCGATCAAGGCTGCGTCGACGTCGGCATTCTCCTCCAGCAACGCTATCCCATCGCGACCGCGCTCAGCGTGAAGGACTTCGATATCGTAGGTCTCAAGGACGCTCGTCAGCGAATAGATGTTTCGAATATCGTCATCGACGATCAGGACTTTCGCGCCCGCAAGATTCGACCTGTTGTCAGCTCGTTCGGCACCTGCCCCGCTTTCCTCGCGCAATCCTCCCGGAAGCGTCGCAGATATATGGAGAGCCAATTGAGCAAAATTCTCAGCTCGGGGGACCGAGGACAAAGCGGGATTCAACGCCAGCACCTGTTCAACTGCCTCTGAATGAGGGGCAAAAAACAGCAGCGGGGGAAGGCCGTCTGAAAACTGGTTGGTGAGCTCGTCAAGGGCCCGCGCATTATCCCTGGCAGACTTTCCAAGCCCAAGGACAACCGCATCGAATGAGGCGAGGTCGATGTCCTCCGCGGTTGCCGCGCGACTGATTGCGGTGACCGAGGTGACGCCGTCCCGGATCGTCTCGACCAGGGAAAGTCGGCGCTCGGGATCGGAGTCGGCCACAAGCACCCGGCGCTGGACGCGCAGGTTCCTCGAATGAATTTCCTGGAACACCTTCACCAGCTCTTCGGATGACACCGGTTTGGTCGAGATGCTCGATGCCCCTTTGCGAGCCAGGCTATCGATGTCTTCCGCTCCGGAAATCACATGAATGGGAATGCCGGCGGTCTTCGGATCATGGCGCAGCAGGTCGAAGAGCACCCATCCATCGATGTCCGCAAGGCCGAGGTCCAGCGTGATCGCGTCCGGCACCAGTTTGCGGGCCAGCGCCAAGGTTCCGGAGCCTGCGGTCGAAAGGACGCCTTTCAACCCGGCAGACCGTGCCAGGCCCAGCAGCAGACCGCCAAAGGTCGGGTCGTCCTCGACGATCAAAACGACCCTGTCTTGCGCCGATATAGCGTCGCGATCGTCCATCAATTCCGCCGACGGCAAACCGCTGGGCGCCGCTGTCGTCGCGATTGCCTCGGTGGCCGGAAGCAGTTCCGGCTGGCTGGCGGCGGCAACCCTGGGACCATCGATCGGAATGACGAGCGTGAACGTCGATCCTTTGCCGGGAATGCTTTCAACTCTTAGCTCACCGCCGAGCAAACGGGCGATCTCACGGCTGATCGAGAGCCCAAGTCCGGTTCCTCCATATTTGCGGCTGGTCGTGCCGTCGGCCTGCTGGAACGCCTCGAAAATCAATTTCTGCTTGTCTTCCGGGATGCCGATACCGGTGTCGGTCACCGCTATGGCAAGTGCTTTCCTGGGCAGCTTGGCGCCGTTGCGGCGTCCCGCCTTTTCCATTCTGAAACTCAGGCTGACCTTGCCTTCGGAGGTGAACTTGAAGGCGTTCGACAGCAGGTTGAGCACGATCTGCTGCAACCGCTTCTCGTCCGTACGCACGGTTTCCGGAAGAGCGGGATCGACATTGATGGTAAAGCCCAGACCCTTGTCGGCTGCAAGCTGGCGGAACGTGCGCTCCATATGCTGTCGCAAATGGGCGACTGGCATATCGTTGATGTCGATCGAGACCGTGCCGGACTCGATCTTCGACAAATCGAGAATGTCGTTGATCAGGCTGAGAAGATCCGTGCCGGCCGAATTGATGGTGCGAGCAAACTCGACCTGCTTTTCATTGAGGTTGCCCTGCTGGTTCGTGGCAAGCAGATTTGAAAGAATGAGAAGCGAATTGAGCGGGGTTCTGAGCTCATGACTCATGTTGGCGAGGAACTCGGATTTGTACTTGGAGGTAAGCGCCAGCTGCTCGGCTTTCTCCTCAAGCGCCCGGCGCGCCATCTCGATTTCGAGATTTTTGTTTTCGACCTGCTTCTTCTCATTCTCCAGAAGTTGAGCCTTCTCCTGGAGTTCCTCGTTCGTGGCGTGCAGTTCCTCCTGCTTTTTCGTCAGTTCGGTCTGACGCGCCTGCAGCTCGGATGTCAGCAATTGCGATTGCTTGAGCAGGCCCTCGGTGCGCATCGTCGCCGCGATCGTGTTGAGGACGATGCCGACCGATTCCATCAGCTGATTGAGAAACGATTGGTGCGTGTCGCGGAACTCGCTGAAGGATGCGAGCTCGATGACAGCCTTGACCTCATCTTCGAACAAGGCAGGTAGAATGATGACGTTTGCCGGCGAGGCGCTGCCAAGCCCCGATGTGACGCGCAAAAAGTCCGGCGGAACATTGTCGAGCATAATGGCTCGCTTGTCGGCAGCACTTTGTCCGACGAGACCCTCACGCAGATCGAGGCGTTGCTTGATTGCCGCCTTGCTCTCGGCACCATAGGACGCCGCCAGTTCCAGATAGGACTCCTCCTCGTCCCGATTGGTCACGTAAAAGACGCCGTATTGCGCGTTCACAAGCGGAGCGAGCTCGGACATGATGAGACGCGATACCGTGGCGAGATCGCGCTCTCCCTGCAGCATGCGGGAGAAACGCGCGAGATTTGTCTTCAGCCAATCTTGCTCGGCGTTCTTCAACGTCTGATCCTTGAGATTGCGGATCATCTCGTTGATGTTGTCCTTGAGCGCGGCGACCTCTCCGGAAGCCTCGACGCTGATCGAGCGCGTCAGATCGCCCTTCGTCACCGCTGTCGAGACCTCGGCGATTGCGCGGACCTGCGTGGTCAGATTGGCCGCCAACTGATTGACGTTGTCCGTAAGATCGCGCCACAGACCGGCGGCGCCAGGCACGCGTGCCTGGCCTCCAAGCTTGCCTTCGATGCCGACTTCGCGCGCGACATTGGTCACCTGGTCGGCAAAGGTGGCGAGCGTTTCGATCATCCCGTTGATGGTGTCCGCCAGGGAGGCGATTTCGCCCTTCGCGTCCACAGTCAGCTTGCGTTTGAGATTGCCTTGCGCAACCGCAGTCACGACGTCGGCGATGCCGCGCACCTGGTTGGTCAGATTGGTGGCCATCAGGTTGACGTTGTCGGTCAGATCCTTCCAGGTGCCGGCCACGCCGCGCACTTCGGCCTGACCGCCAAGCTTTCCTTCCGTGCCGACTTCACGTGCGACGCGTGTCACCTCGCCGGCGAAGGAGTTCAGCTGGTCGACCATGGTGTTGATGGTCGACTTGAGCTCGAGGATTTCGCCCTTCACGTCGACGGTGATCTTCTTCGATAGATCGCCTCGCGCGACCGCCGTCGTCACTTCGGCGATGTTGCGAACCTGGCCGGTCAGATTCTCGGCCATCGAGTTCACGTTGTCGGTCAAGTCCTTCCATGTACCGGCCACGCCTCGCACCTGGGCTTGGCCGCCGAGCTTTCCTTCGGTGCCGACTTCGCGCGCCACGCGAGTCACCTCGCCGGCGAAGGAGTTCAGCTGATCGACCATGGTGTTGATCGTCGACTTGAGCTCGAGGATCTCGCCCTTGACGTCCACGGTGATCTTCTTTGAAAGGTCGCCGAGCGCCACGGCCGTGGTCACTTCCGCGATGTTGCGCACCTGGCCCGTCAGGTTGGCCGCCATCGCGTTCACATTGTCGGTCAGGTCCTTCCAGGTGCCGCCCACGCCTCTGACCTGCGCTTGGCCGCCGAGCTTGCCGTCCGAACCGACCTCGCGCGCCACGCGCGTCACCTCCGAGGCAAAGGAATTCAGCTGATCAACCATCGTGTTGATCACGTCCTTGATCTGCAGGATCTCTCCCAAAGCATCGACGGTGATCTTCTGCGTCAGATCGCCGGTCGCGATCGCGGTTGCGACCTTGGACACGTCACGCAACTGCACGGTCAGATTGCCGGCCATGGCGTTGACGTTGTCGGTCAGGTCTTTCCAAGTGCCGCCGACGCCTTCCACATGGGCCTGGCCGCCGAGCTTGCCTTCCGAACCGACCTCGCGCGCCACGCGCGTGACTTCGGAGGCGAAGGAGTTCAGCTGGTCGACCATCGTGTTGACGGTATCCTTGAGCTCGAGGATCTCGCCTTTGACGTCCACGGTGATCTTCTTGGAAAGGTCGCCGCGGGCGACGGCTGTCGTAACCTCGGCGATGTTTCGAACCTGGCCAGTCAGGTTGGCCGCCATCAGATTGACGTTGTCGGTCAGGTCTTTCCAGGTGCCCCCGACGCCCCTCACCTCTGCCTGCCCGCCGAGCTTGCCTTCCGTGCCCACTTCGCGCGCAACGCGCGTGACTTCGGAGGCGAAGGAGTTCAGCTGATCGACCATCGTATTGATGGTATCCTTGAGCTCGAGTATCTCCCCCTGCACTGCCACCGTGATCTTTTTCGACAGGTCACCCGAAGCAACCGCCGTCGTGACCTCGGCAATGTTGCGCACTTGGCCGGTGAGGTTCTCGGCCATGGAATTGACGTTGTCGGTCAGGTCTTTCCAGGTGCCGGCGACGCCGCGAACCTGGGCCTGGCCGCCGAGCTTGCCCTCGGTGCCGACCTCGCGCGCGACGCGCGTGACCTCGGATGCGAACGAGTTCAACTGATCGACCATCGTGTTGATGGTGTTCTTGAGTTCCAGGATCTCGCCCTTCACGTCGACGGTGATCTTCTTCGAGAGATCGCCCAGCGCGACCGCCGTCGTCACCTCGGCAATGTTGCGAACCTGGCCGGTCAGATTCTCGGCCATCGAGTTCACATTGTCGGTGAGGTCCTTCCACGTGCCGCCGACGCCTTCGACCCGCGCCTGGCCCCCGAGCTTGCCTTCCGTGCCGACCTCGCGCGCGACGCGCGTCACTTCCGATGCGAACGAGTTCAACTGATCGACCATCGTGTTGATGGTGTTCTTGAGCTCGAGGATCTCGCCCTTCACATCGACAGTGATCTTCTTAGACAAATCGCCTGACGCCACCGCAGTGGTCACCTCGGCGATGTTGCGCACCTGGCCGGTAAGGTTGGTGGCCATGGCGTTGACGTTGTCGGTCAGGTCCTTCCACGTGCCGGCCACGCCCTTCACCCGCGCTTGTCCGCCGAGCTTTCCCTCCGTTCCAACCTCACGCGCGACACGTGTCACTTCGGAGGCAAAGGAAGCCAGTTGCCCCACCATCGTGTTGACGATCTTGCCTATGCGCAGGAACTCCCCGCGCAGCGGGCGGCCGTCGATTTCGACCATCATTGTCTGGGAAAGGTCGCCCTTGGCCACTGCCCCGATGACGCGGGCCACTTCGGCGGTCGGTTGAACCATGTCTTCGATCAGGTCGTTGACCGACCTGACGCTTGATTCCCAGCTGCCGGTGGCATTGCGGACATGACCCCGCTCGCCAATTCTCCCGTCCTTGCCGACGACCCTGCTCAGTCGCTCAAACTCCTTCGTCACCTGATCGTTGAGTTCGACGATCTGGTTGAAGGCATCGGCAATATCGGAATCGATTCCTTCGTAGATGTTGTCGATCCGGACGGAAAAGTCGCCTCGCCTGAAGGCCTTTAAGGAATTGAGAATCTGACGACGATCTAATTGCGCCCTTGATGCCTGCACGTTCACAGTGCCCCTCCCCAGTCCACCTGTTTGTGAAGAAACTGATGATCAGATGAAGTCCCGCCCTCGCGGCGAGGTATACAATTCACCGCAAGCTCCACAACGTGGTGGGCGCCAATTTGTTCCGACACGCAGATCGAATCTTATCCGCACGCCGGCAAACGCTTAAAAAAGCGCGAGGGCTCGCCCGTTATTTGGCTTGCTTTGCCTTGGATTGCTTGGCGTAGTCAGCCCAATCGGAAGCTGCGACACCGCCGCCCGCAGGCTCTTGTCAACTTTGGCGAACCGCTTCGTAAGCTATTGACGGAGAAGGATTATGTTAGTCGCAGAGGGGCGATTCCGCAGGCGGCCCGGCAAGGCCGGCTCGCCTCATGCCATCTCTGGACGTCTTGAAGCTTCGCGGATCGCCTTGTGAACATTGCGCTGCAGGTCCATGAACTCCGCGCTTTCCACGACCTCTTCCCGGCGCGGGCGCTCTATGTCGACGTTGAAGGTTCGCATGATGCGTCCCGGGCCGATCCCCATGAGGACGATGCGGTCGGACAGATAGACGGCCTCCTCCACGTCATGGGTGACGAAGAGCACGGTCAGCCGGTGCTCCTCCCAGATCTGCGTCAGCAGCTCCTGCATCTGGTGCCTAGTCAAGGCGTCGAGCGCGCCGAAGGGCTCGTCCATGAGCAGCATCTTGGGCCGATAGGACAGCGCCCGCGCGATGGCGACGCGCTGCTTCATGCCGCCCGACAGTTCCGACGGGTAAAGGTCGGCGCAGTGCGGAAGCTTGACGAGGTCGAGATGCTCGCGCGCGATCCTGCGGCAGGTCGAGCGATCATAGCCGGCGGCCTTGAGGGCAAATTCTATGTTCTGCTGCGCCGTCAGCCAGGGCAGCAGCGTGTAGGACTGGAAGACGACGCCGCGGTCGAGCCCGGGCTTGAGGATCGGCGAGCCGTCGATGTCGAGTTCGCCCGCGTCGAAATCCTGCAGCCCGGCCACGATCGACAGCAGCGTGCTCTTGCCGCAACCCGACGTGCCCACCAGCGAGACGAACTCGTTGTCGGCAAGGTCGAGATTGATGTCGCGCAGCACCTCGGTGCGCCGCTCCCCGGTGCCAAAGCTCTTATGGAGGCCTTCGATGCGAAGTTTGGGCAAGCTCATCGGCCGAACCTCATTGCGCGTGCCCTTCCTGCCGGAACAGCACCTTTCCCAACGCCTTCATCACCTGGTCGGTGATGAGACCGAGCACGCCCAGGAGCAGGATGTAGCCGATGATGGTGTTGGTCTGGAAATAGCGCTGCGACACGGTGATGCGGTAGCCGAGGCCGGATGTCGCCGCGACGAGCTCAGCCAGCACGAGCCAGGTCCACGCCCAGCCCAGGCTGATGCGCAGCGTGTCCCAGATGCCCGGCAGAGCGCTGGGCACCACGATGCGCGTCAGGATCTTGCGGTCCGGCAGGCCGAGCGTCCTGCCGAGGCCGACGAAATCCGTCGGAACCCGCTTCACATTGTCCATGATCATCAGGACCTGCTGGAAGAAGGTGCCGATAAAGATGATCAGGAACTTCTGGGCGTCGCCGGTGCCCGACCAAAGGATCGAAAGCGGCACGAAGGCGACCACCGGCATATAGCGGATGAAATCCACCAGCGGCTCGATGGCGGCTTCCCAGACCCTGAAGCTGCCGATCAGCACGCCGATCGGTATCGCCAGCGCCGAGGCGATCAGGAAGCCGACGGAGATGCGGTATATCGAGGCCTTGAGGTCCAGCCACAGCGTGCCGTCGCTCCAGAGCTTGCCGAGCTGTCCCGCCACGCTTTCCGGAGAAGGCAGGAAGATGGGCTTCACCAGCTCCAGGCCTGTTGCCGCCCACCAGGCGAGGCCTAGGCCGGCAAAAACGGCCACGGCGATCATCAGGAAACGCGACCGCGTGATGGGCGCGCCGATTCCGGAGGATCGGCGGCGCGGCACCGGTCGCGCAGCCGGTCCTTGCGCGGGGCCGGGCTGGCTCGTTTTGGCGGCGCGCTGCTCGGACATCCGCGCTACCACCGCGACGCAGCCTTCGTCATTCCGCGGCCTTGACGAATGACGGGTCTATCATCTGCTCCGGCGTAACGTCGGCCTGGAGCAGCCCGGCATTCTTGGCGGCGGCTTCGACATCGGCGAATGTCTTGGTGGAGAACTCGCCGGTCAGAGCGCTCTTGTTCTCGGCGAGAGAATAATAGCGCACGCCGTCGAAGGCCGTGTTGAGGTCCTCGACACTGGAACCGACCGCCTTGGAAATGATGGCGCGGCCACCCGCGGTATCGGCGTTGTAGTTCTTCAGGGCCGCATCCCAGGTCTTGATCATGGCAAGCACCTGACCGGGCCGCGACTTGATCACCTCGTCGCGCACCACAAGCACGTCGCTGATCAGGCCGGGATCCTCGCCGGCGGTGAAGAGCAGCTTGACGTCCTTGTTCTGCGCCCTGGCCGCGGTGAGATAAGGTTCGTAGGTGACCGCGACCGGGACCTGTCCGGCAATCAGCGCGCTGCCGGCGTCGGCCGCCGGCATCGGCACCGGCTGCACATCGGCGATGGACATGCCGTTCTTGGCAAGGGCGTATTTGAGCAGGATGTCGCTGGTCGTGCCTTCCTCGAAGGCGACCTGCTTGCCCTTGAGGTCGGCGACGGAGGAAATATCCTTGCCGGCGATCATGGCGTCGGCCGTCATGCTGACGTCGAGCAGCAGCACGATCTTCACCGGCAGGCCCGCCGCAACCATACCCATCGCGGTATGGGTCGCGATGTTGGCGGCATCGAGCTGGCCGCTCGCGAGCGCGGCATTGATGTCCTTGTCCTCGGCGAAGTTGACGATTTGGACGTCCGACAACCCACTTGCCTTGAACAGGCCCTTGGCCTCGGCGACGTGCCACTGGCCATAGCCGAGCCATGGCTCGATGCCGATCTTGAAGGTGCCCGCTTCAGGCGCCGCGGGAATGGCCGTGTCGGCGGCATAGGCCGCCGGGGCGATTACGATGGCGGCGGCCACGGCGAGTGCACGAAATTGTCCTGCTAGGTTACGCATCATCTCTGTTCCCCTTTATGATCGCGCCGATCTTTGAACTGCATATCCGGCTTGGATGAGAATGCGGGCTTATGCTCTTGCGGCATTGTGCCTCGGCGTCTTACCTGCCGCTTCAACGGAAGCGCAAGGATACTCAACGTCAGCGGCGGTGAATGTCAAGGCGAAAATACATACATGCATATACAAGCTGGAGCAGCTGAATCCGCGGCTTCCATGGCATCGGGCCGCATCCGTTCGCCGCATGGCGTTCGATCGATCGCATCCAGGAAGTCCGTCACGCGATTTGCGCCGGAACAGGGCTCGCCTTGCCGCGATCAGCCGCTTTTGGAAGGAGAGTACCGGCTGCCGAGCGAATAGCGGCTGCCGACATAGGTCAGCTTGCTGATCGTGGCGACGATCGCTCCCGTCCACGTCCGGCGGTGCAGAAGCAGGCAGCAGCTGCCGGCATCGATGCCTAGATGCCGCGCCGTCTCGGCATCGGCTGGGATTGCCGAGATGATGTGCTCGACCTCGGTCACCGGTGTTTTCTGCATCAGATAGTCGTAGGTCGCGGTCTTGGAAAAATCCTGCTTGTCGTAGTCGGGTATCAGGCTCGGATTGACGAAGCGCTCTTCCAGTTGCACGGGCAGATCGTTCTCGAAATTGACGACGACGGAGTGGTAGACCGACGAACGCCTGGCGAACTCGAAGGACAGCGCAAGCTCCTTTTCCGGCATGATTTTTTCGAGGACGAGAACCTCGGAACGATGCTTGTTGCCGCGTGCCAGGATCTCGGCCGCGATATTGTTGATCTCGATCAGGGCCGATTGCGGCCGCGGCGGCGCAATGAATGTTCCCACGCCCTGCAGCCGGATCAGAAATCCCGCCGAGGTCAGTTCCCGCAAGGCACGGTGGATCGTCATCCTGGAGACGCCAAGCGCTGCCACGAATTCATTTTCGGACGGCAGCTTGCGGTCCTTGCTCCACCGGCCGGTTCCGATGTTCGTCAGGATGTAGTCCTTGACCTTCTCGTAGAGGGGGCTGGCCGTATCGGGCAGAGTGTTCATTTCAGATATCCTTTCCGGCAAGCACGGAAATCAGGAATGCTCAAGGGATTGCCGCATCCGGATGATTGTTTTCAAGCCGTCGCCCTGGCCTTCCAGCAGCCGCCGGTAGGTTGCGGGGACGTCATCCAGGCCGATCTCGCGGTCAATCAGGCTGATCAGCGGCTCGCTCAGTTCACCCAGCATCCGGATGGCATCGGGAAGCTCGTCGGCGAAGGCGTGGCAGCCCAGCAACGCGATCTCCCGCTCGACCAGCATGTTGGGGTCGATGTCGAGCCGGCCGTGGAAGATGCCGACCATCGCAATGGTGCCGCCCGGGCCGAGAACACCCAGCAACTGACTGAGCGCGGCGACGCTGCCTGTCGCCTCGACGGCCGCGAGCAAGGGGGTATTCGCAGTCGCTGAGGCGATGGCGTGCGCGTCCAGGTCGACGATCGTGGCGCCGGTCACGCGCGCGACGCGAGCGCAGCGGCCTTGGTTGCGGTCGGCGATCAATACGGTGCCCGCGAGCGTCCGCGACAGCAGCAACGCGGCAAGGCCCCCGATGGTCCCGCAGCCGAGAACAAGCACCGAGGCCGCCGCTTTCGGCAGGCGTCGCACCGCATGCAGCGCAACCGCGAGCGGCTCGGCCATCGCCGCCACCCGCACATCAAGCGCGGCATCGACGCTATGCAACAGGCGCGCGGGGAGCACGGCCTGTTCGGCAAATCCGCCGTCGCATATTTCGCCGACGAAGCCTAGCGACGTGCAGAGATGGCGCCTGCCGGCACGGCATTGCGCGCACTCTCCGCACCAGAAGCGTGAATCGGCGACCACCCGGTCGCCAATGGCGATGGTGTCGACGCCCTCACCCACGGCGATCACCGTGCCCGTCAATTCATGGCCGGCCGTCGAAGGCGAGCGGCTTATCCATTGACCGGTGCGGAAATTGTGCAGGTCGGAACCGCAGATGCCCGCGGCGTCCACCTTGAGCTTCACCCAGCCCGCATCGGGGACGCCCGGGGCGGCGATATCCTCAACGCGCAAGTCGCCGGGTCCGTAAAGTCGCGCGGCCTTCATCGTCTTCGCTTCCGCTCAGACCGAGAGATAGCGGCTGCGGATTTCCGACACCGCGTTTTCATGCGAGCTGAAGCCTTCGTAGCGGGCGAGCCTGCGCGCGTGCCGGGCGAGTTCCGGATAGGCCGCCGACGTCACATAACCGACTGACGAGCGCTTGACGAAATCCGTGACCGACAGCGGCCCATAGGTGCGCGCCCACCGGCTGGTCGGCAACACGGCATTGGGCCCGAGGACAAAGTTGGCGAGCGTCACCGGCGTATGCGGACCCATGAGGATCTCGGCCGCTTCGGTGATGTGCCCGAGATGCGCGAACGGTTCCTTCGACAGGATCTCGAGATGCTCCGGAGCGTAGTCGTTGATGAAGCGATAGCTGTCCTCCAGGGACGCGGTCAGCACGATGCCGCCGCGCGTTCCGGTCAGCACAGCGCGCGAGAATTCGACGCGCTGTTCGCTCATGCGGGACCAATGCTGCGGCAGCGCGGCAAGCGCGGCCTCGGCGACCTTGCGGCTGTGCGTCACCAGATAGGCCGAGGAATCCGGTCCGTGCTCGGCTTCGATCAAAAGGTCCAGCGCGGCAAGGCCGCCATCGACGCTGTCATCGGCAAAGATGATGGCTTCGGAAGGGCCGGCCGGAAGGCCGGTGTTGATGACCGAGGACAGCAGGCTCTTTGCCGCCACCACCCAGGGACTGCCCGGCCCGACGATCTTGACGGCGGGCTTCACCGTCTCGGTGCCATAGGCGACAGCAGCGACCGCCTGGGCGCCACCGCATTTGTACACGGTCTCGACGCCGGCGAGACGTGCGGCAACCAGGGTCGCGGCATCGACGGATCCATCGGAAGTCGGCGGCGTCACGATCGCTATCTGGGGCACGCCGGCAATCACAGCCGGGACCGAGGTCATCATCGTCACCGACGGGAAGGCGCCCTTGCCGCGCGGAACGTAAAGCGCCACGGAGGCGATCGGGGTGTATCTGTCACCTGCATAGGCGCCCGGCCGGACTTCCTTCAGCCACATCGTTTCCGGACGCTGCTCCTCGTGGAAATGCCGGATGTTCTCGATACCGAACCGGATGCTCTCCACGACATCCTTTTCGACCTTGTCGAATGCCGCGTCGAACTCCGCTTCCGAGACCTTGAGCCCGCCATCGGCCACATCGGCCTTGTCGAGCTCGCGCGCGAACCGAAGCAGGGCGGTGTCACCTTCGGTCCTGACCGCCTCGATGATCGGACGGGCTTTTTCGACGAAGACCGAAAGATCGGCTTCGGCGCGCCTCAGCAAGCTGGCCCGCCGGTCGGCGTCGAGGGTCGACAGGTCGTGGAAGCTGATATCGGACATGGCTGCTCCTTCTCCCGGAACGCAGTGGCGGTTGGCGATGGCCGGTCACACGCCTGGAAGACCTTTGAGACCGGCAATACGAGGCAAGGGCCGCAGGTGGAACATTGCCAGCCTGCAAAAGTATATACATGTACGTATAACAGCTGCCAGCATTTTCTGCGTCCAGCAAACTCTAGCTCAGCTGATGAGAGGCCATCTCAGATCGACGCGAGAAAGCCGCCATCGACGGGGATGGACTGACCGGTGATGTAGGCCGAGGCATCGGAGGCGAGGAATACCGCAATCCCGTGCAGGTCCGACAGGTCGCCGAAGCGATGCTGCGGGATTTTGGCGAGCATCGATTGCCGCCATGCCTCATTGCCGTAGAACACTTCCGTCATTGCCGTCCTGAAATAGCCGGGGGCGATGGCGTTGACCCTGATCCCCAGATCCGCCCACTCGGCCGCCAGAGCGCGCGTCATGCCGAGCAAGCCCGACTTCGACGAGCCATAGGGCACAGCCGTCGGAATCCCGACTTCGGAGGTGAGTGAGCAAAGATTGATGATGACGCCGGGCCGGCCGGCGTCCTTCATGTGCTGCGCGGCGGCCTGGGCGCAGAAGAATGCGCCTTTGAGATTCGTGTCGACAATCCTGTCCCAAAGCGCTTCGTCGACATCGAGCGAGGGGTGGACTTCCTCCATTCCGGCATTGTTGACGAGAATATCGAGACCGCCGAGCAGGCCGGCGGCCTCGGCCGTCGCCGCCCTGCAGCGGCCGACATCGGTGACGTCTAGGGCGATGGCGTGCGCCACCCCGCCGGCGGCGCGGATGGTCGCCGTCGTCTCCCCAAGCGAGGCAAGGCTGCGTGCCGTGACGGCGACATCGGCGCCGGCCGCGCTCAGCGCCTCGGCAATGGAACGCCCGATGCCGCGGCTTGCGCCGGTGACAAGTGCTTTCCGGCCCGACAGGTCGAAGAGCGGAGCGTTGCGCATGCGATCCTCCTTGGCACCGCCGGCTTGGCGATCTCGCCTTGAGCCTAATGGATCGAACTTACCTATACAAGCATATACAAATCAACTGGGTTGCGGTAGTGGTTGAGGGCATGCGCGACAACCGGTCGATCTGGACCAAGACCGCGAAGTCGCTCCGTCATTCATGGATTTGAGAGGCACGATCCATGCGCCGCTTGGTTGACCATGGAGCGATGAGCGCTGCCGGTTATGCCACGCCCTGGAGCGTAAGGCCCGGCCAGCGGGTGGAACTTGGCCTCTCCTGCAGCCGGCCGGTGGAGAGCGTGCGGATATGCCGGCTGGACACGCAAGCCGCGGACTTCGAGGATTGGCCAATCGAGGCGACATCCGAGCCGGACGCCCATCGCAGCTTCGATCAAGGGTCATACCTTCGCCTGCATGCCAAGGAGCTTGCAAAAGCGCCTGCCGTCAAGGGCATCCGCTTTGAGCTGTTTCTCACCCGCAATATGGGGCCGCGCACAATCCTGGAAGCGGGCTCCTTTCTGCTGAGCCTTCGCGATGGGGCGATCGCCTTGGAGATGCGGAATGATCGTCTGTTGTCTGCGCCGGTTCCGCAAGGGGTTTGGCTGACCATCGAGCTCGGCCTGCATGAGGACGAGCCGCTTTTCAAGCTGAAATCTCACGACCTCCTCGCCCCTTACGAATTCAAGCGGCGCCTGCACGACGCCGAATGGCATCCGCAAGGGCGCGACATCCTCTTCGGCGCGAGCGGCTCTCGAAGTGAGCTCACTCTCAATGCGAGATTTGCAGCTATTCGGCTGGAGACTTCTCAGGGGCCAATCACCTGGGATTTCCCGACTCTTCTGCCGACGGGACCGATCCTGTCGTCAGGCGGACCGGTTCCGCTGGCGCTCGATGTGATCAATCAACCTACATTCTGCGTGACATCGGCGCGCTGGGACGGATCAAGCTTCGACCCCCGGCTCGTGCCTTCGCACTACGATGCCGTCCATTGCCATGACGATGACATGGGACCGCTCGATTGGCCTGCTTCCCACCGCGCCGCGGTGCCCGAGAATGCGAAGCCGGGCGTATACGCTTTCCAGGTGGAATGGGACGGCGGCTACGAGCGCATCGTGTTCTTCGTCACCTCCGCGCGTGCCTCCTCACCACTGCTTTATCTGCTGCCGACCGCGACCTATCTCGCTTACGCGGACGAGTATCTCCCCGACCATCTCTATGAGTGGAAGTGCGACGATCGCGGACACCGCTTTGCCATCGCAAACAGCCTCAAGTCGCTCTACGACTATCACTCCGATCTCAGCGGCGTGTCGATCTGCTCCTATCGCAAACCCAAGGTGACATTGCGGGACGACTACAACTACCCGCTATGCGGCTGCCCTCACAACTTGCCGGTCGATCTGCATTTCCTCAGATTCTGCAACGAGAACGGCATAGCGCTCGATATCGTCACCGATCACGATCTGCATCGGCAGGGGCTCGAGGCTCTCCGCGGGCATCGGGCCGTCGTGACAGGAAGCCATCCGGAATACATGTCGACCGAGATGGAAGGGGCACTGCGGCAATTCGCGGCCGACGGCGGCAGCATCGCCTATCTCGGCGGAAACGGCTTTGCCGGAACGGTCGCCTTCAAGGACGACCTGATGGAATTGCGCCGCTCGCCCCTGGAACCTGGCCGCACATGGGACGGCCCGGTCAGCGAACAATATCTGTCGATAACCAACGAGCCTGGCGGCCACCTTCGCTCCCGGGGCCGCGGCGAGTTTTCACTGGTCGGCGGCGCGATTTCGCTGATGGGTTTCGACGGCGCGCGCCCGTTCACGCGAACGCCCGAAAGCCACGCGCCGGAATGCTCATGGTTGTTTGAAAGCATCGAGGACGAAACCTTCGGTTCGGAAGGCATCGTATTGGGTGCCGCCGCGGGTTACGAGGTGGATGCGACGAACCCGGCCCTGGGCACGTCGGCCGACACCGTCGTGATCGCCCGCGCGACGGACTTTCCGGCCGGCTTCTTCCAGGATCCCTCGCGCTGGTACGCGGGCGGGGATGAAGAACGCGTCGGCCGTCGCTGCGCCGAAATGACCTTACGAAATCTTGCTGCGGGCGGCCTGATCTTTTCAGCAAGTTCGGTCGCCTGGTGCGGCGCGCTGCCTGCCGGCAAAGCAATGAACGACGTGGGGAGGATCACCCTCAACCTGCTCAACCGTCTCTCGGCATTGCAAAGCAGGAGGCCAACTCCGACGCCCGGCGATCAAGCCTCATGAGGAGCCTGAAATGCTGAAGAGATTGGGACTGGCGGTCTTCGTGGTCGCGGCAACCATGAACTCCGCCTGCGCGGATACCATGGCGCGCCCGAAAATTGTGGAAGGCCATGCGGGCTTGAGCATTCATTGCTGTCCTGTGAACGCGGCCACGCGAACGTGATCGCAGCTACGCTCGATCTGATCGGGTCGGAAAGGCTCAAACGATCGCGAGGCCGGTAGCATCAGACACAGCCAGTTCGTTAACGCGGCGGAACTGGCAATTGGCCAGATCGCCACCGACTTGCGCCCGTCACGGGCGCCCGACCATATCCTGCCGGCGCGAGAAAGCGCTCTCGGCAGCGGCGTGCTGGAGATCGCGGGAGTCATTCTGGTCGGCCCTGAGCGTGAATTTGCTCTTTACCGACCCCAGAGATTTCGCCCTGTCCCTCTGCCATTCCTCTGTCGCATGGCTACGACGCGGCGGCAGGCCTCCACGCCGCGGCGCCGCTCGAAAAAGGTTTGAGCCGCCATATTCCGTTTAGCTTCCGGTCTTGATCTGGGTCCAGAGGCGGTTGAGCACGCGCTGCTCCTTGGACCCCTAGGGAGAAATCGTGAAAAGCTTCTTGAGTGTTTCGCGACCGTCGGCGCCCTCCATCCGCCAGGATAGGTCGCGCTGGGAAGCCAGCGGCCTATACGATCCCTCAATCCCGTAGCGCGTCGTCGAAGGCATATCAACCAGGTCGTGAGCGCGACTAGTTGGACCGAAACCTGTCTGTCGATCTTGAGGATCAACTCGCACATAGCAGTCTTCGACTTCAGGTCTGGCGTGACGACGCTCTCAAGCAGATGCTTCAGCGATTGAGCACGATGTAGATAGATAGATAGAATATTAGCTTCATTGCCGAGGTTTTCTATGAACGAGCAAAATCGATGTTCCTGGCGGGAGCGCATGACGATCCTCGGCGATGTCGAGGTGGCATCCTTTCTTCCGTGGATCGAGCGTCATGCCGCCAAGCTCGGGCTCGCGCATGCGATATGCGTTGCCGGTCCCGACCGCGTTGAACTCGACATTGCCGGTCCGGTCGAACTCATCGACATGATGGAGATGGGGTGCTCGCTTGGACCAATCGATGTCTGGGTCGAGACGATCCGCCGGATGCCGATCAAGAGCGAATCGGGCTAGGTTTCTGGGCCTGCGGCCCTCTGCCTGCCGAGGTATGATGCACCTTTTTTAGGCATTATTGCCAGTGAGGAAATGTTGTGCAAACGTAACCCGGCGTATTGGCATATCCTTGACCGCGAAGCTTCGCTCGGGAAGATGCTGGTGCCGTTTTGAAAGTTGATGCATGCCGTCTTATCCCACCGGCTCATGGATGCCTGTTGCCCTCTCCGCGGACTTGCCGGCGGGAACCGTTATGCCGGCGCAATCCCCGGCCGGACCGGTTGCCCTTTGGCGAACCCGCTCCGGCCGTGCGGCGGCCTTCGCCGACAGATGCCCTCATCGCGGCATGCGACTTTCCCACGGCTTCGTACGCGGTGAGACCCTGGCCTGCATTTATCACGGCTGGAGCTACGCCAAGGCGGGAAACTGCCAGCGCATTCCGGCCCATCCGGCATTGAAGCCGCCGGACACAATTCGGGTCGCGACGCAGCACGTCGAGGATGGCGGCGGCATCATATGGATTTCGGTTGGCGAACCCGCCGCCGGGCCGCCGCGGTTCGAGGGCCTTGCGCCGCTCCGCTCCATGGTGGTGGAAGCGGGCATCGTGGCGCTGGAGGCGGCCGCGGGCACGACGGCCGCTGGAGACCTGCTCGACTACACCTATGATGATCGGACCGTCCGGCTGCTGCTTGCTCCCGATGGGCAGGCGCGCACGCTGATGCATGTTTTGGTGGACGAGGACAGCAATCCGGACGAGCGTATCGCCGCGTCGAGGGCCGCCGAGGCGCTGCGGCGGGCGGCCGAGGATATTGCACGCGCCGGGATCGCCCGATGACCCGCAACACGATGATCGACGGATGGTACCCTGTCGGCCTTGCTAGCCAGCTCGATGCGCATGGGCGCAGGACGGCCCTGATGGGCGAGCCGATCGCGGTGAGGCGCGGCGAAGATGGAAACGCGAAGGTCACGGGCGGCAACGGACGTGACCTGCCGGCCTGCATCCGCTATGGCCATGTCTGGTCATCGCTCGGCAATCCACAAAAGCCGCTGTTTGCGATCCCCGAGGCCGATCAGCCGGGCCGCCGGCTCGTCGATGTCGGGGTGGTGCGCGTGCGCTGCTCGCCATTGCGTGCGGTGGAGAACTTCCTGGACATCGCGCATTTTCCTTTCGTGCATACCGACATACTGGGGGCCGAGCCGCATACGGAGGTGCAGAACTACAAGGTCGAGATCCGAGAGGACGAAGACGAGGTTTGGGCCACTCAGGTGAAGTTCTACCAGCCGCAGGCCGCCAAGTCGGCGGAAGGTGGCATCACCACGGAATATATGTACCGCGTGCCCGCGCCGACCTGCTCGGTGCTCTACAAGACCTGCCCGCCTCGCCCGGCGGAATGGGACGTCATCACACTTTTCGTGCAGCCACTTGCCGAAGACCTATGCGACGTCTGGCCATGGATGGCGCTGTTCGACGACGAAACACCGATGGCCGACCTGATCCATTTCCAGCAGACGATCTTCGTTCAGGACCGATCGATCCTCGAAAACCAAATTCCGACGCTGCTCCCGCTCGATCCCGGCATGGAGATTCCCACGCGCGCCGACCTTACCTCGGTTGCCTACCGGCGCTGGCTGAAACGCCACGGCTACACCTACGGCGCGCAACTGGTGGCGCAATGAAGCTCTACGACTACGTGCTGTCGCCGAGCTGCTACAAGGTGCGCCTCATGGCTGCGCTGATCGGGGTGACGCTCGACATCCGTCCTGTCGACTTCCATCCCGGTCGCGAGCATCGCGGTCCTGAGCTCATGGCGCTCAATCCGGCCGGTTCGATCCCGATCTTGGAGGATGGCGACCTCGTGCTGACCGAATCCTCGGCCATGCTGGTCTATCTCGCCGCGAAGGCGGCACCCCAATGGCTGGGCAATGATACGGTCGGGCGGACGGCGCGCGTCCAGCAATGGCTGTCCTTCTCGCACCGGCTGACCGCGAGCCTTGGGACGGCGCGCTTGCACGAGATGCTGCTGCGTCCGGGCAATATCGCCGCCCTTCGGGAGCAGGGAATAGCGGCCCTGCGGGAGCTGGAAGCGGGCCTCGTCGAACAGCATATCCGCGGCCAGCGCTTCCTCGCGTCGGATCGACCGACGATCGCCGACATTGCCTGCTTTCCCTATGTTGCGCTGGCGCCGGACGGCGGTGTTTCGCTCGACCCCTATCCCGCAATCCGGCTCTGGTCGCGGGCGGTCCGCAGTCTCGAGGGCTTCATCGAGATGCCGGGCATCCACCGGCTGCACGAACTGACGCCCGCGCCCGTCCTCGAAGTCGGCGAGGCCTGACGTGGCGGGCTATTTGCTGAAGGGCTGCGCTGCGGTCATCGTGGACGAGGGCAACGGTCCGGACATCCGACGCAATGTCGATGTCTTGACCGACGGCCCGGCAATACGGGCCATCGGCGCAGGCCTCGACAAGGCAGAGCTGCCCGTCGGAACAATCACGCAGGACGCCGCTGGCTGGTTCGTCTATCCCGGCCTCGTCAACACCCATCACCACTTCTTTCAATGCTTCGTGCGCAACCGCGCCGATCTGGACTGGACGAAGCTGTCGGTCATCGAATGGCTCGACCGCATCTATCCCATTTTCTCGCGGCTGACTGAGGAATGCTTCTACCACGCATCGGTCACGGCGATGGCCGAGCTGATAAAGCACGGCTGCACGACGGCATTCGACCATCAGTATTGCTTTCCGCGGCAGGCGGGCAAGCGGCTGATCGACCGGCAGTTCCAAGCAGCCGAACTGCTCGGCATGCGCTTCCATGCCGGACGTGGCGGCAACACGCTGCCCAAATCGGAAGGCTCGACCATCCCCGACGCCATGCTGGAAACGACCGACGAATTCATCGCCGACTGCGCCCGGCTGATCGACGCCTACCATGATGCCGGTCCCTTCGGCATGCGGCAGGTCGTCGTCGCGCCTTGCCAGCCAGTCAACTGCTATCGCGACACCTTCGTGGAATCGGTGGCGCTGGCGCGCGACCGCGGGGTGCGCATGCATACCCATGTCGGCGAGGGCGAAAGCCCGGTAATCGAGGCCCGTCACGGCATGCGCACGGTGGACTATTGCGCCGACATCGGCTTCTGCGGGCCGGAGACCTTCTATGCCCATTGCTGGGAACTGACCCATGACGAGCTGCGCAAGATGGCCGCGAGCGGCACCGGCGTCGCCCATTGTCCGGAACCGGTCTATCTCGTCGGCGCCGAAATCACCGACATTCCGGCGATGTCGGCCTTCGGACTCAGTGTGGGTCTGGGCTGCGACGGCGCCGCCTCAAACGACAATTCCAACCTGATGCACTGCATCCATTCCGCCTACATGCTGCAGTGCCTGTCGGCGTCGACGCGCGACCATCCGGTGCCGCCGCCGGCCGATTTTCTCGGCTATGCGACGACCGGAGGCGCGGCATTGCTCGGTCGCGGCGACATCGGCAGGCTGGCGCCCCGCATGGCCGCCGACCTTTTCGCCATCGACACGCGGCGCATGGACTATGTCGGCACGCGGCACGATCCGCTGAGCCTGCTGGCCAAGGTGGGCATCGGCGCGCCGACCGATATGACCATGATCAACGGCCGCATCGTCTGGGCCAAAGGCGAATTCCCGGGGCTCGACGAGGCCAGACTGTTCGCGCAAGCCGAGGCGGCGCTTGCGACGGTGGAATTTTAGAAACCAAAACAAGGGGAACCGACATGCTGACAAATCTTACCCGCAGAACATTGATGAAAGGCGCGGCCGCCTCTGGGCTCGTCGTGGCGGTGGGCGGCCGCGCGCTCGCCGCCGACGAACCTCTGGGCATCGTGCTCGTGGTCCCGTCGCCGGTCGGCGATGTCGGCTGGGGCCGTGCGCTCGCCGACGGGCTTGAGCCTGTGAAGGCAGCCTACGGCGACAAGGTGAAGGTGACGATCATCGAGAACATACAGGAAGGACCCGATGCCGACCGGATCATGAACAAGGCGGTCGCCGACGGGAACAAGTTCCTGGTCGCCGGCTCCTTCGGCTATCAGAACGGCGCCCTGCAGATCGCGCGCCGCAATCCCGATGTAACCGTGCTGCACGCTTCCGGTTTCCAGGTGGCGCCGAACTTCTCGCCCTTCGCGGCCCAATATTCCCAGGGTACCTACCTTATGGGCATGGCGGCAGCCGCGCTTTCGAAGACTGGCAAGCTCGGCTCGGTCTCTGCCTTCGCCATTCCCGAGCTGATCACCTCTATCAACGCTTTCACGCTGGGAGCGCAGGCGGTGAAGCCCGATGTCGAGGTTTCGGTCGTATGGGTGAACTCCTGGTTCGATCCAGCTAAGGAGCAGGAGGCCGCCAAGGCGCTGCTGGCGCAGAAATGCGACGTGATCTTCTCCAACGCGCAGGACACACCCTCCGTCGTCTCGGCCTGCGAAGAGGCCGGTGTGCCCGCCTTCAACCTCAACTCGTCGATGAAGAAATACGCGCCCAAAAACTATCTCGGCTGCGTGGCAACCGACTGGTCGCCCTTCTTCAAGGCCTCGGTCGACGCCCACATCGCCGGCACCTTCAAGGGCGCAAACGCTTTCCTGGGTGTGGGCGACAAGGTGGTCGAGGTCGTTGACTGGAACCCGGGAATCCCGGCCGACATGATGGCCAGGATCAAGGACGTTGAGGCCAAGATCGCCGACGGCAGCTTCTCGCCCTTTACCGGTCCGATCGTGAAGGCCGACGGCAGCGAGGGCGTGCCCGCCGGCAAGACGATGACCGGGGCCGAGATCGTTGCCATGGACTGGCATGTCAAGGGTGTCACCACGCCGCTGCACAAGTGACCGTGACTGTCCCGCTCCTGTCGCTGCGCGGCATCTCCAAGAGCTACGGCCAGATCCATGCCAATCGAGACATCGATCTGGATGTGGCTCCACGCTCGATCCATGCGATCCTCGGGGAAAACGGGGCGGGCAAGTCGACGCTGATGAAGCTGATCTACGGCGTCGAGCAGCCGGACGCCGGAATGGCGACCTGGAAAGGAGACCCCCTGGCCCTCGCTTCCCCCGCGGATGCGAGGCGCAAGGGGATCGGCATGGTCTTCCAGCATTTCTCCTTGTTCGAAACACTGACGGTGGTGGAGAACATCCGCCTGGTCGTGCCCAAGGGCAAATCGGATCTCGCGGAACACATCCGTGCGCTCGGCCGCGACTTCGGACTCGAGGTCGATCCGCTTGCCCATGTGCACGCGCTCTCGGTGGGAGAACGGCAGCGGGTGGAGATCATTCGCTGCCTGATGACCGAACCCCAGCTTCTGATCCTCGACGAACCGACCTCTGTCCTGCCGCCGCAATCGGTGGACAAGCTGTTCGAGACTTTGCGGCGGCTGCGCGACGGCGGCGTTTCGATCCTGTTCATCTCGCACAAGCTGGAGGAGATCCGGGCGGTCTGCGACCGAGCGACCATCCTGCGCGGCGGGCGCGTCACCGGCCACGTGGACCCGCGCGACCATGACGCGCACGACCTCGCCCGCATGATGATCGGCCGCGACATGCCGCAGCCCATGCCGGCGTTGGCGCATTCCGGCGGCGAACAGCGCCTCGAAATCGTGGGCCTGGACCATCAGCCCGATGATCCCTTCGCCGTGCCGCTTTGCGACGTCAATCTGACGGTGCGTGCCGGTGAGATCCTCGGCATAGCGGGCATATCGGGCAACGGGCAGAGCGAACTCGCGGCGCTGATCTCGGGCGAAACGGTGCTGCCGCGCGAAAAGTCCGATCGCATCTACATGATGGGAAAGGATGTCGGCGCGCTCGATACGGCCGCCCGCCGCCGGCTGGGCTTCGCTTTCGTTCCGGAGGAGCGGCTCGGCCGCGGCGCGGTGCCGGAAATGTCGCTCGTCCTCAACAGCCTTCTGACCGCCCATCCATTCGGCCTGCTGAAACGCGGCCTTGTCGACACAGCCCGGGCGAAGGCTTTCACCGAGGACTGCATCCGGCAATACGACGTGCGCACGCCCGGTTCCGAAGCGGAGGCCGGCGCGCTTTCAGGGGGGAATCTGCAAAAGTTCATCGTCGGCCGCGAGATCATGCTGTCCCCGAAATTGCTGTTCGTGGCGCAACCCACCTGGGGCGTGGACATCGGCGCGGCCTCCGCCATCCGCCGGCGCCTTGTCGCCCTGCGCAATGAAGGCATGGGCATCCTCGTCATCTCGGAGGAGCTGGAGGAACTGTTCGAACTCTGCGATTCGATCCAGGTGATCCATCAGGGCCGGCTGAGCCCGCCGCTGGTGACGCGCGACACCAGACCCGAGGAGATCGGCCGCTACATGATCGGCGCGCAATCAATGGCCACGAAGGTCCCGGCATGAGCGCTCTTTCCAGGCCGTTCCTTCCGGTTCTGGTTCGCCGGGAGCATGCCTCGCTTACCGTGAAGCTGGTCGCCCCGCCCATGGCGCTCGCCCTGGCGACGCTGCTTAATCTCGGCCTCTACCTCCTGATGGGCCGCGATCCGGTCGCTATTTTCCACGCGATGCTTCTGGAGCCTTTCCTGTCCTGGGCCTCGTTCTCGGAAGTTCTGCTGAAGACGGGGCCGCTCCTGCTGATCGCGCAGGGGCTTGCGATCGGCTTTCGCGCGAAGGTCTTCAACATCGGCGCCGAGGGTCAGTTCATCCTCGGCGCGATCTTCGCATCCGCCATTCCCGTCTGGTTCCCGCAGGCAACGGGCCAGTGGATCTGGCCATCCATGCTGGTCATCGGCGCGCTGGGCGGCGCGCTGTGGGCGTCGCTAACGGCCTTCTGGCGCGTGAAGCTCAACGCAAACGAGATTCTCGTGTCGCTCATGCTGGCGCTCGTTGCCGCGCAATTGCTCAATTATCTGCTTCTCGGCCCCTGGAAGGATCCGAATGGCTTCAACTTCCCTCAATCGGTGATGTTCCAGTACGACGCGACGGTGCCGATCCTGATCCCCGGCACCCGCGTCAACGTCTCACTGCTTGTCGCCTGCGCCTTCTCCCTCGGCGCCTGGGTGTTCATGCAGAGGAGTTTCGCGGGGTACAAGCTGCAGGTCGGCGGCCTCGCGCCGCGCGCCGCCGGATACGCCGGCTTCAACGAAGGACGTGCGATCTGGCTTTCGCTCCTCGTCGGTGGCTTCGCGGCAGGCCTCGCCGGAGCGGCCGAGGTCGCCGGGCCGCTCGGACAGTTGCAGCGCTCCATCTCGACCGGCTACGGCTATGCCGCCATCATCGTCGCCTATCTCGGAGGCCTTCACCCCGTCGGTATCGTCTTTTCCGCGTTGCTCATGGCGGCCCTCTATATCGGTGGCGATAACGCCATGGTCTCGGCAAATCTGCCAGTCGCTGCGGTCAGGGTCTTCCAGGGCAGCCTGCTGCTGGCCTATCTTGTCGCCATCGCCTTCGTCCGCTATCGGCTCGAATGGCGCCATGCCGCCCACGCAAGCACGCCATGAACGCCGTGGAGTTCATCATCGCCGGGATGTTGGCGGCGGCTACGCCGTTCCTTCTGGCGGCGCTCGGCGAACTGGTGGCAGAGCGCGCCGGGGTCCTCAATCTCGGTGTGGAGGGCCTGATGGCCCTCGGCGCAGTCATCGCCTTCATCATCGTCTATCAAGGCGGCGGGCATCTCCTGGGTTTTCTCGCCGCTGGTCTCGCCAGCGCCGCTCTTTCCCTTGTCTTTGCGGTCGTGGCGCTGGGATTCCGGGCGAACCAGGTTGCGACGGGCCTCGCCATAGGCATCCTCGGCCAGGGCCTGTCGGCGCTGTTCGGCAAGAGTTTTGAGAGCCTCACGGTCAAAGGGCTTCCGAAGCTCTCATTGCCCTGGCTTTCAGATATCCCCGTCATCGGCGGCCTGTTCAGCCAAGACATTGTCGTGTGGCTTTCGCTTGCTGCGACCGTCGCCATTTGGGCGGTGTTTGCCTACACCAAGACCGGCCTCGTCATCCGCGCCGTCGGCGAGAATCCCAAGGCGGCCCGTGCGCTCGGCTATCCGGTAATCGCCGTGCGCTTCGCCGCGGTCGCTTTCGGCGGCGCGTTGGCGGGTTTCGCCGGTGCCTACGCGGCCGTGGTCTACACTCCGCTCTGGGCCGATGGCATGATCGCCGGGCGCGGCTGGATCGCGATCGCGCTCGTCGTCTTCGGCACTTGGCTTGCCAGCCGTATCTTCCTTGGTGCTTGCCTCTTCGGCGCCGTGTCCCTCGCAAGCCTCGCGGCCCAGACAACTGGGCTCGACGTTTCCTCGCAACTTCTATCGAGCCTACCTTATCTCGTGACAATCGTCGTGCTGGGCATCATTTCTTCGAACCGGCGTCTGCTCAAGCTCAACGGCGTGGCTTCGCTGGGAGAGCCTTTCGAACCATAGTGTCGCTCGCCGCCCGGGCGCTATAACCCGACATCTGAGCCGCACCGTACCCCTGGCGCGATCAGGGTTGACGAGTTTGAGAATGCCGAGCAGCTCGCCGCATAGCTCGGCATGGACCTCGCCGCGCTTGTCGCCGGGCGTGAGCACGATCTCTCCTATCAACGAGCGCAGCGCAGCGGCGGCCGGACGTCAACGGTTGCCCTGGGCGGCGCGAAGCTGATGATAGACGGGCACCACCTCAATCGTCCGCTCGGTTCAAGGCTGTCTGGCATCGCCCTTCGGCACTCTTGGTGGAGATTGGCAGCGCCTCTGTGGACACAATTGAGCCATCCGACACGACCGTGCGCTACCGTTAGCGAGCCTGAGCACTGGCCGCCTACGATGAGTCACTGGCGAGGCAAGCTGGAACAACTGAGGCCCGCTTTGGTTTTTCCCTTTGCTTTCCTCTTTTTTGGACGACTCACATGGAACCTGCTGTCACCGATCGCGTCGAGATCAAGAAATACAATCATCCGACCGGCGGATGGGGCTCGCTCAAGTCTTTGATCCGCAACGCGCGGGACCAGGGGCTGCTGCTGTCCGACATATGGAGCACGTTGCTGAAGCAGAACAAGGCGGATGGCTACATGTGCGTCTCCTGTTCATGGGCGAAGCCGGCCGAGCCGCGGCCTTTCGAGTTCTGCGAGAACGGCGCCAAGGCAACGATGTGGGAGCAGACCAGCAGGCGCTGCGAGCCGTCCTTCTTTGCCACCCATAGCGTGACCGAACTCCTGGATTGGCCGGATCACGATCTTGAGAAACAGGGACGCCTGACGGAGCCGATGCGCTATAACCGCGCCACCGACAAATACGAGCCTGTGGCGTGGCCGGACGCGTTCGGCGATATGGGCGCTCAACTCAGGCGCCTCGACCCGAAGTCCGTGGTCTTCTACACGTCCGGACGCGCCTCGCTCGAGGCCTCGTTCATGTATCAGCTCTTCGCCCGCATCTACGGCTCTTCGAACCTGCCCGATTCCTCGAACATGTGTCACGAGTCGACGTCGGTCGGCCTACCGGAATCGATCGGCTCTCCGGTCGGCACGGTGCAATTGGAGGACTTCGCCAAATCCGACATGATGTTCTTCTTCGGCCACAATACCGGTGTCACCGCGCCGCGCCTGTTACACCCCATCGAGGACGCTCGCCAGCGCGGGGTCCCGGTGATCACCTTCAACCCTCTGCGGGAGCGGGGCTTGGTGAGATTCAAGAACCCGCAGAACCCGGTCGAGATGCTGTCGCCAGGCCCAGGGACGAAAATGTCGAGCGATTTCTTCCAGATCCGGGCGGGCGGGGATATTGCGGCCATGACTGGTATCGCCAAGGCTGTGCTGGCGCTCGATGACGCAGCCCGAGAGCGAGGCGGAAAACGCGTCCTCGATACCGCTTTCATCGAGGAGCATACATACGGCTTTGCCGACTTCGAAGCCTATCTGCGCGCGACCGGTTGGGAAGACATCGTTCGACGTTCCGGCATCTCGCGGGCTGATCTCGAACATGTCGCTGAAATATACAGTTCGGCCAATGCGGTGATCGGCAATTACGGCATGGGGCTCACTCAGCATCGCCACGGCACCGAGAATGTGCAGATGCTGTGCAACCTGCTGCTCATGCGCGGCAATATCGGCAAGCCCGGAGCCGGCATATCGCCGTTGCGCGGACACTCCAACGTGCAGGGACAGCGAACGGTCGGCATTTCCGAAAAGCCGGAGCTCGTCCCGCTCGACAAATTTCGCGACTTCTACGGCTTCGAGCCGCCGCGGGATAAGGGGCTCGATACCGTCGAGACGTGCGAGGGCGTGATCGACGGGCGGGTTCGCGGTTTCGTCGGACTCGGCGGTAATTTCGTGCGGGCCGTTCCGGAAACCGGACTGGTCGAGAAGGCCTGGCGGAACCTCGACCTGCACGTCGAGATCGCGACCAAGCTCAACCGCAGCCATTTGATCGCCGGGAAAGTCACGTATCTGCTGCCATGCCTGTCTCGGCTGGAGAAGGACATTCAGGCCAGCGGGCCGCAATGGGTCTCGATGGAGGATTCGACCGCCTGCATTCACGGCTCCTTCGGGTCGCGGCCAAAACCGAGCGAGCATCTCATGTCCGAGCCGAGCATTGTGGCGGAACTCGCCAAGGCGACCGTCGCCGGCATGAGTTCGATTCCCTGGGACGACTGGGTCGCTGACTATTCCCGCATCCGCGACGAGATCGAGCGCTGCTTCCCGGCACATTTCAAGGATTTCAACAAACGCTTCCTCACGCCAGGTGGATTCCATCGCGACATCAAGGCGTCGAAGCGCGTCTGGGAAACGCCGAACAAAAAGGCGAATTTCAAGCTGCCCACCACACTGGAAACCGACCCAGACATCGATGTGTCGGGCGAGGACGTACTGACGCTGATCACAGTACGGTCGAACGACCAGTTCAACACGACCGTGTATGGTTATCGCGACCGGTTGCGCGGCATCATCGGAACGCGAATGGTCCTGCTGATGAACGAGGAAGACATCAGACGGATGGGGCTCAGCGCCGGGCAGGAAGTCGCTCTCGAGGCGCATGCCGATGACGGCGTCGAGCGGCGGGTGGGAGGCCTGCGGGTCACGCCTTACTCCATACCAAGCGGCAACTGCGCCGGCTATTATCCCGAACTCAATCCTTTGATTCCGCTGTGGCACAGGGCTCATAAAGCGCACGTCCCGGCGGCGAAATCGGTGCCGGTGAGGATCGTCGCATAGCTTCAGGTCCAGGCCGAGAGAATCGTCTCCATGTCGACGGTCTCGACTTGTTGCGCGAAGCGCTGGAGGTAGACGGTCATCAGGCGCCGTGCGTGGCGTCGGAGGAACTGCGCGATCCCGGCTTGGCCGTATTCCTCAGGTTGGAACTACGGGCCTTCAGGCCTCGTCGGCGTCATACTTATCATCTTGATAGTCCTGGCTCTCATGGGCAGGATTTGAGGACCGGATAATCCAGTCGCACCCGATCGGCATCTCTACCGGAGACGAGACCGAGGACGAGGCCCTGCTGCCTTCAACGCTTCTGGATGACAATTAATTTCGCATGGAACTCGCAGTGCCGGCGACCTTCTTTGTAGCGGACGATCCGCTTCCGATCCAAAAAGCCGCCAAGATCAATGCGGCCGCCAAGTAGAAGGCGGAGGCCCCCACCCACATGATCAAGCCACCAAGTTGCTGGTCTTCGAGAACGGTCAGATTCCATTGTGACGCCACTGAGTTCCTCGGAACGAACAGCTCATTTTTTGACAGGGCCAGAATCGCGCCGAGCAGCCCGCAATGCATCGAGGTGAAGAACAGATAGAACACCGACGCGCCGTAGCCTCTCCGGCGCGCCCGGCCATTGAGTAAGGCCCACCAGAAGAGCAGCGCGCTTGCCAGAAAGCTGAAATGCTGCAGCCAGTGCACCGGCTCGCTTGCGAGTGCAGCATCGAAGAGAACCGGCATGTGCCATGACCAGATGGCAAGGCCGTGCAGGATCGTTGCGGAGGCCGGCTCAATCAGGCCTCGCCATGTTATTCGCAAGACCGGCCATCGCGCCGCGCGCGCCAGGCGGCGTCGTATGACGGGCGGGAGCGCCCACATCATGGCGCCGAACGGGCGCGACAGGACAAGCGCAGGAGCAGCAACCACCATCAGGACCTCATGCTCGAGCATATGCGCCGTAAAGAGCCGCTCGCCCAATTCATGCAGCGGCGACATCAGGGCCGCGGCAAGCGCTGACCACCCTATCGCGAAGCAGGCCAGTTGCCACCATGCGACGCCGCGCCCCGCTCCTGCCCGCCGCCACAGCCGCGCAATGCCACCGCTGTAGATAAGCAGCGCGACGCCAAGCGGAACCACGGTCAAGCCGGTGATGGACCAGCCGCCGGTTCCTTGGCCTGCACCATGTGCGAATGCGGCGGGCGCCGGCATGATGCACAGCGCCGAAACACATGCTGCGAGCAAAGATGCCTCGCCGGCGGAGCGGGCGATCCGCATCAGAACCTCGGCAGCCAATAGAGCACGGCATAGAGGGGCAGCCATGAGAGCACGACGAAATACCAGTAGAAAGCATTGTCTTCGGCATCGCTGAAGCGTTTGCCCGTTCCGTGCCGCGTAAACATCAGCACGGCCAAGACCAACGTGTCGGCGACGTCAGTGAGGACGTGCACGCCATGCAGGCCGAGAAGGAGCCAGACAAAGGAGCCATACGCATTGTCGCTCCAGCGTACCGGCAAGGCCGAGAATTCCATGATGCGCAGCCCGATAAGCACCAGCCCGATCGCGCTCATGATCAGCAGCAGCAGACGGACCGAGCGCAAGCTCTCCCGCATCGCTGCTCGCTTGATCAGGAAATTCGGCAGTGCGCTGACGACAAGGACGAGCGTGAAGAGCGCCGACCAGAGCAGGCTCAAAGGCACCGCGTCCTTCGCCCAGTCCTTGTTGGTAACGGCCAGGTAGAGATAGCCTGCGATGCCGAGGGCGAAGCCAGTTCCCTCCAGCAGGCAGAACGAGAAGGTCCCCCACCAGGGGGTGACACGCGAACCGAAGGCATAGGTCGGCAAACCCGAGACATCGATGACGCTGCGGGCCATCTAGACATTCTCCTCGATGGTTTTCGGCCAGAACCAGGCGACCAGCACGATGGCGACGACGGGCGAACCCCAAGTAACCGCCCAGGGCGTGTAGATCGAGCCGATGAACGCGACGGCTGTGGCAAACGCCGCCAGAAAGGGCCAGATCGAGGGCGCCGGCGATTCCTCGCGAATGTCAGGCCGGGCCTCCGTGACGCTCGTCACGAGCAGTTCGCGCTCATCAACCTTGAGGCCGCCGACCACCGCCTTGTCGTCGCCCTGATCCCATAGCGGCGAGCCGCTTGTGACGCAGGGAATGCGATCGAAGTTCTGCGGCTGGGGCGGCGAGCTGGTCGCCCACTCCAACGTGTCGGCGCCCCAAGGATTGTCGCCGGCAAGGGCGCCCGAGCGGGCGCTGGCAATCATGTTGTAGAGCATGAGTAGAAAGCTTGCGAAGAACAGCAGCGCGCCGGCGCTGGCGAGCAGGTTGAGCCCGCCCCAGCCCATCTCCGCAGGGTAAGTGTAAACCCTGCGCGGCATGCCATGCAGGCCGAGCAGGTGCATCGGAAAAAACGTGACGTTGAAACCAGTGAAGGCGAGGGCGAACTGCCATCTGCCAAGCCGCTCATCCATGAGCCGGCCCGTCACTTTCGGGAACCAGTAGTAGACGGCCGCGACAAGCGGAAAGACGGTGCCGCCTATAAGCACGTAATGGAAATGAGCGACGACGAAATAGGTGTCGTGCACCTGCGTATCGATTGGCACCGACGCCAGCATCACGCCGGAGAGCCCGCCGGCGACAAAGATGAAGAAGAAACCGAGCACGAAGATCAACGGCGTCTTGAGCACCGGCTTGCCGTCCCATAGCGTCGCGATCCAGCAGAATATCTGGACCCCGTTTGGAATGGCTATAGCCATGCTGGAGGCGGTGAAGAATGCGGCGCCGACTTCAGGCAGGCCCGTCACGAACATGTGGTGAACCCACAAGCCAAAGGACAAAAAGCCGATCGCGATCAGCGACAGCACCATCGGCAAATAGCCGAAGACCGGCCGCCGGGAGAATGTCGCCACGATCGCCGACACGAAAGCGGTTCCAGGCAGGAAGATGATGTAGACTTCGGGGTGACCAAAGAACCAGAAAAGGTGCTGCCAAAGCAGCGGATCGCCGCCCGCGTCCGGATTGAAAAACTGCGTGCCGACCAGCCGCTCCATGATCAGCATAGACGAGGCGAGCATGATCGCCGGCATGGCGAAGATGATGATGAAGGAATGGACGAGCATCGTCCATACGAAGAGTGGAATGCGGTCGAGCGTCATGCCCGGCGCGCGCTGCTTCAGGACTGTGACGACGATCTCCACCGAGACTGCGAGCGCTGCGACTTCGGTAAAAGTGATCATCTGCGCCCAGTAGTCCGGCCCCTTGCCTGGAGTGAAATTCAGATTTGCGAGGGGCACATAGGAGAACCAGCCGACATCAGGGCGGATGCTCAACGCGAAAGCGCCCCACAACATCAGGCCGCCGAACAGATAGACGTAGTAGGAGAAGGCATTGAGGCGCGGAAAGGCGATGTTGCGGGTGCCGACCATGAGCGGCACCAGATAGACGGCGAATGCCTCGCCGACCGGCACCCCAAACAGGAACATCATCGTCGTGCCATGCATGGTGAAAAGCTGGTTGTAGAGCTCGGCGTCGACAAGGTGGCTGTCCGGCCGCGCGAGCTGCAGCCGCATGATGATCGCCATGATGCCGCCGGCCAACAGGAAGACGAAGGCGGTGACGGTATAGCGGATGCCGATTATCTTGTGATCGACTGTCGAGAGAATGCCTATCAGACCACGCGCCGTGCCCCAGGTCTTGCTCAGCCTCGCGCGCAGTTCCTGGTCATCCAGATCGGTGTCACGGGTCTCGTGACGTTCTTCGAGCGCCTGGTTCATCGCGAACGCTCCGAAAGGGCGGCGAATGGAGACGATGCCGCGGAAGCAAAGGCATTTTGCTTCGCAAGATGAGCCATCGGCCTTGCCGGCGCGGCCTGTTTTGCGCGCCAGCGTTCGAATTCGCTCGGCTCCAGCGCCACCACGAAGATCGCCATATGCGCATGCTGCTGGCCGCAGAATTCGGCACATTGGCCGCGGTACACGCCGGGCTTATCCGCTTGGATACGGAGCTCATTGCTTTTGCCTGGAATGAGATCGAGCTTGCCGGCGAGGCTCGGTATCCAGAACGAGTGGATCACGTCACCCGTGGTGAGCTTGATGTCGACCGCGCTGCCTACCGGAATGCGAATCTCGTTTGCAGTCTCGAAACCATTCTTTCCTTCGTAGCGGACCTGCCACCACCATTGGTGCCCTATGACGGATATTGTTACGGCCGCCCCGGCCCCATCCCTGAAAACCATCCTTTGTCCGTCGAAGCTGAGCACGGTCAGGCCCGAGAGAATGATGACGGTCGATGCCAGCATCGCAGCAAAGGCGATACGCACCGGCCGTTTGATGGCTGGACGCGCTTGCGCCGGTTCGCCGCGATTATCTCGCCGGCGTGTCAGCGCGAAGAACAACCCAGCCATGGTGACCAGCCAGACAAGACCGAGCACGGCCGTGAATATCCAGAACAAAACAGCAAGAGCGTCGGCCCGCTCGCCGTGCGGATCGAGGGCCGATTGCATACCGGTGCAGCCAGAGACGAGAGCGCCGGCTGCAGCCGGAAGGCTGGCCAAAGCCCGCCAATTGGGGGCTCTCCGAAACAGACGAAACACAAGATCCGGAACTCGCCGGTCCCGTTCCGTGTTGTGGGCTTCGTAAAGTGTCGAAGAGGCTGAGCCGTGAGTCTGAAACGCGATATCAGGATTTTCCGCGAACACGGGTTCTACGTTGCGACACTCCTCGCCTTCTGCCTGATCGGCGGCGTTCTTCTGTTCTGCGGCATCTACGCGCCATAGCTGCGACAGGAGGCCGGGACAGGCTGCAGTCCCGAAATTCCATGTCTCGTAAGGCCGCCGGAAGTGCATTCAGCCTGGTTCACCCGCAAAGGATGCTTCAGCCGGCTGTCTGCTCAGGCCGTC
Source organism: Mesorhizobium sp. CA7 (assembly GCF_020165015.1). Classification (NCBI taxonomy): domain Bacteria; kingdom Pseudomonadati; phylum Pseudomonadota; class Alphaproteobacteria; order Hyphomicrobiales; family Phyllobacteriaceae; genus Mesorhizobium; species Mesorhizobium sp. CA7. Next base: position 41,493 of record NZ_JAIUHH010000005.1, read on the forward strand.
TGTGCGGAGTTGGAACTGGCAGGATGGGATAAAGTTCCTTGAACCGATTTCGAGGCGCCTTGTACAGCAGGCGCATTGTGCTCACCGAGGACCTTCAGCACGTCTGGAAAAATAGGCCGATACCGCTTGTATATCGTCGTCCGTGAGGCGTTGGGCTGCGGTAGCCATGATATGCCAGAACGGCGTGCCGCCTCGGTCCTCGGACCGGAACAGCTTCAGCTGCCGCTCCAGGTAAGCAGCACGCTGACCGTCGAGGCGCGGATAGATCGGATTTTTGTCGGAGCCGAGATGGCAGCCGGAACAGGCAGGCACGTTCCGCTCCGGAATTCCGGCCTCAGCGATTTGCTGTCCCTTGTTGATCACCGCCGAAACTTGATCGCGGTCCGCTGATACCGGCGGCTGCGCCGCGAAATACCGGGCAAGCGCAGCCAGATCGGCGGGGTCGACACCAGTCACCGGCAGAGCCATGAAGCCGCTCGTGCGATCGCCCTTGGCATAGGCCTGAAGGCTGGCGAGCAGGTAAGCTTCTTTCTGCCCGGCCAGCACGGGCACGGCGTCACCCCTGCCCTCGCCGTCGCCTCCGTGGCAGCGCATGCAGTCGGAGAGAACATCCGGGGTGGCGGGTTGCCGATCGCTGCTGGTAGCATCGCTGCCATTGAAGGCAAGCGCTCGAAATTCATTCGGATTGAGCTTTGGAAGTTCCCGCAGGAAAGCAACCATTGCCCAGACCTCGTCATCGCGGTCGCGGGCCGGCCAGGCGGGCATGCCGGTGAACCGTATTCCATGCTTGACGATCCGAAAAAGCTGGGCGTCGGTCCAATCTCCGACCGTGAGCGCGAGATCCGGCGGTTGCGGAAGCATCCGCAGCACCGCCGGCGAGCGGAGCTCGCCAGGCGCGCCGTGGCAGATCGCGCAGCCTCGCGCGAAATGTCCGGCTGCCGCCGCGAGCCCCCGCCGGTCGAGCGTTTTCGGCGCGTCCACGGCCAATGCATAGGTGCGTACGGCCGAGCGCATGGCGAGCTGAAGGAACCAGGCCGTCACCTTCCAATGGCCGCTGCTGGCGCCGACGTTGAAAAAGCCGATCCATGCCCCAAGCAATAGGACGACAGGCAAACCGATGGCGCCGAATACGACATGCTTCACGCGGATCATCATCGGCTGGTTCGCCACGCGAACGGCGTCTTCTTCGGCAGTAGCATTGGACGACGCTGTCCCGAATTCGGTACGAGAACCACGCGTCATTGCAAGGCTTTCAAATATCGCGCGATCGTCTGGATTTCGGTTTGCGGCAGCATGTCGAACGCCGGCATTTTCACGCCTGGCTTGAACAGATCAGGGCGAGCGACAAAACGTGCAATGGCTTCCTCGGTGTTAGGCAGGACCCCGGCGCCGATCGCTGATCGCGATCCGACATGGGAAAGGTCCGGGCCAATCGTCCCGCGGGCCTCGGTGCCTCTTATAGTATGGCATGCACCACAACCGTTGCTCAGGAACAGCGACAGCCCGCTGCCCGGCGGGTCTTGGGATGCGGTTAGGTTCGAGAATTGCGGCGCAGCCGGAATTACGGGCTCGATCGGAGGTTTGACGACCTTCGCTTGTTGATACCCGAGTTCCTCGGCTGCGACCCAGTTGCTGGCATAGGCAAGAAACCAAAATGCGAAGCCTACCAGAAGGCCGGCGTTTGCTGACATGACAACCGCTCCCGCGCTTTAACTTTGCAGGATGGGCGAGGTTCCATTCCCGCGGGCGCCGGGGCTGCGGTCTTTTGGCGGTCAACCGCTAGCGAAGGCGGTGATTCAGCCTGGAGACCTTTTCCAGTCGAACACGTCGAAGCCGATCACAGTTATTCGTCGAGAATCCGGGCAAGTTGCGCAAAAGACTGCTGCCACAGATTATCGAGAAGGCACCGATTGCGGCCGGGAGGCCCTGGGGTTGCCGCGGAAGGCGGTCCTACTTGGAACCTCGATTCCTGTTATGGGCACTTTCTTGATTTTTGCCGCGAAGGATATTGCGATCGTCTGGATCGACCAGGTCAGGCGTATCGCCCCTGAGGCTCGACCCCTTCCGCCGTGCCTCGCGCTCCGCCGCCGACCGCTTCAGCTCCGCTTTGGCCTCGAATTCCTTGGGCGCGTTCTTCGTATTCTCACGCTTCTCGATGACACGTATCTGCTGATCGTGGGTGGTGCGTCCAGTCATTGCTCGCTCCTGTCTTTTTGACGGTAACGGCAGTTGGACTCGATCGTTCCGCATAGGAGGAGTTTCCTTGGGCATAAATGCAATATGGCAAGAGTAGCGGCCTTGGCGTCGGCAAGTCCGGGCTCATCTGGACAGACGGCGCGCCCGCGGATCGGTGCAAAGCGTCTCGGACGACATCGGGAGACCGCTGCCTCAACTGTCGCGCTGATGGAGGGGAGCGGGACTTGTGCGAGAATTGCCAATATCTTCTAATCCCGAAAGCTCGTCATCCGAGCAGAGCAGCCGCGGGTGCGCCGGATCGGTAATGTCGAGCTTGTCCCAAGGTATGCGATAGAGGCCCGACCTGCGACGCAGCTTGAAAAAATCGAGCAATGCGGTGCCGACGGTCGACGCGGACAGACGTTCGAACGCCGCGAAGATGCCGATATGGAATTCGGTGACGACGAGATCGTCACCATCCTGCTCGGCGATGATCTCCTCGATGTAGCCGATGCTCTTGCCGCTTTCTGAGCACACGCGCCGGCCGGCCAGATGCTCGAGGTTCACATTCGCCATCGTCAGGCTCCCGGGATCCGGCCGACGACGTGATCGCGCAACCAGTGCTGCCAGGCAAAGATCTTCGTCCTGCGAACGTCGATATCGAATTCGATGTCGACGCCGATGTCGCGCACCTTGTTCCATGCGATCCGATGCGGCCTTGCCTGGCGCTTGCCGCCAAGCTTTGCCGCGAGGCGCGCCGTCCACCGCCCTGGCTGCGCGCCAAGCCGGCGCGCCAATGCGATCGAGCCAAGTTCGACGGCAACGAGCCTGGGCGGCTTGCCTTGCCTCAGCTCGGCGACTAGGCCGTCAACCTTGCCGATCTTGACCTGCTCGCGATCGACGACCTGCTTGTCCAATATATCGCGCAGCAGCTGCATCATGTGCCTCCGAATATCTGCAGCGGAATGGTCACCACCGCCAGCACGAAGCCGAGCGCGATGACGAAGATCACGGCCGCGTTCGAAATGACACCGTTGCGATGCTTGCCGACATAGCGGTCGTCGTTCAGCAGGAAAAGGAACGGAACGACCGTCAGCGGCAGGCTGGCCGCGGTCAGCGCCATCGAGAAGATGGTGAGTTTCAACGGGTCTAGACCGAGCGCTATAGGGACGGCGGCGAGGAAGAGCGTCAATGTGTAGACGAGGCTGAATCCGGGATCGTCGCGCGGCTTCAGATTCTCGCCCCAGGTCCAACCGAATCCCTGCGCGACCAGATAGGCCTGCTGCAAAGCTACTTCTAGAGCGGCTCCGAAACAGGCAATGCCTAGCGAAGCAACGAAAAGGACGAAGCCCCAGAAGCCGAAGATCGGGATCAGCATCAGCGGAAGCTGGTTATAGTCATCCACCTGGTTCACGCCATGGGCGCCGAGCACAAGCGCGGCCACGATCAGCACGGCGACCGAGATCGTCCCTCCGAAGCCCATGCCAAGGCCGGCAATCGCCCGATTGGCGCCGAGGTAACTCTTGTCCCATTGGTCCTCGATCGCGCCCGACGAATAGAACATGAAAAGATAAGGCGAGATCGATGCGCCGAGAATGCTGACGGCCATGAACCAGTAGGTCGCCGTGTCGTGCTGCGGCAGGCTGGGCACGGCCCCGACCGCCACCTCTTTCCAATCGGGGCGGAGCATCACCGCCCCGACTACGAAGCAGAGCGTGACCAGGCCAAGCATCGATACCCCTTTCTCGATGAGGCCGAACGTGCCTTTCCACAGCAGCAGCCAGGCAAGGAAAGCGACCGGCAAGGCCCACCACTGGAAACCGATGCCTGTGGCAAGCTCGGCGGCAATGGCAACGCCGCCTATCTCGGCGGACAGCACCAGGAAGTTGACCAACAAGACCGCAAGCAGCGGCCAAATGAACGCATTGAAGCCGAACCGTTCGCGGATGCCGTCGGCAATGGTGTGATGGCTCACGGCGGCGAACCGGCCAGCCATCTCGACCAGGAAGGCTATGCAGACGGTGCCAAGGACAATGGCCCAGATGAGCTGGTAGCCGAACAATGCACCGGCCTGCGCCGCCGTCGCCATCGAGCCGACCTCCAGGAAGCCGCCGACGCTGGTCACGACACCGAGTGAAATTTCGAGCAGCTTCTTCATTGCTGCTGCGCAAAATACTGGCGATAGGCCGCGGCGAGATCTGCTTGCGCGGCGCGAAGATCCTGCCGCGCCTGTCTGGCCTGGATCTGCTGTTCAGCCTTAACGGCGCGCTCGGCCGCGGCTGCTGCGAGCGTCAGCCGGCCGACCGCCGACCTCAGCGCGTCCCGCCTTGCGATATCGGATGAGGGGGCCGATTGAACTTGCCGGTCGGCATCACCAAGCGTGCCGGCAAAGGATTGCAGGGCCTCAGATGCATAGTGCGGCGGTGCGGCGCCGGAAAGCCAGGCATCGATCACCAATACCGCCGCCTCCGCCGTCGAGGCGGCAAGCTTCGATTGCTGTTCGACGGTTTCAGATGAGGAGCAGGAGGCCAGCGCCAGCGCAAGCACCGGCAGTAAAAGCAGACTCCGCCAGGCAATGCTGCTCAATTGCTTCCTCTCGCTGCTTCTTCAAACATGAAGATAAGGCAGCATCGATCGGAAGGTTCCACTCAACTGGACGGCAGTGTCCGTTGGCGCAGTTCCAGCACCTCGTCTACCAATGAGTTGCTCAACTTCGCTTCGAAAGCTGTAGTCATCGACCTGCCAGCTCGAGCGCTGGCGAAGACCTTTTCTCACGCAGCGAGACGGCTTGAGGACACGATGGGGTGGCTCGACCTTGACGGTGCGACCCAACAGAAGAATTCATGGTTGATCGAACGATTTCTAAGCCTGAAGGTCGACCCAGAGTACCCTCTGACCTGACGCGACACACCGATGGAACATCTCGACGCAAATCGGCTCCGCGCTGTCATTAAAGCCGTCGCCGCTAATAAAACGCAGCTTAGGGTCTGGCGATCGATGCAGTTGCTTTGTTAGCTCGGTTTCCGCTGCCCTTTCGATCAAGGATATCATTGCGAAAGCAGTTCTGCATTTCTTTGAAGGAGCTGAAGCCGAGGCGCGGAGCGAGGCGAGATAAGGTCGTCGTTGATACGTTGCACCGGCGTGCGATCGAGACCGAATTCTCGAAGGCGACGTAGTCCGGGTTCGAGAACATCAGTCGAGCCGCTGTCTCCAGTTTCGCCGGAAGTATCATTTCCTTCTTTGCAATCAGTATTTTGAGCTCAGCGAGAGTTGGCGCTTTGGTGCTTCGCACTACCGGCTGCTTGGCGCCTGCTGGTGATGACGTGGGTAGCTGAGGCATCGTTTCACCGTTTGGCCGCTTGCATGAAGCTGTCGAACTCGGCATCTCCGATCGGAACGGTGTGCTCATAGCCTGGGTATCGGCCAGATTCGACATCGGCCCTGTATTCTTTGAACGCCGCGATGCGCTCGTCCTGAATCTTCTGCAACTCAGGACCAAGATTTCGGTAGACCTTTCCATGTCGTGGCTTGTGGTTCTTGCCGTAGCCGCAGACGTCTTCGGTGAAGAGATATTGCGCATCCGCATGTTTGCCGGCGCCCATGCCAAGCATCACCAATGACGAGTTCTCGGTCAGGAATTTCGCCACCCGGTCAGGCACGACTTCCAATTCCGCCCCGAAGACGCCGATCTCCTCGAGCCTCTTCGTATGCCGCCAGAGGCGGAGCGCTTCGTCCGCCGTCTTGCCGACCGCTCGCCACCCCGTCCAGGTGATGTAGGAAGGAATCAGGCCGATATGGCCGACGACTGGGAGGTGATTGTCGCAGAGCGCCCTTTGCACGTCATAGGAGGCCGCGCAGTAGAAGGCGTCGCCGCCAATGCCGGCGAAATGGAAGGCCGCCCGCAGATAATCTTCCGCCGTGGCAAGAGGCCGGCCTGCAAAACTGCCCCAGCCGCCATAGGGCAGACCGACCTGTACGAAACAGTTGCCGGCCGCATCCCGCATTTCGTGGTCGAAATATCGGCCCTCGATCGACAGCATGTGAATGCCCGCCGCCGCTGCGGCGGCGGCTTCCTCGGGCGTGCTGACGAAGAGCATGGATATCTTCTGTCCATTCCGCTTCATCTTTCGAATGTCCTCGACATGAGGACGGTTGTGATACATGCCCATGGTCAGCCTCCGCCGCGGTTCGTATCTCAGATCGTGAAAGCACGCCGGAACGCGTCCAGCGCTGCTTCCGGATCATTTTGCGCAAAAGCTTCCAGTCCCACTGCCCCGCGATATCCCATGTCGAACAGGGCCCTCGCGATGTAGGGCCAGTTCATCTCGCCTGTCCCCGGCTCGCAGCGACCCGGATTGTCGGCGACCTGCACCTCACCGATGAAGAGCAGGCACTTCTGACACCAGCGCACGATGTCGCCTTCGCCGATTTGGGTGTGATAGAGGTCGAGGTTGATCCGCAATTGCGGCCTGTCGATCGACGACACCAAAGCCAGCACCGCCGCCGTGGAGCCGAAGGGGCAGCCTGGGTGATCCAGCAGGTTCAGGTTTTCGAGTGTGAAGACGACGTCTTCCGCTTCGGCCATGTCGCAGATGCGGTTCAACGTGTCGCGCGCCTTCAGCCACATGGGGCCGGTCTCGACCTCGGCCTTCACGATGGGAATACCGCCCTCTCCAAGCCCGGTGCCGTGCAGGTTCAACCGGGCGACGCCGAGGCGTTTTCCGACCTTCGCGGTCTCGGAAGCTGACTTCAAGAGCATGTCGGCGCCCTCGTCGTCGGCAAGCCGCCCTTCGAGATAGCCGTTCATGATCGTGAAGCTCGCGCCAGTCTTCTCGAGCGCCGCGAGGTCATGGTCCGGCCAATTCCACAATCCGACGCCGAAACCCATTTCATGCAGCCGCGCGACGCGCCAAGCCATCGGACGATCGCGCCAAAGCATCTCGGCGCAAGCGGCCAGTTGGAACGGTTGGCTCATGACCGATCAAACCTCGACCATGACGCGGCCGTTCTCGACCTTCGTCTTATATGTCCTGAGGTTCTCGCAAGCCGGCGGCGTCTCCACCTCGCCAGTCGTGAAGTTGAAGATCGATGCGTGCTTCGGACATTCCACTGTATTCCCCATGACCAGGCCGTCGGCCAAGTGGATCCTCTCGTGCGTGCACAGCCCGTCCGTGCAGTAATATTCATCGGCGTCGTTGCGGAAGATCGCGAAGGTTCGGCCGCCATCGTCGAAGCGTTTGGCTTCCTCGGCTTCGATGTCATCGGCGGCGCATGCGTCGACCCAGGGCATTGAGCATCTCCTCAGATATCTTGTGGTTTGAAGTCCGCGGGGGCCGACGGCATCACGCCCTGGAGCAGCGCGACGGACTTGTCCAGCCCCTCCACCGAATTCAGAAGCACGTCCTCGTGCTCGATGGAAAGCCAGCCGTCATAGCCGGCCATTTTGAGCCGATAGCAGAACTGCCGCCACCACTCCTCGCCATGGCCGAAGCCGAGCGTGATGTAGCTCCAGGAGCGAGCCGGGATGTCCATCAGGCTGCCATTCTCAAGCAGCGAGGTCGTGGCCTGAACGGGTCGGTTGAGCAGCGTGTCCTTGGCATGAACATGATAAATGGCGGCGCCCAGCGCTTCGGCGGCAGCAAGCGGATCAGCGCCCATCCAGAACAGATGCGAAGGGTCCAGATTGGCGCCAATGACAGGTCCGACCGCTGCTCGAAGTTTCAGAAGCGAGGGCACGTTATAGACACACTGATTGCCGTGCAGCTCGAGCGCGATGCGCTCGACGCCGTTTGCTTTCGCAAGGGCAGCGATTTCGGTCCAGAACGGGATCAGCTTTTCTTCCCATTGATATTTGAGGATGGTCTGTGTTTCCGGCGGCCAGGAGGACACGACCCAGTTCGGCATGCTGTCGCCGGCGCTGCCGGCCGGCAGGCCGCTCATGGTGCAGACGGTGCGGATGCCCATCTCGCCGGCGACGCGGATGGTATCTCTCAATCCTTCGCCTTGGGAATGATCGGTCGGATGCAACGGATTGCCGTTGGCGTTCAGGCTGATGATCTCCAGCCCGTGTTCCTCGAACGCTCCAGCGAACCGCTTTTGAGCCTCCCTGTTGCCTAGCATGGACGACAGCCGGAAATGCGGCGCCGTCGACCAGCCGCAAGTGTTCACCTCGATGCCGGACACGCCCATGAGCTGGGCGTGATCGAGCACCGCCTCAAGCGGCAGACCGCCGAGACTATCTGAAACGAAACCCAGCTTCACGCGTAGAACTCCGGCTTTGCAATCATCTGAACTTCTGTACGGCGGGCTTCCCTCAGTGCCCTCACGCCGGCCTCGGCAACGATGGCCGCGCAGTATCCGTCCCAACAATCCGAGGCGATCGCCGGGAACTCGCCGGTCGTGGCAAAGCGCAGGAAGTCGCGGTTCTGGCGGCGATAGGCATCGTAGTAGCGGGTCCGCCAGTCGGCGTCGTAGCTTGTGCTTTGGGTAAGCGCCGACTCCGTGCGGGTATAGGCGACGTTGCTGGTCGCAACGGTGCCGCGCTCGCCGACCAGCTCGGCGCGAACGTCGTAGCCATAGGCGGCATTGTTGTTGATCTCGATGTTGACGAGCTGGCCGTCCACCGTTTCCAGCACCATGACGACGGGTGCGACGCGCGCATCGGAGCGGCTCGGCTGGAATGCAGAGATTGCCGCATACTCGGTTCCAAGCACGTAGCGCACCACGTCGAATTCATGCGGAGCGGAATTGGTGATGGCCATCGCGCCGGTGAAATCGGCAGCCGGCGTTTCGACATTGCGGTGGAAATTGTGCATCATCAGCGCCCGGCCGAGACGGCCTTCTTCAAGCGCCCGTTTCATTTCCTGGTAGGAACGGTCGTAACGGCGCATGAAGCCGAGCTGGACGAATTTCGCGCCCGCCTTCTGTTCGGCTTCCATCACCGCGACGCACTCGGCCGATGCTTGCGAAAGCGGCTTTTCGCAGAGGACCCGCTTGCCGGCGGCAATGCAGGCCATCGAAAGCGGCGCATGCGTGAAATCGGGGCTCGCGATGATCACGGCGTCCACGTCTTGCCGGGCGATGCTGCCCTTGGGGTCCGTGGCAATGTCGAAGGCGCCGCACGCGTCGGCCACGCTACGGGCGCGCTGCTCGTCCATGTCGCAAACCAATTGCAAGGTGGCGCCTGGTAACTCCTCGGCGACTATCTTGGCATGGTCGGCACCCATCAAGCCGGCGCCGATCACTGCAATGCGAATTGTCATTTCTGTCCTGCTTTGCTTCTTCGAATTATGGGCAGCGGCGGCATCGAGCGGCACCAGGCTGGGAAATACCTTTGTGAAGTCTAATGCGCGGTTGGGCCCTTCAGCACCTGTAGGGACGGCGGATGCCCCTCATGGGTGTCCATGTAACCCGCGACCTGGACCTCCAGATCGGACATGGTCTCGCCGCCCGCCATCAGGTCCGTGATCTCCTCGCGGGACTTCTCGCCTTTACGGAAATCGGCGGCGATGGCGCCGCGGATCAGCACCGCGAAATGGTCGCCGACGGCCATGGCGTGCATGACCTGGTGGGTGATGAAGACCACCGCCAGGCCACGCCGCTTGGCCTCGTTCACGATGCGCAGCACATGGGAGGCCTGCTTGACGCCGAGCGCCGCGGTCGGTTCGTCCAGGATCAGCACGCGCGCTCCAAAATATACGGCGCGGGCAATAGCGAGCGACTGGCGCTCGCCACCCGATAACCCCCCGACCAGGCGGTCGCCGTCATCGATACGGGTGATGCCGAAATCCCGGACCGCTTTCACCGCGATCTCATTGGCGCGCTTTCGGTCGTAGATCTTGAACGGACCCCAACCTTTGGTCGGCTCGACGCCGACGAAGAAAGACCGCCCGATGCTCATCAGCGGAAACGTGCCGCCAAACTGGTGCACCGTGGCGATTCCGCGTCTCTGCGCGTCGCTCGGTCCGGTGAAGGTCACCGGCTGACCATCCATCAGGATCTGACCGCTTGTGGGCTTGTGGACCCCGGCTAGCGTCTTGATGAGCGTCGACTTGCCGGCGCCGTTGTCGCCGAGCAGGCAGAGCACTTCGCCGGCGCGCACCCTCAGCGAAATATCGTGCAGGACGTCGATCGGTCCGAAGGACTTGTTGACGTTCCTCAGTTCGAGAATGGCAGGTTTGTCGTTCATGGCGTCATCTCTTCATCTGCATCCGGCTGCGCCAAGGTGCTCGGCGAAGCGGGGCCTGATCTGAACTCGCTTCTCATGGGTTTGCCGGCTCTCGCGGCGGGCCTTGTTTGCGCCGCGGCCGGAAGTACAGCGCCAAGTCGCGGAACGACTGGTTCATCAGCACCGCAAGCAGGAGCATCACGCCGATGATCAGGTTCGACCAGTTCCGGTCGATCTGGGTGAAGTAGATGCCCTGGCTGACCATGGCGAAGGTGATGGTGCCGACGAAGATGCCCAGGACCGAGCCGAATCCGCCAGTCAGCAGCACGCCGCCCACGACCACGGACACAATGGCATTGAAGATGAAGTTCATGCCGCCGGAGACCTGGGCGGAGTTGAACAGGATCGCTTGGCAGATGCCGACGAATGTGGCGCTGACCGCGGACAGCACGAACAGGGCAATGGTCATGCGGTCCGTCGGGATGCCGGCGTTGCGGGCGCTGACCTTGTCGCCGCCCATTGCAAAGAGCCAATTGCCATAACGCGTCTTGTGCAGCACGAAACCGATAATGGCGGCGAACGCGAGCCACCAGACGATGATGACCTGGTGACTGCCGCCGATCAGCTGTCCGAATAGGAATTTTGCCCAGTCCGGCGCGGTGAGCGCCACGCTGGCATTGCCGGTCAGAAGCACCGAAGCACTGAGCACCACGCCCTGCATGGCGACGAGCGTGGCCAGGGTGATGATCAGCGACGGCACTGAAGTCCGAATGGTCAGCAGGCCGTTGACCAAGCCAACCGCGATGCCGACCGCCAGCGCGCCGGCAATGCCCACTGTTATGGGGAATCCGTAGTAACCGGTCAGGATCGCAGTGGTCATCGAACCCGCCGGGATCAACGCGCCGATGGAAATATCGAGCTCGCCAGCGATCATCAACAGGCCGACGGGGATGGCGACGATGCCGAGATTGGCCGCGAAGTTGACCCAGCTCGCCGCGCCAACCAGCGTGACCGGATTGGCGCCGCCGAACAGAACGAAGAACAGCACCACGCCGACGAGACTGAGGATGGAACCGGCGTCGGGACGGCGCAGCAAGGACTTGACCACGTCTATCATGACTGACCTGCCTTCTTCGACGAATAGCTGAGCGCCAATTGCCGGAACGTATCGTTGGTCAATACCGCAATCAGCAGAAGCGCGCCGATGATAACGCTGCCGACATTGGGATCCAGGCTGGTGAAATAGATGCCCTGGTTCACGATCGAGAAAGTAAGGGTGCCGAACAGGATGCCGACGATCGAGCCGAAACCGCCCGTGAGCAAAACGCCGCCGATGACGACGCACATGATGGAATTGAAAATGAAGGACTGGCCCGCCAAAACCTGCGCGCTCTGATAGACCATCACCTCGCTGACCCCGACGAAAGCGGCGCTGAAGCCGGACAGCATGAACAGGCCGATGGTGAGCCGCTTGGTCGGGATACCGACGTTGCGCGCGCTCTCCTTGTCGCCGCCCAGCGCATAGATCCAATTGCCGATCGGTGAGACGTGCAGCAGCCAGAACAGACCGACGACGAACACCACCCACCACAGGATCGTGACCTGGAACATGCCGCCGAGATAATCACCGAGGATTAGCTTGGTGAGCGGGTCAGGCACAAGCGAGACGCCGGTGCTGCCGGCGATCTTGACGGTAAGCCCCAGCGTCAGACCCATCGTGCCGAACATGGTGCCGATGGTAATGATGAGCGACGGGATGGTTGTCCTCGTCACGAACAGCCCGTTGATGAAGCCGACCGCGAGGCCAAGGCCAAGCGCCGCCGCTATGCCGAGCCAATCGGGCAGGCCATAATGGCCGGAGACGATGGCCGCCGTGAGCGAAGCAGCAGGGATCACCGCACCGACCGAGATGTCCAGTTCCCCGGCGATCATCAGCAGTCCAATCGGCAGCGCGATTATCCCGATCTCGGAAGCGATGTTCAGCCAGCTGGCCGTGCCGGCGGCCGACAAAAAGCCACTACCGCCGAACAGCCCGAAGAACAGCAGAACTGCGACCATGCCGAGAAACGAGCCCGACTCCGGCCGACGCGCCAGCCGGCCGAGGGCCAGTCCGGATTGCGTTCGGTCCGGCGCCGGAATTGATGTGGACGTCACGGGATGTGCCATTGGGGTAATCCGCGAACATGCCGACCTGCCACGATGCGGCCGACGCCGAGAAGGAAAGAGGCCGCCCCGCAGTAAAAGCGAGGGCGGCCCAGGCGGGGAGGATTATCGCGTCCCTGCTTTCACGCCGGCGATGGTGGCGTCGACATTTGCTTTGTCGATGATGCCTGGTCCCGTCAGGATCTCACGCGTAGGCACCGATAAACCATAGTTGACATGGCCGTTCAGGATCGCAACGGCGAGATAGCCTTGCAGATAGCCCTGCTGGTCGATCGCGCAGTCCTGCTGGCCGCCCTTGATGTTGTTCAGGATGGTCTCGTCGAAATTCATGCCGCACAGATGGACTTTTCCGATCTTGCCGGCCTGGGTAATGCCGTTCATGGCCGAGTTCGCATCGACGTTGCCGATGGTGAAGACGGCGTTCACGTCCTGATGCTGTAGCAGATAGGCCTTCACCGCCTGCGCAACGGCCGTGGCCGAGCCGAACGAGGTGGCTGGCAGTGGCAGCACGTCGGCTTCGCCGCCGCCGTTCTTCATCCCCTCCTTGAAGCCACCGCAAAACGCCTCGATGTTGGCGGCGCCTGGCAGCGTGTTGATGCAGACGCCTTTCTTGTTGCCAGCCTTGGTGAGGTACTCGCCGGCCGCGACGCCGCCCTTATAATCGTCCGAGCCGACATAGTTCATGGCGCCAAGGCGATCGGCCGCTTTCAACCCGCCGGCATTGTAGATAAGCAGCGGAATGCCCGCGTCCTTTACCGCCTTGAACGCAGGGTCCATAGCTTCCGGCACCCAGTCCGGGCCGACAATGGCGTCGGCCTTCTGGTCGATCGCCTGGCGGATCAGTTCGGCGGCGTCTACACCGAGATTGTCGTAGTTCTGCGGCCCGAGCCAGGTAACCTTGCCGCCCTGAGCCTCGACCACCTTGCCGGCGTCTTCAGCGCCGCGCTTGACAATCGACCAGAACGGATCGTCGGGCTTGCCGCCGACCACGAAGATATTGGCGGCGAGCGTCGCGCCGGTGCTGAACCCGATCAGCACCGCTGTCGACACCAGTGTCTTGAAAAGCTTCATGGTATTCCTCCCAGATTACCCCGTGGGGTTTCAACAAAAGTCTTCCTGCTCCGGGCCCGCTCCTCACGGCTCAGCCGAAACAGCGTTTGGTTGGTTATTCCGCCGGCATTCCAGGCGCCGGATCACCGCGGCCTTCCTGGCGGCTCCGCATCTTTTCCTTCTTCTTGCGGAAGCGTGCCTTCATGGCCTCGTCGGCTTCCTTGCTGCCGTCGTGCCAGGTGCCAAACAGCTTATCGAGGGGTACCAACCCGTCGCCGCCGTAATTCACCTCGAAATACTTGTGATGCAGGTAGTGTACGTAGGAATGGCTATCGAGATTGACCTTGTCGGTGATTTCGAAGATCTCGAAACCGAGGTGACCGTTCACCGCGCCGAAACCCGCGCCGTGCAGTGTGAAGTAGGCGCAGACCGGGTTGGACGGGATCAACAGGTGCAGCCAGGCCTCAGCGTGATAGAGGAAGCCTTCGACCGGATGCATCGACAGCGACGACCACGGGCTCGGGTTGATCGAATTGTGATGGACCGAATGCACCCATTTGTAGAGCGGCGGCCAGTGGATCGCCCTATGCAGGAAGAAGAAATAGACCTCATGCACGGCCGGCGCGACAAGCACCAGGAACGACAGGTATAGCCAGTTCGTCGTCCACGGCAGCCAGACCGCCCAGCTGTTGGCATAGACCCACAGCATCACGATCTCGACCACCGTCCACAGCGGTATCGTGACGAAAAAAGAGCGGGCAAAATTGTCGATGTTCTGGCTTTGAAACCAGAACACGTCGGAGGGCACCTCGGACGGAAATTTCGGATTGTATTTGAAACGGTTCTGCTGCTTGCGCTGGATGTAGTAGCGCAACTCGAAGAAGCCGTAGAAAAGAAAAATCCCGGCGGCGTTGAGGCCATACAGCCAAAGGTAGTTGAGCAGCGAAAAGCTCGCGAGGCTTTGCCAGCTCGGGATGAGCAGATTGACCCAAATGAGCGACGTGGCGAGATGGAACGTGTTCCACGGCCAGAAGAACTCCGGAATCCAGGCCACCACTCTTTTCGCATTGAACGGACGGTGCCAGATCGGCGCCGGCTCGGCGCGGCGGTGCGGGGCCCAATTGCCGCGTTTGTCGCGTGTTCCATACTGAAGGTCATCCATCGTAACAGCGCCTCCTCACCCGGATCGGTCTGGAATCTGCAGGGATCAGGCCCCGCCCTGGGCTCAGCTGGCCGAGCCCTAACTCGGCGCAATTCATATCGGAGGGTTGATATTTGGAGAAGGCAGAAATAGTATCAAAATTGCATTTGTATCATTTAGTTTCAATCATGATGATACTGCAAAGGGATGGGCGTTCAATGAAGCGGCCGACAATCCATGATCTCGCCACGGCGGCAGGCGTATCGGTGGCGACCGTGAACAGAATTCTGGGCGGCACCGTTTCCGTGCGGCCCAAGACAGTCCAACGCGTGCAGAGCGCCGCGGAGGAAATCGGGTTTTACGGCATAGGAGCGATTGACGATCGGGCCCGAAAAATATCGCCACACTACCGGCTGGGTTTCCTGCTCCAGCAGTCGACCCGCGACCTCTACCAGCTGTTCGGGAAGAAGATTATTGCCGCCTGTCGCGAGCGTCGGGACGAGGTCATTGAACCTGTCGTCGACTTCGTCGATATTCTAACGCCGGAGACCATATCGGGCCGTCTTATCGCGCTCGGCGAGGGATGCGATGCGGTCGCGGTGGTCGCGGCGGATCACCCGATCGTTGGCCAGGCCATCCGTTCACTGAAGGAAATGGGGAAACCGGTCGTCTCCTACATCACGGATCAATCCGCCCCGGAAAGGGCGGCTTATGTGGGCACCGACAATTGGAAGCTGGGGCGGACCGCAGCCTTCCTGATCACGCAAACGACGCAAGGCCCCGGTCGCATTGCGGTTTTCATCGGCAATCACCGGTATCAGTGCCAGGATGTCTCGGATGCCAGCTTCCGCTCCTATCTGCGCGAGCACGCGCCTCGGCTCACAGTTGAGGAAAGCCGCCCCACTCATGAGGAACCAAGCGAAGCTTACCGCATGGTGGCGGAGTTGCTGAAGACGACCGACGATCTTGTCGGGATTCTGATCGTTGGCGGCGGCATCACAGGCGTTCTTCGTGCCTTAAGGGAGGCGTCTGCCGAGAGGCGAGCGGGGATCAAGGTGGTGTGCCGCGACATTGGCCCGGAGACCCGAAAAGGACTGTCTGAGGGACTGATCACAGCCGCGCTCTGCCATCCCCTCGAGGCGACTTCCGCCCTTCTCGTGCAGACCATGATCGACGTCATTGGACCACAGGCACCATTCGCCACCCTTCAACGATCAATACCATTTGAAATTGTCACGCCGGAGAATATCTGAGGCACGGGCAGCCGGGCCGCCATCGGACATTTGGTTTGAAGTCCGTTGTCGGGCGAAAACGAGCCGATCTCAGCGACCGGGAAGAGGGCGCAAGGCGGTCAACACTCAAGGCCGCTAGATCACCGCTTCTTCGAGAAACGGTTCATTCCGCGGTATGCGTTCGTAGCTGAACGGCGACAGGTCGAGCGTCTGAAAAGCCCCGTGGACAATCAGCTCCGAGACCGCCCGGCCGACGGCAGGCGACTGCTGCAGGCCATGGCCGGAGAAACCGTTGGCGAACATGAAGTTGGTCACCTCCGGGTGGAAGCCGACGATACCGTTGTGGTCGAGCATGTTGTATTCGTAATGGCCGGTCCAACTGGTCTGCACCTTCAACGCGTCGAAGGCTGGAATGCGGTGCCAAAGCGCCGGCCAGATGTAGTCGTCGAACTCTTCAAAATGCATCTCGAAGTCGTCGTATTCGGCCGGCCCGTCGCCCTGCGGCGTGTTGCCGGTGAGGAAGAGCTCGCCTTCCGGACGCACGAAGGTGCCGGAAAGATCGATGACATTGGGCATCCGCCCGGGGATGGGATTGGCGCTGGCGAAAACAAAACTGTAGCGCTTGTAGGGAGCAACCGGGATGGACAAGCCGGCCATGGCGGCGACCTGCTGTGCGCGTGGACCGGCGGCGTTGACTAGGGTTCCGCAACGAACCGTCTGGCCGGTCGAGAGACGGGCCGAGACGACCCGGCCTTCGGAAACATCCAAATCCGTCACGGCGTTGTCGATATATTCGACGCCGCTCGCTCGCGCCGCGCGGCGGAACCCATTAAGCAAGCCCATGGAGTCGAACCAGCCCTCTTCGCGCGAACCCCACGAACCTCCGCCGAGGTCGTCGACATTCAGCCAGGGAAAACGTTCCTTCAACGCGCCCGGTTCGAGGAAGACGGTGTGGGCGCCGAGGCTGCGCTGCAGCTCGACTCGTTCGCGCGCCGCGTTCACGCCCTCGGGCGAGCAGCAGTAGAGATATCCATGTTCCTTGAAGCCGAGATCAGGCGCGGGCTCATTGGTGTAGAACGGCGCCATCCGCTCCTGAAAACCGCGGATGATCTCGATGCCGAACTGGCTGATCTTCACATTGATCGGGTTAGAATACTGCTGGCGGATTGCGCTGGTGGAGAGCGCCGTCGAGGAGAACTCGTAGCTTGAGTCGCGTTCGACCACGAGGATCGACGCGCCGCTGCCCAGCGCCTGGCTCAGCCAGTAAGCGGTCGACGAACCGATCACCGCGCCACCGACGATGACGATGTCGTAGGCGTTCCGGGAAGGCGCCTTGTAAGGAGGAATTGCCATGGCTTTTCCTACTGCCTGAACGAAGCGATCAGGGCATCCGAGCCCCGCGCCAGCAAACCGAGATCCGAGCCCACCGCAATCATGGTGAAGCCGTCGGCGACATAGCGGTCGGCGTCGGCCTTGACCGGCGCCAGGATGCCGCTGGCCTTGCCAGCGGCGGCCGCGGCCTTGCGTACCGAAGCGATCGCCTCCTGCACATGTGCAGCGCCTGGATTGCCCATCGCGCCCATATTGGTGGAGAGATCGCCGGGGCCGACGAAGAGCACATCGACGCCCGCGACAGCGGCGATCTCGCCCGCATTGGCGACGCCCGATTCGTCCTCGATCTGGACGGCCAGCAGCTGCTGCTCGCGTGCCTTGGCGTGGTAGCTGGCGATGCGGCCAAACGCGTTGGCACGATGACCGACGGAAAAGCCGCGGAAGCCGCCTGGCGCATAGGTCATGGCTGCGACGATGGCGCGTGCCTGCTCCGCCGTGCGCACATTTGGAATCATCAAGCTGCGGGCGCCGACATCCAAAGTCTGCTTCATGAGGCTGGCATCGTCGGACGGCAGGCGCACCACTGCCTCACAAGGAAACGCTGCCGCGACCTGCAGCTGCGCCATGATGCTGCGCAGATCGTTCGGGCTGTGTTCGCCGTCGATCAGCAGCCAGCCCGTCCCGGAGCCGGCGACGACCTCGGTGGTCAGCGCCGAAGCCAGCGAGCACCAGATACCGATATGGGGTTTGCCCGCCTGCACGGCAGCCTTTAGCGAATTGACACGCTCCTGCATCTTGCGATCGGTCTCCAATGAGAAGAAGGTGCATTGAAATTTATATGATGTCCTATATCATATGGCAAGCTTGGCCTGCAAGATGGCTCTGGCCGCAACGGAGTTGCAAATGAAGATTGGCTTTATCGGACTGGGCGTCATGGGGGCGCCGATGGCAAGGCATCTCGCCGACGCAGGGCATGAGGTCGTCACGGTGCTCAACCGCTCGCCTCTGCCTGCAGATCTGCGAGCATCGGTCGTCGCCTCCGCCGCTGAGGTGGCGCGAACCGCGGAGATCGTCATCACGATGCTGCCCGACACGCCTGACGTGGAGCGCGTCCTGTTTGGCCAGAACGGCGTGCTTGAAGGGATATCCGCCGGCAAGCTGGTCATCGACATGAGCTCGATCAGCCCGATCGCCACCGCCCAATTTGCGGCGAAAATCACGGAAGCGGGGGGCGGCTATCTCGACGCGCCGGTCTCCGGCGGCGAGGTCGGCGCCAAGGCGGCGAGCCTCACCATCATGGTCGGCGGACCGGCCGCCGAGTTCGAGCGCGCGCTGCCGATCTTTGAGGAGCTCGGCAACAACATCACGCTGATCGGTGGAAAGAACGGCGCCGGCCAGACATGCAAGATCGCCAACCAGATCATCGTCGCGCTCAACATCGAGGCGGTTGCCGAAGCGCTGGTCTTTGCCGGCAAGGCCGGCTGCGATCCGGCGAAGGTGCGCACTGCCCTGATGGGCGGCTTCGCCTCATCGCGCGTGCTTGAAGTGCATGGCGAGCGCATGATCGCCCGCGCCTTCGCCCCGGGTTTCCGCATCCGGCTGCACCAGAAGGATCTCGGTCTTGCGCTCGAAAGTGCTCGCGCGCTTGGCGTTGCATTGCCGGGCACGGCAACGGCGCAGCAGCTGATGAATGCCTGCTCAGCGCGAACCGCCGGCGCGGACGCCGACCATTCGTCACTCGTGCGGGCGCTCGAAATCCTGAGTGATCACGAACTGTCAAACGGAAAGGAATAACCGATGCGCGGAACCGGCAAGGCCGACATCTTCGTCATGCTGGCCCATCCTGTGGGCCATGCGAAGAGCCCCGGCATATTCAATGAGATCTTCGAGCAGAAGGGGCTCGACAGCCTGATGGTGCCGCTGAGCTGCCGTCCGGAAGATTTCGACACTTTCTGGGCCGGCATCACGGCGGCCGAGAACATCAGAGGTGTGATCATCTCCGTGCCCTATAAGGTCCCGGTCTACCACAAATGCGCGGCCGCTCACGACCGCGCCGCGCGCGTGCAGAGCGCCAACTCGGTGCGCCGGCAGGCGGACGGCAGCTGGTATGCCGACAATTTCGACGGCGTCGGCTTCATCGATGGCTTGAAGGCAGGCGGACACCAGATCGCCGGCAAGCGCATCCTGCAGGTCGGCGCCGGCGGCGCGGGGTCGTCGCTGACCTATTGCCTTGCTGAAGAAGGCGCGGCGGAAATCCGCCTGGCCGACATCGACAGGGAACGCGCGCAAAAACTCGCATCGCTGGTCAACAAGTCCTTCCCCGATTGCCGCATCGAAGTCGCAGATCCCGACCCGTCCGGCATGGACATGGCGATCAACGCGACGCCGTCCGGCCTGAAAGCCGGCGACCCGCTGCCGATGGATGTTAGCAAGCTGACCCCGAACATGACAGTGGTCGACATCATCATGGAGCCGGCCGAGACCGCCCTGCTCAAGGCGGCGAAGACGATCGGCTGCCGCATCCAACCCGGACGCCCGATGATGGATTTCCAGGTCGAGGCCATGGCCGCGTTCTTCGACATCGAGCGAAAGGACCGCCACCATGGCTGATGCAATGAGCGCCGTCATCATCGGCGGCACGTCCGGCATCGGCCGTGCGATCGCCGAGCGCTTTGCCGGGGACAGCTATCAGGTGGTCGTCGCCGGCCGCGACAGCGTCCGTGGCAAGGAAACGGCGAGCGCCTGCGGGAGCATAGGCGCGCCGCGCGCCCTCTTCGTCCGGACCGATGTTGCCGATCCCGTCTCCGTCGAGGCGCTGGCGACGGAAGTCGTGAGCGCGTTCGGCACGCCTCATGTCGTCGTCAACTGCGCCGGCATCCTGCAGAGTGGCAAGCATGTGCTCGACCAGGACCTCGCCGAAGACGAAGAGATGTGGCGCATCAACTATCGCGGCACCCTGCTCGGCTGCCAGGTGTTCGGCCGGCTGATGTCGGCGGCCGGGCGCGGGGCGATCCTCAATGTCGGCTCGCTTGCCTCTTTCGCGCCGCTGTCGCTGCCGGCCTATACGCCGGGCAAACATGCGGTGCTGGCCCTCACCCAGATGTTGGCCGCCGAGCTCGGCCCGCATGGGGTACGCGTCAATGCCGTGGCTCCGGGTTACACGCTGTCGGACGGGCTGAAAGCAAAGATCGCCAAGGGCGAGCGCAACCCCGAAGCCATCCAGGCGACCACGGCTCTGCGCCGCTTCGTCGAGCCGCGCGACGTTGCCGAGGCCGCGCTGTTCCTGTGCTCCGACCGCGCCGCCTCGATAACCGGCGTGACCCTGCCCGTCGATGCCGGCTGGCTCGTCCAGGCGCCCTACGCGCAGTATCTGCAAGGCAATCCCATTCGGCTGACGCCGGCTACCTGAGAGAGAACCCGTGACCGACATCCAGCGCTTCGACTTCGACACCCGCGTTCATCACGGCGTCATCCACAACGGCACGCTGTACCTCACCGGTCAGGTGGCGAAGCCGGGCCAATCCGCGGCCGACCAGATGCGCGAGGTGCTGGACAAGATCGACGCGCTGCTCGCCAAGTCGGGCACTAACAAGACCCGCATCCTGCACGTCCAGATGTGGCTGGACGACGTGCGGGATTTCGACGAGGTCAACACGGTCTGGGATGCCTGAATGCCGAAGGAGCACGCGCCGGCCCGCTCCTCCGGCGAGGGCTGCATGGCCAAGCCCGGCATGCTGGTCGAACTGATCGTCACCGCGGCGGTTTGAATGGTCCTGCCGGTTCGGGCATCATCCCGAATCTGAACTTGAACGGCCCTGATCTGATTTGAACGGAAGGACCTCAATGACCAAACGCAAGCCGCTTTCCACCCTGGTGGCGGAGAGCTTGGCCGAAAAGATCCGCTCCGGTCAGTTGCAGCCCGGCGCGCAACTGCCGACCGAGGCGGAACTTTGCGCCGAATACGACGTCAGCCGCACCGTCGTGCGCGAAGCAGTGGCGCGGCTGCGCTCCGAGGGTATGGTGGTTCCGCAGCAGGGGCGCGGCATGTTCGTCAGCGAGACGCCGACCCCGCGCAGTTTCTCGATCCCGGACGAGGCACTCAGGACCCTGCCGGAAACCATCTCCTTGCTTGAACTCAGACTGAGCGTCGAGGTGGAATCCGCCGGGCTCTGTGCGGAACGCCGCACCGACAAGGAAGCAAGCGGCATCCGCGCCATAATGGATGACATCGACGCGCAGCAGGCCGACCCCGCCGCGGTCCAGATCCATTACGATTACGACTTCCACCTCGCGATCGCTAAGGCGGCGCGCAACGAATTCATCTACGGCTTCCTTGCCTATCTCGGGCCGATGATCGTGCCGAGATTCCAGCTCGGTTATGTCGTCGAGCCTGCCCTCAAGGACAGCTACTACGCGCGCATCCACAGCGAGCACAAAGCCATCGTCGATGCCATTGAAAGGCAGGACGGAAGCAAAGCCCGACAGGCGATGCGCAAGCATCTGCAGAACAGTTTGGGACGTGTGCGCGCACTTGCCAAAGCCTCGGGCGTCGAGGCAACCGAGGCCGAGCAGAAGGCCGCGGCGGCCTCGCTTTTCACCAAGCTGAAAAAGCCTTTGCCGACCGCCGGGTAGGTTCACCCGACTTCGACGTCGTTTGCCTCTGTCGCCGCGCGGGCGGCCGGTTGTTTACGAAAGCCATGTTTTTTCTCAGTTGGCGATCGGAAATCCGCCTTCGCAGGTTGAGGACATTGTTTTCCTTGGGATAGCAGCGTTTGTCGCCGCGTAGGCACGCCGGAATATTCCAGCCGCCGAAAGGCGTTCGAAAGTTTATCTTTCCTTTTTGCTGCTTTTCTTGGTTTCGCGGCATCGGCCCAGGCCGCAAACTGAAATCCAAGCAATCGGGGAAGCCCAGGTGACGACAGCCTTCATAACAGGAGCGACGAGCGGCATAGGGCGGGCGATGGCAATTGCGCTGAGCGACGCCGGCTACGACGTCTATGCCGTCGGCCGCAGCCAGGCCGCGCTCAAGGAGCTACAGGCCGAGCGTCCGGGCATCGTGCCGATCGCCGTCGACGTTACCGACCGCGAGGCGCTGGAATCGGTGCTGGCCGATCTCACCGTCGACGTCTTGATCAACAATGCCGGCATCATGCCGCCGCTCGGCAATTTCGCCGATATGAACATCGCCGACATCGACACCACGCTCGAGGTGAACCTCAGTGCCGCGATCCTGCTCACCCGCCTCGTCGTGCCGCAGATGCGCGAGCGGCAGTCGGGCCATATCTTGTTCACCGGTTCCGTCGCCGGCCACACGGCATTCTCCAACATCGCCGTCTACGCGGCCACCAAGGCGGCTATCTCCGGCTTTGCCGGCGCGCTGCGCGCCGACCTCTCTGCGTCCGGCATACGCGTCACCGAGATCGTCGCCGGCCGTGTCGAGACGCAGCTCTATGAAGACATCCTCGACGCCAAGACGCGCGAGGCCATGTACGCCAGCAAAGTGGTGCAGCCGGATGACGTGGCCAAGATGGTGACCGCGGTTCTCGCGCTCCCCGCATGGGCCGACGTTACCCGTTTTGACATCATGCCCACCTGGCCAACCTCGCCGAGCGGCACCAAGTAAGGGAAACAGGATGAAAGACCTTTCCGTTCTGATCGTTGGCGGCGGCGCAGGCCTCGGCGCTCTTCTCGCCCGCATGGCCGTGGAGGCCGGAGCGACAAAGATCGGTATCATCGACATCAACCAGGAAGCAGCGCAGAGCGCGCTCGATCCGGCAAAGGCCAAGAGCCTGCCGACCGCAGCGGCGACTTGCGACATCCAGGTCGGCCCGCAGTGCCATGCCGCTTTCGACGCCATCGTTTCGAAGCTCGGGCGCATCGACACGCTGATCAATTGCGCCGCCATCTATCCGCGCCGTCCGCTGCTCGAAATCACCGACGCCGATTGGGACGCCTCCAACGGCATCAACATCAAGGGCACCTATCACATGATGGTGGCCGCGGTTCGCCACATGCAGGCGCAAGAGCCGAAGAACCATGTCCGCGGGCGGATTGTGAACCTCACCTCGGTCGATGCCTTCAAGGCGCATCCGCAGAACGCCCATTATGCAGCGACGAAGGCAGCCGTCGTCAGCCTGACGCGCTCCTTTGCCCATCACGTCGCCAAGGACGGCGTCCTGGTGAATTCCGTCGCACCCGCCGGCATGGCCACGGAGAAGGCAAAGGCGCTCGGTTTTCTCGAGGAGCTGGCTAAGGCAAGCCCTCTCGGCCGCGGCGCCGAGCCGACGGAAATCGCCGAGTGGGTACTCATGACCGGCGGACCCAAGAATACCTACATGACCGGCGAAAACGTCATTGTCTCAGGTGGTTACATCTACGCCTGAACCAACTTCATCAGCCCGGCCCGGCTGACATTCAGCAGTGCATGCTCGACGGAGTCTCGAACGAAAGGAGGCGGAATTCCCATGACCGGCAAGCTTCGCCTCCCATCGCTCAATGCGCTGCGCGTTTTCCACGCCGTCGCGCAGCACAAGAGTTTTAGGCAGGCAGCCGATGAATTGCTGGTCACGCCGCAAGCGGTCGGGCAGCAGATCAAGCTCCTGGAGGACACGCTCCAGGTGACGCTGTTCGAGCGCAAGGGTCGTTCGATCGAGCTGACCGAATCCGCCATTTTGCTCTCGCACTACGTCAAGGCCGGCTTCGAGGAGTTTTCCGAAGGTGTCCGCCGCGTCACCAAGTCGAACTACCGCGACCGCATCAACCTCAATGCCAGCCCCTACTTCGCCACGCACTATTTGCTGCCCAGGCTCTCGCTCTTCCGCGAGATGCTGCCGGGCGCCGATCTGCGCCTGACGACGATGGTCGACCTGCCTGACTTCGGGCGCGACGACATCGATATGACCGTGCAGTGGGGCTACGGCAACTGGCCGGACTATGAAACCACGCTCTTGGTGCCGGATCCGAAGATCATTTGCTGCACGCCGGCGATCGGCGAAAAGATCAAGTCGGCGCACGATCTCACGAAGTTCACGCTGCTCGACACCGTCAAGTCGAAGCGCCTGTGGCCGGATATTCTGCGGCACCTTGGCGTCGAGCTGACGGATGGAGACCGCAGCATCAGCTTCGACGATGCCGCGACCATGCGTCGGGCGACCCTGCAGGGCATCGGCGTCGGCCTGGTTTCCGTGATCGATGCCGAGGAAGATTTCCGCTCCGGCGCTCTGGTGGCGCCGATCGGCCGCGACGCTATTGCCGATATGAAGCCGGAGGAAGTGCCTGGTTTCTATCTCGTCGTCCCGCGCGGGCATCTGCGCGTGAAGGCGGTGGCGGCGCTCCATCGGTGGCTGGCCCAGGAGGACTGGCGCAGCGACCTGAAACTCTCCTTGCCGAAACCGACCCCGCTTTCCGACTGAGAGGCGGCTTCGAGACCGAGTCCCGAAGACATCTTGCGGGGTTCCAACAACAAGAAACGGAACAACCTCAACAGTGGAGACAACAACTATGAAAATGATCAAATGGGGGGCCGCCGCCATGGCCCTGGGCCTCGCGCATCTGGCGGCGCCGGCTGAAGCCGCCGGCGGCAAGACGCTGGAGACCGTGAAGGCCCGCGGCGTGCTCAACTGCACCGGCCATGACGGCTCCTATCTCGGCTTCGCCGAAGTGGACGACAAGGGCAACTGGAAGGGCATGGACATCGACCTTTGTAAGGCGGTGGCGACCGCTGTGTTCGGCGATCCGGCGAAACTGAAGATCGTGCCGATCAGCTGGGCGCAGCGCTGGCCCTCGCTTCAGTCGGGCGATGTCGACATCATCATCAAGGCCTCGGGCGGCACACTCAGCCGCGATACCGAGCTCGGCCTGCAATTCTCGATGTCCTACTATCTCGGCACCACCAAGGTGATGGCGCATAAGGAG
Source organism: Mesorhizobium sp. CA7 (assembly GCF_020165015.1). Classification (NCBI taxonomy): domain Bacteria; kingdom Pseudomonadati; phylum Pseudomonadota; class Alphaproteobacteria; order Hyphomicrobiales; family Phyllobacteriaceae; genus Mesorhizobium; species Mesorhizobium sp. CA7. The sequence goes on from NZ_JAIUHH010000005.1 coordinate 66,667, forward strand.
CTCAACCTGAAATCGCTCAAGGATGCCAATGGCGGCACGATCTGCATTCCCGCCGGCACTTCGCAGGAACAGCAGGTCGCCGCCTACGCCCAGAAGCTCGGCATCAAGCTCGAGCCGGTGCTGATCGAAAAGACGGAAGAGTTGGAGCAGGCCTACTTCTCCGGCCGTTGCGATCTTTATGCGCAGTGGGGTCCGACATTGGCCATCGCCCGCATCGCCAAGAGCAAGGTCGAAGACCATGTCATCCTGCCCGACGTGCTCGCGGTAGAGCCGGAAGTCATGATCATGCGCCAAGGCGACGACAATTGGGTCGACATCGCCAACTGGACGCTGAGCACACTGATCTTCGCCGAGCAGGAAGGCATCACCTCCAAGAACGTCGACGAGATCAAGGCCAAGCCGACCTCGCCGCAGGTGGCGAAGTTCCTTGGCGTCACGCCCGGCATGGGCAAGGGCCTCGGACTCTCCGACGATTGGGCCTACAACGTGATCAAGAAGGTCGGCAATTACGGCGAGATCTTCGATCGCGACCTGGGCAAGGATTCGCCCTACAAGATGGATCGCGAGCTAACCAACCTCTGGAACAATGGCGGCGTCCTGTTCCCGCTGGTTATCGACTGATCCCCTTGGTGATCGACTGATCCGTTCCTAACGCATCCGCTTTGCGCTCCGCCCGGCCGCCTGCCCGGCGGAGCCGGCGCCAATTCGGGAAGATCCTGATGATCAGCCTGCTGAGAAATCAGAAGGTCCGCAACGCGCTGTTGCAGGCCCTTTATGTCGGCTCACTCGCCGCGATGGTCCTTGCCTGCGTGATGATCGCCAGGCGCAACCTCGCCGAGCAAGGCATTACCTCCGGCTTCGACTTCCTGTTCAAGTCGACGGGCTGGGACGTGAACTTCTCGTTGCTGCCGGCCACGGCCAACGATCCCTATTGGTGGTTCTTCCTTATCGGCATCATCAACACGCTGTTCCTGGGCTGCACCGGGCTGATCCTGGCAACGCTCGTCGGGACGATCGTCGGCCTGGCGCGGACCTCGTCCAACGAACTGGCGCAATTGCTCGGCCGCACCTATGTCGACATCTTCCGCAACATCCCGCTGATCCTCCAGGTCTTCTTCTGGTACGCTTTGATCACGCACCTGCCGACGCCGCGCGCTGCACACGAAGCCTGGGGCTTTCTGCTGACCAGCCGCGGCCTCTACGTGCCGGCGCCGAATGTCGGCGGGACGGCAATGGCGCTGGCCACATCGGCCGTGATCGCCGCCATCGCACTGCCGGTCTGGCTGGGCAGGACGTCACGGCTCAGCCAGCCGTTCGGCCAGCGTGCCACCATTCAGCTTGCCGGTGCTGCTGCGGCGCTGGCCTGCGCGGCCATCGTTTTGGTGGTAGGACGTCTGCCTGACGCACCGCTGCTCGATTTCCCGGCCCTGGAAGGCCTCAACCTGAGGGGCGGCCTGCGCGTTCCGCCGGAATTCTCCGCCTTGGCTATCGCAATCGCCATCTATGGCGGCTCCTACATCGCAGAAATCGTGCGCGGCGGCTTCAAATCTGTCGGCATGGGCCAGATGGAAGCTGCACTCTCGCTCGGTTTGAGCCCATGGCGCGTCTTCACGCTGGTGCGTCTGCCGCTGGCGTTGCGGGCCATGCTGCCGATCCTTGCCAACCAGTATGTCTGGCTGATGAAGGCGACGACCATGGGCATTGCCGTCGGCTTCACCGACTTCTTCATGATCGTGGCGTTGACCATCAATCATTCCGGCCAGACCCTGGAAGTGATCGGCATCCTGATGGGAGGCTTCCTCGCCATCAATCTCAGCCTCGCCGCCGTCTTCAACCGCATCAACAAGGCCATTGCCCTCAAGGGCAATCAACTGAGGGGATGACAGAGATGGAGATGGTCATTGTCGCCCCCCCTGCCCCGGGCAGGCTCGAAGACCTGAAGCGCCGCTTCTTCGCGACGCCGCTCCAGGCGCTGCTGTCGCTGATCTCCCTGGCGATCATGGTCTCTATCGTCTGGAAACTGCTCAACTGGGCAGTCTTTTCTGCCGTGTTCACGACCAGCGGTGGACCCGATGCGTGCCAGGCGGCGGCGGGAGCCTGCTGGTCGGTCATCGCTGCCCGGTGGCGGATCATCCTGTTCGGCCTCTATCCCTTCGAGGAGCAATGGCGCTCCGCGCTCGCCTGCCTGACCGTGGTGGTGATGACGGTGCTGAGCTGTATTCCGGCCTTCTGGACCGGACGCCGGATCGCGCTGGTGTGGGGAGCAGGAGCAGCGTCGTACTACGTGCTGATGAAGGGCGGCGTGCTCGGCCTTTCCTATGTCGGCGAGGAAGCCTGGGGCGGGCTGGCGCTCACCCTCTTCATCTTCGTGACCACCTGCCTGATCGGCTTCCCGCTGGCGGTCTGCCTGGCGCTGCTGCGCCGCTCCGAGCTGCCATGGATATCCAGGACCACCGGTCTCATCATCGATGGGGTCCGGTCGTTGCCGCTGATCTCGATCCTGTTCACCTTCGCCATCGTCCTGCCTTTCGCCTTGCCGCAGTGGATGGCGGGCGACAAGCTCTACCGGGTGATCCTGGGTTCCGCCTTGTTCTTCTCCGCCTATCAGGCCGAGATCGTCAGAGGCGGCATGCAGGGCGTCCCGGCCGGGCAGGAAGAAGCCGCCATGGCGCTCGGCATGAGCTACTGGCAGCGTATCGGCCGCATCCTTCTGCCGCAGGCGATGCGCAACGCGCTGCCGGCCACGATCAACCAGTTCGTCATCTCGTTCAAGGAGACCTCGCTGGTGGTCATCGTCGGCTTCTTCGAGATCCTGGCCTCCGGCAACGCCGCCTATGGCACCGGCGAATGGCGCTTCGCCTATGTCGAGGTCTATGCCTTCATTGCCTTCATCTATTTCGTCTTCGTCTTCAGCCTGTCCCGCTACGGCGCTTACCTCGAGCGGCGCATGGCGGTCGGCGACCGCTAAGGAGGCATGCATGGAATCGACGCTCCCGTCCGGCTCGGCCGTGCAAATCGAAAGTCTCGACAAACATTACGGGTCGTTCCACGCGCTGCGGAAGATAAATCTCTCCGTCGAGCGCGGCGAAAGGATCGTCATCTGCGGTCCGTCAGGCTCCGGCAAATCCACCCTGATCCGCTGCATCAACCGGCTCGAACAGCATGACGGCGGCCGCATCGCCGTGCTCGGCACCGAGCTCAACGACGACGTCGGCAATATCGACGGGATCAGGCGCGAAGTCGGCATGGTGTTCCAGCACTTCAATCTGTTCCCGCACATGACGGTGCTGGAGAACTGCATGATCGCGCCAATGATCGTCCGCAAGCGGCCGCGCGCGGAAGCCGAGACGACGGCCAGGCGCTTTCTGGAGAAGGTGCGAATCCCTGAGCAGGCAATGAAGTTTCCGAGCCAGCTTTCCGGCGGCCAGCAGCAGCGCGTCGCGATCGCCCGCGCGCTCTGCATGCAGCCGCAGATCATGCTGTTCGACGAGCCGACCTCGGCGCTCGACCCGGAGATGATCGCCGAGGTGCTGGATGTCATGGTGACGCTCGCTTCCGAAGGCATGACGATGATCTGCGTGACCCACGAAATGGGCTTCGCCCGTCGCGCCGCCGACCGGGTCATCTTCATGGACGGCGGCGAGATCGTCGAAGAGGCGCCGCCGGAGGCGTTCTTCACGTCCTCCCGAAACGAGCGAACCCGTCAATTTCTGTCGCAGGTGCTGGGTCATTGAACAGCATCCCGGGAGATGCAACGTTCGCGCGCACATCAGCAGGAATTTCAATGACCGATCCTATAGTCGCCCTGCGCGGGATACTCGGACCGAAAGGCTGGCTTTCGGGCGATGATGCCCAACCTTACCAGCGCGATTGGCTCAACCGCTACGGCGTCCGGCCCGTGGGCGTCGCCCGCCCCGCCAACACCGCGGAGGTGGCCGCGGTCGTCAAGGCTTGCCGGCAGGCAGGATTGGCAGTCGTGCCGCAAGGCGGCAATACCGGCCTGTGTGGTGGGGCCGTCGCCGAGCAGCCCGACGCGGTTATCGTCTCGCTGTCGCGCATGACCGCAATCGGCGAGCCGGATCCGGAGAGCGGCTCGATCGCGGTTGAGGCAGGCGTCGTGCTCGCCGCGCTGCACGAGGCACTGGAGCCGCATGGCCTGATGTTCCCGATGCATCTTGGGGCCGAAGGCAGCGCCAGGATCGGCGGTCTGATCGGCACCAATGCCGGCGGCAGCCAGGCCTTCCGCTTCGGCATGATGCAGGATCTGGTCCTCGGCCTCGAGGTCGTCATGGCGGACGGCACGGTGTGGGACGGAATGCGCGCGGTACAGAAGGACAATGCAGGCTATCAGCTGCGCAAGCTGTTCTGCGGTTCGGAAGGCACGCTCGGCATCGTGACGCGAGCAATCCTCAGGCTCTATCCCTCGCCAAAGCAGCGGGCGAGCGCGCTGCTGGTGATGTCCGACTTCGCCGCCGCCGTGTCGTTCGGCGCGTTTCTGCGTGGCGAGGCCGGAGAGTTCCTTACCGGCCTTGAATTCTTTTCGGATGTCGGCCTGACGCTCGCGCTCAAGCATCTTCCAGACCTCGCCTATCAGCTGGAGACGCGGGGCGACGTCTATCTGCTCGTCGAGATGGCGTCGGGCTCGACGCGCGTTCCCCTCGACGACATCCTGGGTTCGGCGCTGGAATGGGGCATGGAGCAAGGCCTGGTCGTCGATGGCGCGCTGGCCAATTCGGGCGCGCAGCGGGCGCAGTTCTGGCGCCTGCGCGAAGAGCAGCCGGAAGGCCAGCGGCTGGAGGGCGAGCAGCTCAAGCACGACATCTCCGTGCCGCCGGGCGCGATCGCGCGCTTCATCGAGGCAGGCGCGAAACTATGCCACGAGATTCTTCCGGGCGTGCGGATCAACCCGTTCGGCCATCTCGGCGACGGCAACATCCACTACAATCTGTCGCCGCCGGAAGGCCGCGCCGATTTCGATGGGAAAGCCGCGGTATTCGCTGAGGCGCTGGCCGCTTCAGCCACCAACATGGGCGGGAGCTTCGCCGCCGAGCATGGGCTCGGCCGCGCCAAGATCGCCATGGCCGACCGAAACAGAAGTCCGGTGGAGCGGGAGCTCATGGCACGGCTGAAGGATGCATTCGATCCGTCGGGCATGATGAACCCCGGTGTTTTGGTGCGGATTTCATAGCGAAAGAAAAACTTTCGTATGGATCGCATTTCTTGATTTCGCGTCGACCGGCCGCAGTGCAGGTATAAATCCGAAAGGCAGGCTCGGTCCGCTTGCCACCGGCTTAAGAGGATGTCGAAGCATGGTCCGCAATGGCGGTCGCCTTCTTGTCGAATGCCTGATCGCCTTGGGCGCGACCAAGAGCTTTGGCGTGCCCGGCGAAAGCTATCTCGCCGTTCTCGACGCGCTGCACGATACCAAGGGCAGGCTGGACTATGTGCTTTGCCGCAATGAAGGCGGCGCGGCGTTCATGGCCTCGGCCTACGGCAAGCTGACGGGATCGCCCGGCATCTGCTTAGTGACCCGCGGCCCAGGCGTGACCAATGCCAGCATCGGCATTCACACCGCGATGCAGGATAGTTCGCCGATGATCCTCTTCGTCGGCCAGGTCGGCACCGATATGAAGGGCCGCGAGGCCTTCCAGGAGATCGACTACCGCGCCGTCTACGGCACCGTCGCCAAATGGGCGGTCGAGATCGAGGACGTTGAGCGCCTGCCTGAAATCTTGGCGCGCGCCTGGACCACCGCCTTGACCGGCCGGCCCGGCCCCGTCGTCGTCGCGCTGCCCGAAGACATGCTGACGACCTCGACCGAGGCCGCGCCGCTCAGCGGCCCTGCTTCGATTTTCGAAGCCGCTCCGTCGCAGGATGCCCTTTCGTCGGCGCTTGAGATGCTGGCTGCGGCCGAGAGGCCGGTGCTGCTGATAGGCGGGGCCAACTGGACGACAAATGGACGCGCCGCGCTCCAGGCCTTCGCCGAGGCTTCCGACATCCCCGTCATTGCCGCCTTCCGCTACCAGGACCAGTTCGACAACCATTCGTCAGTCTTCGTTGGCGAAGCCGGCGTCGGCATGGTGGCGCATGTCAAGACGTTGATCCACGACGCGGATGTGATCCTCGCCGTCAATGTCCGCTTCGGCGAGATGACGACCGACGGCTACACGCTGCTCGACGTTCCGGTGCCGCGCCAGAAGCTGATCCATGTGCACGGCTCCGACCGCGAAATCGGCAAGATCTACGTGCCCGCGATCGGCGTCCATGCCGGACCGAACGCTTTCGCCAAGGCGCTGACGCCGGTGAAAGGTGGCTGGGCCAACTGGCGCGCGGCGGCGCGCAAGGCCTATGAAGCCACATTCGCGGCACCCGTCCAGCCCGGCCCGGTCGACATGGTCGCGGTCACCGCCTGGTTGCGCGAGACCTTGCCGGCCGACGTCATCCTCACCAACGGCGCCGGCAATTTCACGGTCTGGCCGAACAAGTTCTTCAAGTTCGGGCCGGACGCGCGGCTGCTTGCCCCGCAATCCGGTGCCATGGGCTATGGCCTGCCCGCAGCCATCGCCGCGAAAGTCGCGTTTCCGCAGCGCACAGTCGTATGCTTTGCCGGCGACGGCGACTTCCAGATGAACTGCCAGGAGCTCGGCACGGCTATGCAGGCAGGCGCGCAGCCAATCGTGCTCATCATCAACAACGGCATATACGGCACGATCCGCGCGCATCAGGAACGCAACTATCCGGCCCGCGTCTCCGGCACCTCGCTGGAAAACCCGGACTTCGTGGCGCTGGCAAGGGCCTATGGTTTTCACGCCGAGCGCGTCGAAAGCACCGGGCATTTCGCGGCGGCGTTCCGGCGGGCCCAGCAATCTGCGACCGGCGCCGTTCTCGACATCGCCATCTCGCCCGAAGCGCTCACGCCCCGGCAGACCCTTTCCCAGATGCGCGACGCAGCACTCGCTTCGCAGAAGGCCACGGCATGACCTCCAGATCAGACGACATCCGCCTCGGCGCGGACATCGGTGGCACCTTCACCGACATCGCCCTCGATGTCAGGGGAACGATGTTTTCGACCAAGGTGCTGACCAATTATTCGGCGCCCGAGCAGGCGATCCTCGACGGCATCGACGTCGTCGTCCGCGATGCCGGAATTTCGGCAGCCGAGATCGGCATCATCATCCACGGCACGACGCTCGCCACCAATGCGCTGATCGAGCGGCGCGGCGCCAGGACCGCGCTCGTCACGACGGAAGGCTTTCGCGATGTGATCGAGATGCGGACGGAGAACCGGTTCGAGCAGTATGATCTGAACCTGCAGCTGCCGACGCCGCTGATCCCGCGTGAAGATCGTTTCACCGTCAAGGGCCGCATCGGCGCCGAGGGCCAGGAACTGCAGCCGCTCGACGAAGCGGCGCTGGAAGCAATCGCCGAGAAGATCTTGGCTGGCAATTTCGGCTCGGTGGCGATCGGCTTCATCCACGCTTACGCCAACCCCGACCACGAGCGCCGGGCGCGCCAGATCCTCGCTCGCAAGCTCACCATCCCGATCTCGATCAGCGCCGAGGTCTCGCCGCAGATGCGCGAGTTCGAGCGCTTCAATACGGTCTGCGCCAACGCCTATGTGCGGCCGCAGATGGCCGACTACCTCGCCCGCCTGCAGACGCGGCTCAAGGACATGGGCGCCGAGTGCCCGGTCTTCATGATCCATTCCGGCGGCGGCCTGATCTCGGTGGAAACTGCTTCTGAATTCCCTGTCCGGCTGGTCGAGTCCGGTCCCGCGGGCGGCGCCATTTTTGCCGCCGACATCGCTCGGCGCTTCGGCCTGGAGAAGGTCGTCTCCTATGACATGGGCGGAACCACCGCCAAGATCTGCCTGATCGAGGATTTTGCGCCGCGTACGGCGAGAACGTTCGAAGTGGCGCGCACCTATCGCTTCTCCAAGGGCTCCGGCATGCCGATCTCGATCCCCGTGATCGAGATGATCGAGATCGGCGCCGGCGGCGGCTCGATCGCCTGGGTGGACGCTATGGGCCGCATCCAGACCGGACCGGAGAGCGCCGGCTCGGAACCTGGCCCGGCCTGCTATGGCCGCGGCGGTAAGCGCCCGGCGATCACCGACGCCGACTTGGTGCTCGGCAAGCTTGATCCGCACAATTTCGCCGGTGGCGCGATCAAGCTGGACATCTCCGCTTCCGAGCAGGCGATCCTGCGCGATGTCGGCGAGCGCCTGTCGCTGGATGCCATATCGACCGCCTTCGGCATCTGCGAGGTGGTGGACGAGAACATGGCCAACGCCGCCCGCGTACACGCCGTTGAGAACGGCAAGAACATTTCCGACAATCTGATGATCGCCTTTGGCGGCGCAGCGCCTCTGCATGCGGCAAGGCTTTGCGAAAAGCTCGGCATCGATCAGTGCATCGTGCCGCGCGGCGCCGGCGTTGGATCGGCGATCGGTTTCCTCAAGGCGCCGTTCGGCTACGAGGCGCTGGCCTCGAAACTGACGCGCCTTTCGCGCTTCAAGCCGGCCGAAGTCAACGCCCTGCTCTCCGATCTCAAAGCCTCCGCCGAAGGCTTTGTCCGCACCGGCGCCAGTGGCCAGATCGTCTGCGAGATCACCGCCTTCATGCGCTATGCCGGCCAGGGCTGGGAAATCCCCGTGCCGGTATCGGACGAGCCGTTCGGCGACGATGCGGCCGCCAGGCTCAAGGCGCTGTTCGAGACCAGCTATCAGCGCTTCTTCGGCCGCGCCATCGACGGGCTCGACGGGCTGGAGATTGAGATCGTCACCTGGTCGGTGAAGGCGACCGATATTCGTCCGGCCGGCACCAGGCACGAGCTCACCGCAGGCAAGAAGACCAGCCAACCGACGACGACCCGCGCGGTATTCGATCCGGCAACGGGGGCGCCGCAGAGCTACGGCATCATCGAACGCGAAGCGCTGTGCCCCGGCGATCGCATCGCTGGCCCGGCCGTCATCGTCGAACGGGAGACATCGACCGTCGTCACCACCAGCTTCGATGCCGTTATCCAGAGCGACGGCGCGATCCTCCTGATCCGCAAAGGCAGCCAGGCATGAGCGATATTGGCGAAATCCGCATGCAGGTCATGTGGAACCGGTTGATCTCGGTGGTCGAGGAACAGGCGCTCACCCTGCTGCGCACCGCCTTCTCCACCTCGGTGCGCGAATCCGGGGACCTGTCGGCCGGCGTGTTCGATCCGCGTGGCCAGATGCTGGCGCAGGCGGTGACGGGCACGCCCGGCCACGTCAACACTATGGCCGAAGCCGTGCTGCATTTCATGAACGAGATCCCGCGCGATCAAATGTTCGAGGGCGACACTTACGTCACCAACGATCCCTGGCTCGGCACCGGCCACCTGCACGACATCACCATGGTCTCGCCGTCCTTCCTCAACGGCGAGCTCGTCGCCTTCTTCGCCTGTACCGCACATGTCGTCGATGTTGGGGGCCGCGGCTTCGGCGCCGACGGCAAGTCGGTCTATGAGGAAGGCATCCAGATCCCGATCATGAAGTTCGCCGAGAAGGGCAAGGTCAATCTCGACCTCGTCCGCATCCTGCGCGCCAATGTCCGCGAGCCCAACCAGGTCGTCGGCGATTTCTATTCGCTTGCAGCCTGCAACGAGGTCGGCCATCGCCGCCTCGTCGACATGATGAAGGAGATCGGCCTCACCTCGCTCGACGGGCTCGGCGACTTCATCTTCTCGCGCACCCGCGACGCGATGCTCGAGCGCATCGAGGCGCTACCGAAGGGAAGCTGGTCGAACGAGCTGGTGACCGACGGTTATGACGAGTCGGTCAAGCTCGCAGCGACGGTCTCGGTCCGCGACGACCATGTCGAAGTCGATTTCACCGGCACAGATCCGATGAGCCGCTGGGGCATCAACTGTCCGATCATCTACAGCAAGGCTTACGCCTGCTATGCGCTGAAATGCATGGTGGCGCCCGACATCCCGAACAACGCCGCCTCGCTTGCCTTCTTCACCGTATCCTCACCGGTCAACATTCTGAACGCCGTGCGACCGGCGCCGGTGGCGCTCAGGCATATTTTTGGCCACATGGTGCCCGATCTCGTGCTGGGCGCCTTCGCCAAGGCGCTGCCTGGCAAGATCCTCGCCGAAGGCGCCGGTGCTCTCTGGAACATCCACATTTCGGCACGCCCGGTTGCAGGCGGATCCGGCCGCCGCGCCGAGGTGCTGATGTTCAACTCTGGCGGCATGGGCGCCCGCCCCGAACTCGACGGCTTGTCGGCGACGGCCTTTCCGTCCGGCGTGCACACGATGCCGATCGAAGCGACGGAACATACTGGCCCGATCGTAATCTGGCGTAAGGAGCTGCGCCCTAACTCCGGCGGCGACGGCGAATTCCGCGGCGGCCTCGGCCAGATCATCGAGATCGCAGCGACCGACGGCCACGAATTCGACTTCTCGGCCATGTTCGACCGGGTCAATCATCCGGCCCACGGCCGTAACGGCGGCAAGCCGGGCACTGCCGGCGTGGTCAAGCTCGACGACGGCACGAAGATGCGGCCCAAGGGCTGGCAGCATGTGCCGGCGGGACGCCGGCTGATCCTCGAACTGCCCGGCGGCGGCGGCTATGGCGATCCGGCCAAACGCCGTGCGGCCGCACGAGCCAATGATCGGTCCAAGGGTTACATCACGGAGAACGACTGATGAGCTATATTGCCTCGCGCCTTTCGGTGGTGAAGCCTTCGGCCTCGATGGCCGCTTCGCAGGCCGCCAAGGCGCTACGCGCCAGGGGCGTGGACGTGATCGATCTCGGCCTGGGCGAGCCCGACTTTCCGACGCCCCTCCACATCATCGATGCCGCGCATTTCGCGGCGAAAGCGGGACAAACCCTCTACACCGCCGCTGCCGGCACGGCCGAGGTGCGCCAGGCTGTGGCCGGCAAATTCCGACGCGAGAACGGCCTGGACTACACGGCCGATGACATCGTGGTGGCCAACGGCGCCAAGCAGATCATCTTCAACGCGCTGATGGCAACGCTGGAGACGGGCGACGAAGCAATCCTGCCGGCGCCCTACTTCGTCTCCTATCCCGAAATGGTGAAGCTGCTCGGCGGCACGCCGGTCGTCGTCGAATGCCCGGAGACCACCGGTTTCCGGCTGACGCCAGCGCTCTTGGAAAAGGCAATCACGCCGAGGACGAAATGGCTCTTCCTCAACATGCCGGGTAATCCATCCGGCGCGGTCTATTCGGAGTCGGATTTGCGCGCACTCGGCGCCATTCTAGCCATGCACCCGCAAGTGCTCGTCCTCTCCGACGAGATCTACGAGCACATCCTGTTCGACGGGCGCGAGTTCGTTTCCTTCGGCAAGGCCTGCCCCGAGCTCAAGGACCGCACGCTGATCGTCAACGGCGTCTCGAAATCCTACGCGATGACCGGGTGGCGCGTCGGTTACGCGGCGGGACCCGCGCCGCTCGTCAAGGCGATGTCGACGATCCAGAGCCAGTCCTGCACCTCGGTGTGCTCGATCGCGCAGGCCGCGACCGTAGCCGCGCTCAACGGTCCGCAGGACGAAGTCGCGCGCTTCCGCCAGGCTTTCGAGAGGCGCCGCGATCTGGTCGTGGACGGCATCGGGAAGATCAACGGGCTGACGCTGTCGCCGCCGGAAGGTGCCTTCTATGCCTATATCGGCTGCGCCAGCCTGATCGGCCGCAAGACCCCGAAGGGCGTCGTGCTGGAAGACGATACCGCGGTTGCGAATTACCTGCTGAGTGAAGGCCGGGTGGCGTCGGTGCCCGGCGTCGCCTACGGACTGTCACCCTATTTCCGCATCTCGACCGCGACCAGCGAAGAGGTGCTGGCCGAGGCGATCTCGCGGATCAATACCGCCGTCTCGCAAGTGGAGTAAACGATGCCGCATTACGAACGTATCCTGATCACCGGCGCCGCCGGCCGGCTTGGATCGGAGCTGCGCAAGGGGCTGGTGCCGCTGGCCAAGACGATTCGCCTGGCAGGGCGCCACCCGTTCGGCGATCTCGCGCCTCACGAAGAGGAAGCGGTTTTCGATCTCGCCGACATGGAAGCCACGATCGCCGCGACCAAGGACTGCGACGCGATCGTGCATTTCGGCGGCGCGCCGCTCGAATGCGAGTGGCAGACCATCCTCGATTCCAGCATCCGCGGCTCCTACCACATCTATGAAGGCGCCCGGAAACATGGCGTCAAGCGCGTCATCTACGCCTCGTCGGTGCATGCCATCGGCTACCACGAGGTCGAGGCGCATATCGGTGTCGACGCGCCGGTGCGTCCCGACAGCCTCTACGGCGTGTCGAAAAACTTTGTCGAGAGTCTCAGCCGGCTCTATTGGGACAAGTTCGGCATCGAGACGGTATGCCTGCGCATCTTCTCGTCCTTCCCTGAGCCGGCCGACCGCCGTATGCTGTGGTCGTACCTATCCTTTGCCGATTGCGTGCGCCTGGTCGAGGCATCGCTGACCGCGCCGCGCGTCGGCCACACCATCTCTTACGGCATTTCCGATAACAAGCTGAAGATGGTCGACAACAGCGGCGCGAACCATCTGGGATTTATCCCACAGGACAGCGCCGAGCCATTCCGCGCCGCCGTCGAGGCGAAGACGCCGGTTCCCGATCCGAAAAGACCGTCAGTGAAATATCTCGGCGGCTGGTTCTGCGAGCTTGGCCACCCTGACGACAAGCCGTCCTGAGGGTCGATCCGCAGAGCGCACGCATCCGTCTCCGCGTCACCAGTGCGAACACATTGCCGAAGCGCTGGAGCAGCGATACGGGAAGTTCAGCGAGAGCGCCAGATTGGTCTCCTTGCCGCCGTCGGATACCTATCTGGCGCTGAAAAGTCAGCGAGCTGCCCGTTGATCTCTGCGAAGGTGGTGGACCCAAGTCGCACCCTTGCTCTAACGCCCCCCAAAATCCTGATCTAATAATGATTGTGTTGAATGCGTTTCGCTGATTAGCTGTCTTGCATAAGTCCGGGACAAGGTTGGCAATGTTGTCCGGGGAGGACCGCGATGCCGGTGCTTGAAGTTCGCCATGTTTCCAAGAACTTTGGAGCCATCCAGGCCCTGACCGACGTCAGCTTCCAGGTAGAGCGGGGCGAAGTCGTGGGTCTCATGGGGGACAACGGCGCCGGCAAGTCGACGATAGTCAAGACAGTGGCCGGGAACTTCCCGCCGAACGTCGGCGAAATCGTAGTGGACGGCGAGGTTTGTCAATTCCACAAACCCGTCCAAGCGCGTGCTAAAGGAATCGAAGTCGTCTATCAGGACCTGGCGCTCGCCGACAATCTAACGGCCGCGCAGAACGTCTTTCTTGGCCGTGAGATCAAGAAGGGCTTCTGGCCGATCAGGGTGCTCAATAAGCAGGCGATGATCGACCGCTCGGCAGCGCTGTTCGAAGAACTCAAATCGGAAACCCGACCGCGCGACCTGGTCAGGAAGATGTCGGGTGGGCAGCGCCAAGCGGTAGCCATCGCACGAACCCGGCTTTCGAACGCCAAGCTGGTGTTGATGGACGAGCCGACCGCCGCAATCTCCGTACGCCAGGTGGCGGAAGTGCTCGAACTGATCCGACGCCTCAAGGCGCAAGGGGTCGGGGTCATGTTGATCAGCCACCGCATGCCTGACGTTTTCGCCGTCGCAGATCGTATCATCGTGCTGAGGCGAGGTTCGAAGGTTGCCGACAAGCAGGTCGACAACACCTCGCCCGAGGAAATCACCGGACTAATAACGGGGGCCATCCGTGGCGAATAGTGCTCGGCAGTCGGTTAGCGTCAGGGAGTCGCTCGTGGAAACCAGCCGCCCGGCCATGGCGGACTTCATCCCGACCAAGGAGAAGACGGCACTGCAGCGTGTGGTTTCAAGTCAGCCATTCTGGGTGACAATCGCGCTCATTGCTCTCGTCATATTGATGACAGCCATCGAGCCGAGCTTCGGCACCTCCGAAAACGTCGCCAACGTCACGCGCAACTTCGCACCTTTCGGCCTCATGGCGCTCGGCATGACGGTGGTAATCATCACCGGTGGCATCGATCTGTCGGTCGGCTCGATCATGGGCCTGGTGGCCATCGTCGCCGGCCTGTTCCTGACCTGGCACTATCCTTGGTACGTCGCCTTCGCCATCGGCCTTTTCTCCGGTCTGGCCTGCGGCGCGGTCAACGGGTTCTTTGTTGCTTATGTCGGAATGCCGTCCTTCGTGGTCACCCTCGGGATGCTGTCCGTGGCGCGTTCGCTGGCGGTCGTGTTCTCGGCCAACCAGATGCTCTACCAGTTCGGGCCCGATGCTCCGATCGTGAAGGCGATCGGTCAGGCGAGATGGCCGCTGCATGGGCCGCAGGACTGGGCACCCCACTGGATACCGGGACTGTCATCGCAGTTTTGGACTATGGTGATTCTGGCCCTGATCGTCGGCTTCGTGTTCAATTTCACCGCCTGGGCCCGACATCTCTTCGCCATCGGTGGTAACGAGGAGGCCGCCCGGCTTACCGGCGTGCCGGTCGACTGGATCAAATTCCAGGCCTATGTCTTCTCGGCTTTCACCGCCTCGCTCGCCTCGCTGCTGCTGCTTGGTTACAACGGCTCGGCCATCAACGCCATGGGCCAAGGTTATGAGCTGCGCGTGATCGCCGCTACAGTCATTGGCGGAGCCAGCCTCATGGGCGGCGCCGGCACGGCGTTCGGCGCGATAATCGGTTCGGCCTTCCTCGAGGTGATCAGGAATGCACTGCTGATGGCCGGCATCGATTCAAATTGGCAGGGCGCCTTCGTGGGCGCCTTCATCGTTCTTGCGGTTCTTTTGGGCATGCAAACCGGCGGCAGATCGATGCTCGCAGCGTCGCTGGCAGCCTTGATGCCCAAACGAAGCCGTTAGAAACCCGCCGGCGGGAGGCCTGCGGGATCACACCAAGGAGGAGAACGTCCCATGAGAAAACATCTGTTGACGGCGGCCGTGGCGCTTGGCGCAATGGTGCTCGCCGTTTCCGGCGCCCAGGCGAAATACACCTTCGCCCTGGTGCCGAAGAACATGAACAATCCTTTCTTCGACCAGGCACGCGACGGCTGCAAGAAAGCCGAAGCCGAATCGAATGGGGCCCTGGAGTGCATGTATATTGGCCCCGGAGAGCATGGCGGCGGCGACGAGCAGGTACAGATCGTGCAGGACCTCGTTGCCAAGAAGGTGGACGGCATCGCCGTGTCGCCATCGAATGCCGCGGCGATGGCAGTCGCGCTGCAGGCCGCCAAGGAAGCCGGCATCCCGGTCCTCACCTGGGATTCCGACCTCCTGCCCGAGAACAAGGATCTTCGCGCCGCCTATATCGGGACCCACAATTATGAGATCGGCGTGAACCTTGCCAAGCTTGCCATGCAGATTAAGCCCAAGGGCGGCACGATCTGTATCCAGTCGGGCGGCGCGGCGGCGGCCAACCACAACGAGCGCATGCAGGGCATTCGCGATACGCTTTCGGGCACCAAATCGGCAGCCTCGCCCGGGGATCGGCTGACGGGCCAGAATGGCTGGACCGAAATCGAAGGCTGTCCGCTCTATACCAACGATGATTTCCCGCTTTCGGTGCAGCAATTCGAGGACATCATGGGGAAAAACCCGAACCTCGACGCATTCATCCCAACGGGTGGCTTCCCGCAGTTCATCCCAGATGCCAACCGAGCTGCGGTAGCCCCGTACAAGGACAAGATCGCCTCGAAGGCCCTGGCCCTTGTCGTCGCCGACACGCTTCCCGTCCAGATCGATCAGATGAAGGAAGGTCTCTCCCTTGGCCAGGTCGGCCAGCGGCCGTTCGAAATGGGCTACAAGACGATGATGGCATTGAAGGATATGAAGGACGGCAAGGCTCCGCCGGCTGACCCGACCTACACCGGCCTCGACGTCTGCACTCCGCAGACGGCGGATACCTGCGTCGCCAAATAGGGTTTTTTGGGCGGGAGGTAACTCCCGCCCGTTCGTTGAAGCGAGATGCGGCTAGATTGAAGCATTCTCATCTCGCTCCAGGGGCTTCAATGTCGGAATTGTTCTCGCTCAAGGGCCGTGTCGCATTGGTCACGGGTGCTTCGCGCGGCCTCGGCTTCGCCATGGCCAAAGCACTTGCGGAAAACGGTGCGACGGTAATCGTCAACGCCCGCGGCACGAACGCCCTCTCCGCGGCGGCAGAAAGCATCGGGGCCGAAGCCCTGCCGTTCGACGTTGCCGACGCGGCGGTCTCAAGGGCGGCGCTCC
The DNA here is from genome assembly GCF_020165015.1 of Mesorhizobium sp. CA7. Lineage (NCBI taxonomy): Bacteria > Pseudomonadati > Pseudomonadota > Alphaproteobacteria > Hyphomicrobiales > Phyllobacteriaceae > Mesorhizobium > Mesorhizobium sp. CA7. The sequence goes on from NZ_JAIUHH010000005.1 coordinate 82,909, forward strand.
AAGCAATCGTCGAACGCCACGGCCGCCTCGATATTCTGATCAACAACGCCGGCATCCAGCATCGCAGGCCTTTGGTCGAATGGGAGGACGAGGATTTCGACCGCGTGATTGCCGTCAATCTGTCGGCCTGCTTTCGCATGATGCGTGATGCAGTGCGTCTGATGCTGCCGAACAAATTCGGCCGCATCATAAACACTGGATCGGTTGCGGCGATCCTTGGCCGTCCCACCATTCACGCCTATGTGGCGGCAAAGGCGGGCCTGCATGGACTGACGCGCTCCGCCGCCGCCGAGATGGGCCGTCACGGCATAACAATCAACGCGATCGCCCCCGGCTATTTCGCCACCGAGCTCAATACTGCGCTTATCAACGACGAGGCTTTCACCAAATGGGTCGAGGCACGAACCCCAGCAGGCCGCTGGGCCAAGCCTGAGGAACTCGGTGGAGCCGTGGTGTTTCTCGCCTCTAACGCTGCCGGTTACATCAATGGACATGTGCTGGCGGTTGACGGCGGACTATCGGTTTCCCTCTGACCTGCGAACCGCAGCCCGTCAGAGCCTATTCCGGATGACACCGTCGGCTTCGGCCTCACGGCCGCGCCGGCGCGTTCATTAGGACCCGCCGATATGAGCCAGTGCGTTGGCTATGCAAGTACCCGCGAGCAGGTTTGTTCTCTGCGCGGGGCATCTTGCCGACTTCAGTCAACCCCGGGCAGACGCACTCCTGCCAAGCCGGCCGGCGGAGACCTGTTCTTTCTTCCGCTCGCCTGTCGTTTCGGGCGCAAGCTCGCTGATGTCGCCGGCCACGACGGAACGTGTGCGCTCCAGCATCGCGGGGATCTCCCGAGCCGGTAGTGGCCGACTGAACAGGAAGCCTTGCGCTTCCGTGCAGCCTTCTCTTCGCACCCGTTCCAGTTGCTCGGCCGTCTCTATCCCTTCGGCGGTGGTCTGCATCCCAAGGCTGTTGCCGAGGCTGGTGACGGCCCGGATGATGGCGACGGAGCTGTCGATATCCTCGGCGTCCTTTACGAAGGACTGGTCAATCTTGATCTTGTCGAACGGAAACGAGCGCAGATAGCTCAAACTCGAATATCCGGTCCCGAAGTCGTCCATCGCGATATGGACACCCAGCAAGTGGATCTGTTGCAGCATCGCGAGAGTGGCCTGGGTGTTGGCCAGCAGCACGGTCTCGGTGATTTCAAGCTCGAGACGGCTCGCGGGCAATCCCGAGGCATCCAACGCTGCGACAATCGTCGAGAGCAAGCGGGCATTGCGAAACTGCGTCGGCGACAGGTTGACGGCAACCCTGATGCCTTCGGGCCAGCTTGCTGCGTCGAGACAGGCTTGCTTGATCACCCATTCCCCAATCGGAACAATCAGGCCGATCTCTTCGGCCAAGGGGATGAACTCGGACGGCGAAACGATACCCCGCGTCGGGTGATGCCAGCGCAACAGCGCCTCGAAACAGCTGACCTCGCCGCTTTCGAGATTGAGGAGCGGTTGGTAGTAGATCTCGAACTGCTGCCGTCCCAACGCGTCGCGCAGATCGAGTTCGAGAACCCGCCGCGCCTGCATGCGGGCATCCATGTCCGGCTCGAAAAACCTGTATGTTCTGCGACCCTCCGCCTTTGCCCTATAGAGCGCCATGTCGCCGTTCTTGAGCAACTGGTCGGCGTTTGTGCCGTCGTCAGGCGCAATCGAGATGCCGACGCTGGCGCTGACGGTGACGCCATGGCCGTCGGCGATATAAGGCGCGCTCAGCGCATCAATGACGCGTTGCGCAAGGGCGGTGGCCTCGACCGGCTGATCGACCCCATTTTGAATGATCACGAACTCGTCGCCACCTAGTCTGGCAACAGTGTCGTCCTCGCGCACGATCTGCTTCAGCCTTGCGGCGACCTCCTTGAGCAAGGCGTCGCCGACCGGATGCCCTAGCGTGTCGTTGACAGTCTTGAAATGATCGAGATCGAGGCAAAGGAAGGCGACCTTGCCATCTCTGCGAGCCATCTCGGCTAAGGCGTCCTCGGCGCGTTCGCGAAACAATATCCGGTTTGGAAGATCGGTAAGCCCGTCATGGCGAGCCATGTGCGATATGCGAGCCTCGCTGCGCCGCAAGTCGGTCACGTCGTGATGCGTGGCGAGCCATCCGCCGCCCGGCAGCGGCTGATGAATGAGGTCGATGGTGCGCCCGTCCCTGAGCTCCACCAGGCTCACGACGCGCTCGGCGCGGTCGATGGTCGCCGAGAGCTCTTCCAGATATCTGTCCGGGTCCTGGCCTACATAAAGTCCCGCCGCAATCCGGAAACGCATCAAATCGGCCCACCGGGAACCAGGGTGGGTCAGGGCCTCCGGCAGGCGATAGAAGTCGGCATAGGCCTGATTGCAGAAAACCAGCCGTCGGCCGGCATCGAACATACACAGGCCCACAGGCATGTTCGCGGCAGCGGCAGCCAGATTCTGCCGCTCCAACTCGGCATCACGAGCCAGGGCGATGCTGCGCTCCAGGCTGGCACGGTAGCCGGCAAAGGCCGTGAACAATATTCCGACCTCGTCGCGCCGATCCTTTCTGAGCGCAACCAGCGTCGAGCGGTGTTCCCCTCGCGTCAACCGGTGCATCGCTTCGCTCACGGCCAGGATCGGCTTGCTGACATTATGGCGAATCCAGGCGACAAGCACGCCAAGGCACACGGCAGCAAAGGCGATCGCGGCCCAAACGAGCCGCTGCGCGATGGTGTAGGTGCGGTCCGCGATGGCTGCGGCAGCCTTGCTGCGATGATTGGTGAGTGCCAAGAGGCCATCCAGCCGCTGAGCCGCCGCCGCAATCGTGGGGAGCGACACCGCCTCGAACTCGTTAGCTGCCTTCGTTCGCTCCGCGGTATCGAGAAGTGGAATGATCGACGACAGGGAATCTTGATACGCCGTCCAGAGGTTGACGAATTGATCGAACAGCTCCTGCTCGGCGGGTGATCCGGCGCTCCTGCGGTAGGCGCGCCGATCTTGGAGCATTTCTTCGCTCTCTCTCGCCATCTCCTTGTCGATGTCAGCGATTTGCTGAGAGTTTTCGGCACGCATGCGCAGCGTCGCGTAGAGCCGGTGCTCCGCAAGGTTGCGCTTCATCTCGTCGACGATCTGCACCTGGGGCAACCAAACTCCGGTGATCTCGCTCGTGACCTTATTGAGCGACCGCAGCTGTGCGACCCCAAATACCCCGACCGTCACGGTGCAAAGCAGTGCCAATCCAAAGCCCAGCGTGAGCTTGCTGCCGACACTTATGTCCTTGAACCGTTTCATGTTAACGCTGACCTGATGAGGTCAGTCCCGCCCGCAGGCGCCAATAGCGGGACTGATTGGAAGCGCCTCGCCAATCTCGCGCTGAAATGTATTAAGGCTGACTTAAGATGGCGTTCAGCGTAATCTGCACTTCGTCGTTGTCTGCTTCAACGATATGACGACCGGGGCACTTATCCTTTGCGCTTGTGAACAAAGAGATATTCGCCGCTCAACAGGGATGGCGGGTCAATACTCTTCTGGACGCTGAGGTAATCCGCTACATATTTAACGATCGGGCAGCTGTCGAAGGAGACCGCCTAGGCACGCGACTGCTGCCAAAGGGACCCGCTGATTTCGGGATGGAGGAAAGCCGTGGAAAATCACGCCGGCTCGGCACCCAATGTAGCTGACTTTGTCATTCACAAGGTTCTGGACACGTTCGAATACTCCGACCGCGGCGCGGTGGTCACGATGGTCGATCCGCGGGGCGCACGCATCCGTCTCCACGTCACCATCGTCACCGGGGAGTTGCTTTGCGAGCATATTGCCGAAGCGCTGGAGCAGCGATACGGGAAATAGAATGTCTCCTGCAACAGCACACTCATTCAACAGCGAGCCCTCGGAATCGAAGAGCAAGGCGGCATGACACGGGCATTGCTCAACCTACGAATACCCCGGTGTAGCAGCCACCTGCTACCAACGACATCCATTTCGGCACTAACTAATATGAATGGCGGACCCGACTGTGGCAGTGTAAGGTCCGCTGCAAGCAAGAAAAATTGCCATACCGGCACTGCCGACGAATCTGGGAGGATTCATGGTCGAAATCATCTCCAAGCGGGATGGCCCGCGGCGCGAGGATGCTCAAGTCAAAAGGCTGATTGAGCAGAACCGCTCAACCATCGTGCGCCTTGCCGACCAGCTCAGCGCCGGCGGTTATTCAGCTTCGAAACAGCCACGTCAGAAACCGAAGGCTCAAGGCCTTATCTTTCATGTTGGCGGCGCAACCGGATCTGTGGCCGAGGCCAACCCGTCCGTGCATGTCAGCCTCAATGGGCGTGTGATCTCGAAGGATCAAAACACAGGCCGTCAGCTTCATCATATCGGCGATATCCGCGATCGCGGCGGCGAGCACATTTTCGTATTGGCCACCAAGCAGAACGGCTACTTCGCGCCGGTCGACGAAGCCGTCGCCGCGAAGCTTGCCGAAATGGACGGGCGTCGCCTCACCGCCACCTACTCCGAAGAACAGCTCGCCACCGACATCGGCGCGAAACTAGGCATCAATTGACCGGTAAGCGATTGGACCGGCTTCGGCACGTCCGATCCAAGACAGCATACAGCATTGGCATGCCTCGAAGGTTCCGTAATGACTGAATGAAACGCGATCCTGGGCCTAATCAGATGAAGATCGATGCTCTTCCGACGCGTGCGTCGTTGGCCGGCAATCAAATCGCTCTGGGCAGCATCGACTATGACGAGCGCGCCACCATGCGCGCTTGGGAAGATTTTCTGGCGGACGAGCCCAAATGTGTCCGCGATCCGATCCGCCCAAGCCACGTCCGCTCCCTCATTCACGACTCCTGGTATCGCAGCGCCACCGGCGGCATCAACGCTCAGGGGATCGAAGCGCCGCTGAGCAGCGATCGCGACGAAATCGAGTACCTGACCCGGGCCAATGCCGAACTGCTCTCGGCGGCGCGCCGATCCTTCGCCTCCATCGGTCAGTTGCTGGAGGGCACCGGCGCGATGCTGGTTCTTGCCGACAGCGACGGCGTGCTGATCGATGCCATCGGCGACAAGAAGACCCTGCATGACGGCATGGATATTCATCTGGCCATCGGCGGCAAATGGAATGAGGGCGCCGTCGGGACCAACGGCATCGGCACGGCGCTGTGGACCGGGGAACCGACTTTCGTCCATGCGGCGGAGCACTTCTGCGCCGGCATCAAGTCCTGGACCTGCGCCGGGGCGCCGATCCGCGATCCGCTGGACGGCAAGATAGTCGGGGTCGTCGACTTGTCGGGCTACTCGCCGATCTTCCGACCGCACAACACCGCGCTTGTCGCCGCCACGGCCCGCCAGATCGAAAAAGCATTGGCAGAGCAGCAACAGGAGCAGCGCACACGCCTGCTCGAAGCTTTCATTTCCTCGGCTCCCGGCTATCGCCGAAGAGATGGACTGGTGATCGTCGATCATCGCGGGCGCGCGATCTACCGAAACAACCTGCCCGACGGCGAAGCCGCCGAAATGACCAGCGGCCCGATAGACGCGGGTCGCGGCCGCTGGCTGATGAACCTTCCGTCGTCCGGTTCGGAGGCCGATATCGCCAGGGCTCTGCCGGCTCATCTGCGCTCCTGCCACATCACACCGCTCAAGCTCGATGGCGACTTGCGCGGCGCGGCGCTGGTGTTCCCGTCGGCGCCGACAGTTCCGAGCCCGACCGTGATCAACCGGGAGGCGGACAAGCATCTTCAAGACGCAGCCGCAATGATAGTCGGCGAGAGCGAGGCACTGCTTGCCGCAGTCGATGTCGCCTGCCGCGTCGCGCGATCGAAAAGCATCGCCTCGCTGCTGGTCGAAGGCGAGACCGGCGTCGGCAAGGAGCTGTTCGCGCGGCTCGTCCATGCCGGCAGCCGGCGTACGGACAGCGACCCGTTCATCGCGATGAATTGCGGCGCCATCACAAAGGACTTGTTCGGCAGCGAGCTGTTCGGCCATGTCGCCGGCGCCTTCACCGGCGCATCACGCGACGGCAAACCGGGTGTCTTCGAGCTTGCCAATGGCGGCGTGCTCAGCCTCGACGAGATCGGCGAGATGCCGCTCGAGATCCAGCCGTTTCTGTTGCGTGTCCTGGAAGAGCGCGTGGTCCACCGTATCGGCGACAACCGAGGCCGGCCAGTCGACGTCCGGCTCGTCGCCTCGACCAATCGAGACCTCAAGCAGGAAGTCGCTGCGGGTCGTTTCCGCCGCGACCTCTATTATCGGATCGGCGCCGTCTCGATCACTGTGCCGCCGCTGCGCGATCGCGGCGAGGACGTGCTGCTGCTGATCGAACATTTCAACCGGAAGATCGCCGCTGCATCAGGCGACGAGCCGCTGGAATTCTCGCAGGAAGCTGTCGCTGCATTGCTCGCCTATCGGTGGCCGGGCAATGTGCGCGAGCTGAAGAACCTCGTCGGACGGCTGCACGTCCTGGCGCGCGGCCGCGGTATCGGACTGCACGACCTTCCCGAGGAAATCACGGATGGCGGTTCCGAGCCGCAGCCGGGCAGCAACACGGCAGTCTCCCCCGAAGAGCCCGCTGGCACGCTAGCCGAGGCGGAACACCAAGCGTTGAAGAATGCGCTGACCGCGGAGGGCGGCAATCTCAGCCGGGTGGCGCAGCGGCTGGGCATTTCCAGGCCAACGCTCTACCGCAAGCTCGAGCAATATGGCATCCGGCGCGGCTTCGTCTGAACACGCAGCAAAAAGAAACCCATGGCGTTCCGCCATGGGTTGGGGAACTCTTACCGACAAAAAGGCAGCGGCCGATCAGGCGAGCTGCGGTGCCGGTTCGCTGGCGCCGATCATCCCGGTGCGCAGCACCAGTCCGGCCGCGGCAGCGCCCAGGCAAGGCGCCACGATATAGAGCCAGAGCTGCGACAGCGCGCTTCCGCCGGCAAACAACGCGGGCCCTAGCGAGCGAGCCGGATTGACCGAAGACCCTGACACGGCAATGCCGGCGAGGTGGATCATGACCAGCGTCAAACCGATCGCCAGGCCAGCCAGAGCACCCGCGCCGTCCTCCGCGGTGGCACGCAAGATGACGAGCAGAAAGAGGAATGTGGCGACTGCCTCGAACAAGAACGCCGAAGTCGCCGAATAGGCCGACCAGCCGTTCTGGGCAAAACCATTCGCGGCGACGTCATAGCCGCCGCCTTTGCCTTGCGCCATCACGTAGAGCACCGCCGAGGCAGCGATCGCCCCCAGACATTGCGCGACCACGTAGCCGGCGAGATCGTTGGACTTCATCCGGCCCGAAACGAAGACGCCAAGGCTTACCGCCGGGTTGAGATGCGCGCCGGAAATCGGCCCGATCGAATAGGCCATCGCAATCACCGACAGGCCGAAGGCCATTGCAACACCGAGCAGTCCGACCTCGGAACGCATGAACAGAACCGTCGCGCAGCCGAAGAAGACCAGCGCGAAGGTTCCGACGAATTCACAGATGTATTTGTTCATTTTTCCTCTCCGGATTATGACGCCTGGACCGGATACCGCGGCTTTCCGCGCCCATCCGGGCCTAAGGTTTTCAGGGAACGATGACGCCGCGGCCGGTGAAGCGCCGGTTCTTGAAGTCGTCGAGCGCGGTGTTGATGCTGGCAAGGTTGTACTCGGTGTAGTGCATCTTGACCTTGCCGTCGGCGTTGAGCTCCATCAGTTCGACGAGCTCGGTGAAATTGCCGACCAGGCTGCCGCCGATGTTGATTTCCTCGATGACCAGATGCGCGGTCGGCACGTTGACGGCGCCGCCATAGCCGACCACGAACAGCTGGCCGCCCTTGCGCACCATCTTCCAGCAGATGTTTTCCACGCCAAGCTCGCCGACGAAATCGATGACCACATGGGCGCCGCCGCCGGTGATCGCCTTTACTTCCTCGACGACGTTCGGCCCGCCATCGAGGACGAAGTCGGCACCGAGATCCTTGGCCAGCACGCGCGCGGCAGGCTCACGATCGACGGCGATTATCCGGCAGCCTGAAATCGCATGCAGCGACTGCAGCGCGATGTGTCCGAGCCCGCCGATGCCGAGCAAGACGCAGTAGCTCCCCGGCCGCAAAAGCTTCGCCGCCCGTTTGGCGGCGCGATAAGCGGTGATGCCAGCATCTGCCAGCGGCGCCACTTCGATCGGCGTGACATTGGCATTGAGCTTGATCAGCGAACGTTCACTGGTGATGAAATATTCGGCGAAGCCGCCATTCATGCCCAGCCCAGGGAACTGGCCATTGTCGCAGTACATATCCTCGCCGTGCCGGCAGTTGAGGCAGATGCCGCAAGAGCGGAACGGATGGCAGATCACGGCATCGCCGCGCTTGACCGATCTGATGCCGCTGCCGACCTCCTCGACCCAGCCGGCGTTCTCATGACCCATGATGTAAGGCAGAAGGCTGCCGTCGGGGTCCATGGTCGGTTTCCACACACCTTCAATGATATGGAGGTCGGTGCGGCAGAGGCCGGCGGCACCTACCCGCACGATGACCTCGTCCGGGGCCGTGATCGTCGGCGCCTTGACCTCCTCGATCTTGAGCTTGACGTTCATGTGCGGGTCGTATTCGTAAAGTCTTGCGGCTTTCATCGTCGTGTCCTTTCAGGTCCGGAATTGTTTCAGGCGCGGCCAAGCTTTTCCGCGCCGCCGCCGAGCGCCGGCCCGGCCGTCGGGTCCTCATCCTCGGCAAGATCGCCGATCAGTGTCTCGGTGGTCAGGATCAGCGTCGCCACGGAGGCGGCATTGGCCAGCGCGGTGTAGGTGACGCGGACAGGATCGATGATCCCGGCTTCGAACATGTTCTGGTAGCTGCCGGCGGATGCGTTATAACCGTAGCCGCCGTTGATGCGCGTCACCTCGGCTACCACGGCTTCGGGATCGGCGCCGGCATTGGCGGCGATGCGCCAGAGCGGCCGTGTCAGCACCGACCGGACCAGGCGCACGCCTTCGGCGACATCGCCGTCGACACCGGTCGCCACCTTGTCGAGCAGCGGCGCGATCTGGGCCAACGCCGAGCCGCCACCGGCAACCACGCCCTCCTCGGACGCCACGCGCACCGCATTCAGCGAATCCTCGATCAGCTGGATGGTCCGCTTCTGCTCGACCGGCGTGACGCCGCCGGCATAGAGGATCGCGGTACCGCCGGAGAGCTTGGCCAGGCGCTCGCGCAGCTTGTCCTGCTCGATATTCGGCGGCGCGGCCTCATACTGCCGCTGCACCTGGGCGCGGCGCGCCGCGATCGCGTCATGGTCGCCGCCGCCGCGAATGATCGAGGTGTAGGATGAGCTGGTCTTCACCCGGTCAGCGGTCCCAAGATCGTCGACTGTGATGTCCTCCAGCCGGCCGCCGAGGTCGCGGGCTATCACCCTACCGCCGGTGATGATCGCCAGGTCCTCCATCATGGCCTTTCGCCAATGGCCATATTCCGGCGGATGGACGACGAGGTATTTGCCTGGCCCCTGCTTGCCCAGCAGTGTGACCACAACTTCCGGCGACACTTCCTCGGACACGATCAGCAACGGGCGCCCCGCCTCGTCGGCGATACGGCGCGCAGTCTCGAGCGCCGTGGGCTCCTTGATCTTGAGATCGGTCATCAGGATGAAGGGCCGCTCGAGCACGGCCTCCATCTTCTCCTGGTCCGTCACCATGTGATGCGAGAGGTAGCCGCGGTCGAAGGACATGCCCTCGACCACGTCCAGCGTGGTCTCGGTGGTCACGCTGAAATCGGTGGTGATGACGCCTTCCGCGCCGACGCGCTCATGCGCTTGCGCCACCAGCGCGCCAAGCTTGGCATCGGTCGCGGCGATGTTGGCAACCGAGGCGAGGACGCCATTGCCCTTGGCGGGCTTGGCCGATGCCTTGAGGGCCGTCACGACCGCCGCCACGGCAAGGTTGATGCCCTTGCAGAGATCGACTGATTTGGCGCCGCGCTCATTGGCCTCGATGCCGCCCTGGATCAGCGCGTTGGCGAGCACGATGGCGGTCGTCGTGCCGTCGCCGGCGACCTCATTGGTCTGCATCGACACCTCGCGGACGACCTGCGCGCCCATGTTCTCGAAACGGTCATGCAGCTCGATCTCGGAAGCGATGCTGACGCCGTCGCGGGTCACCATCGGCGTTCCGATCGGCCGGTCGATCATGGCGTTCATGCCTTTGGGACCGAGCGTCGGTTCGACTGCCGCCGCCAGCCTGAAGACGCCACGGGCAAGGGCCCGGCGGGCCTCGGAATTGTGAAGCATAATTTTAGGCATGATTCCTCCTTCCGCCTTACGGGCGGGTTGTTGGTTGGGGGCCTCGTGCGAGGGAGGCCGTTGCTTTCGACGCTGCTTAGACGGCCGGCGCGTTTCGCGCCGGCACGCGATCCATGATGAAGTCGACCAGCGTCGGCTCGCCTTCGACCACGCTCAGTTCCTTGTATCTTGTCTGCTTGAGCCCACGGCAAAGCGCACCGTTGAACTCCATGTTGACACGCACACCGCGTAACTCGGCGAGATGGGCACTGAGCGCGGCAGGCGGAATTTGCCGCCCCTCCCAGGTGACGAAGACGGGATCGTCCATACAGCGATCGGGAAACCGCTCCAGCAGCGCTGCCCGGTACCGTGGCTTCTGCATGGCCGCCTCGCCCGGCTCGAAGCTGGCGGCATCGTATGCCGGCAGGTCCATGCCGAGGATTTCGACATCCGTCAGGCCGTGCTGCCGAAGTCCGCGCAGGACCGCTTCCTGGCGGCGCTTGAATGCCTTCATCCTGAAGGTTTCGCGCACGGCGCCGAGATCCGCGTCTGCGGCTAACTCGGCGAATATGTCGCCGAATGCCTTGCCGGCTTCGATGCCGCGATTGACCTCCTCCGCGAACATATGATCGTGCAGTTTCACGCGATAGGCGGGCGACCAGGAAAGCTGGTCGAGCGCCTTGCGGACGCCGTCGAGCATGAGGAAAGCGAAGTTGGGCGAGCACCAGTAGGTCGGCAGGCGGAAATCGACCTCCACGCTGCCGTCGCCCGTCATCTCGGCGCGCTCGACGAAGCCCATCTCGGTAATCGGTTCGTCGAGTTCCGGGTCATTGACCTCGCCAAGGCGCCGCCAGAGTTCCTTCTCGCGGCTGTCGGAAACGCTGGCGGTTGCCATGGCCCTACTCCGCCGCGATGCTGAAGGGCGAACTTGCGAACGCCTTCTTCTTCGCTTCGACGTCGATCTCGTAGAGGCGCGCGGCATTCAGCCCGAGGATCTTCTCCTTGATCTCGTCGGTCAGCTGCACGCCGCGTTCCGCGGCGATGTCCTCGGGGATCTGATACGCCCAGAATTTCTCGACGAGCCAGCGTGGCGTCCAGATCGCATAGTCGGAGCCGAACAGGATCTTTTCCGGCCCGATCCAGAACAGCAGCTCGGCAATGACCTCGCCGAAATAGCGCGGGCGCGAATGGATGAAGGGCAGCGCCACGGCAAGGCCGCCATAGACATTGGTTTCCTGCGTCGCGATCCAGCAGAAATCGTCGAGGCGCGGCAGGCCGCAATGCTCGATGATCCAGTTCAAGCCCTGGAAATCCGTCGCTGCGTGGTCGACGTCATGCACGTCGAACGCGTCCTTGCTGAGCGGGATGATTGTCGGGCCCTTGTGGACGTGAATGTTTTTGATGCCGAGTTTTTCACAGAGCTCGAAGCACCTGTAGGCGTCGGGATCGGTGAGCTTCCAGCCCTTGGAGGCGCCATTCCACTCGGCCGTGTACATCTTCACGCCCTTGACGTCATAAGTCTCCTTCATGAAGTGGATGTATTCCAGCGCCTTCTCGCCGTCGCGCGGATCGAAGGACCCATTGATGATGAAGCGCTCAGGGTAGCGTTTGGCGACCTCTGCGTTGCGCTCGATCGTGTTGAACCCGTTCTTGTAGAAATCCTTCAGATAGGTCGACTGGACGATCGCCACGTCGTCCGGACCGTCTATGAACAGGTCGCGATAGAGATCGTCGGCGCTGTATTTCTCGAACTTGCCCTTCTCCCAAAGCTGCTCCTTCGGGCTCAGCCCCGTATGATAGGCGTAGAAGCAGTCGATGAACTGCTTGCCGTGGATGTTCCTTTGATTCTCCGGGCTGCCGTCCCAGAAATGGGTGTGGCCATCGACCACGAAGATGTCTTTGCCTTCAGGTGTCCTGTACATTCTTGCCTCCGCAATCGTCGCGTTGATGCCGTCCTGTTGATGGAGTGGGCGCGCCGCGATCGGGCGGCGCGCCGGTGCCCGGCTTCCTCAGATGTATTCGAAGACCTCGTCCATGTTTCCGAACAGGATCACGGTGTTGTCGTCGACGCGCACCATGCGGCCGTAGTGGGTAGAGGTGTTGACCTCGAAGATCTCGGCGGTCATGTCGCGGCCGAGATATTCGCTGATCTCGTCCATCTTGAAGATCAGCTTGCCGTTGCCGTCGATGCGGATCATGGCCGGCTGGTAAGTGACGATAACCCCCGGCTTCTTGCCCATGAATTCGGCGATGGCGCGCGCCTCGACCGAGTCGTTCATGGTGACGCCGCACTGGTGCGAAATCGTCTGCTCAAAGGTGATGTCCTTCATCGATTTGAAGATGTTGGACTGCGAGGCGTCGCGTGCTGCTACTGACATGTTGGTCTTCTCCCTGTTCAGCGCTTGAGGCCGAGTTCGCCGAGGATCTGGCCGATCCGTTCCTCGGATTGGGCGCGAACGTCGGTGAAGGAAATCGGCTTGGAATGCGGCATCGACCAGATCGGCTGAAGGCCGGTGGCTGCCTTGTCGGCAAGCGCGCCGTGCTTGTTCACCCAGCCCTGGAAGAGCTTCCTGTTCGCCGCGCCATGCTTCTCGTCATTGGCAAGCAGGTAGGCCAGGTCGATGGTGTTGGCGAGGTTGCGCTCGTAGTCGGCTTCAGCCGCCGAGATCACCGGCGGTGTGATGAAGTCGTGGTTGGCCGCCGCGGCCTGCATCAGGAAGCCGGAGCGGAACAGTTCGCCGACCAGCGGTTCGAACACGATGTTGATGGCGAAGTACTGTTCCAGATAATCGGTCGTGCCCATGATGGTTTCGACCGCCTCGCGGGTGCCCTGCCAGACACCGTCCTCCAGCCAGTGCTTCTTGCCGAGTTCGTCGTCCCAGCCGGCGATGTCCATGCCGATCTCAGCGAGATAGAGCGTGATGTCCTGGGCGAGCCTCAGCTTGTAGGACGAATTGGTCAGCGTGGCGTTGTTGATCATCTGCGTGTAGCCGTAGCGCTGCGCCTGCATCAGCGAAGTGCCTAGGCCGAACTCGGCATGTTTCCACGCTCCGAGATGCGCCTGCAGGAGCTTGGCCCACACCTTGTCGAAGGTCTTCGGCGCGCCGGCGCGGCGGGCATTGGTGATCACGCTCTGCACCATCGTCTCGATTTTCGACTGGCGCTGATAATGCGTGCGCTCCCACTCCTGGTCGGGAGCCCGGAAGGCATGCCAGTTCGAGCTCTTGGCAGCCGTATTGTCCTTGATGTAGGCGCCCTTGCCGTTCGAGAAGGAGATGATCCAGTCCTGGATCAGGTAGCGCTCGGGGTCGGGCTGCACGTCGACCGTGACATCCTCGTAATGGGTGGCGCGCTGGCCTTTCGGATCGAAATACCGATATTTGCGGCTGTCGGAATCGGCGAAGATCGCGGCTCCCGCGGCTCCCGATCCGACTGAACTCGACGTTGCTACCATTGTCTTCACTCCCTTGTTGCAGTTGCTTTGGTGTCGCTGGCTCCGGGCCGTCTCAATGACTCGGGGTGGCGCTGGACGACGTGGTGAACCGGTCGAAGAAGATGCGTTCGCTCTCGAAGCCGTTCATGAACAGGACCGGCTGCAGCGCATCGATCATGGGCGGAGGACCGCAGGCGTAGACGTCGCCCTGCCCGTCGACCGCCAGTTGCTTGAGCTTGGCATCGACGCTCTGGTGGACGAAGCCGCGCTCGCCGTCCCACGCCTCGCCATTCACATGCGACAGCACCGGGATGAAGTTCAGCTCCGGATGGCGGCCGGCAAGCTCGGCGATCCTGTCAAGATAGAACAGGTCGGTCGGGGTCCGCGCGCCGTAGAAGAAGAACACGTCCCGCTTCTCGCCGCTCTTCAGGTGATCGTTGAGGATCGACCAAACCGGCGACATGCCGGAGCCGGCGCCGACCAGGATCAGGGGGCCTTGCCGTTCCTCCCGCCGGAAGCAGGTTCCATAGGGTCCGGCGACAGTGACTTCGGCTCCGACGCGGATGCCTCCGGAATCAAGCTCTCCGGAGAACTTTCCTTCGGGATATTTCTTGATGATGAAGGAAAGTTTTTGGGTTTGGTCCGGCGTATTTGCCATGGAGAACGAGCGCGTAATCGTCTCCCCTTTTTGCGTGGTGACCGTGATGTCGACATATTGCCCAGCCCAGAATTTTATCGGCGAGCCGAGCTCGATCTCGATGCCGCGGATGTCATGGGTCAGATGTTCGAATTTTGAGATCCGGCCTTTGAACGTCTTCACCGCGATTGATTTCGCCAGCACCTCCTCGTCGTAGTTGAGAAGCTCGACATGCATGTCGGAATAGGCGATGGACCGGCACAACAGGATGTGCCCGGTATCCTTCTCCGTGTCGTTGAGGGCGAAGGTCGAGTATTTCAGCATGTCGACCTCGCCTTCGAGCAGCACGCATTTGCAGGCCGAGCATTGCCCTTCCTTGCAGCCATGCGGCAGCGCAATGCCTTGGCGGAATGCCGCGTTCAGGACCGTCTCGCCGTTTTCGACCTCGAACTCGACGCCGACCGGCTCCAGGCGCACGGTGTGAGCACCAGTCATCGATAACCTCCCAATTCCTCTCCGGCCCGTCCGCAGGACAGGAGATGGCCTTCCTCTGGAATGTCGCGGGGGTCGGAACCCGGCCCCCGCGCTCGTATGGTCAGTTGAAGGGCGTGATCGTGAAGCCGGCCCGATACTCGGCCAGGTGCTTTTCACGATCGGCCGGCGACATGCCGCGAAGCGCCTTGAGCGGCGATCCGAGGATGTTGCCGCGCACATCGTCGAGCGTCCACTGCTCGTCGGCGCCGAAGCGCAAATGCGGCTGCGGGATCAGCGTCTTGCCATCGGAACGGACGAAGTTGAGGTCCTTGATCGCATCGGCGAGATCCCAGCCGTCATAGAGCGTCTCCCACTCGCGCTTCCCGCTGAAGCGGCCCATCGCGGGCGTCGGACGGCCCTGATATTCATCGGCGAAGGCTTCGACAGCGGTCCAGCGGTCGAGCTCGTGGGCGAAGGTATGCAGCTGCCCATCGATCTCGTCGACCACGATGTCCTCGCGGATCAGGCAAGGCACGAGGCAGGACCAGCAGCGGTGCGGATAGACGTAACCGACATCGCTGTTGAACAAGAGCACCTTCTCGCCCTTGTGGCTGAGCTTGGCATACCATTTCCAGAAGTCGCCGAACTCGGCGTACCAGCCCGGATATTTGTGCTCGAACCACTCGAAGTCCTTGTCGGTCTGGGCCTCGATGCGCCAGAAGTTGACCGGCCAGCCGACCGCGAAGAACTGGCCGACCTTGTGGACGTAGTTCTTCTTGGTGATGCGCTCCCAGGCTGCCTGGACATCGTCATGGTGGATCTTGATGCCGTACTTCTCGAGCGGCAGCATGTAGGTGCGATAGTAGTCTTCGTAGATCCAGCGGTGCCACATCTCCGCGTAGGATTCCTTCGACTTGTCGCGATTGGTGGTGCCGTATTCGATGAAGGTGCCGATTGCGGCATCGACGATGGCGTGGTTCTGCCAGAAAGCGTAGCGCATGTCGCGCTCGAGCAGCAGGTGGTTCTCAGGCTCCTTCAGCGCGGCCATCAACAGCGAGTGGCCGTTGCCGATGTGCCGGCTCTCGTCGGACTGCACCGAAAGGAACACGGTCGGCAGCGCGTAATCGCCGTTGCGGGCGGCCTCCGAGGGCATGGCGACGAAGAGCGTGTTGGTGAACGCCGTCTCGGCCACGACGGTCAGGTACATGCACGCGGCCGTCATCGTGTCGCCGGTGATGAAGCCTTCGCCGAACTGGCGGCCGATGGTCGTCGCATAGCACTTGCCGAAGGCTTCCTCGGTGATGTCGAAGCCCGCCGGATCGATGTAGTTCTCCATGTACCACTTCTTCAGGTTCATCTGGATCGTGGAGTGGCGGAACTCGTCGACCATCTGCATGGTGAAGCCGGTCCTGAGATCCTCGCCCGGCGCCAGCCGCGCCACCATCGCCATCGAACGGGCGGCGGAGATTTCCGGGAAGGGAATGATGGCGAGGAAGAGCTTCATCCATTCCACCCAGCGCGGCTCGACATTGCGGAACATGTCGCCGCGAAGAGCGGCATCGAGCGCGCCATAGACGCGGTTGTCCTTCTCCTCCTGCATGGGGAAGTAAGAGCGCAGCACCTGCTTCATCGGATCGCGCGGCGCCTTGGCGATCTTGTAGTCGGTCGGAAACGTCATCGCTTCCTGGACATAGGTCGGGTTCCAACCGAGGTCGGAAATCTTCTTCGTCGCCTCGCCTACGGAAATGCCGCGTTGCGAGGTAATCTTGTTGAGCGTCAAAGACGACATCGTCATAAGCCTCCACCAGGTTTGAGCCGAGGATCCCTTGATCCGGGCGTGAGACGGCAAACAGCGCCGCCAGTGAGAGTGCGAACGGCACGACAAAGGGTTGCGCATTCAGGCGCGACCGACGGCCGGCTGTTCAAGTGGATCGCGGCAAAGGTTTGTGAGGGGTCTGGCGCGGCTCGCTACGCCAACCGCACTTGCGATGGCGTATCGAAGCGGACCTGCTTCCTCCGTTCCTTCGTTCTTTTAGCACCGCGACGAGAGCGCGATGGGCTTCTTATGGAAATAGACAAAGCAAGCGCCGTGCCAGTTTGGAAATAAGGGCGCATCCGGCCGCTGGGAACAACCCACGCGTATTTCGACGGCAGAGATCGCCATCAACTGTAACGTTATTTTACAATTGTAACTTACGGGTGTAATGATTTTCTTCTATTCGCAATCGCAATATATTTACTTAGCACCTGCAGCATGCAGAAAAATACACACCATCTATTCAATTCTTCTGGTCTCTCTATTATTTCAACGTGACGGCCCATGCGGCTCAGCAGGAGAGAGGCTATGCCGAACGACAGGGACAACCGGAGCCGTCCGCCGCCAACATCCGATCTGTCCGACGGCGTTGCCGGCGATCTGGTAAGGCTGATGCCCCGTGATCTGGTGTTTGTCATGCGTTTCATGGGCGAGAGCCAATTGCGCCTGCAGAGCCACTTCCAGAGCTTCATCCGGGCCGAACTTGCGGCCGGCGGCGTCACCGCCGAAACGCATCCGATGATCCATCTGTTCATCGAGAGCCACGCCATCCTGCTGCGCGACTTCGTATTTTCCGGCGTTTCGCTGTCGCGCCAGTTCCGCGTCGAAGAAATCGAGCGCCTCACCGGGGACACGACTGCGATGATGCGCGTCGACATCTGGGACCAGCTCAAGAGCCACATCGAGACGGCCGAAAAGCAGTTCCAGTCACAGGCCGGCACACTGCCCGGGCTGCTGGCGGCATTCGAGCAACCGCCAGGTCCGGTGCCTGGAAACGAAAAGTGACAGGAGGGTCCGATGGGGCAAACCGAAAGCCGTGACGCGCTGCTCGCCCGCCGCCTCGATCTCGTCGCGAGCGTCTGCGCGCTCACCGCCGAGGCGCAGCGTCTCAACCAGAAACTTGCCGGCGTCGAGATGGATGTGCTGCGCCTAGAACTCGAGATCGGCAGACGCGGCACGAACGCGCAACTGGTGCAGGACTTGCATGAAGCCGAGGAGAGTGCCGCGGCATTCAGGAACGCATGCACGGCGTGCGAGGAACGTATCGCGGCCGCCGAAGGTGACATTGACGATGTCGACCGTCGCCTGGCGAAGACCGTGAACTGACGAAGGGAGTGGCCATGAACCAGCACGCGATACAGAACCTCACCTTGTTCGACCTGCTGGCGAGAAGCTGGTGCCGTCCATCGGCGATCGCCGATCTGCGCTTCAGCGCCGATGGCTCGACCGTCGCCTTCACGTGCATCGACGGAACGGTTGCCATAGCGGCAGTCGCGGACCAGGAACCGCCGGAGCAGCGGATCAGGGTGAGCGGCGATCTCGGCCAAACGACGATCCGCCCAAGGGAAAAGCCGCCGGTGCCACTGGTAGCGACCGCCGTTCTGGCTGATGGCGATGTTCCGCTCGCAAGCTACCTTGGGTCCGACTTTCTCGTCGGGACGGCGGCCGGCGATGTGGCCCGGCTGAACGCGGACGGCTCTGTGATGGAGACGCTGGTCAAGATCGCCGGACCTGCCGTCGCAATCGACTATAGTCCTCGGACGGGCATGGTGGCCGTCAGCAGCGGGCAGGACATCTTTTTGGCGCGCGGCGGGATCGAGCCAGTGAGGCTGCAACGCGACGCGCCACCATCCACGGACGCGCTTGCCTTCTCACCAGCCGGGAGGAGGCTTGCCTGTGGTCAGGAGCACGGGTTGTCGACCTGGATAGTCGAAGGCGAGCCCACCCCGATGCGCGATTTCGCCTTTTCAGCGCACCCGATGTCAATTTGCTGGAGTGGCGACGGCGCCTGGCTGGCCTGTGGGCTCGAAACCGGAGGCCTTGCTCTGGTCAGCGCAAGTGATGACCGAACTGCAATCGTGGCGGGATTTCCATCGTCAGTCCGGACGGTATGCTGGAGCGCGCCGGGGGACGCGCTGTTTGCGTCGGGCGCATTCCGGATTGCCGGCTGGTCGATGACCGCGCCGCCACTTGACGGCGAAACCTCCGGCGCTCTGGAGACTGGCCGCGCCGGGTTGGTTCCGGTCGAGGCCGTGGCCGCCCATCCGCAGAAGAAACTGATTGCGGCCGGCTATGCCAACGGTCGGATCACCATCGCCCAGATCGGAACGCGGGACGAACTCCTCGTCAGACCCCTGGGCAGCGCGGTGACCGCGCTTGCTTGGTCCGGCGACGGACGGCACCTGGCGTTAGGCGCCGTCGACGGTACCGCCGCGATCATCACCTTTCCCGCCCAGATGTTCAAATAGGCCAATACGGGCCGCAAGCGACAGGAGAAGAAGGATGCAGACCGAACTTACCCCTGAGGACAAGAGCAAGGATGAATTCTTCGAACGGCTCGCCAAACTGTCGGAAGAAATGGTCGCCAAGCACGGTAAGGATTTCAGCATGGGCGCGCTGGTGCTGGCTGCCCGCTGGATTGCGGAGAACCGTGTCGGTCAATTGAAGACCAATTGACCATCAAGACGCTCGTGACAGGTCGCGCTCCAACATCAGCTCCTCGAAATTCGCTGGAAAGACCGAAACAGCCTATTTGTCTCGAAGGTGCTGTGCCGACCAAACTTCCGAAGCGGCGATCAAGGGGGGTCGAGCCCTCGTTTTGGGCCGTATCTCTCAGCCCAAGGCGCTGAAGAGGTCGGCGACGCTCTGAGGAGCCTCGGGTCCGAAGAACCGAGTGAGGTTCTGCGCGCTGGTTTGCGCAACGCTGGTGCTGCGAGGGAACAGACGCTGTTCGTATTCGGCGATGGCGGCTTCGTAGTCGTTTTTGACGGCGATCGCAACAGCCAGCTCAGCGGCGTCATACATCGCCAAGTTGGCGCCTTCACCAGCGAAGGGAGACATTAGGTGCGCGGCATCGCCGAGCAGCGTCGCGCCTGGCACGTGGCGCCAGCGATGGTCGACCGGCAGCGCGTAGATCGGCCGTATCACGGGCGAGATATCGGTGTTTGTGATCAGCGCGACCAGCGGTGCGGCCCAACCGTCGAACTGCTCGGCGACCCGAGCGAGACCGGCGCGCGCCTCCGTGAAGTCGATGCTTGATGCCCAGCTTTCCGGCTTGTTGATCGCAACATAGACGTGAACACTGCCGTCCGCGTTGCGATGGGCAAGAATGCCCTTACCCGGCGCCACTGCCATCAGCGTGCCTGTGCCGATGATCTCAGCGTTTGCGACGCTGCGCGGATCGTCCGCCGACAGATGCGTCTCGATGAAGCAGGTCCCGGAATATTCAGGCTTCGTCTGGGACAAGAGCGGCCGCACCCTCGACCATGCGCCATCGGCGCCTACGAGCAGCGACGTCGTCGTGCCAGTGCCGTCGACGAATCGGAGCTCGTTTCGGCCGTTGCCTCTCGACGACACCGACGCGACCTTGTGTCCCCGATGGATCGTGCCCCGCGGCAGGGCATCGATCAGCATCTTCCGCAGCTCACCGCGGTCCACCTCCGGGCGCTTGCTGAAGGGATTACCGGGCTTGTCGAGCAGCACTGTGCCATCTCGATCGACGACGCGCTTCGCGTCCTCGCTGGGACGCACCAGCCGCTCGAACTGCTCGAACAGACCGGCCACCCTCAGGGCATGCTGGCCGGTAGCTTCATGCATGTCGAGCAGCCCGCCCTGCACGCGGGCGCTGGGCGATGCCTCTGCCTCGTAGATCACGGCGGCGATGCCATTGAGATTGAGAATGCGGGCCAGGGTGAGGCCACCCAAACCTGCGCCCACAATCGTGATGGGATACTGCATAGCGCGCTCCATGTCTTGCGATCCGTGCCGACGGAGCACGAAATCGGGAGCCCAATCTGTCGTCAGGCTCGTGCTGTTGGAGCCGCTGGCCGACCGCGAAACGGTCGGCGTATGCGCGAAGCCCAGTGATGCGGGCGTCGTTTTTCGCGACGTGCAGGTCTTACGGCTTTGCACCCGACAACGCAAGTCGGGTGTCTGCTTCGCCCAAGCTCGACGTTGGCGCCCTCGTCGGCTTCAACGATCGGGGGCCGACGTCCATGCAGGCCGCCGACATTGTGGTGCGACTTGATTGTCACCGACGGGCCGCCCGAGAAGGAGACGCTCGCTACGACCGGCTGGGCGTCTGCCCCCGGCACGCGGAAAGTACCGAAGCCGAGCCGAGGGATTGCGACGCCCCTTGTGATGATGGTGTCCATGAACTCGCTTTTCTGAGTTGATGCTTCGGGGGGACGCTGCACCGCCGGTGTTTCGTGCCCGCAGCTATCGATCTCAGCCAGCCGCCTCGGAGCAGTTCTGGCCGACGAGGTCCGTGACAACGTCTTCGAGTGTCACGGTACCTTTCATCGCCGACCTGCCGTCGTCGCGGAACGCGATCCAACCCTCGTTGAAACCGTCGATCATGCGAATTCGGGGCAGCGGATTGCGCGTGCCTTGCCCGCGGAAGAGCGCTTCCCAACTGTCGCGCGTCACGATCTCGACCCGCACCGGATGGTCCAGCGCCTTGGCGAAGGCATGGGCGAGGTCGTTTGGCGACACGCGCTGAGGCCCTTCCAGCTCGACGATCCGCGTTCCGGTCCAGTCCTCGCGCAAGAGCGCAGCTGCGGTGCGCCCGACATCCTGCGTCGCGACCATCGGGAAGGCCTTGTCGGCTGGCTGCAGGCAGCTGCGCAGCACGCTTTCATCACGCGCGGCGGCAACGTCCCACAGCGCATTCTCCATGAACCAGGCGGGCCGAAGGAAGGTTACCGGCAAGTCGAGCTTGCCGAGCGCTTCCTCAAGCAGGGTGCGCTGGGTCAGCAGGTTCTCGTGCGCAGCGTCGGCGCCGATGGTCGACAGGCACACCACCTTGCCGGGACGGGCCGCGATGAGGGCCGCCACCAGCGCCGCGATCACGCGCCGCGCCTCGGGAAAGCCTGGCTCGGGATCGAATTCCGACGGCGGCAGGATGAAGACGCCCTCGACACTGCGGAAGGCGGCTGCGAGGCCCTCCGCATCATTCATCTCGGCAAGGGCGACCTCACAGCCCTGTCTGATCCATGGCCCAGACTTAGCCTCGTCGCGCAAGACGGCGCGGACGGAAAGCCCGTCGGCAAGCAAAGTGCGCGCCAAGGCGCCGCCGACTTTGCCGGTGATTCCGGTGATTGCAAACATATCGGTTCTCCTTTGGTTGGGATCGCGCCGACTCAGGCGAGTCCGGCATAGAGCTCGCGCTCGAAGGCACCGTAGAGGGCGACGACCCGCTCGTCGTAAAAGGGCAGGATCTGTGTGAAGAGCGCGCCGGTGACATGCTTGACCGGATCGAGCCAGAAATAGCAGTTGAGCAGGCCCGCCCATGAGATGCTGCCCGCAGAGCGGCCGTTCGGCCCAGGCTGCGTGTTGATGTCGAAGGAGAGGCCCCATTTGTGCGGCTGGCCGGGGAATTGGTCGAAGCTGCGCGAATAGGACGGATGCGCCGAGCGCATCTCGTGGACGTTCAGTTCGCTGATCTGGTTCTGCATCATCAGCGAGACCGTCTCCGGACGGAGGATACGCGCGCCATTTAGCGTCCCGCCGTTCAACAGGGCCTGCAGGAACGTCATGTAGTCGCGCGGGGTCGAGAAGGCGCCGCCGCCGCCCATGAAGAATTCCGGCCGCTGCGGCATCTCAAACGGCGCCGGCTCCAACCCGCCATCTGTGCGCCGGTTCTGGAAGGTGGCGACATGCTTCTTCTGTTCGCTCCCGATCAGGAAACCGGAGTTCCGCATGCCGAGCGGCGCGAAGATGTTTTCGCGGAAATAGACTTCCAACGACTGGTCCGAGACGGCTTCCACCAGCTTGCCGACCCAATCCATGCTGATGCCGTATTCCCAGCGTTCGCCGGGATCGAATTCGAGCGGCGCCGTGAAGGCGGCATTCTTGCAGGTGGCGATGTCGGGCATGCCGGTGACCTGCTCGTAGCGGCTCAGCGCCTCGCTCCAGATCGAATAGGTGAAGCCGGAGGTGTGGGTAAGCAGATGCCGCACCTTGATGGCGCGTTTGGCGGGGCGCAGGCGCGGCGCACCGTCGGCGGCGAAGCCTTCAAGGACCTGGGGCGCGGTAAGTTCGGGCAGATACTTGGCCGCGTCGTCATCGAGGTCGATGCGGCCCTGTTCGATGAACTGCATGCAGGCGGTGGCCGTGAAGGCCTTGGTCATGGAGAGCAGCCAGAATACCGTGTCGGCCGTCATCGGCGCGCCGGTCGCAACGTTCGACCTGCCGAAGCTGCCTTCGTAAACGAGGCCATTGCGGGTGGCTGCCATGGCGACGACGCCGGAGACGTCGTCACGGGAGACGCCGGCGCGCAAGGCGGCGTCGATTGCGCTCGCGCTCAGAAGGGATGCGACGGGCTTCGTTGCAGCCAGAGCGGGGCTCACGGTGTCGAGCGCCAGAATGGCACCGAGCAGGCCTCCGCGCTGGAGAATGGTTCTGCGTGTCAACTGGTTCATGACTGGCTCCTTTGAAGGTTCTCAGGAGGGCGGCCGATGGCTGCTCACCCGACAATGGAGCCGTGTGTATGCCGAGATATAACGTGATTCACGCGCATTAAGATCAGTGCTACGGTGACTCAAAATCATTGCGTTTTCGAGGTGGCGTCCGTTAGTGGACGGTAAGGAGAAGGAATGGTTTTCGACACGCGGCTCCTCACCGGCGTCGGCGTCCTTGCGGCGGTGACGGAGGCCGGGAATTTCGCCCGGGCGGCCGAAATGCTCGGCGTAACGCCCTCGGGCGTGAGCCGGGCGGTGGCGCGCCTGGAAGCGAGGGTCGGCGTCCGCCTCTTCGACCGCAATCCGCGCGAGGTAAGCCTCACCGAAGAAGGGCGGCGCTTCCATGCGCAGGTAATGCCATTGCTTGCCGGCCTCGACGAGGCGGCAGCCGAGGTGGCAGGTGCCGCTGCGGTCGTGCGCGGCAGGCTGCGCGTATCAGTCGATCCCTGGTTCGCGCGCATGGTGCTCGCGCCGACGCTTAGGCAGTTCCTGGCACGCTATCCAATGCTGCAACTCGACCTATCCACAAGCAACTATCGCGAGGAGATGATGGCGGGGATAGACGTCGCGGTACGCTTCGGCCCCCCGGACGATTCAACGCTCATCGTACAAAAACTCCTCGAAACGCCGATCCTGACGGTCGCCGCGCCGGTATATCTCGATCGTCATGGCGAGCCGCGCTCGCCTCATGACCTCGTCCATCACGAGGCTTTGCTCTTCCGCGATCCTCAGACGGGACTGCCATTTCCGTGGGAATTCTATCGCGGCGGCGAGATCGTTGAGGTCAAGGTCACAAGCCGCCTGGTGCTCGACGATCCTTCCGTCGCGGTCTCCGCCTGCGTGGCGGGTCAAGGGGTGTTCCAGAGCCTTGCCGTGGGTCTCGCGCCCTTCATGGCACGCGGCGAATTGGTGCGGATTTTGCCGGATTGGTCGGAGGAGCTTTATCCACTCTATGCCTACCATCCCTCGCGCCATCTACCCCCTGCAAAGGTCAGAGCGTTTCTGGACTTCATCCAAGAGGTCGCTGCCGGATTGTGATTTGCTTTTATTTCACGCGCCCACTTCGGGCTGTCGCCGTTAGACACTGCGAATATTAAGCCTGCGAGGAACTTTGGTTCTGCCGCGCCCTCTTGCCGAGATAGAGCTCCTGCATGACCGACGACTGTTGCAACTCTTCGATGCCGCCTGAGGCTACGATGCGCCCGGAATTCATGAGATAGCCTTGCTCGGCCACCGAGAGTGCCAGTCCGGCGTTCTGCTCGACGAGCAGCACCGCGGCGCGGAACTTCTCGCGCACGTCGATGATGATGCCCTGCAGCTCCGAGACCAGCAATGGCGATAGCCCGAGCGACGGCTCGTCGAGCAACAGGATGCGTGGCCTGGCCATAAGGCCGCGCGCGATGGCCAGCATCTGCTGCTGGCCTCCGCTGAGCGTCCCGGCCTTGGCGCCGCGCTTCTTGGCAAGGATGGTGAAATAGCTTTCCATCAAGGCGATGTCGGCTTCGATAGCGTCCCGGTCGTTGCGGCAGTAGGCGCCGAGCAAAAGGTTCTCGCGCACACTCATGTCGGCGAACACGCGGCGGCCTTCCGGCACCATCACGATGCCGAGCGTTGCTTTTTCGTCGGCGTGAAGCTTGGTGACGTCGCGGCTCTCGAAGGTCACCGTGCCGCGCCGCGGCTTCACCAGGCCGGCGATGGAACGAAGCAGCGTCGTCTTGCCGGCGCCGTTGGGTCCCAGAATGGTGACGATCCCGTTTTGGCCGACCGCGAGCGAGACGTCGCGATTGACGGCGACGGGCCCGTAGCCGGTGTCGACATGCTCGACGGCAAGCAGGCTCATGACGCGGCCGCCTTCTTGTCGGGACCGAGATAGACCTCGCGGACCTTGGGATCGGCGAGCACCTCGCCCGGCGGGCCTTCCGCAATCTTGGTGCCGAAGTCGAGCACGACAAGCCGGTCGCAAAGCTCCGACATCATGTCCATGTCATGGTCGATCAGGCACACGCCGATGCCTTGCGGCGGCAGCTGCGCGATGACCGCCGCGAAGGCCTGCGCTTCGCTGTCGTTCAGCCCGGCGCCGGGCTCGTCCAGGAGCAGGAGTTCGGGCGACACACCGAGCGCGACGGCCAGCCCAAGGCGTCTCAGGCTGCCGAAGGGCAGCGATCCCGCAATCGCCTTGCTAAGCGGCGCCAGGCCGACAAACTCGAGGATCATGCCCGGTGACGCCCAGCGGCCGTTTCCCCTCCTGCCCTGCTCCCAGGCGATCCGGACGTTCTCGTCGACGGTCAGGCCCGGAAACGACATCGCCTGCTGGAACGTCCGCACCAGCCGCTTTCGCGCGATGCGATGCGCGCCGATATTGGTGATGTCCTGCCCATGCCAGAACACCGTGCCGCCGGTCGCCGGATGGACGCCGGTGACGACGTTGAACAAAGTTGTCTTGCCGGAGCCGTTAGGGCCAACGATACCGACGACACGGTCGGTGTCGATGTCGAGATCGATGCCGTTGAGCGCGACGACGCCGCCGAACTGCTTGCGCAGGCCCCTCACCTCAAGCGCGGCCATTCGAACCTCTTTGCTTTTGCGTCTCGAAGCCGCCGGTGATCGCGCAGTAGATGTTCTTGATGCCGGCGCCGACGCCGCCCGGCAGCAGCAGGATCACCAGGAGCAGACAGACGCCGTAGGCGATGCGGGAATCGACCGGATCGAGGTTCAGCACCTCGGGCAGGAAATTGACGACGACCGCGCCGATCAGCGGCCCGTAGAGATAGCGGGCGCCGCCCAGCATGACCATCAGCGCGAGGTAGAGGCTGGGAAAGGCGCCGAACAGGGTCGGCGAGATGTGGCGCAGATAGTAGAGCTGCAGCACCCCGGCGAGGCCCGCGAACAAGCCCGAGACCATCAGCACGCCGAGCTTGTGCAGGTCGACATTGATGCCGACCGAACGCGCCAGTTGCTCGTTCTCGCGGATGGCCCGCAACGTCCGCCCGTAGCGCGAATTGCCGATGAGATAGGTTGCCACAACCGCCAGGAACAGCGCCGCCAGGACCAGGTAGTAATTGTTAGAGAGCTTGTCGAAATTGATGCCAGGCAAGGGTGTCACCGAGCCGACGTCGAGGCCGGTCGCGGATCCGGTGAAGGTGCCGCCATTGGTCAGCACGATGACGAACAGCGCGCAGAAGCAGAAGGTGATGATGATGTAATGCTGGCCGCCGACCCTCAGCGTCGGCAGGCCGATGACGCCGCCGACGATCGCCGACAGCGCCATGGCGAAGGGCAGCGATGCCCACAAACCCAGGCCGAGCTGCACCGACAGGATCGCCGAGGCATAGGCGCCGACGCCCATCAGCGCCGCATGGCCGACCGACATGATGCCGGCCTGGCCGAACTGCAGGCCGAGGCCGTAGAGCCCGATCGCCGTATAGAGCGTGGTGATGGCGATCGACAGGAAGCGGTAGCCGAGGCCGAGCCAGGGCAAGGCGATGAGCAGCACCGCCAAAAGGATGGCCGTGATCGCCTGGACGCCGGCCGGCAGGGGAACGGCGGCGTTGTCCGCCGTCAGAAGCGCCAGGCGATCCCGTGCTCTGGCGCCTTCTGGCGCGGCGCCTGTCTTGCCGGCGCTGTTGTCGGTCACTGGCATCGACATCTCACGATGCCTTGGGGCCGAGCGTGCCGCCGAGCAGGCCCTGCGGCCGCAGCACCAGGATCAGGATCATCACGACCAGCGAATAGGCGTCGGTCCATTCCGGATAGCCGTAGCCGGCGCTGAGACCGTCGACCAAGCCGAGCACCAGGCCGCCGACGACCGCGCCGCCGACATTGCCGAGGCCGCCGATCAGCGAGACGGCGAAACCACGGATGATGATGACGCTGCCGGTAAACGGTGTGATCGGAAACAGCGAGATCATCAAGGCGCCGCCTATTCCGGCAAGCAGGCTGCCATAAATGAAGACGCCGGTGACGTAGCGGCGCACCGGAATGCCCATCAGCTCGGCGGTGTCGCGGTCCGCAACGCTCGCCCGCAACGCCATCCCATAGCGGCTGCGCGAGATGCCGAAATAGGTGATCGCCACGATGATGGCCGTTATCGCGACGACGATCGCGCGCATGGCGATGATGTCGACGCCGCCGATCGTCCAGACCAGGCCGACCGGGTCGGTGATGCTTTTCTGGAATTCGTTGAACACGCGGATGACCGCATGCTGCAGGATGACGCTGAGGCCGATCGACATGATGAAGCCGTTCATCGGCCGGTTGAGCGTGAAGCGGAACAGGCATCTTTCGGCGGCAAAGCCGAGCGCGCCGACCAGCAGCCCGGAGAGCACAAGGGCCACGAAGAAGTTCATGCCGGCGCCGACCATAAACCAGGTCGCCATGCCGCCGACCATCAGGAACTCGCCATGTGCGAAATTGACGATGCCGGCGAGACCGAAGATCAGCGTGATGCCGATGCCGATGAGAATGGTGACGCTGGCAACCGAGAGGCTGTTCACCAGTTGCTGCACAAAAATGTCCATCGTCGTATCCGGGTGGCGAGCCTGCAAGGGGAGGATGGACGGAACCTCGCCGCCCATCCCGATGTCGGATTTTGTCGCGGGCCGGCTCAGCCGCCGTTGTCGCCGGGCGGCGGAGCGGCCGGCGGCTGCTCGACCGCGCATTTGAACTGGTCGGATGTGTTGGGCTCGACCATGCAAACCTCGGTCGCGAAGGTGACCTGGTGGTGCTTGTTGAACACAAGCGGCACCGGCGACACGACGCCCTTGTAGTCCGACTTCAGGAGCTCCGCGACCACCGCGTCCGGATCGTCGATCTTGCCGACCTTCTCCAGCGCCTTGGCGTACCAAAAGAAGTAATCGTAATAGAGCAGCGAGACCGAGGACTGCGGGCCCTTGGCGGCGCCGAGGCCGAAATACTTGTCGAAATACTGCTTCACTTCGGGGTATGGCGATGAACCCCAGCAGACCGGCACGCAGCTCAGCGTCACCGGCACATCAGCCTTCAGGCTGCGCTCCTGATAGATGCCCGGATCGACGCCGAACAGGAAATAGGACGGCGCCACGCCGAGCTTGAGAGCCTGCGGGAAAGCGGTGAGCGTTGAATCGCCATTGTACCAGAAATGCACGATATCGGGCTTCATGCCCTTGATGCGGGTAAGCAGCGGCGAAAAGTCGGTCGTATCCGGCGGATACTGCACAAGGTCGACTTTCTGGCCTTCCGCCTCGAGCGCCTTGACATAGTGCGACGACAGATACTGCCCGGTCGCGTCATTGCCGACGAACACCACCGAATGCTTCGGCGGCGACTTCAGCTGCGGCGTCAGAAGCGAGAGCACGCCCTTGGCGGTGCTGCCGCTGCGCTGCCATTCCTGCGGCTCGCTCTGGAACGTGTAGTGGAGCCAGCCATCCTCGGCGACGGCCTTGTCGTCGAGCACGGCGCCGAGCGAGCTGTTGCCGGAAAACTGCAGGACCTTGGCCGGGCCGGTGATCTTGGCCATGGATACCGAGAAGTCATGCGTCTCGGTGCCCCAGATCGCCTTGACGCCGATGTCGTTGACCAGCTCGCGCGCGGCCGCGATGGTGACGTTCACATCCGTGCGGTTGTCGCGGATATAGAGCTTGATCTTGTAGGTCTTGTCGCCGACCTTGATGCCGCCGGCGTCGTTGATCTGCTGCGCCGCCAGGTTGGCGGCGCCGACGATGGTGTTGCCGGCCGAAACGAACGAGCCCGACTGCGCGGCGATGACGCCGATGGGCAGCTCCTCGTCGGCGCGGGCCGTCTGCAAAGCCATGGCGAGCCCCGCGGCCGCCATGGTCAATCCAAGTCCTAGCTGTCTCATGCATGTTCCTCCCGTTACATGGCCAACTTGTCATACAACCCTATTACCATGTAACATTGGTGTCAACACGACCTCGGCCTCGAAGCGAGCGGCCAAGTTGCGTGTCGCGCCTTTGGTTCTTCCCTATCTGATCCAGCTTGGGCGAGGAAGGGTTGCAGTCGGTGCGAGGCGCTGGACAAAGATGCCCAACGCAGAGACATGCGCCGCGATCATGTGCTGATGAATGTGGCCCGGCAACCGCAAGGCGGGAGGGCTCAGAGCCTTGCCGCCGTCACAGCGTCAAGCGGTAGGCCTCGACGGCAGAAGCGCCAAAAATCTGCGAACGTTCCTCTTCGGTCAGCCCGGAGAGGCAATCGTCGAAGGCGCGTTTGACCGTCTGATAGTCGGCTGCGACCAGGCAGACCGGCCAATCCGAGCCGAACAGGCATCGCGACGGGCCGAAAATGGAAAGGACCTCGTCCACATAGGGCTGCAGGTCCTGGCTTTTCCAGTGCCGCCAGTCGGCTTCCGTGACCATTCCGGACAGCTTGCACCAGACATGGTCGCGATGCGCCTTGAAGCCTTGCATCAATCCGGCCCACGGCTCCATCGCGTGCTGCGCAATGCGCGGTTTTGCGACGTGGTCGACCACGAAACGTAAATTGCGATGCCGCGCCACCGTCTCCAGGGCAGCCGGAATCTGCGGCTCCTTTAGCAGCAAGTCATAGGCGAGCCCTGCTTCGGCGACAGCCGCCAGCCCGCGCTGGACATCGGCGCGCAAGAGCCAGTTCGGATCCGCCTCATTGTGCACGAGGTGACGGATGCCGACCAAGTAACGGCCATCTGGCCGCGCCTTCAGCTCGGACAGCGTGGCCGCCACCTCGGGATCGGCGAGGTCGACCCATCCCACGACGCCAGCGACGAAATCGGTCCGGCTGGCCGTCTCAAGGAATGCGCGTGTCTCGTCGAGCGAATGCCATGTCTGGACCAGAATGGTCCTGTCCACGCCGGCTGCGGCAAGCGCCGGTCTGAGGTCGTCGGGCTCAAACACGCGACGTATGGCGGCGTAGTCCTCCGTCATCCAGCCGCAGGATCCATCCGCCGGATCCCAGAAATGCTGATGCCCATCGATGATCAGTTGCTTACCAGCAACCAGGGGCCGACCGGCTGTCATGGCGCTCACCAGCGCTGGTGGACGGAGGCCTTGATGCGCCGCTCATAGATGTCGGCGATGCGCTCCATCAGTTGCGGCGACAACGCCGGCAGGTCGGACGCGGCGGCGTTCTCTTGCGCCTGCCTGACCGACTTGGCGCCCGGAATGGTGACCGTCACCGCCGGGTTCATCAGGATCCAGCGCAGCGCCCATTGCGCCATGGTGGCGCCTGGCGGCAGCAGCGCCCGCAATTCCTCGACCGCTTGCAGGCCTTCCTCGTAATTCACGCCGGCGAATGTCTCGCCGACGTCGAAGGCCTCGCCCTGCCGGTTGTAGCTGCGGTGGTCCTTGGCGCTGAAGCTGGAATCGCTCTTGAACTTGCCGGACAGGAGCCCGCTGGCCAGCGGCACCCTGACGATGATGGCAACGTCCTTCTGGCGCGCCATGTCGAAGAACAGTTCCGCGGGCCGCTGCCGGAAAATGTTGTAGATGACCTGGACGCTGACGACGCCGGGATATTGCAGCGCCTTGATGCCTTCCTCGACCTTCTCGACGCTGACGCCGTAGTGGCGGATCTTGCCTTCCTCGACCAGCTTCTCCAGCGCATCGAAGGTCTCGGGCTGATAGAAGACTTCTGTCATCGGACAATGAAGCTGCACCAGGTCCAGCACGTCGACCTCGAGATAGCGCAGGCTGCGCTCGACGAAGCTGGTCAGGTTCTGGCGATTGTAGCCTGCGGCGACATGCGGGTTCAGCCGCTTGCCGGCCTTGGTGGCGACTATCGGCCTGGCGCCGCCCCGCCCCTTCAGCGTCTTCGCGATCAGTTTTTCCGCCCGGCCGTCGCCATAGACATCGGCCGTGTCGATCATCGTCACGCCTGAATCGAGCGCCGCATTAAGCGCCGCGATGGCGTCCTTCTCCTCGACGTCGCCCCAATCGGCCCCGATCGCCCAACTGCCGAAGCCGATTTCCGACACTTGCCAGCCGGTGCGGCCAAATCGCCTTTGATGCATAGAAACCACTCCTCAAAGACCACGTCCTCTTGACGGGTCATGCCCGCAGGAATATCAGATCGAATGGTTGTATGACAACCCTGTAAGCATGCAAAAGGTGATGACGGAAATGCTGGTTTTGGATCTACCGGCAGGCTGGAGGACGACGGAATGTTCCTGGCATGGGCGCATAATGCCAATCACGGCCGGCCGCACTTTGAAAGTCGCGTCGTAGCTGCCTATCGCGGTGCGCCATGCGCCGCTCGGGCGCCCTCGCCCGATCTATTTCAGATGTGCGGTTCCGTCTCGGAGCTGCTCGAAGCGCTTGTAAGAACGGCTCAGATGCAGCCGCATCGCGCGCTGCGCCGCCTTGGCGTCTTGCGCCGCGATGGCATCATGGATCGCCCGGTGCTCGCGCCGCGTCCGCTCGAAATGCCGCTCGCGCTCGTCGGGCTCCATCTGGTCGAATTGCGTCCATTGGCGCGGGATCATCGCAGTGCCGAACGTGTCGAAGAGCCGGCTGAAGTAGGCGTTGTGCGAGGCGAGCGAAATCGCCCGATGGAAAGCCGCATCCTCGGTCGCGGCGAGACCCGTTTCGGCGATCGCCCGGTCGATTGCGTCGAGCTGCTTAGCCATGAGCCCAAGGTCCTTGGCGGTCCGGCGCGTGGCCGCCAGCGCCGCCGCCTCCGCCTCGACGCCCATGCGCAGCTCCAGCACCGCCAGGATCTCGTCGATCGATTCGACATCCGTCGGCACGATCGAAAAGGTTTTCGGCGGGGGCTCCTGGGCCACAAAGGCGCCCAGACCCTGCCTCGTCGTTATCAGCCCCCGCGCGCGAAGCGAGGCCAGCGCTTCGCGAACCACGGTCCGGCTCACACCCGTCGCATTGACGATCTCCTGCTCGGTGGGAAGCCGCTGGCCAGGGGCCAGATCGCCGGCCTCGATCTGCGCGGCAAATTTCTCCACCAGCTCGCCCCTGAGATTGGGGGACTGGCGAATGGCGCCGAACATTGCTCCCTGGCGATCCGTCATCGGAAAACCGGCCTCTTAAATCGATTCTCAGGCCAAGGATCGCACCGCTTGGTTGCAACGGCAATCTTTCGTTTCCAATGCATGCCCCCCGGAAGTGCACAGCGGTTCCCGGACAACGACATGTATCCAAACAGAAATTCCAACAGCACTGGAAGACCAACATGAAGCAGAAAATCGGCTTTATCGGCCTGGGCGCGATGGGCTCGGGCATGGCGGCCAACCTTCTGGCTAAAGGCTGGCCTCTGACGGTCTGGGCGCACCGAAACGAGGATGTGGCGCTGAAGCTGGTCAGCGCCGGCGCCCGCCAGGCGGCGACACTACGCGCGCTCGCTGAAGGTTGCGACATTGTTTTGATCTGCGTTACCGGTTCGCCGCAGGTCGAGGCGGTCGTGAAAGGACCGGACGGGCTTGCAGCCTCCGGCAAGCCGCTATTGATAGTCGACTGCTCGACCTCTAACCCCTCCTCGACGATAGCGCTTGCCGCAGAGCTTGCGGCGCAAGGCGTGACGCTGATCGACGCGCCGCTGGCGCGCACGCCCAAGGAAGCCGCCGAAGGCAAGCTCGACGTCATGGTCGGCGGCGCGGCGGAAGCGATCGCCCGCGCGCGGCCGGTGCTCGAAGCCTTCGCCGCGCGAATTATCCACACCGGCCCGACCGGCAGCGGCCACACCATGAAGCTGCTCAACAATTTCGTCTCTATGGGTTATTCGGCGATCTATTCCGAAGCGCTGACGCTGGGAGCAAAGGCCGGGCTGACGCCGCAGGTCTTCAACAGCGTCATTTCCGGCAGCCGCATGGACTGCGGCTTTTACCAGGCCTTCTTCGACTTCGTGCTCAACCGCAACGAGAACGCCCAGCGCTTCGCCATCGCCAATGCGCTGAAGGACATGACCTATCTCGCCTCCTTCGCCCAGGCCGCCGGTATTGCCAACCCGGTCGGCGCCGTGGTCCGCAACGGTTTTGCCACGGCGGTCGCTACGGGGCACGGAGAAAAATTCGTGCCGGCGCTGTCGGATATTGTTGCTGAGCTCAACGGCGTTTCATTGATTGAGGCTGCGGCCGAGTGAGGGAGGTGGCTGCGCGGCCCTACCCTGCCCGCCCGCGCACGGCCTTTCGCAACCTCGAATGCCGTGTCGGCGACGCGGCCTCAGCGTCGCCGCCAGGCAGTCCGACGCGTGAGGCCGCACCGGCGAGATGCCGCGTCATTGCCGCGCTCGCGCCCTTCGCGTCGCCGGCCTTGATCGCCGCCAGAATGCGTTCGTGCTCGCCCAGGGTCGTGCGCGCCATGTCGTCGGACTTCTGCTGATTGCCGGCGGCCAGGATGCTTTCGCGCACCCGCTCCGAAACGAAGACGAGAAACTGGCCCATATAGGGGTTCTGGGTGGCATCGGCGACCGCACGGTGGAAACCGAGATCGTTCTTCAGCCAGGCAACGCTGCCATAGGGAGCCATGCGCATACCGTCGAGCGCCTGTTCCATCGCCACGATATCCGCATCGGAACGGCGGGTCGCGGCCAGCGCGGCGATCTGCACTTCCAGCATGCCGCGCAGCTCGAAAAGATTGCGAAAGGAATCCGCCCGCTGCAAGGTCTCATAGTCGATCGTCAGCACCGTGGCGTTGGTCGCGTCGGCGACGAAGGCACCCCTGCCCTGCTGCGACCAGATGCGGCCCTCGGAGCGCAGCCTGGCGATCGCTTCGCGCACCACGTTGCGGCTGACCCCGAAGGTGGTCGCCAGCGCCTGCTCGGTCGGCAGCTGATCGCCGGGTTTGAGGCGTCCTTGCGCGATCTCGCGCGAGATGGAACTCGCAACCAGGGTGGATAGGTGCGGACCGCGATTGACCTTGTCGAGCTTCAGCGTCATCGCTCACCTATAGTCGAGCGCGGATGCGGACGCCAGAATGCGGCCGTTGCTCAATATATGGCGCGGATCGAAAGCATCCTTGATGCCTGCGGCGAGATCGAGCGTCACCGGATCGATGCGGTCGAGGAAGGCCCGCTGCTTGACCCGGCCAATGCCGTGCTCGGCACTGATCGAGCCACCATAGCGGTCGACGACGGCGAAAATCTCCGCTTCCGCCTCCTCGAACAGATGCTCGATCGCCTCGGCCCCCATGCCCTCCGGCGGCACGACGTTGAGATGGATGTTGCCGTCGCCGACATGGCCGTAGGTGACGGGCAGCGCGTCGGGTCTCGCCCGTCCAAGTTCGGTGAGCGCGTCGGCGACAAAATCGGCAAGCTTGGAGATCGGCACCGAAACATCGGTGCGCAGATAGCGGCCGCCGCGGCCCTGCCGCTCGACCATGATCTCGCGGTAGAGCCACAGGCGCTCGGCCTGCGCCCGGGTCGATGCCACAATGCCGTCCTCGACAAGATCCTCGACGCCGGCGAGAAAACTCAAAAGCATATCCTTGAGGTCGATAAGCCCACCGGACGAAACCTCGATCAGCACATAGGCGGGATAAGGCTTGCCGAGCGGATCGGGGAAATCCTTGCCCTCGCGCATGGTGATCTCGATACCGCCGCGCAGGATCAACTCGAAGGCGGTTAGCAAGTCGCTACAACCGCGCCGCGCCCGCGCATAGAGCGCCATTGCATCCTCGACGGAGCGTAGGCCGACAAGCGCCGTTTCGATCTGCGTCGGCTTGGGGAAGAGTTTCAGCGCCGCCGCGGTGACGATGCCGAGCGTGCCTTCCGAGCCGATGAAGACCTGCTTCAAATCGTAGCCGCGATTGTCCTTGCGCAGCACCTTCAGCCCGTTCCAGATCCGGCCGTCGGCCAGCACGACTTCGAGGCCAAGCACCAGGTCGCGCGTCATGCCGTAGCGCAGCACGTTGAAGCCGCCGGCATTGGTGGCGACATTGCCGCCGATGCGGCAGCTGCCTTGCGCTCCGAAGGTGATCGGCAGGATGCAGTCGCTCTCCTCCGCCGCGCGCTTGGCGTGCTCGAGGATGCAGCCGGCCTCGACCACCATGGCGAAGTCGATCGGACTGATCGAGCGGATCCTGTTCATGCGCTCCAGCGAGACGACGACCTCATTGCCGTCAGCCGCCACCGCCGCGCCGACAAGGCCGGTCAGCCCGCCTTGCGGCACGACGGGGATGCGCTCGGCATGACAGTGCCGCATCAGCGCCGACATTTCTTCCACCGAGCTGGGCCGCGCCACCGCCAGCGGGCGGCCGACATGGTCGCCCGACCAGTCGCGGCTGTAGCGCGCCAGGTCTTGCGGTTCGGTCAGCAGCCCGCCATCGGACAGCACGCCGGCGAGGGCGGCGATCAGCGATGCGGAAATGGGCGGCACTGCATTCATGAACTGAACCTGGACCTTCCGGAAAACGACTGGACAACCACTAATCTTGTCGTGTTATCATACAACCCTGATTGAGAACATCAAGCGATAGCATGCTTCTTCCCGAAGCGCTTGATGTGGATGGTCAGACCGGCAAATCACTGAATTCGGAGGACTTTCCCAATGAGCGACGCCCCCGGCTTTCGCTATATGCACACCATGATCAGGGTGCTCGACCTCGACAAGTCGATCGCCTTCTACACCGAGGTGCTCGGCATGACCTTGCTGCGCCGCGACGATTACCCCGGCGGCAAGTTCACCAACGCCTTTGTCGGCTATGGACCCGAGGACAAGGAAGCCGTCGTTGAGCTGACGCTGAACTGGGGCCGCGAGGAGCCCTATGAGATCGGCACCGGCTTCGGCCATCTGGCGCTCGGCGTCAACGACATCTACGCCGTCTGCGCCGAGCTCGAAAAGCGCGGTGCCAAGATCCCGCGCAAGCCCGGGCCGATGCAGCACGGCACCACACACATCGCCTTCGTCGAGGACCCGGACGGCTACAAGATCGAGCTGATCGGCCTGGACACGATGCAGTAAATTCAGCCCGGACCGCACCGGCTCACTGCCGATGCGGTCCCACTGCGTCCGCGTCTGCTTGGGAGGCGGTGCGGATAGGTTCGTCACTTGATGACCGCGATCTTGCTGCGGTCGATGGTGATGGCGACGGCGGCGATCAGCACCGCGCCGAACACCATATTTTCCAGGAAGATGTTGACGCCGACGAAGGTCATGCCGATGCGCACGATCGAGATGATCAGCGCGCCGACCGCGGTGCGCGCCACGCCGCCCAGTCCGCCGGTGATGGCCGTGCCGCCGACGATGACGGCGGCGATGGCGGGGAGCAGCAGCTGGTTGGCGAGCACCGGCGAGCCGCTTGACAGCCTGGCCGCCAGCACGACGCCGGCGATGGCCGCCAGAATGCCCGATGCGGCAAAGGCGATGATCTTGGTGCGGTCGACATTAATGCCGGCCGCCCACGC
The DNA here is from genome assembly GCF_020165015.1 of Mesorhizobium sp. CA7. NCBI lineage: Bacteria > Pseudomonadati > Pseudomonadota > Alphaproteobacteria > Hyphomicrobiales > Phyllobacteriaceae > Mesorhizobium > Mesorhizobium sp. CA7. The sequence goes on from NZ_JAIUHH010000005.1 coordinate 119,516, forward strand.
CGCCGGTTCGCCGGCCCCGACCGCGATCGCCTGGCGGCCGAAGCGGGTGTAACGCAGCGCGAGGAAGCTGACGATGCCGATCAGGGCCGAAATCAGCACCACCATCGGCAGGCCGAAAATCGTAGCGTTGATCCACGCCGTCTTTTCACGCCCGGCTTCCTCGATGGTGATGGCGCGGCCGTTGGAAACCCAGAGCGCCAGGCCCGTGACCACGCCGCCGGTAGCCAATGTCGCCACGAAGGACGGCACGCGCAGCTTGACTTGTACGATGCCGCTCAGCAGCCCGAAGGCGAGGCCAGACAGGATCGCCACCGGGAACGCTGCGAAGCCGAGCGAGGGCAGCAATTGCGCCAGCATCACACTCGCCAGCGAGGCGACCGCCTGGATCGACAAGTCGATGCCGCCGAGCAGGATGGCGAAGGTGACGCCGGTCGCCAGCATAAACAGCACGGCGGTGTTGGCAAAGAGCAGCGCCAGCGTCTCGCCGGTCAGGAAGCCGGGCGCGGCGATCTCGATGATCAGCAAAAGGGCGACAAGCAGCACCAGCGGGATGGCGCCCTGCGTCCACTTGCCCTCGAAGACCTGCTTGATGGAAAAACCTTCATTCATCGGCTTACACCATCGCTCGTAGCAACTCGACCTGATCCGGCTTGTTGCCGGGGCTGGCATCGAAGCGCGCGGTGATCTCGCCGTCGCGCATCACCAGAACCTGGTGCGACAGGCCGATCGTCTCCTCCAGCGTGTCGGAGATCAGAAGGATAGCCACGCCTTGGTCCGAGAGGTCGCGCACCAGCTCGTAAACCTCTTCCTTGGCGCCGACATCAAGCCCGCGCGTCGGATGGTCGAGCACCAGGATGCGCGAGCCCGCCGTCATCCAGCGCGCCAGCACCACCTTCTGCTGGTTGCCGCCACTGAGCTTGCGGCAGGCGGCGTCGGGCCCGGGCGCCTTGATGCTGAGCCGCTTGATCCAGTCAGCGGCAAGCCGCCGCTCCTTGCCGTAATCGATGGCGCCGTTGCGCATGACGCTCGAGAGATCCGCCAGCGAAATGTTCTCGGCGATCGACAGAAACATCACCAGGCCTTCGAGCCTGCGCTCGCGCGGCACATAGCCGATGCCCTTGCGCACTGCCGGCTCTGGCGACCTGAAGCGAACCGTCTCGCCGGCGATCTTCATCTCGCCCGCATCATGTGGCAGGAAGCCGCCGACCGTACGGGTAACCTCCTCGCGTCCGGAGCCGACGACGCCGGCGATGCCGACGATCTCTCCGGCGCGGATCGAAAGGTCGACACCATGATAGAAGCCGCTGGCGCCCAGGCCCCTGGCCTCGACCATGATCTTATCGCCCGGCGGCTGCTGACGGGCCTCGCGATAATATTCGGCCTGCAGCCCGCGCCCGACCATGATCTCGTGCAGCTCCGGCGCGGTGACTTCCGCGGCGCGGTGTTCGGCCACGACCGCGCCGTCCTTCATCGTGTAGACGCGGTCGGAAATCGCCAGCACTTCGTCGAGGCGATGCGACACGAAGACGAAGCTGGCGCGGGATTTGAGCGAGCGCACCCGCGCGAACAGAACCTCGATATCGGCGGCGTTGAGCACCGAGGTCGGCTCGTCGAGCAAGATGAGCAGCGGACGCTCGACCATCTCCTCCAGCGTCAGCGCCTTGGCGAGCTCGACCATCTGGCGCGCGGCGAAGGTCAGTTCGGAGGTGCGCGCGGTGACGTCGATGTCGACGCCGATCTTGGCCAGTTGCCGGCGCGCCGCAGCATTCATGGCGCGCCAGTTGACAAGACCGAAGCGGGTGAAGCGGTCTTCTTCGCCGAGATAGATGTTTTCGGCGACGGTCAGGTTGAGCACCAGCGATTGTTCCTGGAACACCATGCCGATGCCGTTCCTGGCCGCGTCACGGGCGTTGCGTAGCTTGAGCTGTTCGCCGTCGAGGGTGATCGTACCGCCATCCGGCCGATAGCCGCCGGCCAGCAGGCGCATCAGCGTCGACTTGCCGGCGCCGTTCTCGCCGATCAGTCCGACCACCTCGTTCGGCCGCACCTCTATGGAGACGTCGCGCAACGCCTGGACGCCGGGGAAATTCTTGATGATGCCGGTTGTATGCAGCATGGCGCTCACTTCACGATCTTCAGGCGAACGCGGTCGAGCGACAGCGCCACCGCCGCGATGATCATCAGGCCCTGCACCGTCTGCTGGATGTAAGGCGAGATGCCGAGCAGGATCATGCCATTGGCCAAAACGGTGACGATCAGCACACCGATCAGCGTATTGACGACGCCACCCTCGCCCCCGGTCAGCGCCGTGCCGCCGACGACGACGGCCGTGACCGCCGCGAACAGCCTGCCGTCGCCGATGACGGCGTGCGACTGGCCGAGCTGAGCCGCGGCAAGCACACCGGCAATGCCGAAGAAGAAGCCGGCCAGCGCAAACGCCGCGATCCGCACGCGCACGACATTGACGCCGGAGAGCTTGGTCACGTCCTCGTCGCCGCCGATCGCCAATATGTGGCGGCCAAGCCTGGTGTGATACTGGATGACCGCTGCAAGCGCGAACGCGCCGAGCGCGACCCAGACCGCCAGCGGCAGGCCGAGGAAACGGTGCAAGGCGAGATTGCGGATCGAGGCGTCGTTCAGTCGTATGGCCGAGCCGCCCAGCATATAGACCGACAGGCCAAGTCCGATGAACCACATGCCGAGCGTCGCCATGAAGGACGGGATGCGCAGCATCGTCTGGACGAGACCGCTGATGAGGCCCATGACCGTGCCGGCGGCGATCGCCGCCAGCACCGCCCACCAACCATAATCGTTGCCGTTGCTGTCATTGGCGGCGAGCAGCACCACCACCATCGCCGCCACAGACAGGGTACCCTCGACGGAAAGGTCGATGCTGCCCATCAGAATGATGAATGTCAGGCCCATCGCCAGTGTCAGCGGCACGGCGGCGGAGTTCGCTAGCCGCACCAGATTGCGCAGCTCGATGAAATTGGGATTGGCGATGGTGATCAGAACGCACAGCACGACCAGCACCGCCAACGGCGCGAGCCTGCGCCAGCGCCTGCCGCCGAGCATAGTGGCGATGCGGCCGGGGAGGAATGTCATAAGCGTTGTCCGCTCGATGTCCGAAACGGACTTCAGGGGTTCTGTATCGATTGTCAACAAACCGCTTCCCGTCTGCTGGTGACAGGCGTCGTGGCCGCGGGCGCAAGACGCCGGCAAAAAGGGGCGGGCCGCTGCCAGGGAGAAGCCGGCCCGCCCCAAACGGGTCAGGCCCGGATCGCTCCGGTCACCCGGCCCCAGAGATCGTTCCAGTCAATCTCGGGCTTCGACTCGACATTGGTCTTGTAATATTCCTCAACATTGTCGTGCGAGATCAGCACCGCCTTGCCGTAGAATTCGCGGTGTTCCGGCGGCTCCTTGGCCGGGTCGAACTTGCCTATCTTGGCGTTGTAGCCGATAGCCAGCCCCATGCCGCCCTGCCAGAACGGATCCGAGGTGATCGTGCAGGCGAACTCGCCGGTGCGCACCGCGTCGACCGCCGTCTTGATGCCGTCGACACCGACGATCGGCACCTTGCCGGCGAGGTTTTCGGCGCGCAGCGCTTCGAGCGCACCGGAGCCCATGTCGTCATTGGCGGCCCAGATGCCCTTGATGTCGTCACCGAAACGGGTCAGCAGATTGCCCATCAGGTCGAAGGCCTCGGTGGATTTCCAGTTTGCGACCTGGAAGTCGAGCAGCTTGATGTCGGGGTTCGCGGCGAGCGCAGCATCGAGGCCCTTCTTGCGTTCAATCGCTGCTGTAGTCGAGATCAGGCCGCCGAGCGCGACGATGCCGCCCTTGCCGCCCATGGCCTTGAACAGAATCTCGGCGATGGTCTTGCCGCTGGCGATGCCGTCGAACTCGATATGCGAGACATAGTTCGGGTTGAAGTCCTTGGGGTGCAGGTCGGCAGGCTTGTTCCACTGCGTCACGACATAGGCGCCGGCCTTGGCGCATGCTTCGACGATCGGGCGCGCGTCGGGCGTGTCGTTGGGATCGGAGTTGAGCACCATGTTGCCGTTGGTCTTGGCCAGCATCGCTTTGATATCGGCGATGCCCTTCTCGCTGTTGCCTTCCGAGACCAGCGTGACGTGCTCCAGCCCGGCCCATTTGGCATAAGCCTCGGCGCCGGTCTTCCACACCGCGTGATAGGGATTGGACAACGAGCGGATCGACGTCACCAGCGTCGGCTTGTCGGCCGCGCGCAGCACATTCGGCATCGCCAGCGTCGCCGCCCCGGCGGCAGCGCCCAGCATCAGCGTCCGGCGGCTCACCCTGCCGGAAAAAACAAGACCATTGCTGTCCTTCATTTCGAACCTCCCGATTGAATTGTTTCCGCCCGGCTCGTGCGCAGGGAGCGCGGCCGGGTCCTCCGGAGACGGGCCGTCAAGTTCCTCTACTTGTACGACAACCCTTCAACACGGCAACCATACCCTTTCTCTTGACGTGGCACAAGCGACTTGAGATCGTCGCGCGTAAAAGCGCGAGGCCGGATTTGCCTCGGCAAGGGAGCGAGAATGGCGGACTATATCATCGTTGGCGGCGGCTCGGCCGGCTGCGTGCTTGCCGCGAGGCTGAGCGAGGATCCAGGCCTGTCCGTCGTCCTGCTCGAGGCCGGGCCGCCCGACACCGACCGATACATCCACATGCCGGTGGGCTTCTTCAAGATGACGTCCGGGCCGCTGATCTGGGGTTATGACGCGGCACCGGGCAAGGAGATCGACGGCCGCGTCATGGTCTACCCGCAGGCGCGCGTGCTCGGCGGCGGCTCCTCGATCAACGCCCAGGTGTTCACGCGCGGCTGCCCACAGGACTATGACGACTGGGCGGCCGACTTCGGCTGCGCGGGATGGAGCTACGCCGATGTGCTGCCATATTTCGTTCGGTCCGAGGGCAACGACACTTTTGCCGGTTCCCAGCACGGCATCGACGGACCGCTCGGCGTTTCCAGCGGCACGCCGCACCCGCTGACCAGGATCTTCGTCAAGGCGGCGCAGCAGGCTGGCCTACCCTTCCGCGCCGACTTCAATGCCGGCGAGCAGGAAGGCGCCGGCTTCTACCAGACGACGACGCGCAATGGCAGGCGCTCGAGCACCGCGGTCGCCTATCTGAAACCGGCGCTCGGCCGCGGGAACCTGACGCTGCGCACCGGCGCCACGGTCAGCCGCGTCGTCGTCGAGAAGGGTCGGGCCGTCGGCGTCGAGACCATCGCCAATGGTCGCGCCGAGTTGCTGCACGCCGAGCGCGAGGTGATCGTCACCGCCGGCGCCATCGGCTCGCCGAAACTCCTGATGCTGTCCGGCATCGGCCCTGCCGCGCATCTCGAAAAGCATGACATCAAAACTGTGCATGATCTCGCTGGGGTCGGCCAGAATCTACACGATCACATGGACGTGGACGTCGTCGCGGAACTCAATGGGCCGCACGGCATCGACCGCTACAAGAAGAAGCGTTGGCAGGCCGTCGCCGGCCTCGAATATGCGCTCTTCGGCAAAGGACCGGTTGCCTCCAACATCGTCGAAGCCGGCGGTTTCTGGTGGGGCGACCGCTCGGAAAAGACGCCAGATATCCAATTTCATTTCCTGCCCGGCGCCGGTGTCGAGGAAGGCATTGGCTCGGTCCCCGGCGGCAATGGCTGCACGTTGAACTCCTACCATGTGCGCCCGCATTCGCGCGGCAGCGTCACGTTGCGCTCGGCGGATCTGCGCGATGCGCCGGTTATCGACCCCAATCCCTTCGCCGAACGCTACGACCTCGAACGCGCCATCGACGGCATCGAGATCAGCCGCGAGATCCTCTCTCAGCCGGCCTTCACCAAATACATCAGCCGCGAGCATTTGCCTGGAGCGGCGACAAAGGGCCGCGCGGCGCTCGAAGCCTTTGCCCGCCAGTATGGCCGCAGCGCCTACCATCCGGTCGGCACCTGCCGCATGGGCGGCGATGCCGACAGCGTCGTTGATCCGGAACTGCGCCTGCGCGGACTGCAAGGCTTACGCGTCTGCGACAGCTCGGTGATGCCACGCATCGTATCATCGAACACCAACGCAGCGGTGATTATGATGGCCGAGAAGGCGGCGGATATGATCACCGGGAGGACACCAGCGGCATAGCTCACTCGAAGGGAGACAGTCCGGAAGGACAGGCTCCTTTAGTTTATCCTCCTGCCGCTCTCGGCGTCGAACAGATGTACCTTATGCATCATGATCTCCAGGTTCACCTCCTGATCCGGCTTGAAGGGCGGCCGGTCCCGGATCTCCGCCATCAGGTCGACGCCATCGGCGGTCAAGGTGATTTCCTGCGCTTCACCGGTCGGCTCGACAACCTGGACTCTCGCCTGTGCGTGGTTGCCTCCGACAGCGATGTGCTGAGGACGAATCCCGTAAACCACACCTTGCTTGTCCCCCACCCCTGCCACGTGAGGCAAGGGCAGGCGTAGGCCCTGCTCCGCAATGAATGCGCCACTCTGGATGCGGCCGTTGATGAGATTCATTTCCGGCGAGCCGATAAAACCTGCGACGAACAGATTGGCCGGGTTCTCGTAGAGTTCGGAAGGGGTGCCGATCTGTTCGATGCGGCCCTTGTTCAACACCACGATGCGGTCGGCGAGCGTCATTGCTTCTGTCTGATCATGCGTGACGTAGATGCTGGTTCGTCCCAGCCGTTGGTGCAGCTTCTTGATCTCGGCACGCATCTTCACGCGCAGCTTGGCATCGAGATTGCTGAGCGGCTCGTCGAACAAGAAGGCCGCAGGGTCGCGGACGATGGCGCGGCCCATGGCGACACGCTGGCGCTGGCCGCCGGACAGTTGACGCGGCATGCGCCCGAGCAGGTCCTGCAGACCGAGGATCTCGGCCGCGGCCTTCACTCTGGAAACGATCTCTTCCCGGGGAACCTTGGCCAGCCGCAGCGCGAAGCTCATATTGTCGGCCACGCTCATATGCGGATAGAGGGCATAGCTTTGGAACACCATGGCTATGTCGCGCGACTTGGCCGGCATCTCGTCGACGACGCGTCCGCCGATGCGGATCTCGCCAGTCGTATGCTCTTCGAGCCCCGCGATGATGCGCAGCAACGTCGACTTGCCGCAGCCCGACGGACCGACCAGGACCACGAACTCGCCGCTGGCGATCTCGATGTTGACGTCGCGCAGAACTTCCACCGCCCCGAAGCTCTTGCCGAGCTGTTCTATCTGGATTGCAGACACCTATTCTTCTCCCGTACCGGCACGGCTCATTTTCGTTGAGCCTGCCGCCATGCGCGGTATTCAGCCTCGCCCTCGGGGCTCAACGGGTAGTATTTCCGCAGGTCTCCTCCTTGCGCGAGCCGCAAGCGCGAAAACTCTTCCCACTCGATATGCGCGCCGGCGAGTTCGACCAGTTTGGGGGCAAGGCCGACCGGCACGACAACCACGCCATCGTCGTCGGCGACGATGATATCGCCCGGGATGACCAGCACGTTCGAGCAGGCGATCGGAACGTTGACGGCGAAGGGAACGATGTTGGTCTGGGCATGGAAATTCGGCGTGACGCCTCGCACCCAGATGCCGATGTCGAGCGCCGCCGCCTGGGCGGAATCGCGAATACAGCCGTCGATAACGACGCCGGCGCCGCCACGCCCGGCGAAATAGGTCAGCATCATCTCGCCGAAGATACCGCTGCCTAGATCGCCACGGGCATCGACCACCACCATGTCGCCGGGCTGAGTGGGATAAAGCACGTGCCGGTGCAGTTGCCGCTCCGGCTCCTCGTATTCCGTCTCGTTGTACAGATCCTCGCGCTTCGGCATGCACTGGAGGGTCAGGGCCGGCCCCGCCGCTGTGCTGCCGAGCCTCAGCGGACGCGGCCCACGGATTTGCGGATCGCGAATGCCCATCTTGTGGTAAAGCTCGCTGGCCAGTGTCGCCGAACCGATCGCCGCCAGCGCGTCGACCAGTTCTCGTGACGGCCGGGGAATGTCCGGTATCGCCGGTATCTGGTCAGCTTCCATTCCGTTTCCTCCAATGTGCGGCGAGGTGCGAACCCTCGCTAATCGTCACTCAGTTGCATTCAACCTTAGTCGAAGCCGTTCAGCCGCGAACCGCGCCGGTCGTGAGCCCCTTGACCAGCAGCCCCTGGGCAAACCAGACGAACACCAAAGTCGGGATGACCATGAGCACGCCGGCAGCCGACATGGCGCCCCAGTCGATGCCGAACTGCGAGACGAAATTGGTGAGACCGACCGGCAGCGTCTGCGCGGCCTTGCTCGAGGTCAGCGTTAGCGCGAGCAGCAGGTCGTTCCAGGTGAAGAGGAAGGTGATGACAGCGCTGGCGCCGATGCCCGGCGCAATCAGAGGCGCGACGATCTGGACCAGCGTGCGCACGGTGCCGGCGCCATCCGACTGGGCAGCCTCCTCGATCTCTTTCGGCACATCCTGGATGAAGCCCAGAAGCAGCCAAATGGCAACCGGCAGCTTGGCGGCCGTATGGCTGAGGATCAGCGCCCAGACAGTGTCGAGCAGGCCCATGGCGGCGAACACGGCGAAGAGCGGGATGGCAAGCGCGATGACCGGGATCATGCGCATGATCAAAAGCAGCCCGAAGATCAGCATGGCGCCCGGCATCCTGAAGCGCGACAGCGCATAGGCGCAGGGGATGGCCAGCAGATGGACAAGGATGACCGTCGCCACCGAGACGATGACGGTGTTCCAGACATAGCCCATCGTGTCGTACTGGGCGAAGACCGCGACATACTGTGTCAGCGTCGCTGTCTCGGGGATGATGTGCACCGGAACCGAGAAGATATCGGCCGAGCTTCGGATCGAGGTCAGGAACAGCCACACCAGCGGAAAGACGGTGAGCGCGACTGTGACGACTAGCGCCAAATACTGACCGGCGATTCCCGCCGTGAACCGGCGGCGCCGGCGCTTTGGCATGGAACGTGCGCTGACGATGACGGCTTCGCTCATATCGCCCTCCGTTTCGCAATCAGCCACGGCACTCCGTAGAGCAGGGCGAGCACGAACAGCGACATGCCCAGCGCGATGTAGGAGACCGCCGCCGCGTGTCCGAAATCCACCGCCTGAAACGCCAGCAGGTAGGAATAGACCGTGAGCAGATTGGTGGCGCCGCCCGGGCCGCCCTGCGTCATCAGCCAGACGACGTCGAAGGTGCGGAAGGTGTCGATGATGCGCAGCATCAGCGCGATCATGATGACCGGGCGCATCAGCGGCAGAACGATGTGCCAGAAGCGCTGCCACGGCGTCGCGCCATCCACCGTGGCTGCCTCGAGCGGCTCCTGCGGCAGGGATTGCAGGCCGGCAAGGAACAGAAGCACCATCAGTGGCGTGTTCTGCCAGACGTCGGCGACGATCACCGAGACGAGCGCCCAGGTCGGGTGGTTGAGCCACGGAATGTCAGGCAGGTTGAACATGCGCAGCAGCGCGTCGACCAAGCCGTATTGGGTGTTGAACAGCCATCGGAAGTTCAGGCCGACGACGGCGGGCGCAATCATCGGGGGAACCAAAAGCAACGTGCGCGCAAGCCGCATGCCGCGCAATTTGCCGTTGACCAGCACGGCGATCGCCATGCCAGCCACCACTTCGATCGTGATGGAAACGACGCTGAAAATGGTCTGGTTTCGCAGCGCCTGGTTGAACTGGCGGCCAAAGAGCTCGTCGGTGTAGTTTCCCGTTCCGATGAATGGCGCCGACCCGCTCAGATCCCAGCGGAAGAAGCTCATGACGAAGGAGTATCCGAGCGGATAGATCAGGATGGCCAGCATCACGAGAAGCGCCGGGCTGGCCAGGAGGTAACCTCTCTGCCAGGTGTAGGGCAGCGGCGAACGTCGCCGGCGCCCTGGCGCCCGGTGCTGTGCGACGGCCGCCATTCTCAGTCGTAAGCTCCGGCCCGGCGCATGATCTCTTCCGCCTCCTTCGCCGCCTGATTGAGCGAGTCGGCGGGCGAAACCTGATCTGACAGGGCTTGCTCGATGGCCGAGAACATCAAGGTGCAGACCTTCGAGAAGCCGGCGAGCTTGGGCCATTCCTTACCGTTCGCGATCGTCGTCTCGAGTTGCTGCAGCCAAGTGGCCTGCGGGCCCTTGGCCGCAGCGATCACTTCCTTGGCCAGACTCTGGCTGCTCGGGAAGTTGGTGAACTGGTCGAACTGGAGCCGCTGGGCGTCGGTACTGACCGTGTATTTGATGAACTCGACGGCGGGTTCCTTGCGTCCGGATTGGCCGTTCAGCGCCATGGCATGCGAGATGGCGCATGAGATCGCCTCCTTGTCCCGCACATAGGGCGCCGTCGACCATTTACCGACGACGCGCGAGGTTTCCGGATTAGACAGGGTGGCGAAGGCGCCCGGCCAATCGAAAGTGGCATAGACCGTGCCGGACGAGAATTCCGTCGAGTTCTCGTTCCATTGATAGCCAACGGCGTCGGGCGGCACGATTTTGTGCTTCTGGATCAGATCGCGATAGAAGGTGAGCGCCTTGATGCCGGCTTCGGAATTGAACGCCGGCTTGTTGGCCTGGTCGACCCAGTCACCGCCTGCCTGCCAAAGCAGGTCGCTGAAGGTGCGCTGGGCGGGGTCCCCCTGCCCCGGCACGACAAGGCCATAGTGCCCGTTGCCAGTGAGTTTTAGCCCGACATCGACGAGTTCTTCCCAGGTTCCGGCCGGCTTCAGGCCCTTCTCTTGGTAGATGTCGCTGCGGTAATACTGAACGCGCGCATCCATGTTGCGCGGAATCGCCGCCAGATTTCCGGTCTTGGGATCGCGCAGGTATTTAACCGCGACGGGATAGAAATCTGCCAGCTCGGAGTCGCTGAAATAGCTGTTCAGCGGCGCGAAATGGTTGAAGTAGGAATCGATCTGCGCGGTGTGGGTGCTGTAGACATCGTACTGGCTCGACCGTGCCGCGCTCAACGTGACCACCTTCGCCGTCAGGGGCGTGAATTCCAGGAGGTCGTAGCGAACCTTGATGCCGGTCTTGGCGGTGAAGTCCTGGACGATCTTCTCCCAATATTTGGGATAGAGCGGGCCGCCCGTGATCAGCAATGCGGTGATCTCTTTAGCGTCTGCCCTGGCAACCCACGGCGCCGCAAGCGAGCCGGCCGTCACCGCCGCGCTCGCGGCAAGGAATTTGCGTCTCGATAAGGTTCCGGACATCACAATCTCCTCCTGGTTTGATGGATCGGTCCGTCCAGGGACGGCCGACGACTTTCGCCCTCGACAGTCCGCCGGCGTGCTCCTCCCGCGGCGAGACTGCCTGTATGGGTTCCCGGACGACGCTTGCGAGCCTCCGGGCGATCGGGCACTTGCGCTCCAACACGCCTCAGTTGGTAAGGCGTATCGATCTTGATCTCGGACGGCGGCAAGAGGGCACGGCGACTGGACACCGCTCGATCCCTTTCCGCAGGCCGTGTTATAGGCTAGTGAGCGTTTTTATGAGATAAGTTGACTGCATATCTAGCTATCAGCCTATAAGCTTATCAGACAAGTGGATGTTAGTGATGGATACCGTCGAGGTCAAGCTTCAAACTTTGCCCAAGCAGGTAGCTGGTGTGCTGGCGCGACGCATCGCCGCCAGCGGTGTCGCCGGCGCCCAGGGGCCCTCGGAACAGCAGATCCTTCAGGAGTTCGGGGTCTCGCGCGCGGTCGCGCGAGAGGCGCTGAAGATCCTGGCGTCGCTCGATATGATCGAGATCGCGCAGGGCCGGCGCGTGGTGCTGCGTCCAGCCGAGGAGTGGGACTATCTCAGCCCATTGCTCATCGACTGGCTGCCGCACGAGCAGATGCGCGAGATCCTGGCCGAAGCGCACGCTACGCGGATCATCATCGAACCGTCCATCGCCGCCATCGCGGCCAAGCATATGACCAAGGAAAACCTCGAGCGTCTTGGCACCTTGCTGGCGGCGATGTCGGCCAGCGAGGACAATCCGGATGCCTATCTGAAGCTCGATCTGGATTTCCACATGGAGATTTGCCGCGCGGCGCAGAACAGGATTCTCGACCGTTTCATGTATTCGTCCCGATGGTGGCAGATGGCAAGCAGGCGCATCAGCAATCAGATGCCCCATGCGCTTCCCTCCGCGACCGAAATGCACAGGGCAATCTACGAGGCGCTCGTGGCGCGCGATGAAAAGCGAGCCGAAGAAGCGATGCGCCGGCACCTCAAGAAAACCACAGCGGTCGGCTTGCCTCGGTGAAGAAGCAGCGCAGCCAGCATTTGCGCTGGCCGCGCCGCAGCGTGCCGGGAGGACACGGCGTTGAATTGAGAGGCGGCCCTAGGCCCTCTTCGCTTGTTGTTCCTGGCGCTGGCGTGCGCGGAAACCGAACATGTCGCCCTTGTCCTTGATTTCCGCCCAGATCGGGGCCGTGATCCTGTCGATGGCGGCAATGTCCGCGTCGGGAATCGTCCAGCCGGCGCTCTCGACGTTTTCCTCCAGCTCCTTGACGGTGCGGGCGCCGACCAGCGGCGAGCTGACGCCCGGCCTGCTGGTGAGCCACTGGATCGCAAGCTGCGGAACCGTCTTGCCGTAGCGCGCCGCGATCGGCTTGAGGAGGTCGACGGCATTCACCGCCCGCTCATAGGTGCCCGGCTGGAACAGCACCGTTGTGCGCCGCTCATCGCCCTCGACGAATTTCGTGCCCGGTGACAGCGTGCCGGTGAGCAGTCCCTGAGCCAGGCCGCTGTATGGCATGACGCCGATATTGTGCTTGCGGCAATAAGGCAGCGTTTCGGCCTCAACCTCGCGCCAGAGCATGTTGTAGGGCGGCTGCAGCACGTCGATGACGCCATGCTGGCGGGCGCTGTCCATGTCGGCGGTGCTGAAATTCGAGACGCCGACCGCCTTGATCCGTCCTGACGCGCGCAGCCGCTCCATCATCTCCATGGTCGGGCCGATCGGAAACTGCGAGTTCGGCCAGTGGACGAAATAGACGTCGACATGGTCTGTCTGCATGCGCTTCAGCGAACCGTCGAGCGCCGCCTCTATCGCGGCGGGTTCCAGATGATTGGGCGCGACCTTGGTCGCGATGACGGCCTTGTCGCGGCGGCCGGCCAGTGCCTCGCCGACGACTTCCTCGGCATGGCCGTGTCCATAGGCCTCGGCCGTATCGATTAGCGTGATGCCAAGCTCGAGCGCGCGTCGGATCACCCGGATCGATTCCTTATCGTCGGCCGCGCCCCAAAACGCGCCCGACATGCCCCAAGTCCCAAGTCCGATTTCCGATACCTTGACCGGCGACGATCCCAGCTGTCGCTGTTGCATCCTGTTCCTCCCGATTGGCGGCATATATGGGCCACGGCCCTGCCGTTACCCAATTTATACGCTTATATACTCGTCTAACAAGTGCGTTCTCCGGGAATCGCAATTCGTTGCCAAAAAACCGCAAATTCCCAAATAATTCAAGGTAGGGCGGGAGGCTCTGAAGCCGGCTGACGCAAAATCTCTCAAAGGGGGTTTACGCCCCATTCGGCAATCTTGTATGCTTATTAGACAAGTTGGCATTTAGCCAGAATTATGTGCTGTAAAGTGCGACGCCATTACGGGGAGAAGGATCCGATGAAGATCGTGGATATCAAGACAGCGGTCGTCGCCTATCACGGCAAGGCGACGCTGATCCGGATCGATACGGACGCCGGTATCTCCGGTTATGGCGAAGCCAACCCCGATGCAGGTGCCGCCGCAATCGTGGGGCTGATTTCGGAACTGAAGTCGGAATTGATCGGCCAGGATCCGCGCAATGTCGAATATTGCTGGGACAAGATCCGCCGCGATCACGTGTTTTCCGGCGCGCAGGCCGGCGTCTTTCTCATCGCCCTCACCGGGCTCGAAATGGCCCTGTGGGACGTGGCGGCGAAAGCCGCCGGCCAGCCGCTCTACCGCATGTTCGGCGGCAAGTTCCGCGACCGGATAAGGCTCTACGCGGATTGCGGCGACGGCGATGACGAATCGGGATCGCCGCAGGGCTGTGCGGCGCGCGCGCGCCGCATGGTTGAGGAGGGCTTCACCGCGCTCAAGTTCGACATCGACAATCTGCACCATCCAACGAAATTCGACCGGATGAACCACACCATCAACGGCGCGGAACTCCGCTTCATGGTGGAGCGTGTGGCGGCGGTGCGCGAAGCGGTCGGCCCCGACATCGATCTCTGCATCGATTTGCATGCGCGCTACGACGTGCTGAGCGCCAGCCGCATCGCCGCCGAGATGGAGCGCTTCAATCTTCTGTGGCTCGAAGAGCCGATCCCGGCGGAAAATGTCGAGGCTCTGAAGCAGATCAGAATGCGTACGAAAACGCCGATCTGCGTCGGTGAAAACCTCTATCTGCGCTGGGGCTTTCGCGAGCTGTTCCAGAATTACGGCGCCGACGTCGTCATGCCCGATGTGCCGAAATGCGGCGGCCTCGCCGAAAGCCGCAAGATCGCGAACCTCGCCGAGATGTACTACGTGCCCTTCGCGCCGCATCTTGTGTCGACGCCGCTGGGCACGATGGCGACATGCCATGTCTGCGCCAGCGTGCCGAACTTCCTGGTGCTGGAATGGCACGCGCTCGAGGAACGGGACGCGTGGGACAGCTATGTCCGCCTGCCGGACGGCGCAAGGTCCATCGTCGAGGACGGCCATATCGCGGTGTCCGACGTTCCCGGCATCGGCGTCGAGCTCGACATGGATGGTGTGTGCAAGCACGCGGTTCCTGGCTTCGGCATTTTTGAGTAGCGGATGATCGGATGAAGACTCTTCTGGCCGGGCGCTGCGCTGCTCGGCAAAAAGAGACCGTCAGGAGGAGGCCATGGGCAAGCGGATCGTTTTCACCGGCGGCAGCGGCAAGATCGGCCGCCACGTCATACCTTACCTTCTAAAGCGCGGGCATCATGTTCTCAACCTCGACCTGACGCCGTTGGACATGCCCGGGGTCGATACTGTTATTACCAACCTTGCGGATGCCGGCGAAGCCTACAATGCACTGACGCTGCATTTCGGGTTCAACGAATATTTCGGCGGCAAGGGCCGCCGGCCGGTCGATGCGGTGGTCCATTTCGCGGCGCTGCCGCGGATATTCCTGCGGCCGGACAACGCCATGTTCGCCGCCAATGTGCAGTCGACCTACAACGTGATCGAAGCCGCCACCAAGCTCGGTATCCGCAAGATCGTCACGGCTTCCAGCGAAACGGTCTATGGCGTCTGCTTTGCCGAAGGCGAACGCGACTTCTCATCGTTTCCGGTGGATGAGGACTACGACGTCGATCCGACCGACAGCTACGGCCTCTCCAAACTGCTCGGCGAAAAAATCGCACGATCTTTCGCCTCCCGCACGGGAGCCGACATTTATGCCCTGCGGATCGGTGGCGTCGTCGAGCCGAAGGACTATGCCCGCTTTCCGGAATTCCTGGCCGATCCCTCGAAGCGGCGGCGCGACGCCTGGACCTATATGGACGTGCGCGATCTCGGTCAGATCGTCGACCTGTGCGTCGAGAGGGACGGGTTGGGATTCCAGATATTCAACGCCGTCAACGACACCATCGTGTCTGAATTGCCGACGGCGGAGTTTCTCAGGAAGCATGTGCCCAACATACCGGTCACCCGCGCCATGGACGCATTTGAGGGACCGATCTCCAACCGGAAGCTGCGCGACGTCCTTGGGTTCCGGCAAGAGTATGACTGGCGGACACAGTGACCCGATCGTGCCCCACGGGCAGCGGCGACCGGCTTGATAGAGCCACTATATCCGGCCGATCTCTGACCAGCTCGTTCCAAGCGTCAGGCCGGTGACAAGCCACCCAGGCCGAATGCCGCGCCGTATCACAATCGGCAGAGCGTCAACATGATTTCTCTTCCGAGCTTACTAGCGATGAAGGTACCTCTCACCTCGGGCAAGGTCCGTCCGCGCGGTCAGTTCTTGTCGAGGTCGAGAGATTTACAGCGACTAAACCTGTAGGGACGTTTCAACCCCGGAAGTCAAAGGATAAGCTGCGGTTGGCGTTTGGGCCGCAAGCGGGCCGGCAGCTTAGGGCAGCGAACCTTCAAGAACGGACATTATTCTCGCATTGTGATCTGGCTCAGAACCGATATCCGGCCGCAAGAGCATTGAATCGATCCGGTTCAGCGATTCGCTGCTCCTGACCGATGTCAGCTACGCTGCTGGGCCCAGATGTTGGAAGAACTGCAGGAACAATTCACGCTCGGTGGTGATGTCGAGCTTTTCATAGATGCGGCGGCGGTGGTTCTTCACCGTGCCGACGGTGATGCCGAGCCGCTCGGCAATGTTGGCGGTGGGATGGCCGGCGAGGATGAGCTGCACCAACTCGCGCTCGCGCGATGAAAGCTCGGGCCAGAGGCTTTCCGGAACTCTGGGCTTCTGCTGCGGCGAGGCGCCGGGACCACTGGGCGCCGAGGTGCGGGAGAAGTCTGAGCCGCGTGCTTTGATGTCCAGCGCATGCAGCGCCTCGAACACCGGCAATCGCTCGGTGAGCAGCGCGATCTCGCTGTCCTTGAACGACACCGTCGAGCGGTCGAGGAAGATGCCGAGGCACCAGTCGCCGCCATCGGCCAGCATGATGCCGACCTCGTCGCAGATTTCCGACTGCGCCAGGAAACCGGCTATGTACTGCCCGCGTTTGGCCTCCTCGTTGGCCAGACCTTTCAGCGGCATGATGCCTAGCCGGCGCTGGCTGCGCCACGAGGCATAGAACGGATCGAAGACGTAGTAATTGTCGAGATAGCGCCGCACCATCTCGTCGGAGAAGCGCCGGTGCTTGACGAATTCCGGCGTCTTGGTCGCCGAGTAGCGCGTCACCGTCACCAGGTCATGCGCGATGTCGGCGCCGATCAGGTCGATCAGGCAGTCGACATGCCGGTCGGTGCCGGTGGCGGCGATCGCCTTGGCCAGCGGCGCCCAGATGTTGCCCATGCGCATGCCCTTTTCTCGGCGAACCCGGCTCAAGCGTCATTGTGTCTTTAGGCATATGGCGCGATCCGGTTTTGGGAATCTAGCCTGCGGTCACTCTCGGCAAGGGAAAGCGACCCGTGGACCAGATTACCACCAACCCAATCGTCATCGGCATCGACGCCGGTGGCACCATGACCGACACGATCCTTGTCGATCAGGACGGCCACTTCAAGATCGGCAAGTCGGCGACCACTCCGAAGAACGAGGCCGAGGGCTTCCTCGCCTCCGCCGAGGATGCGGCCGATGCCTGGGGCATCTCGCTGCAGGACCTGTTCTCAGGCGTCAATGTCGTGCTCTATTCCGGCACCGGTATGCTCAACACGCTGTTGTCGCGCACCGGCCGCAAGCTCGGGCTGATCACCACCAAGGGCCTCGAGGACATGATCCTCATGGGCCGCGGCCTGCAGGCCTGGGCCGACTATTCCTATGCCGACCGCCTGCACGCGGTCACCCATCACCATCCCGATCCGCTGGTGCCGCGCCGCCGCACCCATGGCGTCACCGAGCGCATCGACCAGTTCGGCGACGTCATCCTGCCGCTCTACGAGCACGAGGTGCATGCGGCCGCCAAGAAGCTGATTGCCGACAAGGTCGAGGCGATCTGCATCATGACCATCTTCTCTCACGTCAATCCGGCGCATGAGAAACGCATTGCCGAGATCTGCCGCGAGGAGATCGCCACCGCCGGCGCCGACATCCTCGTCTACACCAGCCATGAGGTGCGTCCGGTCATCCGCGAGCAGTCGCGGCTGAACTCGGTGCTGATCGAGGCCTACGCCACTTCGCGCGGCCGCAAGCAGCTCAAGGGCATTGAGGACGTCTCCAAGAAATACGGCTTCAAATATGGCGTGCAGACGCTGCTCTCCTTCGGTGGCCTGACCTCGATCGACCATCCGCGCCTGCACGAGACGATGATCTCCGGGCCGATCGGCGGCATTCTCGGCGCGGCCTATGTCGGCAAGCTGATTGGCAACGACTCGCTGATCTGCTCGGATATGGGCGGCACGTCCTTCGACATGGGCGTCATCACGCGCGGCCAGACGCGGATCGAGAACGAGCCGCTGATGGACCGCTTCAAGCTCAACGTGCCGACGCTGCATCTCGACACGATCGGCGCTGGCGCCGGCATGATCCTGAAGGTCGACCCGCTGACCCGAAAAGTCTCGCTCGGACCGGAAAGCGCCGGTTCCGATCCCGGCCCGATCTGCTTCGCCAAGGGCGGCACCGAACCAACCATCGCCGATTGCGATGCTATCCTCGGCCGCTTGAACCCGCATTACTTCCTCGGCGGCAAGGTCGTGCTGCAGGTCGAGAAGGCGCGCAAAGCCTTCGAGGAGAAATGCGCCCGCGTTCTCGGCGTCGGTGTCGAGGAAGCTGCCGAAGGCATGATCGACATGCTGGAGGCCGACGCTAACAATGCGCTCCGCCGCGTCATCTCCGGCCAGGGCATTCACCCCTCGGAATTCACGCTTCTGTCCTATGGCGGCTCGGGGCCATTGCATCTCGCCGGCTGCTCTAGGGGCATCGGCTTCAAGGACATCATCACCTTCCAGTTCGCCGCAGCCTTCTCGGCCTTCGGCTGCACCACGGCCGATTTCATGCGCCGCCATTCGGTGTCGACGCAGATCGACATCGGCGCCCGCGCCAGCGATGACGAATTGCAGACCTTTGGCAAGAAGGTGACCAATGTCTGGGACGATCTCACCAAGGCTGCGGTCGACGAAATGATCGCCGACGGCCACAGCCACGACAAGATCAAGACCGTGCCGTTCCTGATGATGCGCTACACCGGCCAGCTCGAGGACGTCGAGGTCATGGCGCCGCTGTCGGCGGTTCGCTCGGCCGACGACATGCGCAAGGTCATCGCCGAGTTCGAGGCGGTCTATGCCAAGGTCAACCACCGCGTCTCGCGCTATGGCGAGGCCGGCTTCTCGATCACCGAGCTCGGGCTGATCGCCACCGCCGACAAGGTCAAGCCGATGCTGGTCAAGCGGCCGCTCGGCAAATCCGATCCGGCGTCCGCCCACAAGGGCGTGCGCGAGGTCTATATCGGGGGCCGCTGGCACAAGGCGAATCTCTACGAGATGGACTTGCTGCAACCCGGCCACGAAGTTGTCGGCCCCGCCATCATCGAACATCCGGCGACGACGCTCGTCGTCCATCCGCAGGATCGCGTCCATGTCGATGAATGGACGCTGCTTCACTACACTCACGCTTGAGAAGGGCGAACGCCATGCTGGACAAACCCGCCTCTGCGCTGCGCATCCGCGAAAGGCTGCTCGAATCCGAACGGCTGATGGACGAGACCGGCTGCTATGACGGCATCACCGAGCTCAAGCTGCGCAACCAGGATCCGCTGAAATTCGAGACGCTGCACACCAAATTGCGCGCCTACTGCGTATCGGCCCGCGAGATGGCGCGCCGCATCTCCGCCTCGCCCGGCGTGCGCGAGGTCGGCGAGATGGTCGTCGCCATCTACACGCCGGAAGGCGATGCCATCGCGCTTTCCAACGGCATCATGGTGCATGTGCACACGATGAGCCGCTTCATCAAATGGATGATCCGCAACGGCTACGAGGAAAACCCGCAGATCCGTGATGGCGACATCTTCGCCAACAATGACGCCTTCATCGGCACCGTGCAGGTGCCGGATGTGATGGACGTGGTGCCGATCTTCCATTCCGGCAAGCTCGTCGGCTGGGCCGGTGCGGTCTGCCACGAGCTCGAAGCCGGCGGCATCACGCCGGGCGGCGACGTTGCGCTGGCGCAGGAACGTTTCACCGAGGGCCTCTTCGTCTGCGCCGAGAAGGTCGGCGAGAACGACGAGCTTCGGCGCGACTACGTCATCCGCTGCGAGCGCAATCTCCGCATGCCGATCTACTGGGTGCTGGACGAGAAGGCCAAGGTGGCGTCGTGCATCGACATGCGCGAAAGCGTCAAGGCGCTGATCGACGAGATCGGCCTCGACTACTGGATGCAGGTGTCGAAGGAATTCATCGAGGAGGGCCGCCGCGCCCAGCTCGCCCGCACGCGCCAGCTCACTGTGCCCGGCATCTATCGCGGCCACACTTTTTACGGGCACGTCACCAAGGGCAAGCCCGGCTACCAGCCGCTCGGCGATCCCGACTGGCTCTACAACATGCCGATCGAGATGGAGATCACCACCGACGGCAAGATCGTCATGGACTTCGAGGGCACGCAGCCCTGGGGCTACCATTCGATGAACTGTACGCCGGCCGGCATGGATGGCGGCATGTTCGTGACGCTGACCCAGCACATGAACTTCGAAGGTCTCGTCAATGACGGCGCCTGGATGGCGACCGAACTGAAGCTGCCCAAGGGCACCTGGACCAACCCCGACAACGAGATGGTGGCGACGGCGACTTCCTGGGCGTTGCTTTTGCCCGCCTATGGCGTCTTCCAGCGGCTCCTGTCGCGCTCCTTCATCGCCCGCGGCTTCGTCGAGGAGGCCTTTGTCGGCCAGGTCAACAGCCCGATGATCGAGATGGGGGGCACCAGCCAATACGGCACGCCCTTCGGCATGGCGCATTTCGAATGCGCCGCCGCCGGCTCCGGCGCTTTAGCCATCAAGGATGGGCTCGACACCGCCTATGTCGGCTGGAACCCGGAATCCGATATGGGCAACATCGAGATCTGGGAACAGAACATGCCGATGCTCTATATCGGCCGCTCCATCGTCCCCAACTCCGGCGGCGCCGGCAAATATCGCGGCGGCTGCTCCTTCCTGTCGACCTGGCTGGTGAGCAAGACCGATCATCTCAGGCTGGTCACGTCCGAACATTCCTCGCGCGTCTTCGACAATGGCGGGCTTTGCGGCGGCTATCCGGCGCCGACCTGCCAGAAGCACCGCGCAGTGCGCGAGAGCAACATCTTCGAGCTGGCCGAAAATGGCGCGCCGCTGGCCCACCACACCGGCACCAACCCGTACCGCTCGGAGCTGGAAATGCGGCTGGAAGGCGAGCATGTGACGCTCGAAGGGCCATACATCACAGCACCCCACAAAACCGGCGACGTCTTCACCCATTCCTACAATGGCGGCGGCGGTTACGGCGATGTGCTCGAGCGCGATCCGGTCAAGACCGCCTGGGATGTCGAGAACGGCTTCCTCACCAAGGAGGCTGCCGAAGGCATCTTCGGCATCGTGCTCGATGAGGACGAGGAAGGCTTCCCGATCGCCAATCTGGAGGCCACCAACCGCCATCGTGCCGAGATGCGGGCGCGACGTTTGGCTCGTGCAAAGCCGGTTTCGGAGTGGATCGCCAAGGAGCGCGAGCGGGTGAAGGCGGCCGATTTCGCGCCCGAGGTGAGGAAGATGTATGTCAGCGCGATCAAGCTTTCGCCGCGCTTCACCAAGGATTTTTCGACCTTCTGGGATGTCGACGCCAAATCGACCTTCGGCGTGGAGTAAGGGACCATGACCTCATACAGCAACGAAGTCATCGCCGACCTGGTTGCCGGCACGCTGCCCTGGCCGCAGACGCGCCGCATCATGAGCGCCTACAAGGACGACGACCGCTTCTTCAAATATGTCTCGGTGCTGCAGGACCGCGTCGGCTGGAGCGATCCGATCCTGCTTCCGGTCGGCGACCATCTCTTCATCTGCCAGAGCGGCGACGAGCGGGTGACGAAATGCGAATGCGGCCATTCCTTCGGCGATTATCGCAAGAACTGGAAGCTGAAGGCGGCGATCATCGTGCGCGACAGCGAGGAGACGCTGCGCGAGATCTACCCCAACAGCGATCTGCCGGATCCGGACTGGATGGAGATCCGCGAATTCATCTGCCCTGAATGTGGCACGCTGCATGAGGTCGAGGCGGCCGCGCCCGGCTGTCCGATCGTGCATGATTTCGAGCCCGATCTCGAAGGGTTCTATCGCGATTGGCTGGGCAAGCCGCTGGAGCCGTCGAACAAAGGAGGCTGATGCCGCAAATGGGCCGCGTCGCAGGTAAGGTGGCGCTCGTTACCGGGGCCGGTCTCGGCCTCGGACGGGCGTCGTCGCTTTTGCTGGCGTCGGAAGGCGCCAGGCTCGTCGTCAGCGACATAGACGAGAGGCTCGCCGGCGATACGGCGGCGCAGATTGTCAAAGTTGGCGGCGAGGCGTTGGCGCTTCGCCATGACGTCTCGAAGCCCGAGGATTGGTCTGCCGCCATGGCGGCGATCGAGCAGCGCTTCGGCCGGCTCGACGTGCTGGTCAACAATGCCGGCATCGCCATCGCTCGGAACATCGAGGATACCTCTTTAGCCGAATGGCGGCGCACCATGGCGATCAACCTCGACGGCGTCTTCCTCGGCTGCCAGGAAGGCATCAAGCTGATGAAGAAATCCGGCGGCGGATCGATCATCAATCTCTCTTCCATCGACGGCGTCATCGGCGAGGCGGATCTTGCCGCCTACTGCGCCTCCAAGGGCGGCGTGCGCACCTTGACCAAGGCGGTGGCCGTACACTGTGCCGAGCAGCGCTACGGCATCCGCTGCAATTCGATCCACCCCGGCTATATCTGGACGCCGCAGACCGAGAATTATCTGCGCGATTTGGGCACGCTCGAGCAGGAGAAGGCGAAGGCGCTGTCGCGCCATCCGATCGGCTTCCTCGGCGAACCCAACGACATCGCCTACATGGTCCTCTACCTCGCCTCGGACGAATCGAAATTCGTCACCGGCTCCGAAATGATCGTCGACGGAGGCTATCTTGCAGTGTGAACACGGAGCACGTTCGCGATGACCAACCTCACCGGCCGCAGCGCCATCGTTACCGGCGGCTTTTCCGGCATGGGTTTTGCCATCGCCACGGCGCTCGCCAAGGCCGGCGCCAATGTCGCCGTCGGCTCCTACGTGGCGCCGCCGCACGCGGACAGGGCGGATGCCGCCTACTATCCCGGCGCCGACGAGATCGAGCGCGTCAAGTCAGCGCTGGCCGCCCACGGCACCAAGGTGCACGCCGCCCATCTCGACGTGCGCGACAGCGCGCTCACCAACCTCTTCTTTGCCGAAGCCCAGGCGGCCGTCGGCCCGGCAGACATCCTGGTCAACGCCGCCGGCACCACGGCCGAGCAACCGGTCTGCGGCCATTCCGACGAGCTCTGGGATAAGATCGTCGACACCAATCTCACCGGGGCGTTCCGTACGACCCGCGCGGTCCTGCCCGGCATGATCGAACGCGGCTGGGGCCGCATCGTCAACATCGGCTCGACCGCGGCTTCCGTCGGCTGGAAGGACAATCCCGCTTACTGCGCCTCCAAGGCCGGCCTGCTCGGGCTGACGCGTTGCGTAGCGCTCGAAGGCGCAGCGCACGGCGTCACCTGCGTCATGATCAGCCCGACCTGGGTTGAGACCGAGCTGATGCGCCGCAACGTGGCGCAGGTCGTCGAGCGTGAAGGCAAGGGCCGCAGCGCAGAGGAACTGATGGACGAGTTCAGGAAAGGCAATCCCCAGGGGCGCATGATGCAGCCGGAGGAAATCGCGGCGCTCGCCGTCTTCCTTTGCTCGGACCTCGCCAGGGGGATCACCATGGAAAACATCCAGATCACCGGCGGCGCCTTGTGGTAGCGTCGGTGGGGGGTGATGGATTCCGGTCTCGTGGGAGGAGACCGGCATAGACGGAAGGACCATCAACAGACAGGGGAACTGACATGAAAATAAGAAATGCCTTGCAAGGGGCGGTCTTGGCCTCGTGCTGATGCTTGCCGCAACGACGGCCGGGCAAAGCGCCGATCTTGGCGCGAAGGACGAGCCGATCAAGCTCGCCATGCTGGAATGGACGGGCGCGCACGTCTCCACGCACATCGCAGGCCAGCTTCTGGAGAAGCTCGGCTATAAGGTCGAATACGTCACCGCCGGCAATTTCCCGCAATTTTCGGGCCTCGCCGACGGCTCGCTCAGCGCATCGGTCGAGATCTGGTTGAACAATGTCGGCGACATCTATCCGAAAGTGCTGGCCGCCAAGCAGATCGAGGACATCGGCAAGCTCGATCTGAAGACGCAGGAAGGCTGGATCTATCCGAAATTCATGGAAAAGGTCTGCCCCGGCCTGCCGGACTGGACTGCGCTGAACAAGCCCGAATGCGTGCAGGCATTGGCGACGCCCGAAACCGCGCCCAATGGCCGCTTCCTCGATTACCCGGCCGATTGGGGCTCGCGCGCGGCCACCATCCTTGCCGACAACAACATGCCCTACACCGCTGTGCCGTCGGGCTCCGAAGGCGCGCTGGTGGCCGAGTTGGAAGCCGCCGAAGCCGCCAAGACGCCGCTCATCATGATGTTCTGGGGTCCGCACTACGCGCTGGCCGAGAACGACGTCGGCTGGGTGACGATGCCGCCCTGCAAGGAGCAGACCAACGAGCACTGCATCACGCCCCCCGACGTCGACAAGATCGTCTGGTCGGGCTTTGGCGCCAAATGGCCGGCGGCTTACGCCTTCCTCAAGGCCTTCAAGATGGATGCGACCGAGCAGCAGAAGATGATGCTGGCCGTCGACAAGCAAGGCAAGGATCTCGACGCCGTCGTCAAGGAATGGATCGACAAGAACGAGACGGTGTGGAAACCTTGGCTCGACGCCGCCAAGGGATAATTCGCCGATGTGCCTGGCAAAGGCTGAGGGCACCATAGGCCCGGTTTCCGCACTGCGCGGAGCCGGGCGGGCGATCGGCACGGGTGGTTGAGGATGAACACGGCCGCGCGTCCGATAAAGCTTGCCTGCCGAAATGTCTGGAAGGTCTATGGCCGGCGCCCGGCCTATTACTTCGACTCGCGCGGCTATATCATCGATCCCGATGCGCTGGCCGAGCGCCTGCGCGCCGAGGCGCATCTGCCGGCCGTGGTCGATGCCAGCTTCGAGGTGGCGACCGGCGAGATATTCGTCATCATGGGTCTGTCCGGCTCCGGCAAGTCGACCCTGGTGCGCTGCCTGTCGCGCCTGGTCGAGCCGAGCGCCGGCGAGATACTGCTCGACGGTAGGAACCTGCTTGCCGCCAGCGGCAAGGAGCTGATCGAGCTGCGCCGCCACGCCATGGGCATGGTGTTCCAGAATTTCGGCCTGCTGCCGTATCTGAACGTGTTGGGCAATGTCGCCTTCCCGCTGAAAATTCAGGGCAAGCCGGCGAAGGAACGCGAGGCGCGCGCCCGCGAGATGATCGCGCTGGTCGGACTCGAAGGCCGCGAGGCATCCTTCCCGCACCAGCTCTCCGGCGGCCAGCAGCAGCGCGTCGGCATCGCCCGTTCGCTTGCGGTGGGGCCGGAGCTCTGGTTTCTCGACGAGCCGTTCTCGGCGCTCGATCCGCTGATCCGCAAGCAGATGCAGGATGAGTTCCTGCGCCTGCAGCGCATGCTGAAGAAGACTATCATCTTCATCACCCACGATATCGCCGAGGCCTTCCGGCTTGCCGACAGGCTGGCGATCATGCGGGCCGGCAAGATCGTGCAAATCGGCCGTCCCGCCGACATCGTGCTCAACCCGGCCGACGACTATGTCGCGCAGTTCACCGAGGACATGCCGCTGTTGCGCGTCATCACGGCCGGCGACATCGCCACGCCCGCCAATGGCGCGCTGTTGCCGGAACGAAGCGTCGTCGCCGACACCAGCCTCGAGGCGCTCATCCCGCAACTCGCCGCGGGCGCCACGGCCTTCACCGTTTCCGGGGTGGGTGACAGCCCGCCGGCGGTGCTCGACGCCAGCGCCGTGCTCGCGGTGCTCGAACGCGAGCAGGCAAGGCGCAAGAACTCATGACGGCGCCGGCCGCGGCATTTCGACCCTCATCGCGGTTCGTGGTGGAACCGGCGCTTCTGCCTTGGTGCGGCCTGGCCGTGCTGACGGCGCTTTGCCTGCTTCTCAAAACCGAGCTTCCCTGGCTGGTCAATTTCCCCAAGCAATGGACGCTGCCGCTGGCTACCTACATCAACGCCGTGACCGACATTGTCGTCGCCGTCATCCAACCAGCCTTCCGGGCGCTGTCCGCTTTGCTCGATGCGCCGATGCGCGGCGCGCGGCTGGCGCTCGCCTGGCTGCCCTGGCCGGCGGTGATGCTGGCGATCGCCGCCCTTGCGCTGAAGTCGGGCGGTGAGCGGTTGGCGATCTTCGCGCTCGCCACGCTCGCCTATATCCTGCTCGCCGGCTACTGGCCGCAGAGCATGAACACGCTGGCGCTGGTGCTGCTGGCGGTGCCGATCTCCACCGTGCTCGGCTTCCTGCTTGGCTTTCTGGGTTACGCCCGCCCGCGCTGGCGTCCGGTCCTGCTCGGCGCGCTCGACCTGATGCAGACGGTGCCGGCCTTCGCCTATCTCATTCCGCTCCTGCTCCTGTTCGGCTTCGGTCCGGTGGTTGGGCTGATCGCCTCGGCGATCTATGCGACGCCGCCGATGGTCCGCAACACCATGCTCGGATTGGACCGTGTGCCGGCGGCCATCAGCGAGGCCGGCTTGATGAGCGGCTGCACACGCCGTCAGCAATTCTGGCAGGTCGAGGTGCCGACTGCGCTGCCGCAGCTTCTCGTCGGCTTCAACCAGACGACCATGGCGGCGCTGTCGATGGTCATCGTCGCCGCCATTATCGGTGGCTTCGAGGATATTGGCTGGGAGGTGCTCTCCTCGATGCGCAAGGCCGAGTTCGGCCAGAGCATCCTCTCCGGCCTCGTCATCGCGCTGCTCGCCATCCTCATCGACCGCCTCACCATCGGCTTCGCGAAGGCGCCGGAGACCGGGCCGACGCCCGCCATGCGCTGGATGACGCCGCGCCGGTTGGCCTTGTCACTGGCGGGTGCGCTGGCTCTCGCCGTGGTCATCCGATTGGCCGCGCCAGATGCGGCGCTTCTGCCGGAAACCGGTCTGCGCATGCAGATGGGCGCCGTCAACCAATGGCTGCTGGCGCTCGTGCGCGACTACGCCTGGTTCTTCAACGGCGTGCGCAATGCGGTGCTCTACTGCCTGCTTCTGCCGATGCGCGTCGGCATTGCCGGCTCGGCGACGCCGGCAATGTGGGGCTTCACATTGCCATCTTCGGTGCTCGCCGCCTATCTCGTCCTGGTGCTGGCCTTGGCCGTGTTGGCGCTGCGCGGCTTCGGTTGGCGCGGGGCGCTGGCCGTGCTGGCCGCCGGCCTTGTTCTCTATACCGGCTTTCTCGATCTCCCCTGGCCTGCCTTCATCCTTGCCGTCGCGTTGCTTGCCGGCCAGGTGGCCGGGCCGCGGCTCGGTTTTTTCGCGCTTGTCGGCTTCGGGCTGATCCTGGTCAACGGGCTGTGGCCGCAACTTGTGCAGTCGCTCTATCTCTGCACGCTGGCGGTCCTGCTCTGCCTTCTGATCGGCGGCGCGCTCGGCACATGGGCGGCGCACAGCGATCGAGTCTCGCATATCCTGAAGCCGATCTGCGACGCGCTGCAGACGATGCCGCAATTCGTCTTCCTCGTCCCGGCGCTGATGTTCTTCAAGGTGGGCGAGTTCACGGCGCTGATCGCCATCATGCTCTACGCCATCGTGCCGCCGATCCGCTATGTCGAGCACGGGCTGCGGCATGTCCGTCCCGATGTCGTCGAGGCGGTCGAGCAGATGGGCGCGACGCCGATGCAGACCTTGCTGCAGGCCAAGCTGCCGCTGGCTTTGCCGGTCGTCATGCTTGGCCTCAACCAGACCATCATGGCGACGCTGTCGATGCTGGCAATCGCCGCGCTCGTCGGCACGCGCGATCTTGGCCAGGCAGTCTATGTCGCGCTCGGCAAGGCCGATGCCGGCATGGGCCTGATCGCCGGCCTGTCGATCGCCTTCCTGGCGATCCTCGCCGACCGGCTGATCCAGGCGGGCGTCAGCGGCAGGGCCGACGAAGTCAGCTGAATCTGACGCCACAAAGCCGCGAAACCGCTAAGTTATTGAAAAACAACATGATTGGTCCGGAGGCGCCGATAGCGGAGACTTCAGGCCGGCCTATGTGATCCAAGAAAAGAGCCTGGACATGGCCCCTCCCATGGGCCAGATTCCCGCAGTCATTGCACCGGCTAATTTTGCTTTGCGGCTTGGTCGCGGTGCCATAGCTTCCGTTCCGGAAGACCTTGCCGACAAATTTGGTCGCCAGACCTGCATGGATATGCCGTGCCTGTGAAAGCAACTACCCATGTCCAGGCCATGTCCGCTTTTGCCTTGGCGAATTTCGGTGGCTTCGACCGGCCCACGCTAGCCCAGAACGAGAGCGCCTTCCCGCCTAGCCCGAAGGCAATCGAAGCCGGCCGGGTCGCTGTGGCACGCAGCCATCTCTACCCGGACCCGGACTGGACCTTGCTGCGCGACGCGATCGCAAGATCCTATGGGATCGAGCGTGATCTCATCCTGTGCGGCGCGGGTTCGATGGAGCTAATTGCCTGCACCATCGCGGCCTTCGCCGGACCGGGCGCTGACGTGCTGGGTACGGACTATGCCTATAATTTCGCCGCCTCGGCGGCCGCGCGCGTCGGGGCGACCTATGCCAAAGCGCAGGAGCGCGGCTTTGAGGTCTCGATCGACGCCGTCCTGGCGGCGGTGACGTCGGGGACGCGTATCGTGTTCGTCTGCAATCCGGGCAACCCGACCGGCACGCGCATCAAGAACGCGGAGCTGCTGCGCCTGCGCGCCGCCCTTCCCGGCGACGTTCTCCTGATGGTCGACCAAGCCTATGGCGAATTCGACGATCAGGATCCGCAAGCCGTCTTCGCGCTGGCCGGGCGCGGCGACACCGTCATCCTGCGCAGTCTGTCCAAGGCATATGGGCTGGCCGGCGCGCGCATCGGCTGGGGCTTGTTCGCGCCGCGGATCGCCGCCGAGGTGCGCAAGATGCAGAACTCCAACCAGGTCTCGACGGTGAGCCTCGCCATGGCCGCCGCGGCGCTAGAGGACCAAGCCTATATGCGCGCAATCGTAACCCGCACCGCCGACATTCGCGACCGCTTCGCGCAAGGCTTGCGAGCCGGCGGATATGAGGTCCCCGAGAGCCGGACCAATTTCGTCCTGATCCGTTTTGCCGACGCGGCGGCAGCGGCCGCCGCCGACAGTGCCCTGCGCGGCGTCGACATTATCGTGCGCGGCCTCTCCGGTTACGGCCTGACCGACTGCCTGCGCATCACCATCGGGCCGCAGGAAGTCATGGACCGCGCGCTGCGTATCCTGACCGCCCTGCGCGGCCGGCAATGCTGGTAAGGGCTTCATCCGAGGGGATTTCATGACGTCAGACGCACCGTACCTGCCCGCCCGCGATTTCATCGGCTATGGCGAGCGGCCTCCGCCGGCCGAGTGGCCGGGCGGCGCAAAATTGGCGCTCAACATCGTCGTCAATTACGAGGAAGGTGCGGAATACTCGATCGGCGAAGGCGACGGCGTTTCCGAAACGATCCTGTCCGACCTTGCCGTCGCGCCCGCCGTGCCGGGCCTGCGCAACCGCAACATGGAATCGCTTTATGAATACGGTTCGCGTGTCGGCGTCTGGCGGCTCATCTCGCTGTTCCGGGACAAGGGCGTCATCCCGACCTTCTACATTGTCGGGCGCGCGCTTGAGATCAACCCGGCGGCTGGCAAGGCGATCGCAGCACTTGGCAGCGACATCGTCTGCCACGGCTGGCGCTGGATCGACTACGCCCCGCTCAGCGAGGAGGAAGAGCGCCAGCACATCGCCATGACGGTGGACACGGTGCGAAACATCACCGGCATCGATCCCTTCGGGTGGTACACCGGCCGGCCAAGCCTCAACACGAGAAGGCTGGTGGTCGAGCATGGCGGCTTCCTGTTCGACTGCGACGACTACAATGACGACCTGCCCTATTTCGTCGATGTCGGCGCCAAGCGGCACCTCGTCGTGCCGCACAGCTTCGACAACAATGACAGCCGCTTTTCGCGCGGTTCAGGCTTGGAGACCGGTAGCCAGTTCTTCGACTATGTCAGCGACGGCGTCGACTGGCTGCTGAAGGAAGGCCAGAAGACCCCGCGCATGATGACGGTGTCGCTGCATTGCCGGCTGGCGGCGCGGCCGGGGCGAATGGTCGGGCTGGATCGCTTCCTCGACAAGATCACCGCCAATCCCGACATCTGGGTCTGCCGCCGCTCCGACCTCGCCCGCCACTGGCTGGACCGGTTCGGCGGCTAAGCCACCGAGCCGTTACCAGCGAAGTCTCTATTTATTCGGCACCTCATAGACCTTGCCGTGCCAGGGTGCTGCATCGATCTGGTCGAGCGCCATCACATAAAGCACTTTCTCGTCCGGTCCGAAGGCGAAGTTCGGCATCGACGGCGACGGCACCGAAAGCGTGCGCAAGAGCTTGGCGTCTTTGTCCACGACGATGATCTTGCCTGGCGAGTCGAGCGAGCGCGGGCTCTGGCCGATATACATCTCGCCTTCTTTGTCCATCTTGATGCCGTCGGGCCAGATATGCGGCTGGTTCGGGAACAGATCGTCGAGCCGCAGGAACACGCGGCGGTTGCTCAAGGTGTGGTCGGACGAAACGTCGAACTCGATGATCCGGTTGTCCTCGGTCTCGACCAGATAGAGGATCTTGCCGTCATTCGACATGACAAGGCCGTTGGCATTGTGCAGGTCGCCGGCGACCTTCTTCACGCTGCCGTCCTTGCCGATGTAATAGGCCGAAGCGTCGATCAGCGGACCGCCCTTGCCGGAGCCGGTGAAATAGACGCCACCATCCTTGTCCGGCGCGAAATCGTTCGGTCCGCTGAACGGCTTGCCGTCCGTGTCCTTGTCATAGGCAGGCAGCGTCTTGCCGTCGGCCGAGATGCGGCCGATCGTGTTGTTGTCGTAGCAGGTGACGAGGAACTCGCCGGTGGTGGTCGGCAGTACGGCCGAGGGGCCGCAGCCATCCATCTTCCAGAAAATGTCGTTCTTCTTGCCGTCCCAGACAGTGACCGTGCCGCGGCCATATTCGACGTAGAACAGCTTGTCCTGATACCAGATAGGACCTTCGGCGAACCAGGCGTCGTCGTTGACGACCTTGATGTCGGCAGCATGAGCCGCGGACGTCAGGACCAGGGCAAGCATCGTGCCCAGCAAATGCCGTTTGATCATGCGATTCCCCTCTGTTTTGGTTGTTGGAAGTCCTCTTCGACTCTCGTGTGCTCCCAGTGGCCGGCTGTTCGCGCCTTACGACCGCAGCCGCTTGCCCTCCGGGTCGAAGGGCGGATGCGCGAGCAGCACCGCATCATGCGGCCGCCCGAGGATGGCGACAGTCACCTTGTCGCCGGCCTTGGCGGTTCCAGCCTTGACGTAGCCCATCGCCAGCGACTGAGCGACGAAATAGCCATAGGCGCCCGATGACACCTGGCCGATCGGCGTGCCGTCCGGCAGGAAGATCGGCTCGCCGCCGGTGGCGTCCGCGTCCTTGGCCGACACGGAAAGCATGATGAGTTCATCCCGCGCCGGCTTATCGGCGACGGCGAGATAGGCGTCGCGGTTGAGGAATTGCTTGTCCGTCTTGATCAGGCGATCGAGCTTGACCTCCTGCGGCCAGTATTCCGGCGAGTATTCGCGGCTCCAGCTGCCATAGCCCTTTTCGACGCGCAGCGACATCAGCGCCCGTGAGCCGACCGGCCCGGCGCCGACTTCCGCGCCCGCCTTGAGCAGCGCGCGGTAGAGCTCGACCTGGTCGGCCGACTTGCAGTGCAGCTCCCAGCCAAGATCGCCGGTGAAGGAAACCCTCAACGCCACGACATCGACGCCGGCGACGGTGATCTGCCGCGAGCGCATGAACGGGAAGGCCTCGTTCGACAGATCATCATTGGTGAGCCGCTGCAGGAGCTCGCGCGATTTCGGGCCGGCGACGTTGAAGCCGCCGAGATCCTCGGTACGCGAGCGGAAGGTCGTGCCTTCCGGCAGCGGCACCGATTTGAAGAAGCGCTGGTGGAAGCGTTCGGCCATGCCCGAGCCGATCACCATGAACTCGTCTTCCGCCAGCCTGGTCACGGTGAAGTCGCCGGCAATGCCGCCGCGCTTGCCGATCAGCGGCGTCAGGCAAGAGTTGCCGACCTTGGCCGGCATGCGATTGGCGAAGAGCGCGTTCAGCCAGGCTTCCGCGTCCGGCCCCTTTATCTCGTATTTGGCAAAATTGGAGATGTCGATGATGCCGGCATGCTCGCGCAGCATACGCGCCTCGCGGCCGACCGGCCCCCACCAGTTCTGCCGAGTGAAGCCGATCGTTTCCTCGCGCGGCTCGCCTTCGGCCGCGAACCAAAGCGGATGCTCCCAGCCGAAATTGAGGCCGAACACGGCGCCCATCTCCTTCTGCATCTCGTAAACCGGCCGTGTCCGCACCGGACGGCCGGCGGCGCGCTCCTCGTTCGGGAAATGGATCTTGAAACGGTGGCTGTACTGGTCCTGCACGCGCGCCTTGGTGAAGGCCTTGCCGGCCCAATGGCCGAAGCGCGCCATGTCCCAGCCGAACATGTCGAGCGAAGGCTCTCCCTCGATCATCCACTCGGCGGCGAGCTTGCCCATGCCGCCTGATTGCGAGAAGCCGGGGATAATGCCGTTGCAGCAGAAATAATTGCTGAGCTCCGGCGCCGGTCCGAACAGCACCGCGCTGTCGGGAGACCAGATCATCGGACCGTTGATCACCTTCTTGACGCCGGCGGCCGCGACCGCCGGCACGCGCTGGATGGCGCGCATCATGTTTTCCTCGATGCGGTCGAGATCGTCGGGAAACAGCTCGTGGCCGAAATCCATCGGCGTGCCGTCCTCGGCCCAGAATTTCATGTTGCGTTCGTAGGCGCCGATCAGCAGCCCCAAACCTTCCTGGCGCAGATAATATTCGCCGTCGCGATCGGCGACCGATGGCAGCCGCCGTCCCATCGATGCGATTTCCGGAATGGTTTCGGTGACGAAATACTGGTGCTCGGTCGGGATCAGCGGGAGTTGCAGCCCAGCCATGGCGGCGACCTCCCTGCCCCACAGGCCGGCGGCGTTGACTACCCATTGGGTGCGGATATCGCCCTTTGGCGTGCGCACGATCCAGCTGCCGTCCGCTTGCGCCTCGGTCGCCGTGACCGGGGTGAAGCGATGGATTTCCGCGCCGCGCTGCCGCGCCCCCGCGGCGTAAGCCGCCGTCACGCCCGACGGATCGACATTGCCGCCCTCCGGCTCATACATGATGCAACGAATGCCGTCGAAATCGACCAGCGGATGCAGTCGCTCCGCTTCGTCGCGACCGACCTCGTAGAAGTTCATCTTGTAGCGCCGCGCCTTGGCTTCCTGCAGCCGCAGCTGATGCTCGCGGGCCTCGGTCTGGGCCAGATAGAGCGAACCCGGCTGGAAGATACCACAGCCCTGGCCGGTCTCCGCTTCCAGCTCCTTGTAGAGCGCCATCGTGTAGTGCTGCAGCCGGCTGATATTGGTGGAATCATGCAGGCCGTGGATGTTGGCGGCCGCGTGCCAGGTCGAACCGGAGGTCAGCTCGCTGCGTTCCAGAAGCACGACATCCGTCCAGCCGAACTTGGCGAGATGATAGAGGATCGAGCAGCCGATCAGACCACCGCCAATGACAACGGCTTGTGCATGAGTACGCATATCGAGATTTCTTCCCTTTGTTCGGCGACTTTGCTTCGCGCTCTTTGGCAGCGCTATGGCATTTCAATTAGCTGACTGATCGGTCGCAGTCGCCAGCGAATTCAGGGGCGCAAACCGCGCCCCTGAATGGTGTTTGAGCTGCCGGTCTAGGCCCTATCCAACCACACCTTGTCGAGCTGCAGTTCGAACGTCTGGTGCATGCCGAGGTTCTTCACATAGGTGGCGTGGTGGCGGTAGAGCGAGCGCCAGAACGCTTGGACCAGGATGCCGGAGTCCTGCAGGATGAACTCCACGTCTTTCATCAGCTCCTTGCGCTTGGCCGGGTCGGCGATGGCCATGGCTTCGTTGAGCTTCTTGTCGAACTCCGGATTGGCGTAGCCGGACTCGTTCCACGCCTCACCGCTGCGATAGGCGATCGCCAGCACCTGCACCCCCAGCGGCCGCATGCCCCAGTCGGTGGTCGACCACGGATATTTCGTCCAGTCGTTCCAGAACGAGGAGCCCGGGATGATGGTGCGCTTGACCTTGAATCCGGCGTCGCGCATCTGCGCAGCGACGACATCGGCCGGGTCCTTCACATAGTCGGCGTCGTAGGAGATCAGCTCGAATTCGTGATCCGTCTGGCCGGCCTCGGCCATCAGCGCCTTTGCCTTGGCCAGGTCGCGCGGGACTTTGGGCAGTTCGTAATATTCCGGGTGGATCGGGCAGACATGATGGTTTTCGGCGATCTGCCCCAGGCCGCTATAGCCGAGTTTCAGCACCGTCTCGTTGTCGACCGCAAGCTGGATGGCGTTGCGCACGCGCTTGTCGTCATAGGGCTTGTTGGTCACGTTGGTGCGCAGCACGATCGTGCCGGCGGTGACAACCTGCTCCTTGACCAGGCCCATGCTGTCATAGAGATCGACCGTGCCGCCGACCGTCTGGTAGTTGCAGTCGATCTCGCCGGCCTCGAAGGCGCTGCCGATGGCGGGGTTGGATGCGTCCGATCCGTAGTCGATCCAGTCGACGCCGTCGAGATAGGGCTCGCCGCCGAACCAGGTGAAATCCTTGCGCCGCCGCACCGAGGCGGATTCGCCGACCTTGTAGGAGATCAGCTCATACGGGCCGGTGCCAGGCGTCTTCAGCATATTGGCGCCGTTCTTGTCGAAGTCGCGATGGACGATAACCGCCGGATAGTCGGAGAAGCCCGGGATGATGGTAACGTCGGACTGATTGCATTTCAGCTTCACCGTATGGTCGTCGACCTTGGTGATGGCGCCTTTGGTAGCTTTTTTCGTAGCGGCGTCGATCAGCGAGCCCATGCGCCCGGCCATCGAGTTGCCCTCGGCCGCCTTATCGCACCAGCGCTCGATGTTGTAGACGATGTCGTCGGCGTTGAAGTCGTCGCCATTCGACCATTTCACGCCCTTGCGCAGATGCAGCGTGTATTCGGTGGCGTCGTCGCTCACCTCCCAGCTCTCGACCAGATGGCCCTCGAAGGTGAAGTCGGTGGTGTAGCGGATCATGTAATCGTTGCACTGGCGCATGACATTGGCGATTTCCGACCAGTCCCAGGCGCGCGGATCCTTCATGTCCTTGATGATCATCTGCATCTTCAGGATGCCGCCCTTCTTGCCGGGCACGGCTGCCGAGGCCTTGGCCGGCTCCATCCCTGCCATCGCATAGGCAAGCGCCGTTGAAGCACCCATCACGCTTGCCATGGCTAGGAATTCGCGGCGGTCCATCCGCCCGCCTTTGACTTCAGCTGCGTAGCTTTCGATGACCGCCGGCACGCGGTCACCGTTGCTCTTGAACATTGTCATCGTTGTTCTCCGGTTCAGGGCTTTCCGCCCGTTGGATTCCCCTTGCGGCTCAGCATGTTAGGGGTGATGCAAAAATCGCGGAAGGGCTCGACCCTTCACAAACCGCAGAAAACCGGCCCTTGAGGCCTAAAAAAACAATGGCATTGGCTAGCTAAATTTTTGAAGGAGCGGATAGCCCTATGGTCGGGCGGCGTCTTCCTTGGCCCTGGACAAGATCCATTCCCTCACTGTTCGGGCGATATTTCCCTTCGAAAGCTGGCTCTCGGTGAGATAGTAATTCCAGGGACTTGGCGGCCGCACCGGAAACGGCTCGACGAGAAGCCCGCGGCGCATATAGGCATGCGCCAGCGAGCGCTGCGTGGCAACGAGCCCCGCCCCCATCGCGGCGAGCTCGAGCGCGATGTTGGAGGCGTTGGTCGACAGGCCCTTGTCATGGTCCTCCATGTCAACGCCGAGCGCCTCGGTCACCGCCTGCCAGTATTCCTGGCGGCCATGCACGAAGATCCAGTCCACCTTTAGCATGTCCTGCGGCGTCTTCAGCGCATGCTCGCCCTCGAGCAAGGCAGGGGCGCAGAGCAGCACCAGTTCGTCGTTCCAGAGCGGGATCGCCGCCGGCGGCCTGTCATCGAAACGCCGCGTGGAGATTGTGATGTCGGCGATCTGCTCGTTCAGATCCTCCCAGATCGTGCCGTGCAGGACGATCTCGATCTCAGGATGCCTCTTGCGGAAGGCGGCCATGCAGCCCGCCAGCCAGTTTTCCGCAAGGCTCATCGGGCACGAAACCACGACTGTCCGGTTGCGAGAGGACGCGACGATCGCCTCAGTCGCCTGGTCGATCTGGTCGAGCGCCTGGCGCAAGGTCGGCAGGAACGCCTCCCCCATCTCGGTCAACTTCAGGCTGCGCGGATAGCGGATGAACAGCTGCCGGCCGATATAATGTTCGAGCGCGCGCACATGCGTGCTGACCGCGGCTTGCGTGTAGCCCAGTTCCTTGGCAGCGGTGGTAAAGCTCAGATGCCTGGCCGAGCTCTCGAACGAGCGGATATAGTTCAAGGGGGGTGGCGGCTTCATCCCGGTCTCCTGTTCCACAGTCGCCTAGCTATCGCATGGGCAACCGGGCGTTCAATCGCAGACAAGCGACATGGCATCAATATTTTTGGCCAAAGCCGCCAAACTAATCGCGTGCCTGCGCGATGAACCCAATTTAATGATGTTGTGAGAAGACAGGGGAGATAAGCGCGTGGCTGTGCCGTCATACCGGCGTGAGGGGCCTGTCGTCAGTTCCGATACGTTCACACGCCTGGCCGATTTCGTGCTGCGGCGTCCAGCTTCCGTCTTCCCTCAGCCGGTGCTCGAACAGGCCCGTTACCTCCTGCTCGACACGCTGGGCATCGCCGTTGCGGCAGGACCGATGGAGGCAGGCCGCATCGCCCGCGACGCCGCCGTCCTGCTCTATGGCTCGGGCGACCCGCAATATTCCGCCCGCATGCTGTTCGACGGACGGCGCGCCAGCATTGCCGGCGCGGCCTATGCCGTCGCCACGCAGATCGACAATCTCGACGCCCACGACGGCTACAGCCCCACCAAAGGCCATATCGGCGTGGCGGTCGTACCGGCGCTTGCAGCACTCGCGGAGGCGAGGCCCGACCTCACCGGGCCGGAGGCGCTGGCGTCCCTGGTCGTCGGCTACGAAATCGCCGGCCGGGCCGGCATCGCCTTGCATGCGACGGTGAGCGACTATCATACCTCCGGCGCCTGGAACGCCCTGGGCGTTGCGGCGATCGCGGCACGGCAGCGGCGGCTCGACGAAACGCAACTGCGCGAGGCGCTGGGCATTGCCGAGTATCATGGCCCGCGCAGCCAGATGATGCGCGAGATCGCCACGCCAACCATGCTGCATGACGGCTCCGGCCTCGGCGCTCTCGTCGGCCTCTCCGCGGCGGTGCTGGCCGAGCGCGGCTTCACCGGCGCGCCGGCGATCACGGTAGAGGCGCCGGAGGTCGCGACCCATTGGCAGGACCTCGGCGTCTTCTGGCAGTCGCTCCATCAATACCTTAAACCCTACCCGATCTGCCGCTGGGCGCATGCGGCCATTGATGCCGTGCGTGGACTTTGCCTGGCGCACAACCTTGCCCCGTCCGACATCGGCCATGTCCAGGTCAACAGCTTCCACTATGCCGCAACGCTCTTCGACGGCATGCCGGACACGACCTCGAAGGCGCAATACAGCCTGCGCTTCGCCGTGGCGACCTTCATCCTCCATCGGCGCATCGGGCTCGAGCATATTTCCGGCTCCGGGCTCGTGGACGCCACGGTCGCGGACATGCTGACGCGCATCACCGTGACCGAAACCGAGCGCCACAGCGCCCGCTTCCCGGCCGGCCGCTGGGCCGACGTCGTCATCACGACGACGGACGGACGTGTGCTGGCGTCCGGCGACGTGCATGCGCGCGGCGGCCCGGAAGCGCCGATGACCAGGCAGGACGTCGAGGCCAAATACATGGAGTTCGCCGCGCCCGTGCTCGGATCTAGCCGCGCCGCTGCGATCCGCGACGCGGTGCTTTCGCTCGACGACCGCAACAGCCGCTTCTCCGATCTCTCGGCGCTGCTCTACGATCCTCCCAAGATTTCGAGCTGAGCGCGCAATGCCCCTCAGGCTCCTGAAATACGGTCTCAGCAGGGACTATCCGGTGAGCGGCGACATCCCCGCCACGCCCGAGCTGAAGCCGGCCTATGACGTCGTCATCATCGGCGGCGGCGGGCATGGACTGTCCTGCGCGCATCATCTTGCAAAGTACCACAGCATAAAGAGTGTGGCGGTGCTGGAGAAAGCCTATCTCGCCGGCGGCAACACGGCGCGCAACACCACCACCATCCGCTCCAACTACATCACGCCGGAAGGCATCGCTTTCTACAAAGAAGGCGTCGAGCTGTTCGAGCGGCTCTCGCACGAGCTCGATTTCAACGTCATGTTCTCGCAGCGCGGCCAGCTTACGTTGGCGCATAGCGAGGCGACGATGCGCAGCTTCCACATGCGTGCCGAAATGGGCAAGCATATGGGCACGCGCACCGAGGTCGTCGACCAGAAGGGCGTCGAGGAGCTCTGTCCGCTTTTGAATATGGACTATGGCGGTCCGCTCGAAATCCTCGGCGGGCTCTGGCATGCCGACGGCGGGACGGCGCGCCATGACGCCGTCGCCTGGGGCTACGCCGCCCAGGCGTCGCGACGTGGCGTCGAGATCCACCAGCGCACCGAGGTGCAAGACTTCGAGGTCGTCGGCGACCGGGTTCAGGCCGTCAAGACGAACAGGGGCCGCGTCGCTTGCGGTCAGGTGCTGATCGCCACCGGCGGCATGAACTACGACGTGGCCCTGATGGCAGGCGTTGAGCTTCCTATCCGCTGCTATCCGCTGCAGGCAATGGTGACCCAGCCCTTGAAACCCTGGCTGCACACGCTGGTCTCGTCCGTTTCGCTGCACACCTATCTCGTGCAATCCTCGCGCGGCGAAATCGTCATCGGCGGCGGCTCCGATCCCTACCAGCTCTATTCGACGCGCTCGACGCTCGACATGAAGGAGCATCTTGCCGAAGGCGCCGTCCACCTCTTCCCCTTTCTGCAAGGTGTGCGCCTGCTCCGGCAGTGGGCCGGCATCACCGACATGACGCCGGACTACAGCCCGATCATGGGTGCCAGCCCCCTCGCCAATCTCTGGCTCGATTGCGGCTGGGGCACCTGGGGCTTCAAGGCGACGCCTGTCGCCGGCAAGCGCATGGCGCAGACCATCGCCGACGGCCGGGTGCCCGATATCCTCAAACCATTTGCATTGGAGCGCTTCGAAACCTTCCGGCTGCTCAATGAAATGGGCGCGACTGCCGCCAGCCATTAGCCATGAAACCACACTGACCGATGAAACTGCTTCCCTGCCCCATGAACGGCCTGCGCAACATCGACGAGTTCCAGTCCTTTGGCCCGGTGCGTGCGCGGCCGGATCCGGACGCAACCGCCGATACCGAATGGTCGCGCCATCTGTTCCGCGCCGAGAACCGCAAGGGCATCGTGGTCGAGTGGTGGCGACACGTGCCGAGCAACTATTTTTTCCTGGCCGAACGCGATCTCGTGAGCAACGAGATCATCTGCACCTTCGATGCGTCCGAGCTGCGGGACCGCGCATGAACCGGCTGCTCGCCCCTTTCGGAAGCCGCATCGATCGAAGCCGGCCTATCCGCTTCACCTTCGAAGGCAAGCCTTTTAAAGGCTATGAAGGCGACAGCATCGCCAGCGCCCTCGCCGCTTCCGGCCAATGGGTGTTGTCGCGCTCGTTCAAATATCATCGACCGCGTGGCATCCTGTCGATGACCGGGACCGACGCCAACGCGCTGGTGCAATTGCCATTCGAACCGAACGCTGCAGCCGAGCGCACGCCGATCAGAGAAGGGCTGCGGGTCAGCGCGCAGAACGTCAACGGCTCGCTTGAGCGCGACCGCGATGCCATCATGGACAGGTTCGGCCGCTTCCTGCCGGTCGGGTTCTACTACCGCACGTTCATGGGTCCGCGCCGCGATAGCTGGCTGAAATTCTGGGAGCCGGTGATCCGTCGCAAGGCGGGCCTGGGCGTGGTCGACACCAAGGCCCCGCACCGGCATTTCGACAAGACGCATCTGCATTGCGACCTGCTCGTCGTCGGCGCCGGCCCGGCGGGATTGAGCGCCGCGATCGCCGCTGCTGAAGCTGGCGCCGATGTGGTGCTGTGCGACGAGAATCCTGAGATCGGCGGCTCGCTGAGCTATGGCCGCTACGATCCGACCATCCTCTCCGGTCTATTGGCAAGGCTCGAGTCGCTGCCCAATCTCAAGGTGCTGACCGGCACGGTCTGCAATGGGTGGTATGAAGACAACTGGCTGCCGCTGATCGAGGGCGATCGCCTCTATCGCACGCGCGCTCGCGAGGTGATCCTGGCGACCGGCGCCATCGAGCAGCCAGCCGTCTTCCGCAACAACGACCTGCCCGGGATCATGCTCGGCAGCGCCGCCCAACGGCTGATCCGGCACTATGGCGTGCGCCCTGGCACCAGCGCCGTGGCGCTCGCCGCCAATGACGACGGCTACCGGACGGCGCTCGACCTGCTGGATGCGGGTGTGTCGGTCGTCGAGCTTGTCGATCCGAGACCCGCTGGCGAGGCCGGTCCGTTGGAAACCGAACTGCGCAGCAAGGGCGTCACCATCCGCAAAGGCGCGACTATCGAAGCGGCGGAAGGCACAGTCGGAAATCGCCATCTTGCCCGCGTCCGTGTCGGCGGGAGCTGGATTGCTTGCGACCTGCTGACGGTTTCGATCGGCCAGGCGCCAGCATGGCAATTGCCGTGCCAGGCCGGCGGCAAGGTCGGCTATGATGCCGGCATGCAAACGATGACGATCACGTTGCCGAAAGGTCCCGTCCATCTCGCCGGCGCCGTTGCCGGATCGGATGATCTTGAGGACGCGATCGCCAGCGGCCGGCGCGCGGCGGCAGCAGCGCTCGTGCGACTCGGCCATGCGGTCGCCGATGAGCCTCAGGTCACGGCGAAGACCATTCGGCCGCGCTATGTGCAGCCGATTGTCGCCGACCCCAAGGGACGTGACTTCGTCGACTTCGACGAGGATCTGCAAGTCAAGGATCTGCAGAACGCGACCAAGGACGGCTATCGCGAGATCGAGCTGGTAAAGCGCTTCACCACGGTCGGCATGGGCCCGAGTCAGGGTCGCCATTCGGCCTTGGCGACCGCCCGCATCGTCGCCGAGGCAACCGGTCGCACGGTCGGCGAGATCGGCATCACCATGGCGCGGCCTCCTGTCGGGCCGGAAACGCTCGGCGTGCTTGCCGGTCACCACGAGGCGCTGGAGCGCCGCACGGCGCTGCATGCAAGGCACATCGCGCTGAACGCCGCAATGAAGCCGGTCGGCGCATGGTGGCGGCCTTATTACTATGGTGACGCAAGCAGCGCTGACGAGTCTGTCCGCCAGGAAATCCTGGCCGTGCGCGAAGGCGTCGGCCTGCTCGATGTCTCGACGCTCGGCAAGCTGGAGATCCGCGGGCCGGATGCCGGCGAATTTCTCGACCGCCTCTACACGATGGCGCATGCCAATCAGCCGGTGGGTCGTGTCCGCTATTGCCTGATGCTGAACGAGATGGGCTCGGTGGTCGACGACGGCGTTGCCTACCGGATGGCCGAGGATCAGTTCTATGTGACGGCAACCACCGGCGCCGTCGCGCGCGTCTATGCCGACATGCTGTTCTGGAATGCCGAGTGGCGTCTGAAGGTCGACGTGCTCAACCTCACCGGCGCCTTCTCCGGCCTCAACGTCACCGGACCCAAGGCGCGCCAGGTGCTCGAAGCGCTGGAGAGCGACATCGACTTCAGCCGCGACGCCTTCCCCTATCTCAGCGGCCGCGACGGCACCGTCGCCGGTGTCCCGGTCCGCGTGATGCGCATCGGCTTCACCGGCGAGCTGAGCTATGAATTGCACTGCCCTTCGAGCCTGGCGCCGAGCCTCTGGGATGCGGTGATGGCGGCGGGCCGGCCGCATGGCCTGCTTCCCTACGGACTGGAGGCGTCGCGTATACTGCGGCTGGAGAAGGGCCATATCCTGATCGGCCAGGATACGGATGCGATCACCACGCCTGAAGAATTGGGGTTCGGCTGGGCGGTCTCGAAGAAGAAGCCGTTCTTCGTCGGCAAGCGCTCTATCGAGATGCGCGCAAGGCTCGGCCATACCCGCAAGCTGGTCGGCCTGCAATTCTCCGCCGGCGCCCGCAACATTCCCGGCGAGAGCTGCCTGGTGCTGCGCGGCGGCGCGCCTGTCGGCCAGATCACCTCGGTGGGATTTTCACCATCTCTAGGGACACACATCGCGCTCGCCTATGTCCATGTCGACGACCAGGCGGAAGGCAGCCGCGTGACGGTGAAGTGCCGCAATGGTGAACTGGTCGAAGTGCCGGTCGTCGCCCATGCCTTCTTCGACCCGACCAACGCGCGGCAGGAGATCTAGATGGCCGCCAGCACCGCGATGCGCATCTACCCCTTCATGCCGGGCGGCGCGGCCGGCAGCACGAAGCTGATTTCCGGCGCGGTCGTGCTGAGCGACCTCACGGGCCGCCCGCGCTTTGGTCTGAAAGGCGGCGGCAGTGCCGCCTGGCTTGCCGCGCAGGGCGTTACGCTGCCGGCCGTCAACCGCATCGGCGACCACCGCGGCATGCGGGTTCTGCGCCTCGGCAACGAGGACATCCTGCTTCTCGCGGAGGACGCCGGCGAGACTCTCGCCGAAGTCAAAGCGGCCTGGCAGGCCGCGACGGCGCCGAAAGGCTACTCCTCATGGCGCGAGGAAGGCTGGGCATGGATGCGCCTTTCCGGTCCTGGTTTTGCCGAAGCGATGAGCGCGCTTTGCGCGCTGGACCTGAGACCGCAAAAATTCGGCGCCGACGATATCGCCCAGACACGCGTCGGCCATATCGA
The DNA here is from genome assembly GCF_020165015.1 of Mesorhizobium sp. CA7. Classification (NCBI taxonomy): domain Bacteria; kingdom Pseudomonadati; phylum Pseudomonadota; class Alphaproteobacteria; order Hyphomicrobiales; family Phyllobacteriaceae; genus Mesorhizobium; species Mesorhizobium sp. CA7. The sequence goes on from NZ_JAIUHH010000005.1 coordinate 162,315, forward strand.
GGCCGTGACGTTCCGTTCGCCGGCGGGTTTCGACATACTCTTCGACGTCACCGCTTCGGCCTACTTCGCCCGCGCCGTCGCGGCTGTGGCCGGCCACACAGACCAGCATAGAGGATAGTCATGACCCGCCCGCAAGGAACCATCGCCCCGATCCTGACGCCGTTCGAAGATGACGGCCGCATCGCGCGCGATCTGTGGATCTCCCACGCCAAATGGGTGCTCGGCCAAGGCGCGCATTTCCTCTCGCCCTTCGGCACGACGGGCGAAGCGCTCTCGGTGTCCTTGCGCGAGCGCATGCAGGCGCTGGAATGGCTGGTCGAGGCCGGCATCGCGCCGGACCGGCTGATGCCCGGCACCGGCGTCACCGCGTTGCCAGAAACGGTCGAATTGTCGGCCCATGCCGTCGATCTCGGCTGCGCCGCTGTCATGGTGCTGCCGTCCTTCTTCTACACCGGCGCCGGCGACAACGGTCAGGCGCGCTACTACAGCGAGCTGATCGAGAAGGTGGCAAAACCTTCGATGCGCGTGATCCTCTACCACATCCCGCAGAACTCCGGCGTGCCGGTCAGCCCTGCCCTGGCGGCCAGGCTGAGCAAGGCGTTCCCAAACACCGTTGTCGCCTACAAGGACAGCGCCGGCGACTGGAACAACACCGCCGCCGTCATCGCCGCCGCGCCCGATATCTCGGTCTTTCCGAGCTCCGAGGCGCAGCTCACCAAGGGTCTGGCGAGCGGCGCGGCCGGCTGCATTTCGGCCACGGTCAATTTGAACGCCGCCGCCATTCGCCGCCTCTATGACGCGGCCCGGCAGGGCGAGGACGTCGCCGAAGCCGATGGCGCTATCAAGACGTTCCGGAAGGTCATCCAGGATGCCGGGTTGATCCCTGCGATGAAGGCGGTGCTTGCGGTCAAATCCGGCGACCGGCGCTGGCTGAACCTGCGCGCGCCGCATGAGAATGCGACGCTCGAGAACGGCCGGGCGCTGCTTGCCGTCCTCGGCAGCGCCGCCGATCATATCGGCCGCGATTGAGATCGCGATGTCGGCGCGCCCAACAATCATCCTGCACACCGACAAGCCTGCCGGCGCGCTCGCGGTGCTTGCCGAGACACATCCGGATCTGGATGTTCATGCCTGCGACACCTATGCCGGCCTTCCCGCTTTGATCGAGCGGACCGCCGCGGAAGTAGTCTATTCGATCCGCTTCGACGGCACGCCGCACTATCCGCGCCAGGCCCTCGTCGAGAGCCCGACGGTGAAATGGGTGTCGATCGGCGGCTCTGGCACCGACCATCTCGGTCGCTGGGATCCGAATCATGTGACGGTGACGAACTCGGCCGGCGTCGCCGCCGGTATGCTGGCCGAATATGCGCTCGGAGCCATGCTCTCCTTCTCGCTCGACCTGCGCGGTTTCGAGCGCCGGCAACAGGCCCGCCAATGGGGCGGCGGCCGCGTCGAGCCGATCGAGGGTAAGACCGTCCTCATCGTCGGCCTCGGCAAGACCGGTGAGGCCGTCGCGCGCCGCGCGCAGGCGATGGGCATGCGCACCCTGGGCATCCGCGCGCGACCGAAACCGATGCCGTCGCTCGACGAGGTGCATGGGCCCGACGCGCTGCTGCCTCTGACCGGCCGTGCAGATTTCATCGTCTGCTGCGTGCCTCTGCTGTCCACCACGCGCGGCCTGCTGGGCGAGGCCGCTTTCGCCGCGATGAAGCCGTCCGTCGTTCTCATCGATATTTCGCGCGGCGGCGTCATCGAGGAAAAGGCCCTTCTCGCCGCGCTTGATGCGGGGCGGATCAAGGGCGCGGCGCTCGACGTCTTTGCGACCGAACCGCTCCCGGCGGAGCATCCGCTCTGGAGCTACGACAACGTTGCCGTCACGCCGCATTGCGCTGCGGTTTATGACGGCTGGGACATCAAGTCGGTGCGCATGTTCGCCGACAATCTGGCGCGCTACCGCAAAGGCGAGCCGCTGGAGAATGTGGTCAATCCGGAACGCGGCTACTGAAAGCAATTCCAGGAAAAGTGCAGCGGTTTTCCGGGCGAGAACAAGAATCGAAGGGGAATGCTATGTCACAGGACAGGCGCGGCGGTGGCCGCAGATCGAAGCTCGGGCGCGGTGGCGGCGGCATCGCGCAGCTGCCGTGGCAGAGCGTCAAGAACCCCTACCCGCCTATGCAGCTGCTTGACGAGGAGCGCATGGAGCAGTTGCACAAGACCTCGATGCGCATCCTGTCGGAGCTCGGGATCCGCGTCATGAGCGAAAAGGTTATGGACCTGTTCGCCAAGGCTGGCGCCATCGTCGATCGCGAGGAGCGGACCATCCGCATCGACGAGAGCATCGTGACGGAAGCTCTGAGCAACGTGCCCTCCTCCTTCACGCTGACCAGCCGCAATCCGGACAAGCAGATCCATTTCGGCGGCAATTCACTGGTTTTCGGCCTGGTCGCCGGTCCGCCCAATGTGCATGACCGCATCAACGGCCGCCGTCCGGGCAACCTCCCCGACTACCAGAACTTCATCCGGCTGGCGCACCACTTCAACGCCATCCACATCATCGGCAACCAGGTGGTGGCGCCGATCGAGCTGCCGGCGAATTCCCGCCATCTCGACACCTACCATGCCAATCTGACACTGAGCGATCTCTCCTTCCATTGCACGGCGATCGGCCGCGCCAGGGCGATGGACGGCGTCAACATGATGGCGATCGCGCGCGGCATCTCGGTCGAGGAGATGCGCGCCTCGCCGGGCGTCACCACGATCATCTCGATCAACTCGCCGCGCCTGTTCGATGACGCGATGGCGGAAGGCCTGATCGCCATGGCCGAGCACGGCCAGCCGGTGACGGTGACGCCCTTCACGCTGATGGGCGCGATGACACCGGTGACGCTGGCCGCCGCGCTCTGCCAGCAGAACGCTGAGGCGCTGTTCGGCGTGACGCTGACCCAGCTCGTCAACCCCGGCACGCCGGTGATGTATGGCGCCTTCACCTCCAATGTCGACATGAAGTCGGGCGCGCCGGCCTTCGGCACGCCGGAAAACGCCAAGGCCAACATCATCGCCGGCCAATTGGCGCGGCGCTACAACCTGCCCTACCGCACCTCAAATGCGAATGCCTCCAACGTGGTCGACTTGCAGGCCGCCTACGAGACCGAAATGGCGACATGGGGCGCGGTGCTCGGCGGCGCCAATTTGGTCTATCACGCCGCCGGCTGGCTCGAGGGCGGGCTGACGGCGTCCTACGAAAAGCTCGTGCTCGACGTCGAGATCCTGCAGAACATGATGGAGTTCCTGCGGCCCTTGCCCTTCCAGGAGGACGACCTCGGCTTCGAAGCCATCAAGTCGGTGCCGGCCGGCGGCCATTTCTTCGGCGCCGAGCACACCATGTCGCGCTACACCACCGCCTTCTACCAGCCGATGCTCTCCAACTGGCAGAACTACGGCGCCTGGCAGGAAGCCGGCGGCAAGGATGCGCTGGAGCGGGCGACAGAGCTCTGGCAGCAGGCGCTGCACGACTATGAGGAGCCGGTCATGGATCCCGCAATCCGCGAGGAGCTCGACGCCTATGTCGCGCGCCGCCGCGAGGAGATCGCCGCCAATCCGGAAGCTTAGGACACTACAATGCCTTACGACCTCGTTATCCGCCACGCGACGCTGATCGCCGGCGACGGCTCGGCACCGTTCGAGGCCGACATCGCCGTTACCGGCGACAGAATCGCGGCGATCGGCCGGCTGGACGATGAGCACGGCATCGAGGAAATCGATGCTCTGGGCAAGGTCGTCGCGCCCGGCTTCATCGACGTGCACACCCATGATGACGGCGCGCTGCTTTCGCCGCGCGGCATGGACCCGAAGATCAGCCAGGGCGTGACGACGGTGATCGCCGGCAATTGCGGTGTCAGCCTGGCGCCTCTGCTGCTCGACAAGACACCGCCGCCGCCCTTCACGCTGGTCGGCGGCCGCGAGAACTTCCGCTTCGGCCGCTTCGCCGATTATGTTGCGGAGCTGAAGCGGCGCGGCATCGCCACCAACGCGGCCCTGCTCGTCGGCCACACCACCTTGCGCCAGCGCTGCATGCCGGTGACCGATCGGCCAGCCGATAAGGCCGAAACGGCGGCAATGCAGGAGGCAGTAGCCGAGGCCATGGCGGAAGGTGCGTTCGGCCTCAGCACCGGGCTCGACTATCCGCCGGCCGTCAACTCATCGACCGATGAGGTCAAGGCTCTCGCCGCCACAGCGGCAGGCCTGGGCGGTCCGTATGTCACCCACACGCGCAACTATTTCGAGGCGATGGACGAGGCGATCGAGGAAGCGATCGACATTGCCGGTCATGCTGGCGGCAAGCTGTTCATCTCGCATCACCAGTGCACCGGCCGCGCCAATTTCGGCAAGAGCCTGCCCTCTCTCGCGCGCATCGATCGGGCGCGCGAGACGATGGACATCGGCATGGATGTCTATCCCTATGCCGCGAGTTCGACGGTGCTTCGGCTGGAGCGCTGCGACACCGGCTTGAAGATCCTCATCACCTGGTCCGATCCGCATCCTGAGATGGCGAGGCGCGAGATCGCCGACATTGCCCGCGAATGGAACTGCACCGAGCGCGAGGCCGGTGAGCGGCTGTTGCCGGCAGGTGCCGTCTATTTCCAGCTCGATGAGGAGGATGTGCGCAACATCATCGCCCATCCGCGCACCATGATCGGCTCCGACGGCCTGCCGCACGACATCCACCCGCATCCGCGCCTCTGGGGTACTTTTCCGCGCGTGCTCGGACATTACGCGCGGGATATAGGGTTGCTCACTCTGGAGGAAGCCGTGTTCCGCATGACCGGCCTGCCTGCGCGTGAATTCGGCATACAGGAGCGCGGTATTCTCGCCGAAGGCAATTTCGCCGATCTCGTCATCTTCGACCCCGAGACGATCATCGACACCGCCACCTTCGAGGAGCCGCGCCGGCCCGCCGCCGGCATCGACCATGTCTTCGTCAACGGCGTCTCGGTCTGGCGTGGCGGCAGAGCCACCGGAGCGCTGCCCGGCGCGGTTCTCAAGCCTTCGGCTTCAAAGACGATATTCAAAGGCGCATGCGGCTGTGGCGCCGATCACAGCGCCTCGTAGATCCGGTCTACGCTCTCCAGCGTATAGGCGAATTCCACCGGCCGCGTGCAGCGCCAGCCCTCGAAGGGCTGTTCGGCAAGCGCCTTCAACGCCTGCCGCAGACGCAATATGCCGCCGCCATAGAGCCGGTTCGCCATGTCGAGCATGCCGGTGCGGTGCATGGCTTCCGTCATGCTGCCGCAGGCCTCTTTCACCAGCCAGACGCGAAAACCCTGATAAACCGCATCGAACACGCTCTCCGTCACACAGCTGTCGGTGAGCACGCCGGTGACAACAAGGTTTTCAACCCCGAGCGCGGCGAGGCGCTGCGAAAGATCGGTGCGGCGAAAGGCGCTCGGCCAGTGTTTGTGGATGACGATGTCGCCGGGCACGGCCGCCACCTCGGCGCAGATGTCCGCGCCTTCGCTGCCCGCGACGGCGGAGCGGAATTCTTCGGTCAGGATCTCCTCCTGACGCGCGTAGCCTTCACGCTCTTCCGGCTTGACCCAAGCCTGAGCGTGGATGACCGGCACGCCAGCCTTGCGGGCGGCCTCGATCAGCGCTGCGGCATTGGCCAGCACCGCGTCGTAGCCGACGACCGGCCATGCCGCGCCGGGTCGGTACTCATTCTGCAGGTCGATGACGAGCAAGGCAGTCTTGGCGAGGTTCATGGCTGATCCAGGAGATTGTCGAAGTCGGTGACGAAGCGCAGAAGCAGACGTATCGCCTGATCGAGATCGGCGATCTCCATCGCTTCATGCGGATTGTGGCTGCCGTTTTCGTTGCGCACGAAGAGCATGGCGGTCGGAATGCCCGCGCCGGCGAACGTGGCCGCATCGTGCCCTGCTCCGCTCGGCACATGCGGCGCCCTCATCTGCAATGCGGTCGCGGCGCGGTCGAGCCTAGCGATCAACGCCGGCGACATGGTCGCCGGCTCCCAGGTGAAGCGCGGGCCGGTCTCGAAGCTCACCCGACGCTTGCCGCCAACCTCCGTGAGAATAGTCTGCAGCCGCGCCTCGATCCGCTCCAGAACGGCCGCCTCGGCGCTTCGCACATCGAGTGTGAAACCGAGCTCACCCAGAACACGGCTGCCGCCATGCTGCGTCGGATCGGACTGCACGCGGCCGAAGGTGATGGTGGCCTCACGCCCTTCGCGTTCGAGCGCATCCCATTCGGTTTCGAGCGCGGCGACCAGATCGGCAAAGCCAAGCACGCTGTCATGCCGGGCGAAGCGCGGCTCGGCGCCGGAATGGGCGTAGGCGCCAAGGCATTTGGCGTCGACATAGCGGAATCCGCCGGCAATCCCAGTAACGATGCCGACCGGCGCACCGGCTGCGATCAGGCGCGGTCCTTGCTCGATATGCACTTCGATAAAGGCCGCGATCCGGCCGGCATCGATGCCCGGCATGCCCCGCCGCACGACATCAGGGTCGAAACCTTCCTCGCGCATGTGCTCGGCCAGTGTGCGGCCGCTGTCGGAGCGCCTGGCTTCGAGCGCCCGTGGCTCCAGCAGGCCAAGCGCTGCCTGGCTGCCGGGGTAGGACAGCGGAAACCAGATGGCCTCCTCCGCCCGCGTTGCCAACACGATGAGGTCGCGTGGCAAGCGGATGCCCTGCCCGACCAGTTCGGCCATCACCGCCAGGCCCGCTACCACGCCGGCGGCGCCATCGAAATTGCCGCCATGCGCCACGCTGTCGAGATGCGAGCCGATGACGATCGCCGGCAAGTCCGGGTCACGGCCTTTCAGCGTCAAATAGAGGTTGCCGGCGGCATCGACGCGCGCGACAGCGCCGAGCTTTTCCGCCTCCTTGCGCACAAAGTCATGGGCGAAGCGTTCGCCGGTTCCGTAAGCGACGCGCGTGATTCCCGGCGCGTCCGTCGTAGCTTCGGCCAGCGCGTCCAGGATGCGTCCCGCCAGTTTGCCACCGGCCGTCAGTGAGCTCATGAAGCGACCTGCTGGGCTTCGCCGTCACCGCCGCGCAGCCTGTGCGGTGTGAGTTCCGCAAGCGACACGCCTTGCCTTGCGACATCGTCGGGCAGCCCGCCGCCGGCGATCAGGCTGGCGCAGACGCGCGACAGCGCCGGCGAGGTCTTAATGCCGTAGCCGCCCTGCCCGACCAGCCAGACGAAATCCGGAAATTCGTCATCCGGCCCGACCACTGGCGACCCGTCGGCGACAAATGTCCGCAAGCCCGCCCAGGAGCGCGACACGCGCTGCACCTCGATTGTCGTTGCCCGTTCGAGACGCTCGGCGCCGATCGCGACATCGATGTCTTCGGCAAATGCGTCCATCGGCGTCGACGGCGTGGCGTCGGCCGGCGACACGAACAATTGCCCAGCATCCGGCTTGAAATAGAATTCCGCGCCGACATCGTTGACCAGCGGCCAGTCGCTAATGTCGACACCCGCAGGTGCGGGAATGTTGAAGGCGGTGCGGCGCTTTGGCTGCAGGCCGACCGGGCGCACGCCAGCCATCGCAGCGACCTCGTCGCCCCAGGCGCCAGCCGCATTGACGATCAGCGGCGCAAGGAATGTTCCCGCCTCCGTCTCGACCCGCCATAGACCACCCTGTCGGCCGATGGTCCGTACACCCGCCCTGGTGACGATGCGCGCGCCATGCGCTCGCGCGCCGCGCAAAAAACCCTGGTGCAGGCCGTTGACGTCGATGTCCATCGAATGCGGTTCGATATAGGCGCCGGCGAGGTAGTCCCGGCGCAGCACCGGCACGCGCGCAATCGCCTCCGCCGGCGTCATCGCGACGATCGAGGGAACGAGCGCCTGCGCGGCCGCCAGATCTTCACGCAAAAGGTCGAGTTGGTCAGTGCGCGCCACGGTGATCATGCCGCGCTTGCTGAGCAGCGGATAATCACAAAAACCCGTCGGCGGCTCGGTGAGAAACGCCCGGCTGGCGAGCACGATGCGGCGGATGACGCCGTTGCCGTAATTCTCGGTGAAGCTCGCCGCCGAGCGTCCCGTGGTGTGATAGCCGCAATGGCTCTCGCGCTCGAGCAGCACGACCTTTTTGTCGCGCGAAATCTCGAAGGCAGCGCCGGCGCCGGCCATGCCCCCGCCGATGATTATGACTTCGGTCTGCTCGCTCATCGGCGCTCGTCCTCCACGACCATTTTGCGCGGCACGGCTGGCGGCTCGCCCAGGCGGCCGCGCCGGGCGCGATCGCGGGCACCGCGACTCTCGGCCAGATTCTCGACCGGCGAATTCTGAAAGGCGCAATCCCGCAATGCGAGATCGCTGACAAAAGGCACCGGCTTGCCTGCGATTGCCATGCCTGTCAGCCGCGCCCACACGGCGCGCCGCTTGCGCACTTGATGCGACTGCAATTCGCTGATCTCGGCGATGCCGCTCTCCCGCTTGATCTGCAGTACGCCAGTCTCAACGGCCGCGTCGAACAGCTCCAGCCCGCGCTTCGTGCGCACGATGATGCCGTTGAGTGGCTCGTCCTCGACGGCCGGTCCGCCGTTCAGCCAGGAATCCGATACCGCGATATCCGCCACCTGCCCGATCGCGTCGGGGCAGATCTTGCAGCGCGGCTGGATCATCCATTTGTCCTCGTCTTCCCACAGCTGCCGATAGCTGATCTCGAAGGCGCGGCCGTCTCTGGTTTCGACGCGGTTCAGGCCAGGATTTCCATATCCCCGGTAGCGGAAGAGAGCGAGCTCGTCCTCACGAAGGCCAAAACGCTCCAGCACCTGTTCCGACTTGGTCAGGTCAGAGGCCCCGCCGCAGACGAAGGCGAGCGCATAGCGCATATATTCCTCGACACGCAGATCGAGCCGCGCCAGGTTTCGCACCGCGGTGATGTCGCAGGGCTTGGCGATCAGGGCGAACGGCTCGCCGCGGTCGAGGATGTCGTTGAAATCCACCAGCGTCGCCGCCGGCCCATAGCGCGAGCCGGCGCCTTCGAGCACCGAAGCGCTGTCGAAGCTTAGCCTTCGTTCCGTGCGCATCGGCATGGAACGCGAGGCCGCGACGTGCAGCACGAACTTGACCCGTCCCGAGTCGAGCAGGAACTGCCCGAGCGCCGTCAGCGTCCCGCCGCCGGAGCCGACAAACCGCACTGTGGGATTTCCAGCGGAGCCGAGCACAAGCCGTTCAACAGGCCCCCAGACGGTATCCGCTAGCCTGGCCTCGCGCCGTTGCGCCGGAGGCGGACCGGCGATCCTCGTTCCTGGGCAGACGGCGTTGATCTTCGCCAAAGTCGCCTTATCCAACGCCTGCCTCGCCACTGGCCGCTCTCGGCCTTCCGGCGTCATCACCATCTCGATTTCTCCAGCACCGGCAATCGAGACGCAAAGGCCGCAACCGATGCAAAGTCCGTTCTCCACGATGTCGCCAAGCGACAGCGGGTCGGTTGGGAGCGCCGCGGTGTCCTGACTGTATCCGGTTTCGATCAGGCCCATCGCGGTCTCAGACAGGCTCCGAGATGCGCTTGTACTGGTCGGGGCGGCGATAGAGCTCGAAGTTGAAATTCACCTTCCGGCAGGTCTCGATCAGATCGAGATCGGCGCGGTGGACAATGACCTCGTCGTCGAGCGACATCGCCTGCGCGGCGATCTCGCCGGTCGGCGCGATGATGCAGGATCCGCCGATCAGCGCTTGCCCGTCTTCCAGGCCCGCCTTGGCGGCGGCGCCTATCCAAAGCGTGTTCTGGTAGGCGCCGGCCTGCATCGGCAGATGATTGTGGAACATTCTCAGATGCGCCAGCGCCGGCGCCTCGTCGAGCAGCAGCGGCGTGTTGTAGCCGAGCAGCGCCACCTCGGCGCTGTTGAGGCATAGCATGCGATAGGTCTCGGGCCAGCGGCGGTCATTACAGATGGCGAGACCTACGCGCACGCCGCGATAGTCGAAGACCGGAAAGCCGAGGTTGCCGGGTTCGAAGTAGCGCCGTTCGAGATGGGTGGTCGTGCCTGCTTCCGGCTCGCTCGAACCCGGCACATGCATCTTGCGATAGCGGCCGATGGAGGCGCCCTCCGGCCCGACCAGATCCATCGTGTTGAAATGGCGCCTGCGACCCTCTTCATGCGCCAGTTCGCAATAACCCAGCGCGAACCCGACCTTCAGCCGCGCGGCGGCATCGTAGAGCCGCTGCGTCTCGGGTCCCGGCATCGAGACTTCGAAGAAGGCATCGATCTCGGCCTGGTCGTCGATGCGCCAGCGCGGGAAGAAAGTGGTCAGCGCCATTTCCGGAAACACCGCGATCTCGGCGCCGGAAGCCGCTGCCTTTTCGAGCAGATGCACCAGCCGCCCGACTGTCTCGGCGCGCGTGGCGCTGCGCTGGATCGGTCCGGTCTGGCAAACGGCGATGGTCAGGCATCGAGCCATGGTGTCCAATCCTCGACTGGTTTTCCCAAAAGCGCCGGATCGGCGGCGGCGCGCGCCACGAAGCGCCCGAACCCCGGTTCGGCCTGCAGCTTGCCGTCGGCGACCACCGGCACGCCGCGCACCAGGACGGTGGTCGGCCGGCCGGTGACGACCTTGCCCTCATAGGGCGTGAAATCGACGTGCGAATGCAGCGCCTTGTGCCCGAGCGTCCAGCGCGCAGCCGGATCCCACAGCGCGAGGTCCGCGTCGAGCCCGACGGCGATCCTGCCCTTGCGATCGGCGAAGCCGTAGATCGAGGCGGCGTTGCGCGAGGTGAGGTCGAGATAGCGCTCGAGCGTCAGGCGGCCTGTGAGCAGCCCTTCCGAAAACAGCAGCGGCAGGCGCGTCTCGATGCCGGGAATGCCGCTCAGCGTCGTCGTGAAACCGGGTGTTTCGGAGCGGCCGATCTTGTCGGCGAAATAATATGGCGAATGGTCCGACGACCAGAGGTCGATGCCGCCGTTAATCAGCTCCTGCCACAGATGCTCATGGCTGCGCGGCGACCGCGGCGGCGGCGAAAAGACGAAGCGGGCCGCGTCGACTGCGTCGCGGTCGAGGTCAGCCGCCCCGAGAAACAGATATTGCGGACAGGTCTCGGCGATGGCGGCCACCCCGCGCGCCTTCGCTCGCGCCACTTCCTCCGCCGACTGCCAGGACGATACATGCACGATAGTCATGCGCGCGCCGGTCATCTCGGCGAAGGCTAAAGCGCGATGCGTCGCCTCGCGCTCCATCGTCTCGCTGTGGGCGACGACATGATAGCGGATATCGGTGCGGCCGAGATCGATCAGCCGCTGTCGCGTGCGCCGGATCGCGGCGTCATTTTCGGCATGGACCATGACGATCCAGCCTAGTCGTCTCGCCGTATCGAGCACTCGGAAGAACAGGTTGTCGTCGACGGCAAAACCCCGATAGGTCATGAACAGCTTGACCGAGGCGATACCGCGCCCGGCAAGCGCGTCGAGTTGGGCCTCGACATCGGCGCCGGTGCCCATGGTCACCACGGCATGCAGCCCGTAGTCGATCACGGAGCGCCCCGCCGCACGCTCCAGCGCGCGGTCGATGGCACCGACCGTCGTCATGTCCTGTCCAGGCATGCCAAACGGGACGATGCAGGTTGTGCCGCCAAACGCTGCTGAGACCGTGCCAGACTGGAAATCGTCGGCATTGCCCGCCCCGCCCCAGACCGGCTGGTCGAGATGGCAATGCGCATCGATGCCGCCGGGCATCACCCAACGGCCGCCGGCGTCGATCGATTTTCCCCCGGTCAGGCCTTTGCCGATGGCGGCGATCCGGCCGCCGTCGATGCCGATATCGTATTCGGCCCAGCCGTCGTCGAGCGCAACGCGCCCGCCCTTGATCACCAGCTCATGCATTGGCCAGCTCTTCTGTTCAAATCGGCCGTGCCGGCCGGCTCAGGCGACAGCCGCCGTCACCATGATCTCGACGCGATATTGGTCGCCGGCAAGCCGCGCTTCCACCGTCGCGCGCACCGGCATGGCGCTCCTGTCGATCCAGGCGTCCCAGGCGGCATTCATCATCTCGAAGTCGGCGATGTCACGGAGCCAAATCTGTGCGCTGAGCAGCTTCGACTTGTCGCTGCCGGCCTTGGCGAGAAGCGCGTCGATCTTGGCCAGGATCTGCTTGGTCTGGCTGGTGGTGTCGCCGGAAAGATCGTCAGCGGTCAGCCCGGCCACATAGACGATGCCATTATAGCGGAGCACCCGGCAGAAGCGCTGGCCGTTTTCGAGGCGTTCGATCGTCATGCTGTTCCCCTTCTGCTGGTTTCCAGATCTGGTTTTTGCCTATGGTAAGGAGGGTGCAAAACGACTGTAAAGCCCGCGCCACGCCGCGACGCCGCTTTCCTTTGCCGGCATGGCCAAAAAAATTGAAGCCATAGCCGCGTCAATCTTCGTTTGTGGCGATCGCCACAAAGTGTAGCTTCTCATCGGGCTGCCGTCGGTCAACGGTGCCGCCAGGGAGCCGCCGCAGCCGCATTCATGAGGTCGATCGCTCAATCCGCGATGAGGCTTTGGCACAATGCGGAGCGCTCCCGTGCCATGCTGCCGATCATGGTCGGCGTCTGCCTGGCCTGCATCGGCAGCGCCATGCTGACAACGGCGGTATCGCTGCATCTCGGCAAGCCGGGTATTTCTCCCCAGGTCGTGCAGATCGTGCTGACCGCATATCCCGTGGGCTTCCTCGTCGGATGCCTGGTCACGCGCCCGGCGGTCGCCCAATACGGCCATGAGCGCACTTTCGTGGTGATCCTGGTGTTGGCGCTGCTGGCGGCTTGCGGCTTCGTCTTCACCGATTTCCTGCCGAGCTGGATCTGCTTTCGCCTGCTTGGCGGCCTGGCGATGGCGTCGCTGTTCGTCGTCTGCGAAAGCTGGATCAACCTCTATGCCGAGCAGCATAACCGCGGCGCGCTGTTTTCCATCTACATGTTGACGACGGCGATCGCCGTGCTGTTGGGACAAGTTCTTGTCGGCATGGTCGGCCCGCAATCCCCGCATCTGTTCCCGGTCGCCGCCGCGACGGTGCTGCTGGCGCTGATCTCCAAATTCGTCGGCGGGCGCTGGCCGGCGCTGCCGGCAACGCCTGGCGAGGCAGAACATGCCGCCGCCGCGAGACCGGTCAAGCGCCTCGGCCCGCTGGCGCTCTTTCGTCTGGCGCCGGTGACGGTCGTGGCGATCTTCCAGGGCGGCATCACCAACATGAACATCTTCGTGCTGACGCCGATCTACGGCACGCAGATCGGGCTGTCGGCGGCAACGACGGTCGGGCTGGTTACGACCATCAGCATCGCCGGCATGCTGGCGCAGACACCAGTCGGCTGGCTGTCGGACAGGTTTGAGCGGCGAATCATATTGCTTGTCCAGGGCGTCCTGTCCGTCACGCTCTGCGCTGCGATCGCCTGGCTCGGCAATTTTTCGGTGCCGCTGCTCTTCGTGCTGTTCTTCCTCTATGGCTGCACGGCGCTCACCGTTTATCCCGTGGCGATGGCCTTCGGCGCCTCGCAATTGCACAGCCGGCACATGGTCGGCGCTTCCGGCACGCTGCTCCTGCTCTATTCGATCGGCAATGTCGCGACGCCCGGCATTTCCGCCGGCCTGATGGACCGCATGGGCGCGCCGGCCATGTTCCTCTTGCTCGGCGGCGGCGCCGTGCTGGTGACGATAGCTGCCTGCTACAATCTTTTACGCCGGCCGGTCATCGCGCCGGCGATGCAGGCAGTCGAGGAGCAGGTCTGATGACGGATGCAATGAACCGCATGAAGGGCAGCGTCATTCTCATCGCCGGTGCTGCCAGCGGCATCGGTGCGGCGATTGCACGACGCTGCACTGCCGAAGGCGCAAGCGTCGTCTGCGCGGATTACGATCTTGAGGCTGCGACGAAGCTTGCCGAAGCGCTTGGCCCTGCCGCCGCCGCTTGCCAGTGCGATGTGACGAACATCGAGTCCGCCGAAGCGGCCGTCGCGTTCGCCCGGCAAAAATTCGGCCGGCTCGACGGGCTGGTGCACAATGCCGCGGCCCCCTCCACACACGCCACCGTCGTCGATCTCGATGAGGGTGCGTGGCGGCACGAGATCGATATCGGCCTGACCGGCGCCTTTCTGATGAGCAAGTTCGCCGTGCCGCTGATCGCCGCAAGCGGCGGCGGCTCGATCGTCTTCATCGGCTCGCAATTCGGGCGCGTCGCCACGACCAAGGCCGTCGCCTATTGCGCTGCCAAGGCCGGGCTGATCCACCTTGCCAAGGCGATGGCCGTGGACCACGCGCCCGACAAGGTTCGCGTCAACAGCCTGTCGCCCGGCGCGGTGGCCACGACCCGCCTGCTGCGCTGGTTCGCCGATTTCGAGGCCGCCAATGCCGGCCTTGGTCCCGCCCATCTGCTCGGCCGCATCGCCGATCCTGACGAGATCGCCGCGGCGGCGGCTTTCCTGCTTTCCTCGGACGCATCCTTCGTCACCGGATCCGACATGCTCGTGGACGGCGGCTATGCGACGCGCTGAGCCCGTATTTTCAAAGGAGTTCCCATGACCCTGCTCGTCACTGGCGGCACCGGCTTCGTCATGAGCGTGGTTGCCCGCGCTTGGCTGGATCGCGACCCTCTGGCCCGCGCCGTGATCCTCGACCGCTCCGGCCTCGACGCAGCCGCTGAGAAGCATTTCGCGCCGGTGCGCGACCGGCTGACGATAATCGCCGCCGATATCCTCGACCCGCAAGCCTGGTCCGCGACGCTCGACCAGCAAGGCATCACGGTAATCGTCCACGGCGCGACGATCACGCCGATCTCACGCGGCAGCGCTTCGGAGGCCAAGCGCCAGCCGGAGGCCGAGGATCCGGCACGCATCGTCGACGTCAATCTGATGGGCACCGTGCGCATGCTGGAGTGGGCGCGCGCGAGGCCCGGCCTCAAGCGCTTCGTCTATGTCAGTTCCGGTTCGGTCTACCGCCACAACGGGCCCGACTGGAGTAGCGAGCCGCTGCCGGAAGACGGCTATGTCGCGCCGCTGACGCTCTACGGCATCTCGAAATTCGCTTCCGAGATGGTCACCAACCGCTATGCCGACCTGTTTAACCTGTCGGCGGTCTCGGTGCGGCTTGCTTCCGTCTACGGGCCGATGGACCGCGCCACCGAGAGCCGCAACTTTCGCCATGTCCCCAACCGCGTCGCGCATATGGCTCTGGCCGGCGAGACGATCAGGCCGAACAGCCTGGAGCCTGTCGGCGACTATGTCGCCTCGACCGACGTTGCCGCAGCGATCCTCGCGCTGATCGACGCGCCGCACCTCAATTACCGTCACTACAATATCGGCTCCGGCTCGAGCCAGACCATCGGCGAGATCATCGGTTGGGCAAAGGAACGCGTGCCGGGGCTGAAGGCCGAGGTGGCATCAGGAGAAGACGCCAACATCGTCCAGGACGTGGCGCTGAAAGGCGGTATGTGGGGCGCCTATGACATCGCCCGCATCCTGCGCGACACCACATGGCGGCCGCGTCCCGGCAAGGAAGCCTTCCACGCCTATATGGACTGGATTGCCGCCAACGAAAGCTGAGGAGAGTACCGATGCCGATCGATCTCCAGCATGCCCAGCCGCGCGACTTTGTCGGCTATGGCCCGCATCCGCCCTTCGTCACCTGGCCGGGCGGCGTGAAGCTCGCTGTCAACCTCGTGCTTAACTACGAGGAAGGTTCGGAATACAACTGGCTGGATGATGGCCGCAACGACAATTGGGGCGAATACAATCTGACCAGCAGCCCGCCGGTGCGCGATCTCGGCACCGAGACGCATTTTGAATATGGCAGCCGCGCCGGCGTCTGGCGCCTGGTGCGCCTCTTCGATCGCTACGACATTCCGGTCACCTTTTCCGCCTGCGCCGTGGCGCTGGAGCGCAACCCGCCTTTGGTCGAGTGGATGAAGAGCCGCCGCCACGACCTGATGGGCCATGGCCTGCGCTGGATCGACTACACGATGATGGAGCGCGGCGAGGAAGAGCGTCACCTGCACGAAGCCATCGCGCTTTACGAGAAGCTGCTCGGCAAGCGGCCGCTCGGCTGGAACTGCCGCTCGCTGCCCAGCGTCAACACGCGCGACCTTCTGGTGAAGGAAGGCGGCTTCCTTTACCACTCCGATCCCTGCAATGACGACCTGCCTTATTTCCTCGACCACCGGGGCACGGAGATACTGGTCGTCCCCTACTCCAAGACGCTCAACGACAGCCGCTATCTGGTGGCTCCGGGCTATAGCAATCCCCGCGACTTCGCCGAGGACTGCCGCTCGGCCATCGACTATATGCTCTCCGAAGCCGACGAGACCGGCGGCCGCATGCTGACCATCGGCATCCACGCCCGCTGGACGGGCCAGCCCAACCGCGCATCGGGTCTACGCGAGGTGATCGAGCATGTCCAACAAAGCGACGGCGCCGCCTTCATGCGCCGCGAGGACATCGCCCGCTTCTGGCATGCGAACCATACCCGCATCGAACAGCGCGGCTGAGCGATGTTCGAAACGCTGATCCGCGGTGGAATGGTGGTGAATGCCGAAGGCATCAGCCACAGCGATATCGGAATCGCCGCGGGCAAGGTCGCCGCAATCGTCGCGCCCGGCGAAGCCGCCGAAGCCAGGATGGTCGTCGATGCCTCAGACTGTTTCTTGCTGCCAGGTCTGGTCGATGCGCATGCACATCTGCGCGACCCTGGCCTGACTCAAAAGGAAGATTTCTCCTCCGGCACGCATGCGGCCGCACTCGGCGGCGTGACGACAGTGCTCGACATGCCGACCGATGAACCGTGGACGGCCACGCCAACGCAACTCGCCGACAAAATGGCGATCGCCGAAGGCCGCATCCATGTCGACGTCGGCCTGCAGGCCGTGATCAGCCGCGACCTGTCGCTCATCCCGGGCCTGCTTAGCCTTGCGCCGGTGTCGTTCGAGCTGTTCACCGCCGACGTGCCGGACGCCTTCCTCTTTGCCTCGCTCGACGCGGTCGCCGAAGCGCTCAAAGCTTTTGCCGGTGCCGATACGCTGATCGGCATTTCACCCGGCGATCAATCGATCCTGAACGGCAGCGCTATGCGCGACCGCTCGGGCGCCATCGCCGCCTTTCTGGACAGCCGGCCGCCGCTGGCCGAAGCCAACGGCATCGCCCGCGCCCTTGTCGTCGCGGCCTCGGCGGAGGCAAAAATCCACGTCCGGCAGATCAATTCCGAACTGGGTGTCGAGACCTGGAGCCGGCTGCGCGGCATGGCCGACGCCAGCGTCGAGACGACGCCGCAGAACCTGTTCTTCACAGCGCAAGATTACGAAGCTCTGGGCGCTAATCTGAAGGCTTCGCCGCCCTTGCGGTCGCCGCATGACGTCGATGCGCTGCACGCTGCGCTCGGCGCGGGACTGATCGACATCGTCGCCACCGACCATGCTCCGCACGCACCGGCCGAGAAGGCGGCGCCTTATGCGGCTTTCGCTGACATTCCGGGCGGCATGCCGGGATTGCAGACGCTGCTTCCCACCATGCTGAAGCTGGTCGATGACGGGCTCATCGCCCTCCCCGATCTGGTGCGCATGTGCTCTCGCAATCCGGCCGAGCGCTTCGGCCTCGGCCGACGCAAAGGCCGCATCGCCGCCGGCTACGACGCCGATCTGCTGATCCTCGATCCGCACCAACCCAGCACGATCGCCAATGCCGACCAGGTGTCTCGGGCCGGCTATACGCCCTTCGACGGTTGGGCCGTGAAAGCGCGCCTGACCAACGTCTTCCTGCGCGGCCGCGAGATCGTGCGCGCAGGCAGGCTGGTCGGCCCGGCGCAGGGAAAGATCGTCACCCGGGAGAGCTGAACACCATGGCCTGGCTCGCAGGTAAAACCGTCATCGTCACCGGAGCGAGCTCCGGCATCGGCCGTGCCATCGCGCTGAAATTCGCGGCGGAGGGCGCGAACGTCGTCGTTGCCGACATGGTGGAGCAGCCGATCGAGGACGGCGAGAGCACCACCGACATGATCCGCTCGGCCGGCGGCGCTGCAATCTACGTCAAGACCGACATATCCGACTGGAGTGCCGTCGATGCGCTGGTGGGCGCAACGGTTGCGCGGTTCGGTCGCCTCGACGTGATGGTCAACAATGCCGCGATCTACACCAGCACCAACCTGATCGAGACCACGCCGGAACAGTGGAACCGCGTCATCGGTGTCAACCTGACCGGGTTCTTCTACTGCAACAAGCGCGCCGTCACGCAGATGCTCACACAGGCGCCGCTCAATGAGGTGCGCGGCCGGATCATCAACATCTCCTCGCAGCACGGCATGGTCGCCTGCCCCGGCGATTTTCCCTATTCGGTGAGCAAGGGCGGCATCGTGCAGATGACGCGCCAGATCGCAGTCGACCATGCCGACGACCTGATCGTCTGCAACGCCATCGCGCCGGGCAAGATCATCACCGGCAAGCCGGGCGTCGCCAACGATCCTGGTGCGCTCGAGTATTCGCGCCGGCGCACGCCGTGGCCGCGGCTCGGGCATCCTAACGACGTGGCGGGCGCGGCGCTGTTCCTGGCCAGCGATATGGCCAGCTTCGTCACCGGGATAAACCTGATGGTTGACGGCGGCTGGATGGCCGGCTGACGAGTGATTGCCGGGCCGCTCTGGCAACCAGGCACGGGATGACGCCTGACGAATACCGGGCGAAGTGGGGACTGGCGAAGGACTACCCTAATGATTGCCCCAAACTATTCGGCCGCCCGATCGGAATCTCGAACTAACGAAGGAAAGCGTCCGGCCTCGAGTTTCTAGGGCGTGGGCAAAGCGCGGGCAAGCCGTGGGCGAAGCCATTTTTTTCGCAATGAAATCAAAGGTCATGGTGGGCCCGGAGGGTGTGAGGTCGTCAAGCAAAATCAATGGCTTACAGGATGGTTAGCCAACCCATATCCTTCGTATCGTCTCGTATGGTCTGGCGAACCGGATAAGAACCCGAAATGAGCCACCTTCTTATTCGCTAATCGTAGGTCGAAGGTTCGATTCCTGCCGGGTTCACCACTTGGGCTCGCTATAGTCTCACCTGACGTTGTTAAGGTCGGTATTCCGGGCAACACCGCCCTATCGCTCACTGAAAATCCTCGTGTCAGTGGTTCGAATCCGCCTCTGGGCACCATCCCCTCTTCTCCCGACAGTCCCTATCGCCGAAGCTTCTACGCCGCAGCCTCTGCAAACGCCTGAAATTGTTGGCCTTTTCGGGTCAGTTCGCGAATTTGAGCGCGGTTGGGCCGTTTCGAGTGCATTTGGTCCAACGGCGGGTGGGGATGGTATTTTCGTTGGTATTGGACATCCTGTTGGTATCGAAACAGCCAAAGGGAGGTCTCACGAATGGCCCTTTCTGATGTGAAATGCCGAAACGCTCGCCCCGCTACTAAGCTTGTGAAACTCTCTGACAGTTGCGGACTCCAACTGTGGGTGCAGCCTACGGGATCTCGCCTCTGGCGCCTCGCATATCGCTTTGACGGCAAGCACCGGCGCGCGCCTCCGTGAAGTCGATGCTTGATGCCCAGCTTTCCGCTTGTTGATCGCAACATAGACGTGGGTGCGTCGAAGTTCTTGATTTATCGCGGGCAAAGATCAGAAGCTCTCCAGGATGGCTCCGTATCGCTCGGCCCTACCTTTTGAACGGCGATTTAGCCATTAAAGCTACCAACGCGTCCCCTGGACCGCACGACACGTGCAATTACATACAGTGGCAAATCCTAATAAGGAAAAATACGCCCACTCCATAAGGGATGACGAGAAGTCCGAGGGCGATCCAATAGCCCGGCTGCGCTATTGCCGCGAAATCTAAGCGAAGCTGTTTCATTGCCATCAAACGATGCGCCAACATCGTTGTTCCAGGGGGGCAACGGTCCGAGCGCAGCATGACGTTCCCGATTTTTGCCAGCAATGGAACATGTTCTTGAGTTTTCAATTCGTGGCAGGATCAAAAAGCAGTGGAGATGTTTGGTGGCTCCTTTAACGCCAGAGCAGGTGACGGCGGCTCGGGCCCTGTTGAACTGGTCTCGGGTCAGCCTCGGGGCCAAGTGCGATTTGAGCGAGGTGGATATTCGCGAATTTGAGCGCGGTGGCCGTCTCCCCTCGCCAGAAAAGCTGCTTGCCGTGCGCCAGGCATTCCGGGCCGCCGGTATCGTGTTTTTCGGCCAGGACAGCTCGGGCAAGCCTGCCCTCCGATTGCAAATACCGGCTCTTGTTCCGATCATCAATCGTAGTGATGGCGGGGCTGGGACAATCGGCAACAGCGAAATGTAGCCGCTCTTCATCCCGATCGGGGGCGAGCGGTTCGGGGAAATCGCCTCTCAATCAGGTCGAGGTAGCATTGCAAGCCTGCCGCAGCCGCAAACAGTCGAGCTTGCCAACGCTATGGTCCGACCTGTCGCGGACATTTGGTGCGGCCAGTGATCCAAACTGGTTCCGCTGCCCGGCGTCCTTACTTGCCAGCGGTCTTGGTCGGCTACAAACCTCTTCGTGAAGGAGGAACAAAGCAGCCGGCTGTCAGTTCGGTAACATTCAACAAATTGTTCCGGATCATGGCTCATCGTCGGTTTTCGTTGCTAGCTTTGGGCCTTCTGGTCTTGGCGTTTGGCTCGACGCAGCAAAACGCCGCTCACGCGCAAGCGCCCTGCCCGGCCGATCACGACAAGCTGCTTTCGGCCTTGAAGGCCAACGTCAAGGCGAGCGGCGGCCCCGCGAATGGCGGCTTCGAGACCAATGAATGGGCGGCAATCGTTGCCCGCGACGGCACCGTCTGCGCCGTTGCCTTCAGTGGACCCACGGCCGATGCGCAATGGCCGGGCAGCCGGCTGATCGCGGCCGAGAAGGCCAACACGGCCAATGGCCTCAGCCTAGTGAACATGGCGCTGTCGACAGCCAATCTCTATGCCGGGGTGCAACCAGGCGGACCGCTGTTCGGTCTGCAGACCACCAATCCTGTCAACCAGGCAGCGGCTTACACAGGCGACCCCAAGACGTTCGGCAGCGCCAACGATCCGCTGATCGGCGAGCCGATCGGCGGCGTCGTCGTGTTCGGCGGGGGCCTGGCTCTCTACGACGGCAAGGCGATCGTCGGTGGCCTCGGGATCAGCGGCGATTCCTCCTGCGCTGACCACAACGTCGCCTGGCGCGTTCGGGCCGCCCTGGGGTTCGATAAGGTTCCGGCGGGCGTCAACCCCAACCGCAAGGATGCCATCATCTACGATCTTGATCCCGGCGGGAAAAGCGCCTCGGGCTGGGGCCACCCGCTTTGTGCCGGGCACGAGGCCGATATAGCGGCGGAAATCGGTTCCGGCGTCGGAGGTTCGACTCCGAAATGAAGCAAGCAGCGCAACCGGTACGATCCTGCGGGGAAGCCCCGATGACCAAGCGCTCGTCGGCGCCCCGAAAACATTCTCCGGGCGCCATTGCAGCGATGCTGTTGGTCTGCGCCCCCTTGCTGACAGCCGCTTCGGAATCGCCGCCGGCACCCGCGATCTCACCGCCTGCCGCGGCCGCGCCGCCCGATGACGGGCAATGGACGATGCCCGCCAAGAACTACGCCTCGACCCGCTATAGCGAGCTCGCCGAGATCAATGAACGCAACGTCAAGAATCTGCAGGTCGCCTTCACCTTTTCCACCGGGGTGAACAAGGGCCAGGAAGCGGCGCCCTTGGTAGTCGGCAGCACGATGTACATCGTGAGCCCGTTTCCCAACATCGTCTACGCGCTCGATCTCTCCAAGCCCGGCGCGCCGATGAAATGGAAATACGAACCCAATCCTGAGCCCGCCGCGCAAGGGGTTGCCTGCTGCGATGTCGTCAACCGCGGTGCTGCCTTCGCGAATGGACGCATATTCTTCAACACGCTCGACGGCCACACCATCGCGCTCGATGCGAACACCGGCCAGCCGGTCTGGAACGCGCATGTCGGCAACATCAATATCGGCGAAACCATCACCATGGCGCCGCTTGTGGTGAAAGGCAAAGTGCTGGTCGGCAATTCCGGCGGCGAGATGGGCGTTCGCGGCTGGGTCAAGGCGCTCGACGCTGGCGACGGTCATGTCGTCTGGACGGCTTACAACACCGGCCCCGACAAGGAGGTGCTGATCGGCCCGGACTTCAAGCCGCATTACGACATGGACAAAGGCAAAGATCTCGGCGTCACGACATGGCCGCCGGAGGCCTGGAAGATCGGCGGCGGCAATATGTGGGGCTGGATTTCCTACGATCCGGATCTCAACCTTATCTTCCACGGCACCGGCAATCCCGGCCCCTGGAATCCCGATCTGCGGCCCGGCGACAACAAATGGACATCGGGCATTTTCGCCCGCGACCCCGATACCGGAGCGGCGAAATGGTTCTACCAGTGGACCCCGCACGACCTGCACGACTATGACGGCATCAATGAGCAGATCCTGCTCGACATGAACTGGCAGGGCAAGCCGCGCAAGGTGCTGGTCCGGCCGGAACGCAACGGCTATCTCTACGTCCTTGATCGCACCACCGGCGAGGTCCTGTCCGCAAAGCCTTATGGCCCCGTCAACTCCAGCAAGGGCGTGGATCTCAAGACCGGCCGCCTGATCGAAAACCCGGACAAGCTGACGGGCACCGGCAAGGTCGTCCGCGACATCTGCCCGACCGCGTCGGGCCTCAAGGACTGGCAGCCTTCCGCCTTCTCTCCGAAGACCGGTCTGCTCTACATCCCGCACAACAATCTGTGCATGGACGAAGAAGGCGTCGAGGTGAACTACATCGCCGGCACGCCCTACGTCGGGATGAACGTCCGCATGATCCCGGGGCCGGGCGGCAATCGCGGCGCCTTCACGGCGTGGGATATCGCGGCCGAAAAACCCGCCTGGAGCCTCAAGGAGAATTTCCCGGTGTGGAGCGGCGCGGTTGTCACCGCCGGCGATGTGGTCTTTTATGGAACGATGGAAGGCTGGTTCAAGGCGGTGAGCGCCAAGACCGGCGACCTGCTCTGGCAGTTCAAGACCTCGTCCGGCATTATCGGCCAGCCCATCACCTATCGCGGCCCGGACGGCCACCAATACGTCGCCATCTTGTCCGGCGTCGGCGGATGGGCAGGCGCCATCGTTTCGGGCGATCTCGACCCGCGTGATGCCACCGCCGCGCTCGGTTTCGTCAATGCGATGAAGGACCTGAAGAACGCGACCACGGCGGGAGGCACGCTCTATGTGTTCCGGCTGCCCTGATGTGTTCGGTGTGATCCACAGTGGGGCGCGGAAGGCTTTCCCGCCGATAGCGCTCGGCATCACCGCGCTCGCCTTGCTGCTCTTGCCGGCGACGGCCGGCGCTCGTGAACTCAGGGTCTGCGCCGACCCTAACAACCTGCCCTTTTCCAATGCAGCCGGACAGGGATTCGAGAACAGGATCGCCGAAATCATCGCCGCCGATCTCGGCGCGAAGCTGACCTACACCTGGTGGGCGCAGCGCCGCGGCTTCGTGCGCAACACGCTGAAGGCGGGTCTCTGCGATCTCGTGCCCGGCACGCCGGCCAATCTCGAAATGCTGCGCACCACCACTCCCTACTACCGATCGTCCTATGTCTTCGTGACCCGCCAGGACGGTCCCGACGTGGCCTCCTTCAACGACCCGCGGCTGCGCTACATGCGCATCGGCGTTCAACTCATCGGCGACGACGGAGCCAACTCGCCTCCGGTCCAGGCGCTCGGCCGCCGCGGCATCATCGGTCACTTGGTGGGCTATCCGGTCTATGGCGACTACTCCGCCCCCAATCCGCCGGCCCGCATCGTGGAGGCGGTGGCGAGCGGCGAGATCGACCTAGCCGTGGTATGGGGCCCGCTTGCCGGCTATTTTGCCCAGAAGCAGAAGGTCCCGCTGCGCATCACGCCGGTTGCGCCTCGCATCGACGGACCGCAATTACCCATGATCTACGATATTTCGATGGGCGTGCGGCGCGAGGACGACGCCTTGCGCGGCGACGTGAACAATGCCTTGGCCAGGCACAAGGCGGAGATCGATGCATTGCTGGCGCAGTATGGCGTGCCGCGCCTCGATGCCTTGGGGAGCACGGTGCGATGAGGTGCGCTGCCGCTATGCTCTTTCCTGTGGTGCTGATGCTCGTTGCCTGCCAGCGCGAGGAACGGGACACGCACCCCCAATCGGCCCTCGGCTCGGGCGAGCAGCCGACGCCGGTGACAACTCTGGAACCCGGCGGGCAGCGGCCCTCCCCCACAGACAACAAAGCGGCGAGCTTCGAGGCCAATGCCTTTCATCTGAGCGAAGGCAAGCGCCTGTTCGGCTGGTTCAACTGTTCAGGATGCCATGCCAATGGCGGCGGCGGCATGGGCCCGGCGCTGATGGACGAAAAGTGGATCTATGGCAGCTCGATGGAAAGCATCCATGCCACGATCCGCGACGGCCGTCCGAACGGCATGCCCACCTTCCGCGACAAGATCCCGGACGACCAGATCTGGGAGCTTGCGGCATTCGTTCGCTCGTTGAGCGGCAAAGCGCCTTCCTCCGCCGCGCCGTCGCGCAATGACGACATGATGGCGCATCCATCGGAAAACCGTATGCCGAATGCCGCCACGCTGGGGAAGTCGCCGTGAAACGCTTCGCCCCGATTGCATTCGCCACGGCAATCGCCCTGTTTCTTCAGGGATGCGCAGGCTGGCAATCGGCGCTCGACCCGAAAGGTCCCGCGGCAAGTGAGCTCGCATGGCTGATCTGGCTCTTCACCGGCCTGTGCGCGGCGGTGTGGGTGCTGGTGATGATCGCTCTTGCCTTGCCATTGATGATGCGGCCACGAGAGCGCGCCGAGCCGCTTGTAATCGACGCCGATGCCGACAATCGCAAGCTGCGCGTGGTGTTGACCTCGGTCGGGCTGACCGCCGTGATCCTGGTCGGCCTCACGCTGCTCAGCTTCTTTGCCAACAGGACGCTTGCGGCGATCGGCTCGGATGCCGCGTTGACCATTCGCGTCACAGGTCATCAATGGTGGTGGGAGGTGCGCTACGAGGATGCTACGCCGAGCCGCATCTTGACGACGGCGAACGAGATCCACATTCCAGCCGGCGAGCCGGTGCGGCTTCTTATCACCTCGACCGACGTTATCCATTCCTTCTGGATCCCGAGCCTTTCCGGCAAGCTCGACCTCATTCCCGGCCGCATGAACGTGCTCGATATCAAGGCGGACAAGCCCGGCGTCTATCGGGGCCAATGCGCCGAGTTCTGCGGCGCGCAGCACGCCAACATGGGCACCTTCATCATCGCCGAACCGCGCGAAAAGTTCGACACCTGGTGGAACGATCAGCTGCAACCGGCCGCCGCTCCAATGAGCGATGAGGCCAAGGCAGGCGAGGACCTGTTCCTGAAACGCCCTTGCGTCATGTGTCACAAAGTCGGCGGCACCCCCGCAGGCGGAACGGTCGCTCCCGACCTGACGCATATAGCCAGCCGGCAAACGCTTGCGGCCGGAACATTGACGATGAGCCGCGGCAATCTCGCCGCCTGGATAGCGGACCCGCAAGGCATCAAGCCGGGTTCTCACATGCCGGTAGCCGATCTGAGCGGCGACGAGCTCAACGCCATCGTCGCCTATCTCGAGGGGCTGAAATGAGCAGCGCGGATCTGACCAGCGAACGCGATCTGCCGCCCGAACGCGAGGCGTCCGCCAAAGGCGATCTTGCACCCGAGCGCGACGGACCGCGCGACACCGGCTTGGACGATGCCAGCCTGCATCGGTGGCTGGCGCGGACGTGGCGCACGCCTCCCGGTATCATCGGCGCGCTGTCGAGCGTCGACCATAAGGTCATCGCCCGCCGATACCTGATCACCGCCTTTCTGTTTCTGTGTTTGGGCGGCCTCAACGCCGTTGTCATGCGCATCCAACTCTCGGGTCCGCGGCGCGGCCTGATCGGGCCGGATCTCTACAACCAGCTGTTTACGATGCATGGCGTCACCATGATGTTCCTGTTCGCTGTGCCCATCGTCCAGGCGACAGGAATCTATCTGGTGCCGTTAATGGTCGGCACCCGCAACATCGCCTTTCCGCGCCTCAATGCCTTCAGCTATTGGGTCTATGTCTCAGGAGGCCTCTTCGCCTGGGTGTCCTTCGCCCTCTCGATGGCGCCGGATGTCGGCTGGTTCGCCTATGTGCCGCTGTCCGGGCCGGAATACGCTCCAGGCAAGCGCGCCGACGTCTGGGCGCAGATGATCACCTATACAGAAGTATCATCCCTGGCGGTCGCCGTCGCGACAATCGTCACTGTGTTCAAGCAGCGGGCACCCGGCATGTCGCTCGACAAGATCCCGCTCTACGTCTGGGCATTGCTGGTCACGTCCTTCGTCGTCGTCTTCGCCATGCCGGCGGTAATGGTCACTTCGACCTTCCTGATCCTCGACCGGCTCGTCGGCACGCATATCTTCAACCCGGCGGAAGGCGGCGACGCGCTGCTGTTCCAGCATCTTTTCTGGTTCTTCGGACATCCCGAAGTCTACATCATCTTCCTGCCGGCGACAGGAATGGTGTCCGCCATCATCCCCGCCTTCGCACGGCGCCCGGCCTTCGGTCATCTCGGGCTGGTTCTGTCGCTCATCGCGGTCGGTTTCCTATCGTTCGGCCTCTGGGTCCACCACATGTTCGCGACCGGGCTGCCGAAACTGGGGGCCAGCTTCTTCACCGCCTCGAGCATGATGATCGCAATCCCCAACGGCGTTCAGATCTTCTGCTGGCTGGCGACTCTCTGGGACAGCAGACCCGTGATCCGCACGCCGCTGCTGTTCGTCTTCGGCTTCTTCTTCACCTTCGTCATCGGCGGACTGACTGGCGTCATGCTTGCCTCCGTGCCGCTCGATCTGCAGGTGCACGACACTTATTTCGTCGTCGCTCACTTCCATTACGTGCTGATCGGCGGCTCGGTCTTTCCGCTGCTCGGAGCTGCCTATTTCTGGTTTCCCAAAGTCACCGGCCGCATGATGAGCGAGCGCCTCGGGCGTTGGCACTTTTGGCTGGCGATGGTCGGCTTCAACGCGGCCTTCTTCCCCATGCACATCGTCGGCCTGTGGGGCATGCCGCGCAGGGTCTACACCTATCCGGCCGAGCTCGGCTGGGGGAACATCAATTTCTTCATCAGCGCCGGCGCGGTGCTCTTCTTCCTGAGCTTCGTGCTGTTTGCCTTCAACCTCGTCCACAGCGCATTGAGGGGTGCGCCTGCCGGCAACAATCCCTGGGACGCCGGCACGCTCGAATGGGCGACGTCCTCGCCGCCGCCCAGCTACAATTTCGCGCGCATTCCGATCGTGACGAATGTCGAGCCGCTCTGGGCGGAACGCGAGGCGCTCCCCGTCGCGACCGGGCTTCGCGTCGACGTGCGCGAGTTGGTCGTCTCGACGGTGGCGGAAGCCCGTCCCGACATCCGCGAGAAATCTGCGACGCCGTCGATCTGGCCGCTGCTGGCGGCGATCGCCGTCGGCGGCACCTTCCTCTACTCGATCTTCACGCCCTGGGCGATCGTCTGGGGCGCCGCGCCGATCGCCATCACCTTGATCGGATGGTTCTGGCCCAAGGGCGATCCGGAGGACGAGGAATGAACCAGCGTCCCGCGATGGATCTTTCCGGCCTCCCGAGCTTTGGACACGGCCCGCGCAGCCCGACCTGGTGGGGCACGCTTGGCTTCATGGCGTTGGAGGGCACGGGCTTTGCGCTGGCCGCCGGCGCCTATCTCTATCTCGCGACCTTGTGGCCCAACTGGCGGCTAAGCGCTCCGCAGCCCAACCATTGGCCGGGAACGATCGTGACGCTGCTTCTCATCGCCAGCCTGGTTCCCAACCACATACTGAACGGCTACGCCAAGCAATGCGCTATCGGACCGGTGCGGATCGGCATGGTGGTGATGTCGCTGCTCGGCATCGCGCCGCTCGTCGTGCGCTGGTTCGAATTTCCCGCGCTGAACATCTACTGGGACACGAACGCCTACGGCTCGATGCTGTGGGTGCTGCTCGGCCTTCACACGACGCATCTGATCACCGACGTCGGCGACACAATCGTTCTGACGGTGCTGATGTTCACGCACCATGGCTACAGCGGACGGCGCTTCGGCGACGTCGGCGACAATGTCTTCTACTGGGATTTCGTGGTCCTCACCTGGATCCCGATCTACCTGCTCATCTACTGGGTACCGAGGCTGGGCTGAAATGCGCGCGCTGCGACTGGGCACGTCCTGGGGTGGTTTGTTGTCGGGGCCTTTGGCCTGGGCAATCTCGACGCAGTTGAACTATTCGCTCGTGCACTGGCAGTGCAATCGCCAGGTGCAGGTCGTGCTCCCGGTGGCGCTGTTGCTGGCCGTATTTTCTCTGCTGGGCGGCGCGCTATCTTGGCGGGCGAAGCGGCAAGGCGGCGCCGCCTTCAAGCCTGAGCGCACGCGCAGCACCGAGCGTTTCGTCGCCGATCTCGGCATGCTCGCGGCGCTGCTGTTCGCCCTCGTCATCCTCATGCAGGGCAGCGCGGCGCTTATCCTCGACGAGTGCCTGCGATGAGCCTCGAGACCTTCTTTTCGACCTCGATCTGCTATGGCGCCGGCGCGCCCGAGGCCGGATGGACGTTGGCGTTTCCCATCACGCTTCCCTTGGCAGTGCTCGCGCTTATTTATGCGCTCGGCGCAAGCCGGCTATGGCGCCGCAGCGGCCGGGGCCGACCGGAGCGGCTACGACAGGCTCTGTTGTTCGCGGCCGGTTGGGGCGGGTTGACGGGAGCGCTGGTCAGCCCGATACACGCGCTCGGCGAGCGCGTGTTCTCAGCCCACATGATCGAGCACGAGTTGCTGATGGCCGTAGCGGCACCGCTTCTTGTCGCCGCCTGCCCCGGCGCGGCCTTGATGTGGGCATTGCCGGCCAAACTTCGCCGAGGGACAGGAAAGCTCACCCACGGCAAGGTGCTGCAGGCGCTCTGGGCCCTCGCCGCGCGCCCGCTCAGCGCGACGGTCCTTCATGGGATAGCAATCTGGACCTGGCACATTCCGGCGCTGTTCGAGGCAGCGCTGCAGCAGGGGGTGCTGCATTATGCGCAGCATGCGAGTTTCCTCGGCACTGCCTTGCTGTTCTGGTGGGCGCTTCTGCCACGCTACGGCCGACGGCAAACCTATGGCAGCTCCGTCATGCATCTTTTCTTCACCTCGCTGCATACCGGCCTGCTCGGCGTCCTGTTGCTGTTATCGCCAAAACTCTGGTATCCGGCGAATGCCTCCGGCGCGGCGATCTGGGGCCTGAGCCCGATCGAGGACCAGCAACTCGCCGGGCTAGTAATGTGGGTTCCGGCCGGCTTGATCTATGGCGGAGCGGCCTTGCTGCTCGCCGGCCTTTGGATAAGCAACAGTGGAACCAGGGAGGCAACGCATGCGCTCCGACCTGGCTAGGCTGATCAGCGGCGCCCTTGCCGCGATCCTCCTGCTGGCCGTCGCAGTCGGCGCGGCGGCCTTATGGACCGACCGGCGCGAGCGCGTCCGGCACGAGTCGGATGTGGCGACCGGCGGCGTGGGCGCACGCGCCATTCCGATCATGACCGCGAATGGCTGTTCCGGCTGCCATACGATTCCTGGCGTGCCGGGAGCGCAAGGCCAGGTCGGGCCGCGCCTCGACGGCAGCCTAGCCGGCCGTGTCTATATCGGCGGCGTTCTGGCAAACAATCCGGAGAACCTGATCCGCTGGATCCGGTCGGCAAGGGAAATCAACCCGCACACCGCCATGCCGTCGACAAGGATCACCGAGCAGCAGGCCCGCGATATCGCGGCCTATCTCTATGCCCTCAGATAATCAGCCTTCGCCGCCGCGCCGGGACCACAAGCCGCGGCCTGGATCGTAGCCGACCACCGCCGCCATGAAGAATGCCCCAAGGCAGGCGACAACGACGAGCATGGAAACCACATCGAACCGAAGGTAGAGCGCGAAGCGGATCAGTTCGACCGCCGAGCTGAATGGGTTCCAGGCGGCGATCGTCGCCAGCATCGGGCCGGCTTCGGCGAGCCGCCAGATCGGATAGAGCGCCGTCGAGGCAAAGAACATCGGGAAAATGACGAAGTTCATCACGCCGGCGAAGTTCTCCATCTGGGTCGAGATCGAGGACACCAATAGGCCGAACGCACCGAGCATCAGACCCGACAGCACGAGCGCCGGAAACACGGCAACATAGCCCAGGATCGGCGGCCGCACGTCCCAGAAGCGCGCCACGAAGAGGAACAGGTAGACCAGCGGCAGGCCGACGATCACGCTGGCCAGCAGGCGCGCGGCAAGCAGGTACCAGCGCGGCAAAGGTGCCGTCAGCAGCAGGCGCATGCTGCCCATCTCGCGGTCGTAGACCATGGCCAGCGAGCTTGCCATGGCATGAAACAGCAGCATCATGGCCACCAGCCCGGGCACAACATAGACCTCGTAGAGGACATAAGTCTGGTAAGGCGGCGTGATCGACAGGCCGAGTACCGAGCGGAAGCCGGCGGCGAAGATCGCCAGCCAGACAAGCGGACGGACCATCGCGGAGAACAGGCGCGCGCGCTGCCGCAGCGTGCGCAGCATTTCCCGCTGCAAGATGCCGCGGAGCGCCCGCAATGCGTGATGCGTCTTCATGGCGACCCCGTCAGCGAGGCGAATGCCTCCGCGATGCTTTCGACCCCAAGCTCGGGAGAGATGCGATCAGCGCGACCGGCCCAGCGCACCCTGCCCTGATCCAGCACGACGATGTCGTCATCGGCTCCCACTTCTTCGAGGAAATGCGTCGCCCACACAACGGCAATGCCGCGCTCGCGGCAAAGCTCTCTCACATGCCGCTCGAGCGCGCGCCGTCCCGGCACGTCGAGCCCGGCGGTCGGCTCGTCGAGCAGCAGCAGGCGCGGACCATGCATCAGCGCCCTTGCGATCTCCACGCGTCGGCGCTGACCGCCGGACAGCGCGCGGGTGGGATGATCGATCCTGTCCAGCACTCCCAGGCGGCTGAGTTCCTCCCTGGAGCGCTGCTTGCTCAAGTCTGCGGGAATCCCGTGCAGGGCCGCGTGGTAGCGCAGGTTCTCCCCCGCCGTAAGGTCGAGATCGAGCGTCGGCAGTTGGAAAACGATGCCCATTTGCGCGAGGGCGGCGGATGGGTTCGCCTCCATCGCCTGGCCAAAGACATGCACAGATCCTGCCCGCGCGTGATAGAGACCAGTGATCAGCGAGAACAAAGTCGTCTTGCCGGCCCCGTTGCGTCCAAGCAGGACGCACATCCTCCCTTCAGCCACAGCGAACGAGACCCCCTGGAGAACCCGCCGGTTTCCGAAACTGTGGCCCAGCTCCTCGACCGACAGCGCGTTCATGGGCCGATCACGACGCCCCATGGGCCGCGCCCCACCGGCAGCGATTTCACCACCTCCTGATTCTCCAGGTCAATGAAGGAGACATCGCCCGAGTTGCCGTTGGCGCTGATCAGGCGCTTCTGGTCGTCCGAGAGCGCGACATGCCAGGGCCGCTGGCCGACGAGGTAGAGGCGCCGGACCGTGAGGGTCTTGGTGTCGACCTCGGCAATCCTATTGGCCGGACCGAGCGCTACATAGGCGCTCGCGCCGTCGCGCGACATCAAGATACCGACCGCCTGCACGCCCTCGCGCCGAATACCCGGCACCTCGAACTCGATCTTGCCCGTTTGAGCGCGCGTCGCGGCGTCGAACACCGTGGCGGTGCCGCGGATTTCGGACGACACCCACAATTGCTTGCCGTCCGGCGAGAACGCCGCCGCGCGCGGCCGCGTGTCGATGAGCAGGTTGTCGATGAGCTCGAGCGTGGCGGCATCGATAAGATGGACCATGCTCGTGGTCTCGGAGGTGCAGGCGACCGTTCGGCCGTCGGCACTAACCGCCATACCTTCCGGCTCCACCCCGACATCGACGGTGCCGATAACCTTGGCCGCCGCGATATCCACGACCGAAACCAGATTGTCCTTCTCATTGGCCACAAAGAGCCGTTTGCCATCCGGGTGGACGACGAAAAATTCCGGATCGGCGCCGGAAGGCAATCGACCGACCACCTGCCGCTTGGCGAGATCGACCATGTCGATGCGGTTATCGTCGCCTTCGGCAACGAACAGCGTCTTCTTGTCGATCGAAAGCGCCATTCCGCGCGGACGCCGGCCGACTTCGATCGTGTCCTGAAGGGTCATGGTCGCCCCGTCGACGACCGCGACGGTGTTGTCCTGCTCGTTGGAAACGTAAATCGTCTCCGCCCCGGCGGAAGGAGCGAGGATCAACATCGAAAGGACGAGCGCGATCAGAACTTGCACGTGCTCTCCTCCAGATCGACGCCCAGAGTGTCCAGCGTCGTACGCTGGTGAAGGAAGCCCGGCTGTGGCGAACTCGAGACGAGCAGGCGAGGGCCAGCGATAAGGATGGGCTGGCGCATCTGCCCGTCCCACGGACGGAAACTCAGCCCCTGTCCCTTGAAGCCGGCGAGAAGGAAATCATCGCTGCGCAGATAGTTTCCGATCGCGGTCGGATCGAGACTGTGCAGCCGCGTTGCCGCCTCGCCAACGCTTCTGACGGCAAGCCAGGCGGCGTAGTCGCTGGGCAGCATCCAGCGCCCGGCCAGCTTGTGGAAGCGATCCTGGAGCTGCGTGGCGCCCCACTCCTCGTTGACCGCACTCCAGCCGGTTGCGACCAGCCCTTGCGTCCCGGCCACCGGCCTCGGAAGAGCGGTGCGCCCCTCGAGATAGGCGCCGAATTCATCGGCTTCGTCGGCTGCGACCAGAACATCATAGTCGCTGACTTGCGTGGCGGCGGGGATCTCGGTCTGCAGCGTGACGTGCCCCGTGTCCGCGCGGCCATTGGCGGGCCGGAACGTCCAGGGCTGGTCGACAGTGATTTCCGCTCCGAAGCGCGTCGCGGCGCGCCTTAAGGCAGCCGCCATCGCCTGATCCTGCGGATGCGGGCCGACCAGCAGGAACCAGTGCTGCCAGCGTTTCCAGATCAGATATTGCGCCAGGGCGTCGGCGAGCATGGCGTGGCTCGGAATTGTGTGCAGCACGTTCTTGCGGCAATCCTCCTGACGCAGGCGATCATCGGGTGCGCGGCTGTTGAACAGCGTCATCCGCTCGGCGCCAGGAGCTGCGCTCGCCTGCAGCAATTGGGGGGCATCCAGATCGGCAACCACAAAGCTGAGGCGGGCGGCGGCGAATTCCTTGATCGCTTCGGCTGGCGTCTCGCCGGGCTTGAGGATGACTTGCTGCAACCGGAATTGCTGGCCGAGAAAGCGGCCGGTGCTGGCATCGTCGGCGATGCCGAGCCGGGCACCTTGCAGGCCGTCGTCGGTGACGACCTCGTCCAGCGGCCCGAGGGGCAGAGGTGGTTTGCGCTGTTCGCCGAGATAGCCGATCACCAACGTCTGTGGCTCGGCCAGACCGGGCAGGGCGATGGCGAGCAGCACGAGAATCGTCAGCGCCAGCCGCATCCGGCTCAGGTCGGGCAAGCCAAGTCGGATGTTCAATATCGGCATGGGCACTCCAGGATGGGAGCGACCCTAATGTTTTGAAAGAAGGAATGTTCCTGGATTCATGCCAACCGGGCCCGCCCCATTCAACCATCGGGGCGGGCCCAGCCTTCGACCGGTAGAGGGAGGACCGACCGCGACCCTAACAGCTGGAAATGCGGATTGTTCCTGGCGGTGGTCTGTCCCAAGTCAGCGTTTCGCCTTGTCGCTGTCGGCGTCCGCCCGCGTCAGGAACTTTTGCGTGACTTGCGGCAGGTTGCTCTTCAACCACTCGGCCATGGCTTCTTCTTCGCGCAGGTTCTGTTCGCAAACCCGGGCAATCTCAGCCTCGCCCGCGGCGTTGGCCGCGGCGATGAGGATCGTATAGGACGCGATTTCCATGTGCTCGAACGTGTAGCTCGCCAGAGAGCCTTTCATGACTTCGTCGCCGGCGAAGACGCCGCTGATCGACTGCGCTGTAGCGGTCAGCTTGCCGCCTGCGTCTTTCAACATGGAGGAACCTTCATCGAGGCCATCTAGGCAGGTTTTCAGCCGCCTCGCCTGCTCTTTCGTCTCTTCCAGATGGCTGCGAACTCGCTCGCTGAGTTCAGGGTAGCTCTCAATCCGGCTCAATTGCCCCGACAGCATCGTCTCTGCCTGTTCCTCCATGGCGTGAGCGTCCCTCAGCCATTGGACAAGCCATTCGCGCGATTCAGCCATTGCGGTGTCTCCATCTATCTGACGCCGCCCGAACCGAGGGAGGCGCGCATTGTTCCTTGAGTGTTGAAAAAGCGGCTACGATTTCCCGGACGAGGACGCGTCGGAATCGGAAAGTTTCTCGCGCACCGATTCGTCGGCCTTGTCGGCCGCGGCTTTGACGACCCCGCCGACCTTGTCGGCCAGCGTGCCCTCGCTCGACGCCTGCCGTCCGGCTTCGTCGCTTGCCGACTGGTAGGCTTCCGCCGCGACTTGCGTTGCGGTGTCGAGGCCTTCTTTCAAAGTGTCTTCGGCACTATCCCGAAGCCTCTCGCGATAGGTGCCCAATCGCTCGTCCTCGACCTCTGTGTGGGGCAGCATGGCGCCGATCGCAGCTCCGATGGCGAGGCCGACGGCAGCCACCGCGAGAGGCTGGTCCTGAAGCAGACTTTGTGCCGAGCGGCCGGCACTCGTTGCCATATCGGCCGCAGCCGCCGCCGAGCTCACCAGTGTGTCGGCTGCGCTGCTTGCCACGTTCGACACTGTGCCGGCAGCTTCGTTAGCCATTCCCGAGACAGTTCCGGCCGCCCCGCTGGCCGCTTCGGCGACGGAGCCTGCCGCATCCGAGGCGGTCGAACCTATTCCAGCGCCGAACGCTCCATGATCGAGGCCAGGACCGCGCCGCGTCACACCATCGGTACCAGCCGGGGTGGCGGAGGCGCCACTGCCTAACATCAGCCAGGCCAGGCCCGCGCCGATCACCGTCAGCGGCAATGGATTGTCCCGAACCTGGGCCTTCAGGTTGTGAAGCATTTCGGAGCCCGCGCCGCCTCTGAAATGCCCGGTGAATTCGTCAAAGAGCTGCCCTGGGGTCATCTTGTCGCGAATGGAGTCTGCGGTCGCCACCACTCTTGCGCGCGTGGCTTCCGCTTCGCGTTCGAGCTCTGCTGCGGATCTCTCGGTCATCTCGCTTGTTCCTTGATCACGTTCACGTCACGCTTGAGCTGTTCCTGTGTACGGTCCGGCGCGAGCTCGGAAGGCGCCATGCTCGCCATGCCGGTCCGCAACAGGATCACGCCAAGCACGGCCACGACCACGCCCACGAGCAAAGCGGACCACCCGGCGCCCAGACCAAGGCGGGCCAGAGCGATCACGAGCGCCTGCAACAAAACCAGCAGCGCAGCGAGCAGGCATATCGCGCCGCCCAGCACCTCGACGGCGCCTGCGCCAGCCTTGGTCGCGTTCTCCGAGATCTCCGCTCTTAGGAGCCTCGCCTCCGTTTGCACGAGCGTGCTCACCTGTTGCGCCAGATCGGCGACCAATGTGCCGAGACTTGGATTATCGTGAGTGCTCATTTCTTCAGCTCCGCTGCCTTGCCGGGTATGCCGCCGTCGGAACCCCAATTTGAGGGAGCGCTGTCCCGTCGTGCACTCCTTCCCAGGCCGGTTTGTCCGGAATGTCCAGACTTGGCCGCGGCCTGCGTCGGGCGGCGCGTGCCGGGCGGCGAAGCCTTCATGAAGCGGCCGAGTGCCAATCCCGCCAAAACCGAACCGGCAAGAAGCGCTCCAGGATTCTCGCGGCCAAAGGACTGAACGTCTTCGAGCACTTGTCCGAACGGCTTCTCCTTCAACGAGGAGGACAGCCGCTCCAGCCCGCTTGCGGCCTCCTGCATGAACTTCGAGGCCGCACTCTGGTCGCTGTTAGCCAAGTGATCGCTCGCGGCGCGCAGGGCGCCGCCGAAAACCGACAGGCTCGATCCGATATCTCGCTGCGTCTGCTCGGCCTTTTCGGAGACGGCCTGCTGGGCTTCGGTGGCATACGCTCCAGCCCTGCGGGCGACCTCGTCGCGGGCATCGTGGAGAACTTCGCCGGCGCTTTGGGTTTCTTGCTGGATCCGGTCGGAAACTTCGTCCTTCGCCTTGGCGAAATCGGACTCGGGGCCTCGATCATCCTCGCGCTGCATGGTGCCTCCTAGTGAAAGCCGAGGAAGGAAAGCACTGCGAGCACAACGACGATCAGTCCGATGAGATAGATGACACTGTTCATGGTGCAGCCTCCTCGATGCAATCCGAACTTCCGGCCGGCTACGATGTTCCCCTGGACGAGCAGCTTTTTAGCGAGTTCTCATTTGCCCATGGGCTTTACCCTCAAAGCGGCAAGCTCCTCGTCTGGGCAAAGCAGCCTGGGGTGTGTCGGATCGGAAATATTGATCTTGTCCCAGGGAATGCGATAAAGGCCCTCGCGGCGCCTCAGCGCGAAGAAGTCGAGCAATGCAGCGCCGACAGTGGAAGCGGACAAGCGCTCGAATGCGGCGAAGATGCCGACATGAAATTCGGTGGCGACGAGGTCGTCGCCGTCCCGCTCCGCGATGATCTCTTCGATATAGCCGATGCTCCTGCCGCGCTCGGAAAATACGGGCCTGCCGGCAAGATGCTCGAAATTTACAGTCGCCATCCTCGCCCAGATGAGCTGGTAGCGGAACAATGCACCGGCCTGCGCCGCCGTCGCCATCGAGCCGACCTCCACGAAGCCGCCGACGCTGGTCACGACACCGAGTGAAATTTCGAGCAGCTTCTTCATTGCTGCTGCGCAAATACTGGCGATAGGCCGCAGCGAGATCGCCTTGCGCGGCCCGAAGCTCCTGTTGCGCCTGACCGACCTGGGCATCCTGTTCCGCCTCGACCGCGTCCTTGGCCCGCCTTGCCGCATTCGACAGCCGGCTAACAGCCACTGCCAACGAATCTCGCTTTCCCCGGTCGGAGGGAGACGCCGATTCCACTTGCCGGCCGGCGGCGAGTGTCTCGGCGAAGGTTTGCAATGCAGAGGACGCATAATGGGACGGCGCGGCGCCGGAGAGCCAGGCGTCGCTCAACAGCACTGCCGCCTGCGCCGTCGAGGCGGCACGCTTCGATTGCTGGTCAATCGTTTTAGACGAGGAGCAAGAGGCAAGCGCCAGCAGGGGCAGGAAAGTCCGGCTCGGCCGGGCAACGGTGCGCGACATCTTCCCCTCGCTGCAATCGCATCAAATCCTGAAGATCAAGCCGCAGCCACGCGAAAGTTCCTCCGTGTTCGGGTTTTGCGCCGCCGATTGCCTGTTGCAGGGCGCGCGCGAAGATCGGGTTCGGCTTTTCCACCCTGACCGGGAATTGCAATTTCTTTGTCGGTAAAATACGTGGCTGGTTCTACGTTGGAAGCCAGCCGAATCTCGGCCGTATTACGTTGTTCCGCGGACCGCGCACCTAATCATGTCGTGCGAGCCGGTTGCTTCGCCATGTCACCAATGTTGGCAAGAGCCGCAACCTTGTCGATCATCGCTAGGATCACCTGCGGATTGCTTTGATGCACCATATGTCCCGCATCCAAAACGATTTCTACGAGCGAGTGGCTTATCTCTGATTGCAGGCGCACTGCCTCGGCCTTGGCATCGAACAGCTGGTCGCCCGCGCCGGCAATTATCCCGACAGGGACGGCGATGTCGGCATATCGGCGATTTGGGAAGAGTGCCGATACCAGCATCAGAAAGGATTCAGCGGATATGGAGCGCAGCTGCGAGGGCCGGCTCGCCAATCCTCTTGTCATCGCCGCAAAAGGCATCGCGACCGTTGCCGGATGAAAAATCTGCTTCATCGCCCAATGCCAGTTCAGCCTGACCAGCGAAGGCAGCAAAGCGTGGCGCAGCACCGTCCCGAGCAGTGGAACCGCCGGCAGCGCGGAAATGGCAAGGGCCAGTCTCGGCGACGGGTAATGATAGCCGGCGACGACAACGACGCCAGCTACCGACCGGCGATGCCGGCGCGCCATCTCGAGCGCCACCGCTGCACCCCAGGAATGGCCGACAACCATGTAGCGCCCGATGCCGAGTTTCGCGACCGCGGCATCGATGACGTCGGCCTGGGCAGCTGCGGTCCAAGGTCTGCCGGCCGGGCGTGGACTCATGCCGAAGCCGGGCCTGTCGAAGGCAAGTACGCGATATCTGGCGGCGGCTCTGCCGAAGATGCCGCTTGTCGTGAAGTCTTCCGCCGAGGCGCCATTGCCGTGCAACAGCAGAAGCGGTTGCCCATTGCCCGCCTCCAGGAAATGCAGCTTCGTTCCCCGGAGATGGATGAAGCGCCCGAGCGGACGTGCGGCTAACGTCCGTCGCGCAAGCTGGCCATTGTACAGGGACAAGCCAACCGCTGCCGCCGCAAGCAACAGAAGCAGGTTCTTCCTGAACTTTGCCGTCATCGTTGGAAATCAGGCGGTGTGGCGGAGCAGGCGACTTTACAGCCGCCCTGCTCGTTATCAGGCCGACCCTTTCTGAGGCAGCTCGGTCTCGTCCTCGACTTGCTCGCGCAGGCTCTGCTCGGCCTCCTTCTTAGCCCCGGCCGACGGCTTTTGCCGGGCGAGCTCGCGATCCACAATCTTGCGCGAGCCTTCAACCGGATCTTCCTGCGGCGAATCCCTGTCCGCTCCTGTTTGCTGGCCGGTCCGATCGCTGCTTGGGGTTGATCGCGCGGGATCGTCGTTTTGGCGGGGCTTCGTCATTGAGCACCTTCTCCGCTTTCATCGGATGTCTGCTGACTTCCGGGCAGGTTGGAAGCCGGCCAAACCTCTGTGGCCGGCCTTTGTTCCGTGGGCAGCGGGATCGACCTCGTTACTGCTCCGCAGCCGGGAGCAGCAACAGCCTCTTGCAACAAATGTGGTTGAGGCTGAACCGCTGCACTTCTACGAGTGCGGCAAGCGTCCGGTTGCGTCCTGCGTCCGCCTCGCGAGGAAGGAACCATGACGCGCCACTCTCAACTCAGTCTTTTGGAATTCGAAGCGCTAACGCAGGCAGCTTCGAAACTGTCGAAGGATCACGGCGGAACGCTGGAAAGCTTGGTGACCTCCCTGTTCGAAGCGCTGCGCGAAGGAGAGACTTGCCCAAAGACGGTTCTGGACGCGGTAATTTCGACGCTGACCAAGGAGAACCGCTAGACTAGACAGCCGGCTTGCCGGAGCCCTCGGCATCATCCTGTTCAGGCTCGACATCTTCCAGGGCATCGATGACAGGCGCCAGCGAATTCTCGTGATCAGCACTGGATTCCGACCCTCTGTTTTCCTCGCCCGCTTTGTCTAGTGCACGTTGGATGGAGTCCTCAATGTTGCCCACCTCCTGCTCGCGCACCTCGCGACCGTAGCCGGCGGCATCGGCGTCTTGCTCGAATTGCTGCGCCAGCATCGCAACGCTGACCTCGGTGTCGGTCGGCAAGTTGCCGACATTCTCTGCCAGCCAGCTTCGCAGGAATTCCTTTGTCGCATTCATGGAGCACCTCCTCCTCGACGCGAGATAACTGGACGGGGACGCCGATGTTCCGCAAATCCGAAACGGCGGGGAATGGACGGATCGCTGCACGGTGGGGAGCTTGAACACTCTGAGGAGACACTCGATGGCTTTCCACGGCGAGAGCGCTTGAAACGAGGGGGACGTTCCCGCCTCGAGCTAGGTTCCAGCCCAACGTATCCAGCGGGAACCCGGATTGCGCTCAGCCGTTCGCAGGCATGGCAACATTGCAGCTTCGAGAAGCGCTGACCAAAGTCGGCACACTGACGTCCCGACCGGCGGCCTTTTTGATTTTGGGCGGCTACACTCTTGCTTGGTACGTCTTCGAGCGGGAGACACTTGACTGGCACGGCGCCGCGACGCTGATCACCTGGGCAATGACGCTGTTTATTCAAAGGGCCGAGCATCGCGACACCCAAGCATTGCAGGCGAAACTCGATGAGCTGATCAAGGCGAACGCCAAGGCTCGCAACGAGATCGCCGGAATGGACGACAAAGAGCCGGAGGAAATCGAGCGGATGCGCGATGTCGGACGAGGCGGAAGTTGACGTCTCCTCAACCGGACTGCCTTCGGAGCTAAGTCGTTGTGAGCACGGCGCCAGCGATGATGACACTCTTGTCGGAACTTCGGGTCTCCGGGCGGATTAGGAAGAGTGCCGCAGGCGCATCCCTACACCCAAGGAGGACCTAAGATGCCGAAAAAAGCTTCGTCCGCGACCTCGAACGGCTTGGAAAGCCTGTTCCTGGACGGACTAAAAGACATTTATTACGCTGAAAAAAAGATCCTGAAGGCTTTGCCAAAGCTGGCGAAAGCAGCACAGTCCGAAAAGATAAGCGCCGCTTTCGAAAAGCACCTCAAGGAAACTGAAGACCAGGTGGACCGCCTGGAACAAGTCTTCGACATGCTCGGCAAGCCGGCCAGGGGCAAGACCTGCCCTGCTATCGACGGAATCATCGAGGAGGGCTCGGAAATCCTCGAAGAGTACAAGGACGAGCCGGCGCTTGACGCAGGGCTGGTTGGCGCCGCGCAAGCGGTCGAGCATTATGAAATCGCACGCTACGGCACGCTGATTGCATGGGCCGAACAGCTCGGTCTCAAGGATGCTCTTCCGCTGCTCCGACAAACGTTGAAGGAAGAATCGGCAACCGACGAGGCGCTCAACGCTCTTGGCGAGAGCGACGCCAATCAACGTGCTTTGCAGGCCGCCTAGCAAAGTGGACCACTTGGCCCTAACGGCCGTCGATCTTATGGTTGCAGAAGGAGAACTCGATGAAGAAGACCTGGAAGAAACCAACCATGTGTCAGGTGGCGGCGGGCTTTGAGATATCGCGATATCTGCCTGCTGAAATCCGGCCGAAAAAGTAGCCCGTGAATTTGCATGCCCTGCTCAACGGGGCATGCAATTCTTTGCGATATCAGAAGACGCGGACGCCAATCGACCGCAGCCGTAAAAGTGGCGCCGGTCAGTTGGCCCGCTGGGCATGCATTGCCATGCGCGTGAAGATCGTCGGATCGGCGGCGGGAGGCGGCTTTCCGCAGTGGAATTGCAATTACCGCCTGAGCCGCGCGGCTCGCAGGGGCATGCCCGGCGTGCGTTCGCGAACCCAATCATCCATCGCCGTATCGGCGGATGGGACAGGTTGGGTCCTCTTCAACGCGTCGCCCGACATCCGCCAGCAGATTGCGCAAGCGTCCGAGCTGCAGCCCGCGGCCGATGCACCGCTGCGCTCGACGCCTATCCGCGCGGTGGTGCTGACCAATGCCGACGTGGACCATATCGCCGGCCTGCTCAGCCTGCGTGAGCGGCAGCCTTTCGCGATCTATGCGACCGCGCAGGTGCTCGCGACACTGGCGGCCAATTCGATCTTCAATGTCCTTGATCCGGCGATCGTGCCACGGCGTCTCTTGGCGCCGACACAGGAGATGGCTATCTGCGGCGCGGACGGCCACCCGACCGGCGTGATCGTCCGCAGCTTTCCGGTGCCGGGCAAGATAGCGCTCTACCTCGAGCAAAGAGGCGATCCCGCCGCCGATTTCAGCTCGGACACCGGCGACACGATCGGCGTCCGCATCAGCGAGACCGGCGGTCGTGCCGCGGTTTTTTACATACCGGGCTGCGCGCGCATCGATGCCGCGCTGCGCACGCGCCTGGCCGGCGCCGCCTGCCTTCTGTTCGACGGCACCGTCTACACGGACGACGAGATGATCACGGCCGGCGTCGGCCAGAAAACCGGCGCGCGCATGGGGCACATCGCAATGTCCGGAGAAGCAGGTTCTATCGCCGGCCTGGCCGATGTGAAGATCGGTCGCCGTATCTTCATCCATATCAACAACACCAATCCTGTTCTGGACGAGAATTCCGCCGAACACGCGGCGGTCAAGGCGGCTGGCTGGGAAGTCGCCAGCGATGGCATGGAGCTTGAATTGTGAGCGATTTCCACGACGCGGCCCGAGGCGGACTGTCTATGAGCGAGCTCGAGGCCGTGCTGCGGCAGGTCGGCGACGAGCGCTATCATAACCGCCATCCTTTCCATCATAGGATGACCGGCGGCGCCTTGTCGAAGGTCGAAATGCAGGCCTGGGCGCTAAACCGTTATTGCTATCAGGCCGTCATTCCGCGCAAGGACGCCATGATCCTGGCGCGTGCCGAGGATCCGGCGTTTCGCGCCGCCTGGCGCAAGCGCATCGAAGACCATGACGGTGATGACGGCTGGAGCGGCGGCATCGCGCGCTGGCTGCACCTGGCGAGCTCTCTTGGGCTCGATGCCGAAGCCGTCAAGGGCGAAAAGCTGGCCCTGCCGGCGACCCGTTTCGCCGTCGGCGCCTATCTTTCCTTCTGCACGAACCATACGCTGCTCGAGGCGGTCGCGTCATCGCTGACCGAGATGTTCTCGCCGACGATCATTGGCGAGCGGGTGCCGGCGATGCTGGCCAGATACGACTACATCACCGAGGATACGCTGGCCTATTTCAGCCGGCGGCCCGAACAGGCATCGCGCGACGCCGACTTCGCCCTCGCCTATGTGCTGGCCCATGCCGACACGGCCGAACGCCAGCAGCAGGCGATCGATGCGCTGGTGTTCAAATGCGACATACTCTGGGCCATGCTCGATGCGCTCCAGCATGCTTACGGCGCGCCGGGAAACATACCGCCCGGCGCCTTCCGCCCGGAGGCGGCCTTATGACGGCACTGCGGGAAAGGGCCATCGTGTCGTTGCGGTCGGCGCCATCGCTGCCCAGGCATGTGCGCATCCAGTACGATCCCGTGCGGCAGGCCTTCGCCGTGCTTTCGCCGGAGAAGGTATTCTGGCCGAACGAGATCAGTCTCGACATACTGCGCCGCTGCGACGGCCGGTCCATCGTCGAGCGCATCATTGCCGATCTTGCGGCCGACTATGACGCGGATCCGGAGGACGTGGCGGCCGACGTCATCGCCTTCCTGCAGGAATGGTCGGACAAACTTTTGGTGAAGCTATGAGTGCGCCCCTCCTGCCTCCGATCGGCATGCTGGCGGAACTGACGCATCGCTGCCCGCTGCAGTGCCCTTATTGCTCCAATCCGCTCGAACTGCTGAAGGCCAACCACGAGCTCGACACGCAGACCTGGCTCGATCTGTTCTCGCAGGCCGCCGATCTCGGTGTCCTGCAGGTGCATCTTTCCGGCGGCGAGCCGACGCTGCGTCGCGACCTCGAGCAATTGATCGCCGGGCTTTCGGCGCGCAGCGTCTACACCAACCTCATCACCGCCGGCGTCGGCATTGCCGAGGGCCGCATCGAGGCCTTTGCCGAAGCCGGTCTCGACCACCTGCAACTAAGCTTCCAGGGCGCCCGTCCGGCGACCACCGACCCTATCGGCAACCACCGGGGCAGCCACGAGAAGAAGCTGGAGACGGCACGCCGCGCCCGCGCGGCCGGGCTGCCCCTCACCATCAATGCGCCGGTCCATCGCCACAACATCGAGGAAGTGCCGGAATTCATCGATCTCGCCCTCTCCTTGGATGCGGAGCGGCTGGAGATCGCGAACGTCCAATATGCCGGTTGGGCGCTCGCCAACCGCGACAGGCTGATGCCCGACCTGGCGGCGG
This sequence comes from Mesorhizobium sp. CA7, assembly GCF_020165015.1. Taxonomy (NCBI): domain Bacteria; kingdom Pseudomonadati; phylum Pseudomonadota; class Alphaproteobacteria; order Hyphomicrobiales; family Phyllobacteriaceae; genus Mesorhizobium; species Mesorhizobium sp. CA7. The sequence continues at coordinate 205,834 of NZ_JAIUHH010000005.1, forward strand.
TCAACCGGCAGGCGGACATCGTCACGGCGGCACGCGAAAGGCTCGCCGGAATCATGAACATCGATTTTGTCACGCCGGATTATTTTGCCGTGTATCCCAAGCCATGCATGGGGGGCTGGGCGCGCGACGCCTTCATGGTCGCGCCCGACGGCACCGTGTTGCCGTGCCATGCCGCCCAGACCATTCCCTCGCTGCGCTTCGAGCGCTTCGGAGACCGCAGGCTCGCCGAAATCTGGGCCGACTCACCGGCATTCAGCGCCTTCCGCGGCACCGACTGGATGCAGGAGCCGTGCCGAAGCTGCGAGCGCCGCGAGGTCGATTGGGGCGGCTGCAGGTGTCAGGCAATGGCGATCGCCGGCGATGCGGCGGCAACGGATCCGGCCTGCATCAAGTCGCCGATCCACAAGCGAATGGCGATGCTGGCCGACGCCGCGCAGGCCGCGCCGGAGGGAAATGAAAGCTTCATTTTCCGGCGGATCGGCGCCACCCCACGTGACGCGCGCACTGATCATGGCCCCCGATGACGGCCCACCCAAAAATGTTCGGCGGCGGACCCACTTCGACGCAACCTCTTGCGACGCCTCTCACCGGCCAACCAGGTGCAAGAGCGGCAGCGATTGTGAGACCGTGAGAGTTGCTGAATATATCGCCCTGCCGGTTTCATCATGGACCGAGATCGCCAGGGTCTCATCGACGTCGCTCTCAGCCATTTCGTCGACGGCGATGTCGTGCAGCGTCTTAAGCGCTTCTCGTCGCATGTCGCGCAGGCTGTCCAGTTCAACCCACGCATCGGCAAATCGCTGCCCGTTTCTCGTAACTTCGAAAACGTACCGTGGCATTCAGCCATTGTGAGCACTTCGGATGCCAGCGCATTTAAATTTGAGTGATCGCAATGGGCTGAGGGACGAGGTCTCGCAAAAAAGTTGATACCTTGCGCGATAGTAGCAGTCGGACATTTGCTTCATTGGCCAGGTGCTCCGCTTCCGCCTGCGACAGCCCAATCAGCGATATGTCATTCGCTTCTGCCGGGAGATCACTTGATCGGCCGCCGTGGACCAGCCACTCGCCGTTCGGCGGGTGCTGCTTATTCGCGGCGCGCTCCTTTTCCAGCGCGATAGCCTCTCGACGCTTCGAAGCGACCGTGGCTGGTCCGCTCGGCAAGCTGGCTCTTTCGGGCCAGGTCGGTCCGTTACCGATCTGGCTTAGACCCTCTCCTCAAAGCCATCCAGCTTACGCCAGTCAAAGCTGACACCAATGCCTGGCTCGTCTGGGGCGACTGCCAGCCCATCCTGCAGCCTGAGCGGACGAGTGGTGTACAGGTCGATGTCGAAACTGTGCGCCTCCACCCAACCAGCGTTTGATTGGCCTGCGACCAAACTGACATGTAGTTCCTGCATGCCGTGGCTGCACACCGGAATTCCAGCCTTGCGCGCAAGCTCGGCGACCCGCAACCAGCCTGTGATGCCGCCACAGTTCGACGCGTCTGGTTGGATGTAGGATAGCTTCGACCACGCGAAGGCATGCTCGAACTCCTCGATCACATGCAGGTTCTCGCCCATGGCCAGCGGCATGCCCGTCGCCTCGGCAATGGCAGCGTAGCCCTGGTAATCGTCAGGTATGATGGGCTCCTCGAACCAGAGCAGCTCGTAAGACGCGAATGCTTTCGCCGCTTCGATCGCCCGATGAATGTCGAGCGCGTAATTGGCGTCCACCATGAACGGGGTGTGCGGCCCGATGCGCTCGCGGATCGCCTTAACTCGGGCGACATCCTCCGCGAGGTCGTCTTTGCCGACCTTGATCTTCACAGCATTGAACCCGGCGGCGAGATAGGAGTCGATGCTCGCCAGCAACTGATCGAGGGAGAAGTTCAGGTCGATGCCGCCGCGATATGCCTTGGCTGTCTTGCCGGCCCTGCCTGCCATTTCCCAGAGTGGCCGGCCGATGCGCCGGCCCTGCAGATCCCAGAGCGCTATGTCGAGCGCAGAAATCGCAAAGGACGCGATGCCGCCGCGTCCAACATAATGGATGTGCCATAGCATCCCATCATGGAGCCCCTCGATGTCGGTCGCGTCCCGTCCTTTCAGGAACGGCGCCAGATCGTGCACGATCATGGCTCCGATCGCATGCCCGCCTTTACCTCCAGTGTAGGTGTAACCAGTCCCTTCGCTGCCGTCCGCCAGCCTCAGGGTCGCTGTCACCAGCTCAAAATGCGTGTGAGCACCATGCTTGGCGTCGGTCATTACTTCACGCAGCGGCACCCGGAAAAGCCGAACCTCCACGTCCGTGATTATTGTATCGCCCATTGCGAGGCTCTCGTCGTCTGGCCTATTTTCGTCATACCATAATTGCACTCTATCGGGCTGATCGCAACCAGATCGGTGATCCACCGCACTTTTGGTCCGATGATAACTCGCTGGACCTTGTGCTTTGGTCCGATCTGCGCATTAATGACTGCGTGAAGTGGAGGACGGCTTGTTAAGTACACCACAGCATCTTGGAACGCGGGCCACGAGCGGAGCTGCTCGCGCGGCAGACGCCATGGTGATTGGAATCGAAGCGGATATCGTCTCCGGCAAGCTCGGTGATGGCAGCTTCCTGCCGGCCGAGCGCGAGTTGATGGCCGAGTACGGGGTTGGCCGCGGCGTGGTGCGTGAAGCGGTCGCTCGCCTGGCAAGCCGCGGTCTTATCGAAGCGCGTCCACGCTTTCGCCCAGTGGTCCGCCGGCCGGGGCTGGACGCGGCGCTCGGCGCTTTGGAAGGTGTTGTCGGCCACCTGCTAAGCGCTCAGGCGGGAGTGAAAAACCTCTACGATACCCGGGTCTTTCTTGAAGCCGCTCTTGCGCGCAACGCCGCCATCCATGCGCGCAAGGACGACGTGGCCACGCTCAGATCAGCGCTCGAGATGAACGAGGCGGCGATACCGGATTCGGAAAAATTCTATGCCACCGACGTAGGATTTCACGCCGTGCTCTACCAGATTACGCGCAACCCGGTGATGCCCGCAGTGCACAAGGCCTTCACCGCGTGGCTGTCGCCGCATTGGATGCGCATGCCCCGATCGCCCGAGCGCAACCGCATCAATTTCCTGAGCCACCGCGAAATCTGCATGGCGATCATCGAGCGAGATCCGGATGGCGCCGAGCGGGCGCTGCTCAATCATCTTTCCGCGGCTTGGGAGTATGTCCGTGGCACATTTGAAATGTCGTGAGGGCCGGAGGGAGGACCGGCGAGAATGACGCAGACTTACGATCATATCGTGGTGGGCGGCGGAGCAGCGGGTTGCGTGGTCGCGGCGCGGCTGGTGAGGGCAGGACGGCGGGTCCTGCTTCTCGAAGCCGGGCATTCGCATCACCACCCGCTGCTCGATATGCCGCCGGGGATCTTCAAGATGATCAATGGCTCGAAGTTCATGCGCTATTACCGCACCGAGCCGCAGCAGCACCTGGATGGACGTCAACACGAAATCTCGCAAGGCAACGTGCTGGGCGGCGGCACCTCGGTCAACGCCCAGGTCTATATGCGCGGCCGTGCCTCGGACTATGACGAATGGGATGAGTTGCTGCGCGGCAACAATGCCGGCATCCGCTGGAACTGGCAGGCGGTGCTGCCCCACTTCACGGGCATGGAAGGCAATAACCGCCTCGGCGGCGAGTTGCATGGCAGCGAAGGACCGTTGCTTGTCTCCGACCCCGGTCACATTGACGACGTTTCGCGTTGGTTTGTACAGGCGGTCCAACGGCTCGGACTGCCCTACAATCATGACTTCAACGGGCCGTCGCAACGCGGAGTGGGCTTCTATCAGTTCATGAACCGGCGCGGGAAGCGTAGCAGCGCTGCCTATGCGTTTATCGAGCCATTGGCTAAGGATCCCAGGCTGACGCTGAGGCTGAATTCTGCCGCGAGGCAGTTGCTGATCCAGAACGAGCGCGCAAAGGGTGTAATCTACACTGACCAATCGGGAACCGAGCACGAGGCCTATGCGGACGGCGACGTGATCGTCTCGTCGGGCGCGCTGGTATCGCCGCAACTCCTTATGCTGTCAGGTATTGGCCCGGCCGAGGAACTTTCCAGACATGACATTGCCTGCGTCGTCGACCTTCCAGGCGTCGGCCAGAACCTGATCGACCATCCGGAAGTGCCGATCATTGCCACGGCAAACGGGCCTTACGGCTACTTTAAGCAAGGCCAGGGTTGGCGGATGATCAAGAACGGCTTGCATTTCAAGCTGTTCGGCGCCGGTACGATCCTGTCCGCGGGAGTCGAGGCTGGGGCTTTTGTCAATCCGACCGACCCGGACGGCGAACCGACGATCCAGGCTTTTTGCGTGCCCCATGTGTACCTGGACCGCGATATCCTGACCCTGGTCGAGAATACCTACGGCCTCACTGTTACGACCGTGGTCGTCAAGCCGAAGTCCCGTGGCTTCGTGAAGCTGCGTTCGGCAGATCCGAACGACATGCCGGTCGTCTCTCCGCACCTGCTCAAACATCAAGACGACATGAAGCAGATGATTGCCGGCCAGCGCTATTTCCTGAAGGCATTCCACGCGAAGCCACTGGCGGACCGCGTCAAGGCTGTAGCCGTCCCCCGGGAAGACGACCTCAGCGACGCGGCGCTCGAAAGGCACTGCAAGCGCTTCGTCAAAACGAATTACCATCCGGCCGGCACCTGCCGCATGGGCCCGGACAGCGATCGAATGGCCGTTCTGGACGCGGCCATGCGGGTGCGCGGGATAGAGAACCTGCGCGTTGCCGACATGTCGGTGTGCCCTAACATCAACGCCGGCAACACGGCTGCACCCGCCATGATGCTGGGCGACCGCTGCGCCGATTTCATTTTGGAAGCGGGCGCAGTGACTCAATCGAGGGCGGAGTCTGCAAGCGAGCTGACCTAGCCCGCCATAGGCGAGGAATATTCAACGGCGTCAAAACGCGACAACCAAGGAGGAAAGCATGATCATTACCCGTCGGAAATTGTTGGTAGGCTCCGCCGTCGGCGTGGCCGCTCTTACCCTCGCTCCACGCGCCTTCGCCGCGCTCCCGCCACTTGCCAAGAAAGACAAGTACAAGGTTGGCTTCGCCCAGACCGAGAGCAACAATCCATGGCGGCTGGCTGAAACCAAAAGCATGCAGGATGAGGCTGCAAAGCTCGGCCATCAGCTCGTTTATGCTGATGCCGCCGGATCCTCGGCCAAGCAGGCCTCCGACGTAAACTCCATGATCGCGCAGGGCGTCGACGCGATTTTCCTGCCTCCCCGCGAGGACAAGCCGTTGGTGCCGGTCATCCTGGCCGCGCGTGATGCCGGCATCCCGGTCTTTCTCATTGACCGCGATGTGGACCATACCATGGCCAAGCCTGGCCAGGATTACGTCACCTTCATCGGCTCCGACTTCATCAATGAGGGTAACCGCATCGCCGAATGGGTGGTGAAGAACGCAAATGGAAAATCGAAGATCATCGAGCTGGAAGGCACCACCGGTTCCTCGCCAGCCAACGATCGCAAGAAGGGGTTTGACGACATCATCGCCAAGCACTCGGAATTCAAGATTGTCGCCTCACAGTCGGGCGACTTCGCTCGCGACAAGGGCCGCCAGGTGGCCGAGACGTTGCTGCAGGCCCATCCTGAAGCCGATATCATCTATGCCCATAATGACGAGATGGCGCTCGGCGCGATCGCAGCTCTCGAGGCCGCCGGCAAGACGCCCGGAAAAGATGTGCTGATCGTCTCGATCGACGGCGAAAAGGACGGCGTGCAAGCAATCGTCGATGGCAAGATCGGCGCCATCTGCGGCTGCAGCCCGCTTTTCGGACCGAAGGCTTTCGCCACGATGGCTGACTATGCCGCGGGGAAGCAAATCCCGCCCTTCATCAAGAACGACGACGACTTCTACGATGGCACGAACGCAAAGGATAAGATCAGTACGGCGTTCTGAGTTGTCTGGATAAAGGGGCGCCTCCCCGCCTCGGCGGGGAGGCTTTTTCGGAGCTTTGCTGATGACGCGGCCGCCGGACGGACCTTCCACGCTGCTTCTCGACATGCGCGACATCCAAAAGCGTTTCGCCGGCATACCGGCGCTGGCGGATGCGTCGCTTTCCGTGCGCTCAGGCGAGGTCCATGCCCTGATAGGCCAGAACGGCGCGGGCAAATCAACGCTGATCAAGGTCTTGACCGGATACTACCGCAAGGATGCCGGGCAAGTGCTGTTCGAAGGCGAGCCCTTTGAGGTCCACTCGCCCCACCAGGCACAAGTCAACGGCATCAGCACGATCTATCAGGAGATCAATTTGGTCCCGCTACGGTCAGTGACGGAGAACATTTGCCTGGGTCGGGAACAGCGCCGTTACGGCCTGCTCGACTGGAATGCCATGCACGCGGAAGCCGAGCGCCTGCTGAGCCGCTTCGCAATTGGCATCGATGTTCGCCGTCCGCTTGGCGAGTTCAACACTGCAACACAGCAGATGGTCGCGATCGCGCGGGCTATAGGGTTCTCCGCTCGCCTTGTCATTATGGACGAACCGACCTCGTCGCTCGACGAACGCGAAGTGGGAGTGCTGTTCAGCGTCATTCATCAGTTGAAGGCTGAAGGGGTGTCCGTCATTTTTGTAAGCCACAGGCTCGACGAGTTGTATGAGGTCTGCGACCAAGTCACGATCATGCGCGACGGCCGCACCGTGCGCAGCGCCGCAATGGAAGAAATCGGCAAACTGGAACTTGTCGCAGCTATGCTTGGCCGCGATGTCGCGGCTGTCGAGGGTCACGCCACAGCCTTCGGCGAGCGCGACCGCTCTAGAATCGGGGATGTAATGTTTTCGGCCCGAGGGCTTGGGGCCGGGCAGGCTGTGCGCAATGTGAGCTTCGATCTCCGGCGCGGCGAGATCGCGGGCTTTGCGGGCCTCCTCGGCGCAGGTCGCACCGAAACCGCACGGCTCGTGTTCGGTGCCGATCGCTCAAGCGCCGGCCAGATGACGATGGAGGGTGCCGCGTACCACCCCGACCGTCCCGCCGACGCGATCGCCGCCGGGATGGGCTTCTGCACCGAGGACCGCAAGGGCGAAGGTATCGTGCCGGAGATGACGGTGGCAGAAAACCTCACCCTTGCCTTGCTTCCGAAAATCAGCCGCAACGGCGTGCTGGACGACTCGCGTCAGCGCGAAATCGTCGAGCGGTTCATCCGCGAGCTCGGCATTAAATGCTCCGGACCCAATCAGAAGGTGCGGGAGCTTTCGGGTGGGAACCAGCAGAAAGTGCTGCTTGCCCGCTGGCTGGCGATGAATCCGAAGCTACTCATACTCGACGAGCCGACAAGGGGAATCGATGTGGGTGCCAAGGGCGAGATCCAGCGTCTGATCCGGAGACTTGCAGATCAGGGCCTCGGTGTGCTCATGATCTCGTCAGAGCTGGAGGAAGTGATCGAAGGTGCGGATCGCATATTCGTTCTGCGCGATGGCGTCAGCGTGACCGAGTTGGAAGCTGAAGCCGCTAACGAAGAAAAAGTGCTGACCGCGATGGCGCACGGGACAAGCGCTTCCTCGGGGGCCACGACATGACCGAGCTGCCGAGGTCATATGCGGAGCGGGATGCCGTCGCGCGGAGCTTCGACCTCTTCGGCTTTCTGTCACGCTACGGTACCTTGATCGCACTTGTCTTGCTGGTTGCGTTCAACCTCGCCTTCACACGCAATTTCGCGACAATGCAGACGCTGAACGTCAACCTCACCCAGGTCTGCACGATCGTCATCGTAGCCGTCGGGATGACGCTGGTCATAGCCACGGGCGGCATCGATCTCTCCGTCGGATCGCTGATGGCGATTTCGGGTGCGCTGGCACCGATGATCTTCATGGGCAAGATCCTTCCGATCGGCAGCATCCACCTGGCCGTAGCTGCCGCGATGATCGTCTCGGTATTGGTGGCCGGGCTGTTGGGGCTCTTCAATGGCTGGTTGGTCGCACGCTTCCGCATCCAGCCGATTGTCGCGACACTGGTCCTGTTCATCGCCGGCCGCGGCATCGCTCAGGTGATGACCAACGGGAACCTGCAAACCTTCCGCGTACCTGAATTTCAATGGATCGGCCTTGCTCGACCATTGGACATCCCGGCGCAAGTCATCATCATGGCTGTCATTGTCGCGGCAGCTGCATGGGTGTTGAAAAAAACGCTGTTCGGGCGATGCATATTGGCGGTCGGCGGCAATGAAAAGGCTTCCGAACTCGCTGGTATTGCAGTCTCCAAGATCAAGCTTGCTGTCTATGGCATAAGCGGCCTTTGCGCCGGGCTGGCCGGGCTAATCGTGATTGCAATCAACTCCTCCAGCGACGCCAACCTGGTTGGCCTTGGTATGGAGCTCGATGCCATCGCGGCGGTTGCCGTGGGCGGCACTCTGCTCAGCGGCGGCAAGGCCACCATCATCGGTAGCCTGCTGGGCGCGCTTACCATTCAACTGGTGCGCTACACCCTTCTGGCGAACGGGGTGCCTGACGCCGCTGCCCTGGTGGTCAAGGCAGGAATCATCGCACTCGCCGTGTGGCTGCAGCAGCAGCATCGCGGGTAGTCTTATGAATCGTGCCCGCCTCGTCCGCATTATTGGCACCTACGGCGTATTGATCGCCCTGGCTGCGCTCATTCTATTCGGTTTCCTGCGCTATGATCGGTTCCTCAGCTTCTACAACGTCATGACTCTCCTGCGTTACAATTCCATGTTCGCACTGGTGGCGCTTGGTATGTGCTTCGTCATCATGACAGGGGGAATCGATCTTTCCGTGGGCTCCGTCGCTGCCTTGGGTAGCGTGGCTTCGGCATTGGCAAGCCCTTATGGAATCGTTCCTGGTCTCGCGGCGGGTATAGGCGCTGGGCTGGCCGCCGGGCTCATCAATGCGACCCTTGTCACACGCGCCAATCTGATGCCGTTCATAGCCACTCTCGCCACGATGCAGGCCGCCAGTGGCTCGGCCCTCCTGCTTGCGGGCAACCAGACCGTTTCGGTCTCCTATGAATCGGGCTTCACTGCCATCGGCCAAGGCAATTTCTGGACGTTTCCGATCCCGGCGGCGATCGCCGTCGTGGCATATCTCATTGGTTCCCTTGTCTTGAATTACACCGGTACCGGACGGGCGGTGTTGGCAATCGGCGGCGGCGAGGATGCTTCGCGTCTCATGGGCCTGCGGACCGATCGTGTGAAGTTTTTGGTCTATGTCGCGAGCGGGGGACTCGCAGGGCTCGCCGGCGTTATCCTGGCATCGCAGTTTGGGGCGGGACAGCCCATTGAAGGAGTGGGTTGGGAATTGTTCGCCATCGCAGCCGTTGTGGTCGGCGGGACGTTGCTCACCGGCGGCTCGGGTTCGGTTGTGACCACGCTCGCCGGCGTGCTCCTGCTCGGCATCCTTTTCAATGTTCTGAATTTCGAGAACGGCATGGGATGGATCTCGCTTTCAGCCTACTGGCAATCAGTGATCCGAGGACTGTTCCTCCTGGTCGTAGTGCTCCTTCAGGCCCGACTGACACGTCGGCGCCTCAACGCGCTCTGATCGTCTCGGTCCTCCCACTTAAGTATTGCATAAGGTTAGCTTGCAGGAATTCTCGTGCAAAGTCGGATCCGGGTGAGCACGCGACGTCAACGCGGCTCCGCGGATTCAGAAGACGCACGATTTAAGTCATTCTGTCTATACGCAGGAACATTCCAGGTGTCGGGAGGTTAGGAAGCCCCAACCCTTGGAGGAAGCCTCATGTTCATGCACAATAAACGACTGCAATACACCGTTCGCGTTTCCGAGCCGAATCCGAGGCTGGCGTGCATGATCATGGAGCAGTTCGGCGGCGCCGATGGCGAGCTTGCCGCCGCAATGCGCTATTTCACCCAAGGGCTGGGCGAAGACGATGTCGGCCGAAAGGACATGTTGCTCGACATAGCGACCGAGGAGCTCAGTCATCTCGAGGTCGTCGGCTCGATCGTCACCATGCTCAACAAAGGCCTGAAGGCGCAGCTGGCCGAAGGGCAGATGAAAGAAGCCGAACTGTACTTGATGGTCGGCGCAAGCGGCACGACGGCCAAAGAGTCCATCTTGTTTGGCGGCGCACCTGCGTTGTGCGACTCGGCCGGAGTCCCGTGGACTGCCGCCTATATCGATTCCCGCGGCGAGCCTACCGTCGATCTGCGGTCTAACATTGCCGCCGAGGCGCGTGCCAAGATCTATGAGCGACTGATCAACATCACCGAAGATCCCGGCGTTAAAGACGCCCTCGGATTCCTCATGACGCGCGAAATCGCGCATCAAAAATCTTTCGAGAAAGCGCTCTACGCGATCGAGAACAACTTTCCGACGGGCAAGCTCCCCGGCATTGAGAAATATGCGAGCATGTACGTCAACACGTCGCAGGGTGAAGGGGACACGAATGGGCCCTGGAATTCGGGAGACGAATGGGACCGCGTGGACGATCTTGAGGAAGTCATGCCGGCGGACGATGGCGATGGGACAGCAACAGTCAAGCTGGCGGCCAAAGACATGAAAGTGGTTACAAAAATGGGAGAGCGGACGCTTTCGGATCCCTCCTCTGATCCGACCACAGGCGCGGATATAGGCGCCGGGCCGGGGGCCGGGCGAACCAAGAATGGCGACATGGGCGGCGCCGCCAATATCAACGAGGCGCCTGTGCGCGCCGAAGCCGCTGCTCGCAAGAAAAAATAAGATTCGGGCTGATTGAACCTGCCGACCTGACGAGGCTCGGTTTCGTCTACCCGTCACCGTCCTGACGGGTAGACGAGCCCGCAAGAGCGGAGAGGCGGAATCGTCTCCCGCACCTGTCTGCACTTTTCGCTTGATGCTTCGAGCACCTTGGGTGCGAGACGTTAGTCAGCGTTGGTCGCCAGACGTTGTCGTTGCGTTTCGGTTGCGCAGGGTTCGCGAACTCTTCAGAACCGCTCGATTGCGGACCGTGTGATCATCAGCCAACAGATTGCGGCCACGCATCCAAAGCCCCAATCATGCGCCCGGCGAATTCGCCGCGCGATGGCTCGATCTCCTCAGCAGCGGCTCGTACATCAACCTGTTGTTGGCGTCCAGAATCATCCGGAGCGGAAGCAATCCCGCAGCGTTCGCCGGCCCTTCCATATCCTGCGCCCATCAGATCGAGCGCGTGAGCGCTGTCACGCATGTCGAGGAGGCAGGGTCACGACAGATCCGGACGGCCTTGCAAATCACAATCTTCTTCCGAGGATGGGGCGCGACAGCCCTAAACATAAAAAGCCGTGATCATGTACGAGCACGGCTGCCGCGATCGAGACGAACCTGCCGCAAGGCTAAGAGAACAGAGCACCTTGGCACCCAAATCAAGCACTGATGTGGCGCGCTCGGCGATCCAACCGCTTAAATGGCCCTCCCCACGCGTTCAGCTCTCGTTCTCGAGCTTCTGAAAGGCATCTCGAATGGCTGCGACGAGCGTCGCTATAGAATAGGGTTTCTGCACCCAGCCCAGCGGTCTGGCCGCCTCGGCTCGAAGCCTCAAGTCGCGATCACCGTGCGCCGTCGTAAAGATACATCGTATGCCAAGCTCGCGGTACAATTCCACGGCCGCGTCGATGCCGTCCCGCTTGCCAAGCAAGCGGATATCCATCAGGGCAAGCACCGGCTTGGTCGAGAGCGCCATACTTATCGCCTCATCGGCGCTGGTCGCGACGCCCGCTAGCGAGAAGCCTTCCGCCAGCAGTCCGGCCTCTATATCCAGCGCGATCAGGTAGTCGTCTTCGACGACCAAGATCGACTGGTTCAGAGTGGTTTCAGCGTGTCCTCCGCTCACATCATCTCGGGAGAAGACGATCTGCGGCCCGAACGATCGATTAATATCCCGCGCACGGCTCAACTCAGGTATCGCTGCTTTCGGTCGCAAGGCCAATCTCCTGGGGCATCAGACAAAAGGTCACGGTGCATCTGGACGGGTGCCGGCTAACTTCAAAAGTCCCGCCGATCTGTCGCACTAGCCCTTCTACAAGTCGCAGGCCTGACGACGACGAGCGCACCGAACTCAGTTCGAAGCCCGGGCCCTCATCCTCGACCACAAGGCTAATGGCTCGGCCGTTCTGTCTGATGGAAACACGGATGGTTCCAGGCCCATTTCCGGGCAAGCCGTACTTCACGGCATTGATCAAAAGCTCGTTGATAGTGAGCGCCAGCGGCATCGCAACGTCGTTTGGCAGTTGGATCGGATCTGCCTCGCAGAACAACTGAACAGCCGGGGGGAACATCTGTCTTGCGGTCTCGCAAACAGCTCCCAAGAAAGGTCCGGCACCGAAGTTGATGGCGTCGGGCGTGTCATAGAGGACTCGCTGAGCGGCAGCCATGGCGGCCACCCGCTTGCTGGCCTCATCCAGAACGGTGCGGGCCTCTGAACTCTTGCTGGTCCTCGCCGCAACCGAAAGCAGGGACTTCAGCATCATCATGTTGTTCTTCACGCGATGATTGAGCTCGTCGAGCAAGATCCGTTGCTGGGTTTCGGCCTGCTTACGCTCGCTCACATCGACCAGCATATTTATGGCGCCGGTGATGTTTCCAGCGGCATCGCGTATCGGGGTCGGATAGGGAATGAATGGAACCCGGGTTCCATCCGGCCGCTCGGCCACCGCTTCATATCCTCGGACGGGCCGCCCTTCGCGCAGCGAGATGGCCATGGGACATTGATCGTGGGGAAGCGGCGTTCCGTCCGGCCAGTAGAGCTTCCATGTCACGCACCATTCGTCGGTGCCAATCACGGGCGTTCGGCCGGCGAGTTGCATCGCCGCTTCATTGAAATAGGTGATCTTGCCGTCGCGATCGGTGGTGTAGATCGCGGCAGGAATGGCAGCGAGCAGGTCTTTAAGCTGGCGCTCGCTGTCTTGTATCTTCGCTTCCGCTATCCTTTTGTCAGTTATGTCTCGGGCGATTTTGGAAGCTCCGACGATACGGCCTGAGGCATCCCGCACCGGCGATATTGTGAGAGAGATATCTATCAGCGTTCCGTCTTTGCGGCGGCGAACCGTTTCGAAATGATCCACGAGTTCGCCGTTGCGGATGCGGCCTAATATCAGCGGCTCCTCGTGCTGCCGATCCTCAGGAATGATGGTGGTGATGGGCTTGCCTACCATCTCCGCGGCCGTATAGCCGAAGAGGCGCTCGGCGCCGCGGTTCCAAGTCGAGACGATGCCGTTGAGATCCTTGCTTACGATGGCGTCGTGGGACGATTCCACGATTGCCGCCAGTCGCTGGGTCGCATTCTGTGCTCTGACACGTTCAATGCCGAACCCGAGCTGGCGCGCGATTGTCCGGGCGACTTCAATCTCTTCTGCCGAGCATTCGTGCAGCTCGTCGAAATAGGCCATGAACTTGCCCAGCAGACGCCCGCCTTCGATTATCGGAATGAAACAGACCGCGCCGATGCCTTCTGTTCGGATTGCGTCTCTTAAGTTGCTCGGGAGCTCGGCGTGTTCCACATCGCGCATGCAAATTGGCTGCGGATCGTGGTCTGCTGCGGACCAGGGCGAATGGCCCTCCACGGCGCTTCGATACGCGTCCGACAAGCCCCGCCAGGCGGCAAACTTCATCACTCCGCCTTCCAAAAGCAGAATAGAAGCGCGCTGACATCTTAGCCCGCGCTGGATCGCATCGAGCGCAGCCTCGTAGACGTCTTCGCGGGTATGGGCGTGCTGCAGCATTTCGGTCAATTGATGCAGCGCAGCCTGCTCCTCGGCCCTTTGCGCGAGTGTCGCCTCGATCTCTTTGCGCTCGGTGATATCGTGCTGCACCCGTACTGCGTAGTGAAACCGCCCGATGCCGTCGTAAACGCTGGAAGAGGTTACGACAGCCCAGAAAAGCGACCCGTCCTTGCGGACGAACCGCTTCTCGATCGTGTAGCTTTTGATCTCGCCGGCGACCTGTTGGCGATATTTCGTGCGATCCGCCTCGACGTCGGAAGGAAAGGTCCGATCGAAAATAGATCGGCCAACAAGGTCCTCCTGCGTACAGCCCAAAAGACGGCACAAATGTCCGTTCACCCGCAGCAGCCGGCCTTCGGCGTCAGCTTCCACGATTCCCACACCAGCGCTGTGATAGGTCAGGGCAAGTCTCTGCTCCTGTTCGCGCAACAACTCTTCCGCTTCGACCTTGTTAGTTACGTCGAGGGTGACGCAGCGCGTGTTGAGGAACCGACCACCAGCCGAACGAACATTTGATGTTATCTCCACCCAACGGATGGAGCCGTCTTTGGCGCGCAACCTCGCGCGATAGTGTTGAAGCTGCTCATGCCGAGAAAGGCGGTTCAAAATGTCGTCGATTGCGGCGGCATCGGCGTGAAATTCCCGGATATTGCGGCCGACGTATTCCTCCGCGGAATAGCCGAGCAAGTCCAGTTCGGCTCGATTGGCGCCCAAAATGGTGCCGTCATTGGCCACTAGGTGGAGCCACGGCTGCATTCTCGAAGAAATCTTCCATCTCGTTGCCGAGGAGCAGGACCGCACGGGGCCCTTCGACCTGCTCGCCATGGGCCAGGGATTTCGCGCCAGAAATGCTGGAGGGCAAGACTCGTCGTTCCATGAAAGGTTGAATTCCCCTGAACGCAGCTTAACACCCGGTTTCGCAAGAGGTTCCAACGCGCTGGGCAATTCACCTGGCAGTAGCCGCAAGGGTTGATGCTGGAAGGCGTTCGCCGGTGCTGGGCCCACAAATCCGGCAACTCGATGACGCCGCTATTTTCTAGTCGTTTGCCGCTCGCTTGCACGACACCGCGACCTGACCAGACCCCATTTGGAAAGCAGCCAGTCAAAGATCCGGTTCCCGGCCTGGCTTCTGCCGAGAGGCTGCCCGCTCCAAGGACGCAACCGATGCTGCGGAGCGTTAATAATTCTGGACGCTAATACAAGTCGCTACATATTTAACGGTCGTGCAGTTGTCGGAGACTTAATAGGCACACGACTGCTGCCAAGGGATGACGCGCTGATTTCGGGATGGAGGGAAGATCACGCCGGCTCGGCGCCCAATGTAGCTGATTTCGTCATTCACAAGATTCTGGACACGTTCGAATACTCCGAGCGCGGCGCGGTGATCACGATGGTCGATCCAGGGCTGAACTACAGTCGCGCGAATTCATCATTAATTCATAATATCAGAAGATTCTCACGAGCTTGCATGCTGATGCTCCTCACTGTGGGCAGGCTGCGAATTCGGGCGGCGGCGAAACAGACACGAGCGGGGGGAGGAGGACTGACCAATGTCGAATAGAGAAATCGGAACATCCCGGTCGCTCGGGATGCGTGTCGCCGATCTGAGAACCAGGATGCGGGACGCCAGGATCACCGAGCATGAGATCAAGACCTTCCAGAAGGTCGCGGCCATCATGGGGCGCGGCGAAGGCTCCTTACGCATCGACGCGGACGATTTGATCGCCGCGTCCTTTCTTGCCGAGACGATGGGCGAACCGACGCTGAACTGACAGTTTCAGGTATCCCGGGTTCAGAAGCGGAGAGCCCGCGCCATGGTAAGCCTCCATTACGGGGTTGCTGTCGGCGCGGGCTTCGCCATCGTCCACGCCTTTGCCAGATTGATCAGAACGGGCGCATGCCGCGGATTTTCGATAAGCCGCGACTTGTCCGCAAGGCTCACGGTCATGGCTCTCGGCCCTTTTGCCGAACCGACCGTCAGCGCGCTGGAACATGTGCAGGGCCCGCAAGCGGCCGAAGCGAACATCCACGTCATGAGCAAGCCGCGGCTGGACGCTGGTGGCCGCACCCTTCCCGTTCTACGTGCATGCGCGCCAGCATGACTACTACCGCTGGACGCCAGCTGGGCTCAAGCAGCTAATGGTCGACGGCGGCGTCGCCGAGGAGGATGCGCAGGCGTTCGGCTGGGGTAGCAAGGCGTGCGCCAAGGCTATGTCGGTGGGCCGGTGCGGGCTCACGCCCTATGGCGAGATCTCAGCAACGATGCGGAATACTCGCTGACGGTGTAAAGCCTGGTCGAGGGGCAAATATCAGCATAATTTTTAGAGTAGCCGAGTTGGGCCGCGAACCAGCTCCAACGATTGCGCTAACTCTATGTTGCCTTCACGATCCTTGGCTTGGTCGGGCGGCGGGATTGAGTTCGTCCTTCGAGAGCCAAGGCCAGCCGCTTCTCGTCTTCGATGGCGCGATCAACTGCCTCAATTTCTTCTTGGAGCGCTTTCAGCTGAGCACCATAGCTGGAGCCTTCGCTATCCCCGATCTGAAAGCCACTTGCCCGCATTGCGTCGCGCGTATGGTGCACATTACGGACGCCTTCGCGTCGAGTCGCGACCAGGATTTCCCTGAACTCTCCAAGACGTTCAACGTGAGTGCGGGTCATTGCGTTCTCCTATCGTCGGCATAGTAAGCCGGCGGCGATTCACAACTGCCGAAACTCATAGCGCAGACGCTATAAAATCTATGGGAAAGACTCTAGACAAATCATGATCATGAAAGGTCAAATTTGAACTTCTAGCAACAGTGCACAGGCGCGGCTGGTGAAAGTTAGCTTGTCGTCTATCTACGGCGTGCTGGTCTTTTTCATAGACCGCTTGTGCTGGCCCATCCAGCTGCCGATTCTACGCTTTGATTGTCCGCTTCTAGCGAAAGCGACGCGGTCAAGAAGTTCGATATGAGGCGCTTACCACTCGGAAAAATGGAGCCCCGTTTGGACTTCCGTTGGGCCGTCTGACCCGGGGGCCTCACGAACCGGCGAACCCGCCTGCCTGAACCAAGCCGGGGCTAGCCTGCCTTTTCAAGTTCGTCCGAAGCAGGTCGAGGTCAACAGACGCTGTTGGAAAAGGTAGAGGATTTTTCGCACCCTGTTCCCCGATCGTCCGTCCAGACGATTTGGTGCTTCGCGCAGGGGTCACCGCACCGAAGAGGTATTTATTCCTGCTCTAGCCTGCCTTCAAGCTCCTTCAGAAAATGCGCTTCGTTAAGGAGCGGGTCCCAGTCCGTGCCGATGCGCTTAAGCAGTTCGCCAGCTTGGTCATCTGAGATGCCGGCCTCCCTGGCCAGCCGTGCCGCTAACTGATCCAACACGGCTTTCTCAGCCTCGGGCAAGCTGCCTTCCCGATGATGCATCGCCTCGAAGATCACCCCGAACACACTATCAACTTCCTCGTGGATTTCGCTGGCCGGAATGCCTTCTCGCTCTGCCGCTTTCATCATCTCATCGGCGAGATCACTGACGGCCATGGGATCATCTGTCATGGCGTTCGGCAGGTGCTCTGCCATCCATTTATCGAGGAAGTTGATGCCTCTGGTGCTCATTCCGGCATAAGCGGCAGGCGAACATTAGGTTCCGCTTGTGAAGGTGCGCTGAGCCCGCCACCCGCGAGGGGCGTCTGGAACGCGGTTGACATGAAGGCCTATCCGAGAAAGACCGGACGAAAGCGCAAGCACCTTGTCTTTTGAGCGGTCAAGCAAACTGTCTTAACCGAGGTCGATCCAGGCGGGTGCGTGATCGCTGGGCTTTTCCCATCCACGGGTCTCGACGTCGACACCTGCGGCCAGAATGCTCTCCGCAAGGGACGGGCTTACAAGCAGATGATCCATTCGCAGGCCGGAGCTTCGATCGTAGCCGCCGCGATACGAAAAATTCCAATAGGTGTAGATGCCCTTGCCCGGGTGGATCCGACGCATCGCATCCACCCAACCCAGGCCCAGCATGCGGGCATAGGCTTTCCTGCTTTCCGGGAAGAAGACGGCGTCACCCAACCAGCGGCGAGGTACTACGGCATCGATCTCAGTCGGGACGACGTTGAAGTCACCACAAAGCACCGTGCGCTCGCCCAAGAGCGATTTGCTGTAGTCGACAAGACGCTCGAACCAGCGCAGCTTATAATCGAATTTCGGGCCCGGCGCCGGATTGCCGTTCGGGAGGTAGATGCAACCGACGACCAGGCCGTCGATTTCAGCCTCTAGATATCGGCTGTGCGTGTCGTCGGGATCGCCAGGCAAGCCCCGGCGACGTTCGACCGGATCCCTCCCTCGCGCCAGCACCGCCACTCCGTTGTAGGATTTCTGGCCGTGCCAGATCGCGCCGAAACCGGCGTCCCGAATTGCTTCGATGGGAAATTTCTCGTCGGACGTTTTCAGTTCCTGAAGACAGACCACGTCACAGTCAGTCTCGGCCAGCCACTTCAGGAGCACCGGCAGCCGGCCGTTGACCCCGTTGACGTTGAAGGTCGCGATCCGCGTCACAATGTTTTCCTTACCTGGAGTGCGCTGCTTCAGACATCTGCGGCGAAGGCTACGGCTTCGACATTGTGGCCGTCCGGGTCGAGCACAAAAGCTGCATAATAATCCGGTGCGTATTGGGCGCGAATGCCAGGCCCGCCATTGTCGCGACCTCCGGCGGCGAGGCCTGCCTTGTAAAACGAGTGCACCATAGCGCGGGAGCCGGCTCGGAACGCTATGTGGATAGGTGCAGGAGGAGGTCCGAATGCCCCTATCCAGAGACGACCGGCATGGCCACCCAACATTGCCCAGCCCTCTCCGGATTCGAGCACGCCAAGATCGAGAGGAGCGAGCACTGCTTTGTAAAAGGCGAGCGATTTTTCTAAATTCCCGACGTTGAAGCCGATGTGGTCGAACATGCTCCTATCCTCTGATTGACCCAACCTGGTAGCGCCTCAGTTTCAAATTGCCGCTTCTATTGGCGAGCTGTCACTTGGGCGTCTGACGGTCATCCACCTCTTCAATCTTGTCCAGAACCGCCTCCGGCGCCACATCGCGCTTGAGTTCCTTGAGTTCGTGATCCGCATCGGTATCTATGTTCAGACGCTTGGCAATCTCCTCCACCAGCTTGATAAGCTTGGTGGTTTCGTGCTCGTTAAGCAGACTGACCTGCAGATCGAGGTCTGCCCTGGAATTGTCCTCCGCAGTCATTCGGTTCTGATTGATCAGCACGAAGGTCGAGAGAAAGATGGCCTCGACCGAGGCGAACATAGCCAAGATGACCAGTGATGGGTCCCAGGGTCTGACAAAGCTCAGGATGCCGAGATTGAGGGCGATCCAGATCCCGAAAAAGATAATGTGCAAGTAGACGAAGACCATGCTTCCGGCGAAGCCGCTTATCGCTGCGGCCGCGCGCTCCTCCAGCGATGCGGCCGTGGCTTCTCGTTTCCGCCTCTCGATCAGCGCCTCAATGTTTCGCGCCAGAGCAGGGGCAAGGCCTTCCGGCGCCGGCTTGGTTGGCGTGAAGTGACCGTTGCTTTTCGATGCTGCCATCCGTCCAATCCAGTCTCTTCCGTCTAGCCAGCCTAACTCGCCGATCGACAATTCGCTCCGTTGAGGGGTTCTCAGATGGCGGATATTGGAAGAATCCTCTGTCTAAGGTCGGTGGCGCCGCGTCACACCGGGTTGCCTCTTGCACCGGCGTTGTGCTTGGCCCAGCCCGGCCTATTTATGGGATATGCCCGGGCGCCGAAAAACCGAACCGACCGCCAAATTAATGGCTGAATGGCCGCTTTCACCGGCGGCGACTCTGGGATCGTCCATGCGGGCCAGGGGCATTTTCCTCAAGATACGCGCGCGCCTTCCTGCGCAGTTGAGAAAGCTGCTTCACATCGAATCCCGCGTGCTCACCTTGCGCCTTCCTGAGGACTCGGATGCCGATGTTGAAGCGGCGACTGCGATCGTGTCCAAAGCCATGCGCGACATCGAGGACCTGCCGGTCATCCCCCGCGAAGTCGAGGACATCCTGACGATCTCGTCCGGCGAGCGGCACCGCTGGCTGAAGGATGGTCGGTTGCAGAGCGCGGGGACCAGAACAGTCAAGCTTCGCGGCCGCGCCAGGAAGATCACCTTTCACGTGTTCGACCCGCGCCATATCGAGGATGTGCTCGACCGCGATCTGGTCACCGTCTGGCGCGAGGAAGACGCGGCTACCGCCGCTGAGAACCGCCGGCGCGCCGCCGCAAGAGCGGCAGTCAAGCGCGCACAAAAGAAGGGCCGCGAGGCTGCCCATTCAGCCAGGAATGGCCGAGACGAAAACTCGGAGGCCAAACTGCGCGGATGGGAAGATTTTGAGAGCGATGGGCTGCTGCGCTGACAAGCGGCTCGGGCATCAGACCGAGAATCTTTCACTATCGATCGTGATCTCAAGGACAATTCCGGCGGGGTCCCAATCTCGCACGACTCCGCCAAGCTCATTCGCGGCGGCGCGGATCAGGCGGCTCCCGAAGCCTTCGTCTTCGGTTGCGACCGGAGGTGGTCCTCCTACCTCTCTCCACTGGACACTCACCTTACCGTCTCTATTGGAGCAAGCGATCTCGATCGAGCCGTCGGGCGCCGAGAGGCTCCCATGTTTGGCAGCGTTTGTGGCGAATTCGTGTAGCAGGAGAGAAAGCGGCGTGATCATCGCTGGAGGCACCGGGAGATCGGTGCCACTGATCGCGAAGCGGGGCTGGTCGTCAGTTCCATGCCGGTATGGCGCGAGGATTGCGGCGATCAATGCATGTAGGCTCGTCGCGACCTGAACGGATGGGCCAGTCGAGGGGAGCATCGTCAGCGCATGCGCCCGCGCGAGGGCGCCGAGGCGGTCAGAAACGGTGGAGGCGAGCGCGGCCGGAGTTTCAGCAGCTGGCGCGCTCAAATTGACGATGGTCCTTGCGATGGCAAAGAGGTTCTTCACGCGGTGGTCCATCTCGCGAAGCAGCAACTCCCGCTGCTCCTGCGCCCGCAGCCGCTCGGAAATGTCACGGCCGATCTTGGAGACACCGACAATTGCGCCAGACGCGTCCGCGATGGGGGAAGCGGTCAAAGAGATGGGAATGCTGCTGCCATCCTTGCGCAGGCGAACGGTCTCGAAATGCTCGACATGCTCTCCATTGCGAATGCGCACCAGGATCTGCCGCTCCTCGATCTGCCGATCGGGCGGTATCAGCAACATGAGCGGACGTCCGACCATTTCCTTGCGGCCGTAGCCGTAGAGACGCTCAGCGCCGCTGTTCCAGTCCGTGACGATGCCATCCAAATCGGTCGCGATGATTGCATCATCCGAGGATTCGACGAGCGCGCTCAGTCGCGTCGCACTGGTTTTCGCCCGCTCCCGTTCGATCGCAAACCCGAGCTGACGGGCAATGGTCAACGCAAGTTCGCGTTCACGATCCCCGAAGCGATGGCGTGCCGGATAGTAGACCATGAACTTGCCGATGAGCTCGCGGGAGGTGGCAAGCGGGATGAAAGCCAGCGCTTCGATTCCCTCGCCAAGGACCGTGTCGATGATCTGCCGAGATTCACCGCTGAGACGAATATCCTCGACAAAGATAGGCTCGGCATCGTGCTCCCCGGGCGTCCACGGCGTGTGACCGTTAACTGCCTCGCGGTATTCATTAGAGAGTGAGCGCCAGGCGACGAAGCTCATGACGCCGTGGCTGTCAAATCTCAGGATCGAGGCGCGTGACGAACCGAGGGCGTCGCATATGGCATCCAGGGCCGCATCGTAGATCTCGCCAAGGCCGTTGGCACGGTAAAGTCGGTCGGTGAGACGAAAGAGGACGGCCTGCTCGCGGACAATATCGCCGTCGGCCGGCTCAAGCTGGCCTCGGCCCATGCCCGGATCACTCACGGCTCCGTGCTGCATGGCTCTGTCCCACGGATGGCTCTATTGAAAAGTTCGGCCATCCTCGACCAAATAGCACCGCGTCCAGGGTCCAGGTCCTTGGACTGCTCGATCAAGACCCCATGCCAAAGAATATGCGCCCTGCGCAGTTTCGCAATAGGGACTTGGGGCATGACGTTGATTAGGACCGTCAGTCGTTATCCGTGCGGCTTTACGCTGACTGCGACTCAGCCTGTCACGTCTTCGGCGGCCCGCAGCGTCCTTTCAGCACGGCGATCTCGGTCTCATGGTCGCCGCCGGACATTGATGAGACCGGCACACCGATGAGGAATACACCTAGCGCATCACCGGTCACCGCCTTGTTCTGCTGATTTGTCAGGACCGCCAAGCGCTCTTTGTCGGCTTGTGTGCAGGGGCCAGCATTGCTATTTTGTCCGGTGGTGTAGCGCAGCCTACAACGCAAACGATCGCAGCGACGGTTAAAGCAAACCGCTTCATAGTCCCCCCCAAAATCTCAAACCCGCTGCCAACGTTGCTTAGCTTGGCACGGATGGCAAGCGGTCAAACTCGGATTCGACAACAAAATGCAAATGGAGCATTATGCCAGCCGGTGTCGGGGGATGCCTCAATGGATTTGCGATCGTATTTTGCCGCGGCGAGCGTGACACTTTTGTCGGGTTGTGCTGCCGACTATTTCAACAATTACGACACGATGACGCTTGCGTCCGGCGACGCAAACAACACCAATTCGCCTTTGCAAACGGTCGATCCGTTTAATCCGCACAGCAACAACACGCATATCGAAGGCGACGGGCAACGCAGCGTGGCTGTTGTCCAACGCTATCGCGTGCCTACAGCTTCGCCGCGCATGTGTTTCATTCGCCCTATTAAACCCGGCCGAACCCATTGCGTGGCGGGCCGCTTCATGCCCTTCGGCATGGCATCGGCTGGCGCGAGCCGGTAGCGTCAGTAGTGCCGACATTTCAAGACCTGTCCGGCTTCGCCCGCAACGATGGCTGTCCCACCGATCAGACCTCAGCGACTCCAGGGCCGACCGCGCAGGGTGCGGCAAGATCGGCCGCTCCGATGATGGCAACCCGACCATATCTCGACTCAAGCGGGAGCAGCAGAGCGACCCGATGGTGACATTTGGAATCTAGCCGTTCCGCGATCCTGCCGCAGAAGGAGATCGCCGCGCTCGGCTCGACGCCGATCGCGCTCGGCGAACGGCTCTACAGCGGGTGGGACTTCAAGTCGGTGTTCGAGGAAGCGGTGTCGGCCGGATCTGTCGCACGCCGGCGGCATCACCAAATGCCGCAAGATCGCGGCGATGGCCGAAGCCTATGACGTGGCTGTGGCGCCGCACTGTCCGCTCGGGCCGATCGCGCTGGCCGCATGCCTGCAGCTCGACTGAAGCGACCGTCGACGGAAGAGGTCGCCACCGGGAGAGGCAATCGAGCTCCTCAACGCGAAGCTCCCCCGGCTGTTGTCGGCAGCATTCTATTGGATGATACCTGCTGGAAATACGCGCTCCGCTTGCGGGCAGAATAGAGTGGAAGGGAAGTTGCGGCTGCCCTCTTCTATCCTATTGCACCGCCAGCGCCGTCACTTCCCGCCGGAAAGGCAGGGCGTCACCAATATCGGCCTCGTCCAGCTCGCGGGCGAAGCGGTGGCCGGCATAGGTTGCCCAAGCAATCGGCCCCGGCGCTTCGGCATCGCCGATAACCTTGATCGAACGGATGCCGTTGCCGGCCCACTCGGTCTCCCGGGCTTTCAGCTCGCGCCAGACGGCATCGTCCTGATTGCGCGACGTGACCAGGACGACGGCGTCGGCGGCCAGTTCCCGCCGCCCGCCGGTATAGACGCAGGCCGTGACGACGCCGCCGGACGCGATGCTCGTGACGGTTCTGTTGAGGACGATATCAACGCCCAGGTCCGCCAGCCGGCGGTGGATAGCCCCCTGCTCCAGCGTGTTGCGGGTCCAGTCCGAGACATAGGCCGACGGCGTCACCAGCGTCACCTTCGCGCCCCGGCGCGCTATCAGCTCGGCAAGCACGCCGCCCATGTAGTAATGGTCGTCGTCGAACAGCACGACATTGCCGGAAGCCACCTTGCCTCCCATCAGATCGTCGGGCGTGTAGACCGGCATAGCGGCGTCGATCGGCATCGGCACGACATGGGCGCGCGCCACGCCGTCGCGCCGCCAAGTCGATCCGGTGGCGATGGCAACGTTCTGGAAGCCGAAGGACAGGACCTCGTCCGCCGACAGCCGGCTTTCAAAATAGATGTCGACATTCGGCATCTGGCTGAGCTGATACTGGCGATAGTCGCGCACCCTGCCCCAGGCCGAGAGACCCGGAAGCAGGCATTCGCGCGCCACGCGCCCGCCAAGCGCGGTGCCGGCTTCCGCTATCGCCACGTGATAGCCGCGCAGGCCTAGCGCGCGGGCGGCCTCCAGTCCAGCAGGCCCAGCGCCGACGATCAGCACGCTGTCGCTATCGCCTTTGGCCTGCATGCGCTCCGGATGCCAGCCCTTGCGCCATTCCTCCATGAAGGTCGGGTTCTGCGTGCAGCGCGAGATCGACATTGTCATGTCACCGGTGATGCAGATGTTGCAGCCGATGCATTCGCGGATGTCCTCGATGCGGCCCTCCTCGACCTTCCTTGGTAGGAAAGGATCGGCGATCGACGGGCGAGCGCAGCCGATGAAATCGAGCGTGCCTGATTTGATCATCCTCACCATCACGTCCGGCGAGGTGAAGCGGCCGACGCCGACGACCGGCTTCGAGGTAAGCTTTTTGATGCCAGAGACCAGGCTTTCCTGCGCCGCCTCTTCCTTGAAGCGCGACGGCCCGGAGCAATCCTCCCAGGCGCCGTGGGCGAGGTCCCAAAGATCAGGCAGCTCAGCATGCATCTCGATCATGTCACGGACTTCCGAATTGGCGAAGCCAAGCTCGCCGATCATCTCGTCCAGCGACAGCCTGAGCGTCAGGCCGCACGTGTCGCCGATCGCGTCGCGCCCTTCCTCGATCAGCTCGCGCATCAGTCGCGAGCGGTTTTCCAGCGAGCCGCCATATTCGTCGCTGCGCTGATTGGTGGCGGTCGACAGGAAATGCTGGATGATGCCGAAGCCATGCGCGCCGTAGAGGCACACTAGGTCGAACCCCGCCTGCTTGGCGCGCTTGAAGGCATTGCGGTGCCAACGGCGCAGGTCGCGGATATCCTGCTTGTCCATAGCGCGCGCCTGCACCGGATCGTTGGTGAAGGTGCGGATCGGCAAGGCCGACGGCCCGCGCGGCACCTCCTTGGTGTAGAGGTTGGGACCGTTGATGCCGGAATAGGCAAGCTGGATGCCAGCCAGCGCGCCATATTCGTGCATGGCTTTTGCCATCTTGGCCAGGGCCGGAATGTCGGCGTCGTCCCACAGCCTGAGCTCGATGAAAGGCGTGATCTCGGAGGTGTGGTGCATCTCTGTCTGCTCGGTGAAGATGACGCCCCATCCGCCTTCGGACTTCATGCGGCGCATCTCGGCCGCGGCCGACGGATCCCGATAGCCGCCGCCATTGCAATGCGGAACTTGGTAGAAGCGGTTCTTGGCGGTCACCGGACCGATCTTCATCGGCTCGAACAGAATGTCGTAGCGTGGGTCGCGCATAGTAGCTTCCTTCATGCCGGCTGCTCCGGA
Organism: Mesorhizobium sp. CA7; assembly: GCF_020165015.1. Taxonomy (NCBI): domain Bacteria; kingdom Pseudomonadati; phylum Pseudomonadota; class Alphaproteobacteria; order Hyphomicrobiales; family Phyllobacteriaceae; genus Mesorhizobium; species Mesorhizobium sp. CA7. The sequence goes on from NZ_JAIUHH010000005.1 coordinate 231,085, forward strand.
GATTACCCATAAGTTGGCGCGTGCGCGGGAAAACTACGGAATTCTTCTGTGCGGATTAGGGCGCGCCTAATCGCCCTTGCATGGATTAGCCTCAGGTGAAGCGAGGCTGAGAGAAATGCGACTTCAGGACCGCTGCGGCGCGATGTAGAGAGAACGGCTGCCGCAATGGGACCGGACAGGAATGGACAGCGTCAGAATACTCGAGCGGTTGATCGCCTTCCCGACGGTGAGCCGCGACTCGAACCTCGACCTCATCAGCTATGCGGTGGACCTGCTTCGAGCAGACGGCATCGCCTCCCAGATCATCCACAGCGCCGACGGGCACAAGGCCAATCTTTTCGCCACCATCGGCCCGGCCGATACGCACGGCATCATGCTCTCCGGTCACACGGACGTCGTTCCCGTCGATGGCCAGAACTGGACGCTGCCGCCATTCGCGATGACCGAGCGTGACGGCAGGCTTTATGGGCGCGGCGCGGCGGACATGAAGGGCTTTGTGGCCTCGGCTCTCGCGGCATGTCTCAAGGCCTCGAAGATGACGCTGCGCACGCCCTTGCATCTGGCGCTCTCCTACGACGAAGAAGTCGGCTGCCTGGGCGTCCGCGACCTGATCGAAATGCTAAGCGCGGCACCCCAACGCCCGCTGCTGTGCATCGTCGGCGAGCCGACCAACATGCAGGTGGCGACCGGGCACAAGGGCAAGCTTGCGGCGCGCGCCATCTGCAAGGGACGCGAAGGCCATTCGGCGCTTGCTCCGCTGGCACTCAACGCCATCCATCTCGGTTGCGATTTCGTGCGGGCGCTGCGCGACGAACAGGACCGGCTGGCCCGCGAAGGCGCCCGCGACGGCGACTACGACATTCCCTACACGACGGTGCATGTCGGCAAGATCAATGCCGGCGTGGCGCTCAACATCGTCCCCAACCTTTGCCAGGTCGATTTCGAGATCCGCAACGTCGCCGCCGACGATGCCGCCGGCATTCTCGACAGGCTGCGCGGTGCCGCGGCGCGCATTGCCGCCGACGCCGCTTTGATCGCGCCCGAAGCCGCGATCGACATCGAGGTCACCAACACCTATCCGGGTCTCGACACGCCGGCCGCTTCGGAAGCCGTCGCCTTCGTCAAATCGCTGACCGGCGCCAACAGCACCATGAAGGTCGCTTTCGGCACGGAAGGCGGATTGTTCAGCCGCGATCTCGGCACGCCCGCCGTCGTCTGCGGACCGGGCTCGATGGCGCAGGGGCACAAGCCGGACGAATTCGTCAGCGTCGAACAATTGCGGCGTTGCGACGAGATGCTGGAGAGGCTGTTGTCGCGGCTCGCCGACGGCTGGCCGTGACCCTCCTCATTTGACAATGCGTTCGGTGCCGAAGACGCCTTGCTCGACGACGAAGCGGCGGCAATGGTCGATGAAGGCCTGCACCGTCAGCGTGCGATGCTCGGCGTTCGGCAGCGCAATTCCCATGGTCAGCGGCCTGATGTCTCCCAGCAAGGGCACGAAGACCAGCAGCTTGCCGTCCGGCGACATGGTGTTGAGCGGCCGCATGTTGGCTATGCCGTAGCCGAAGCCATTGGCGACCATCGAGCGCATCACGGCGATGTCGCCGGTGCGCTCGGCGATCTTTGGCCGCAGGCCCTTGGGCTGGAAAGCCGACAGGAAATATTCGCGGCTATAGGGCAGATCGAGCAGCACCATCGGCTCATCGACCAGCTCCTCCGGCGTGATGCCCGCCCTCCCCGCCAGGCGATGCGCGGCCGGCAGCATCACATAGGCCGGCAGCTGCATCAGCGGCTCGAAGGTCATGTCCTGCGACAATTCGAGGTCGTAGGTCAGTGCTGCGTCTATTTCGCCACGCTGCAGCATCTCGAACAACTGACCCTGGTTGCGCTCGAACTGCCTGACGCGCACATCCGGATAGGCGTCCTCGAATTTCCGGCGCAGCGCCGGCAGCACGATCTGCGCGAAAGTCAGCAGGCAGCCGATCGCCAGCGGTCCGCGCACCTTTTCAGCGATATCGCCGGCAATGTCGTGCAGCGCATCCGCATCGTTGAGCAGCCGCGCGGCTTCCTTGAGGAACAGACGCCCGCCCGCCGTCAGGGCAAGCGCGTGCGAGTGCTTGCGCACGAAGAGCTGGACGCCGAACTCCGCCTCGAGCTGGGCGATCGAAGCCGAGATCGACGGCGGCGAGACATTGACCTGCTCGGCCGCCTTGGCGATAGAGCCCGCCTCGCCGACGGCGACGAAGTACTCGAGTTGTCTGAGTGTGAAACGAAGCGGCATGGGCTTCTATGATGCCCGTTTGGTCGCTGCAATCAAGTCGCGGCCGCTCCTCAGTACTTGATCCAGGTGGTCTTCAGCGCGGTGTATTTGTCGAGCGCGTGCAGCGACAGATCGCGCCCGAAGCCGGACTGCTTGAAGCCGCCGAAGGGCGTCATCGGGCTCAGCGCGTCGACGGTGTTCACCGAAACCGTGCCCACCCGCAGTCTTTCCGCGATACGGTGTGCCCGCGACAGGCTGTCGGTCCAAAGCGATGCCGCAAGGCCGTAGACGCTGTCATTGGCAATCCGCAGCGCCTCCTCTTCGCTATCGAAGGCGATGACCGACAGCACCGGACCGAATATCTCGTCGCGGGCGAGCGGATCCTCGGGCGAGACATTGTCGAAGATCGTCGGCTGCACGAAGCTGCCGCGCCCGTCGACGGCCACCCGGCGGCCTCCGGCGACCAGTCGGGCTGACTTCCTGCCGCCATCGATAAAACGCATGACCGTCGCCGCATGCCGCGCATCCACCATCGCACCCATCCTGGATGCCGGGTCGAGGGGATCGCCGGGTTGCGTCGCCGCCACGCGCTCGGCCAGTTTCTCGACCAGCGCGTCCTTGATGCCGCGCTCCACCAGAAGCCGGGAATTGGCTGAGCAGACCTGACCCTGGTTGAAGAAGATGCCGAAGGCGGCCATGTCGGCAGCCGCGTCCAGGTCGGCGCAATCCGCGAACACCAGATTGGGGCTCTTGCCGCCGGTCTCCAGCCAGACCTGCTTCATATTCGACTGGCCGGAATATTGCAGGAACAGCTTGCCGACCGCGGGCGACCCGGTGAAGGCGAGGCAATCCACATCCATATGCCGCCCAAGCGCCTGGCCGGCGGTCTCACCCAGGCCCGGCACCACATTGAGCACGCCGGCGGGCAGGCCCGCTTCCATGGCGAGTTCCGCCAGCCTGAGTGCCGAGGAAGGCGATTGCTCGGCGGGTTTCAGCACCACCGAATTGCCCGCCGCCAGCGCAGGCGCGCATTTCCAGGTGGCCATGTCGAGCGGAAAATTCCATGGCACGACGGCGCCGACGACGCCAACCGGCTCGCGCCGCACCAGAGCTAGGTCACCCTGGCCCGTCGGCGCCACCTCGTCATAGATCTTGTCGATCGCTTCGGCGTACCACTGGAAGATCGCCGCCGAGCCCGGCACGTCGATGGTGGCGGCATCCTTGACCAGCTTGCCCATATCCAGCGATTCCAGCAGCGCGAGCTCCTGCAGGTTCTCGCGCAGCAACTCCGCCAGCCGCAGCAGCACCTGCTTGCGATGCTGGGGACTCGTTCGGGACCAGACGCCGGCCTCAAAACTACGCCGCGCCGCCGCGACGGCGAAATCGATATCCTCCTCCCCGCAGGAGGCGACTTCGGCGAGCGTCGCTCCCGTGGCCGGATTGACGCTGGCGAAGGTCCGGCCGGAGCGCGCCGGCACCGGCTTGCCGTCGATGAACGCCTTGTCGCGGAAGCGAATCGCGGACGCCTTGCCGACCCACTCCTTGTGGCTGAGTTCGCTCATGCTCGCTCCAGAACTGGTCGGACTACTCGTCACCGGGGACGCCGTAGCTCGGCGCGTCGGACGGATTGAGGGCGCGGGTGACATAGGCATCGAGCTGTGGCTTGTAGATCTCCCACAGCGTTGCCAGCTGCTCGATCGGACACGCTTCGGTCCAGTCGCAACGCAGGTCGGCGACGGGCCAGGACACATCGCGGACCAGCTTCATGCCGGCGGAGCGGACAGGCCCCGCCTCGCCGCCGGCATGAAGCGCGGCGCGCATCGTGACGATCAGCCGGTCGCCGAGATGGCCTTCGGAAGCAAGGAAGGCGTCGACCATGGCACGCGAGATGCCGTCATTCGCGAGCAGGTTGCCTCCGCAGGCAACGTCCTCGCCGTGCGCCTCGGCCCAGATGCCGAGCGCTTTCGGCCCGGAGTGGATCGCGCTGACGCCTGCGGCGTCGACCGCCAGCACCTGACGGTATTCACTGAAGGCGGCCGTGCGCTTCAGGATCGCGACAGCCTCCGCGGCGGAGGCGCCGCGCGCCATCAATTCCAATGCCCGCGGCCCGAGTGTCGGGTCAGTGACGTTCTGGCTGGCGACCGCGCCGACGCCCGCCTGCGCATAGGCGCAACGCGCCGCGACCGCGGGAGACGACGACGACACCGCCACGCCGAACATGCCTGTGCGCCTGCAGCGCGCGACGATGGAGAAGGTCATGGCGCTTAGTCCGGAATGACGGCGGTGCCGTCGATCTCGACCAGCCATTCCGGCCGCGCGAGCGCCGACACGACCAGGCCGGTCGAAACCGGGTGGACGCCCTTGATGTACTCGCCCATCGTCCGGTAGACAGCCTCGCGATGGCGGACATCGGTGATGTAGACAACCACCTTCACCAGATGCTCCATCGTGCCGCCGCATTCCTCGATGAGCTGCCTGATGTTCTGCATGACCTTGTGGGTCTGCTCGACCGGATCGTGGCTGTCGATGTTCTTGGCCGTGTCGAGGTCCTGCGGGCACTGTCCCCGCAGATAGACGGTGCGGCCGCCGCGCGTGACGACCGCCTGGCAGAGATCGTTGTCGAGCTTCTGCTCGGGATAGGTGTCCTTGGTGTTGAATTTGCGAATTCGCGTATGCGCCATCTTGGTCTCCATCAGGGATCGGGCTCGCAGCTTTGATCAGGCGTCCACGGTCTCGCGCGTCGCGGCGGCGTGGTAGGCGAGATATTTGCGCTGCGTCGAAATACGGTCGGCCACGTGTTTGGCATCGTGCCAGACGCCCCAGATGAAGCTCGAGCCTCTGCGCGACTGCCAGGGCAGACCCAGGAAATAGATTCCGGGCTCTGTCGAGACGCCGCGCTGATGCCTTGGTCGGCCCCTCTCGTCGAAAGCGTCGACCTTCAGCCAGCTGTAATCGACGGCGAAGCCCGTCGCCCAAATGATCGTCGCTACCCCGGCTTCGGCAAGATCGAGCTTGAGGATCGGATTGGTCACGCATTCCGGGTCGGAATCGATTTTGCGAAGATCAGGTTCTTCCGGAAGGTCGAGACCATTGCGCTCGACATAGGCGTCGGCCTCGTCCAGCAGCGACATCAGGCTGGCATCGCCCCTGGCAATGTTCTTCGCAAGATCCGGCGCGAAACTCATCACGCCGTCCTGGTACGTCTTTGTCATGCCGACAAGCGTAAGCCCCTCCGCCGCCAGACGGCGGAAATCGATCGTCTCGCCGCCGCGCGCGCCGCTCACCGCGATCGTGACATGCTCCGTGCCGGGCCCTGGCGTTTCGAGATCCCATTTGCCGAGGACGCCCAGCCACCAGCAGAAGTCGCGCCCGCGATAGGCGCGCGGCGGACGATCGTGCGGGCCGACCGAGAGATAGACGCGCCTGCCTGAGCGCTGCAACTCATCGGCAATCTGCACGCCCGAGGATCCCGCTCCGACCACCAGCACCGCGCCCTTCGGCAATTGCGCCGGGTTGCGATAGGCGCTGGAGTGGATTTGCAGGATGCCGGCATCGGCAGGAACGAGCGGTGGGATGACCGGGACCTGGAAAGGCCCGGTCGCGGCCACGACGCTGTTGGCTTCGATCACCCCATCCGAGGTCTCGACACTAAATCCAGGACGGCCGACATTCCTTTGCACGAGCTTGACCTCCACGCCGCAGCGGATCGGCGCATTGATCTGCTTTGCATAGGCGACGAAATACTCGGCGACCTCCTCCTTGGGAGGAAAACCGTCGGGACCCGTCACCGGAAACTCCATGCCCGGAAACCGGTCATGCCAGGCCGGGCCATTGGCGACCAGGGAGTCCCATCGCTGCGAGCGCCAGCGCTCGGCGATCCGGCCGCGCTCAAGCACAAGATGAGGCACCCCGCATTTGCTCAGATGCTCGCTCATCGCCACCCCGGCCTGGCCGCCGCCGACGACGAGCGTGTCTACCTTCTCAACCGACATGCTCGGTCCTCTTCTGACCATCCGACAGCTTTCGCCGCGTGGGATGAAAACGATCTCCGGCAGTTGGTGGATGCAGCCAGGCTGCGCCATCCCACCGCTCCTCTGCTGGCGCTCACAAGTAGCAGCACGTGCCGGCGGGCGCCCATAACGAATCTCCGAAGTCACGCGTAACCATTTCCGAATTTCTCGCACCGATAGACGCACCTAGAGTCCCGGCGGTCGGATCGACAGCGCTGCATGAGGTGGCGGGCGAAGCCGGACATGTGTCCGCGCGGAACTGGTTCCGGAACAAGGATACGCCTTCGCGGCGGCCGGTTCTGCCATGCCTCGAGCGCCGGCATTCTCGAGGGGCTGGGCATGAAAACCGAAAGCTTTGACTACATCGTCGTTGGCGCCGGCTCGGCCGGTTGCGTGGTCGCCAATCGGCTGAGCGCCGATCCGTCGGTCACAGTGTGCCTGATCGAGGCCGGCGGCAGCGACAACAGTCTGCGCGTCAAGGTGCCGGCGGGCATCCTCTCGCTCTACGGCAACCCGAACTACGACTATTGTTTCGTCGGCGTGCCGCAGCCCCACCTCAACAACCGCAGCATTCCGGTCAACCGCGGCAAGGCGCTGGGCGGATCGAGCTCGATCAATTCGATGGTCTATATTCGCGGCGCCGCCCAGGACTATGACGAGTGGGCCGAACTCGGCTGCGCCGGCTGGGCTTATGACGATGTGCTGCCGGTATTCAAGAAATTGGAGCGCAACCTGCTTGCCCAGGACCCACGCTATCACGGCAGCGACGGCGAGCTTTTGGTCGACAATCCCCGTGATCCGAACGAGCTTTCCGCCATGTTCGTGAAAGCTGGCGCAAGCGCCGGTCTGCCTGCCAACACCGACTTCAATGCCGCAAGCCAGTTCGGCCTCGGGATCTACAACGTCACGCAGGATCGTGGACAGCGCTTCAGCAGCTTCAGCGCCTTCATGCGTCCCGTCCTCGATCGCAAGAACCTGACGCTGCTCAGCCAATGCGAGGTGATCGACCTTGTCATCGCCGGGGGTCGCGCCACGGGAATGCGCGTGCGGCACGAGGGCCAGCAGAAGCAGCTCTCGGCCAACCGCGAGATCGTGCTGTCGGCCGGCGCCATCAACTCGCCCAAGATCCTGATGGCATCCGGCATCGGGTCGGCAGCCGAGCTCAAGCAGATCGGCATCGCGCCGATCCTCGACCTGCCGGGCGTCGGCAAGAACCTGCAGGACCATGTCGATGGCATGATCACCGTGCGGTCCAGAAGCACCAGGACGCTCGGCCTCTCACTCGCCAACCTGCCGCGCATGGCAGCGGCGCCCTTCCAGTATTTCGCCCGCCGCAAGGGCATGCTCACCACCAACTACGTCGAAGCCGGTGGCTTTGCGAAGACCAAGCACGCGAACGGCCTGCCCGACATTCAGTTCCATTTCGTGCCGGGCTATCGCAGCCATCGCGGCAGGCTGATCGAATACGGCCACGGCTACGCCATTCACACTTGCGTGCTCAGACCGAAAAGCGTGGGCGAGATCAGGTTGTCGCGCGACAATTCTCGCCGCGACGTCCTGATCGACCACCGCTTTTTCACGCATGAAGACGACGCCATGGTGCTGGTGGAGGGCATCAAGATCGCGCGCCGGATTTTTGCCTCGTCCGAGTTCGACGCGGTGCGCGGCCAGGAGATGCTGCCGGGCAAGGATGTCCGAACCGACGACGAGATCCTGGCCTATCTGCGCGCCGAGGCGCTGACCGTCTATCACCCGGTCGGAACCTGCAAGATGGGAACGGACGACATGGCCGTCGTCGATCCGGCGACACTCAAGGTGCGAGGCGTGGACGGACTCCGGGTCGCCGATGCCTCCGTCATGCCGAAGCTGATCGGCGGCAACACCAACGCGCCAAGCATGATGATCGGGCAAAAGGCTTCGGAGATGATCCTCGGCCCGGCGCGCAACGGCGAAAGGTAGAGGCCGTCTCACCCTTCAACATCGGGGCAGATCGGCGTTCAGCACTGCTGGACTGCCTCGACTTTTGCTCTTGGAAATTGCGCTCAGTGATCCTCGTCGATCTCGTCGTGCAGAAGGCCAAGGATACGGCGCTTGAGCGCGATGAAGTCGGGTTCGAGGATGACGTCCATCGAACGCGGCCGTGGGATGTCGACTTTGATCTCGGCCTTGATCTTGCCGGGCCTTGCCGTCATCACCAGAACGCGGTCGCCGAGCACCAGCGCCTCGTCGATATCATGAGTGACGAAGAGCACCGTCTTCTGCTGCCGCTCCCAGACGCGCAGAAGCAGCTTCTGCATGGTGCCGCGCGTCTGGCTGTCGAGCGCGCCGAACGGCTCGTCCATCAACAGGACAGCCGGGTCATTGGCCAGGGCGCGCGCGATCGCCACGCGCTGCTTCATGCCGCCCGACAACTGGGCGGGGTAGTGGTCCGCAAAGGACGCGAGGCCGACCTCGTTGAGATACTGGTCGACGATCTGCTTGCGCTGCTCCGCAGGCAGCCCCTTGCGCTTCGGCCCGTATTCGATGTTGGCGCGCACCGTGAGCCACGGGAACAAGGTGTAGCTCTGGAAGACCATGCCTCTGTCGGCGCCGGGTTCGATCACTTCCCGGCCGTCGACCTTGATGCTGCCCGAGGTCGCGTCATTGAGGCCGGCGGCGAGGTAGAGCAGGCTGGATTTGCCGCATCCCGAAGGACCGACGATCACGCAGAATTCGTTCTTGGCCACCTTCAGCGACACATCGTCCAGCGCCAGCACGCCATTGGCATCGCCATAGCGCAATGTCACGTCCTCGATGGCCATCGTGGTGCCGGCCGAACGCGGATCGCCGGCCGCATGGGCCGTGCCGGCCAAATTGTTCGCCTTGACGGTTTCGGTCATCACTACCCTTGATCCGGCTGCGTTTTGCGAGGATGCGTTCAAGATCAAGGTGCCCATGGCGCGACCCTTGCCCGGAGAATGCGGAATGCCGTGTCGGTGATCAGGCCCAGAAGCCCGATTGCGGCGATCGCCATGAAGATCACATCCACCTGGAAGCCGCGCATTGCCTTGAGGCTGATATAGCCGAGGCCGCTCGACGCGGCGACGAGCTCGGCAACGACCAGATAGGTCCAGGCCCAACCCATGGTGACGCGAAGCGTGTCGAGGATCGCCGGAAGCGCTGCGGGGAAAATGACGTGCCACACCGCTTCTGAGCGCTTGGTGCCCAAAGTGTAGGAGGCGTTGACCAGGTCCCTGGAGACGCTGCGGGCGCAGTCGGAGATCATCACCAGCTGCTGGAAGAACGTGCCGAAGAAGATAACCGCTATGCGCTGTTCGATGCCGATGCCGATCCAAAGGATGAACAGCGGCACGAAGGAGGTCACCGGCAGGTAGCGGATGAAGTTGACCAGCGGCTCCAGCGGCGCCTGCACCGCCCGGTAGGTGCCCATCCACAGTCCCAGCGGCACCGCGATCAGTGACGACACGATGAAGCCCAGGATGACCACTTTGGCGCTGGTCAGCGTGTGGTAGAAGAGGCTGCCGTCGAGCGACATGCGGTAGGCCGTCTCGAGCACGGTTCCGGGCGTCGGCAGGAACATGTTCGGCACGACGCGGCCATAGGACAGCAAGGCCCAGCCGCCGATCACGACGACCCACATCGCCAAAGCGAGCGTGGTTGCCGTGCTGGCGGGGATATTGGCGAATGGAGTCGTCAGGCGCGTCCACGCCGTCCGCCTTTGTGCCATAAGATGGCCTCCGTGATTTAAGCGCGAAGCTGAAGCTTTCGGGAAAAGGGAGGCCGGCCCCGGAGAGGCCGACCAGATCCGGCTTTGGGAAGATGGGACCGGCCCGGCCGGGCGGGCCCCGCCATTCCGATGGCTCACTGTTCCTTGATGAAATCGGTGTCGAGGATGGTTTTCGAGTCGATCGTCATCTTGAGCTTGCCGGCCTTGCCCCAGACGTCCTGCGCGAAGTTCACCAGGTCGGCCGCTTCGCTCTTCTGCGGCGTGCCGAAGAATTCCAGGTTGCGGGCGCGGTCGTAGTAGCGCACGCCCTTGGCGCCGGCCGCGAAATCCTCAGGCTTCTCGAGATAGCCGCCAATGCCCTTGGCCATGATCTCATAGGCCTTGTCCGGGTTGGTCTTGATGTATTCGACCGCCTTGTAATAGCCCTTGACGAGGGCCTTCACGTCCTCGGGGTGCTTCTCGATCAGGTCGCATTTGAGCGCGATCACATCGACGATCAGGCCGGGCGTGGTCGTGGAGTCGATCAGCACCTTGCCCTTGCCGCCCTTGCGGACTTCGGTGAGGTGCGGCTCCCAGGTCACCGCGGCGGGAACCTGTCCGGCGATGAAGGCCGTCGCGGCGTCATCGGCGGTCATGTTGGTGACGCTGACATCGTCCTCGGTCATGCCTTCCTTTTTCAGGAGCACATTGAACCAGAATTCGGAAACGGAGCCCTCGTTCAGGGCGACGGGCTGGCCCTTCAGATCCTTGAGCGACTTGACGTCGGCCTGCGTGACGACGCCGTCGCCGCCATGGCTGTCGTCGAGCGCCACGACATATTTGAAGCAGAGCTCGTCGGAGCGGTATTTCATGAGCTCGTCGACGGTGGAGGCAGCGCCGTCGAGATCGCCGCCGGCAACCGCCGCCATGTAAAGCGCCGATTCTTCGATGACCTTCAGGTCGACATCGACGCCGGCCTCCTTGAAATAGCCGAGGTCGCGGGCGAGAAACAGTGGCCCATAACCCACCCAGGTGGTCATGCCGAGGCGAATGGCGCCGGCATTGGCGGGAGCGGCAAGCCCCAGGCTGAGCAGGCCTGCGCTGACCGCCGTCATCAGGCAATTGCGGAATGTCTTCATTGTCGTGGTTCCCCATGGCTGTTGCCGGCATCGGCCCCTTTCAAGCGGCCTATGCCAGGCGGCGTTTTGCGGCCGCTCTCTTGTTATGCGTCGCCTCCCGGGCGCGCCTTATGTGTTCTAGACCTGCAAAAGAGCATCCGGGCCGGATCGCCAAAAGAAGTCTTTTTCTGTCCTTTGCTTCGCCGAAACCGAAGCAGCGGCGATCTTGGCTCACTTGTAAAGCGAAGCAGCGAAGGAGCCTGGCCGACAGGCCGACATCATGACTGGAAGCTTTTGAGATGGATCAGCGACTTTCCAAGCGTCGCGGGTCTTGAGATGCCGATTGATTCCCTTGAGACGCCGACGCAGGCTTTTCGAGCAGCAATGTATTTTTTGCCGGTCATCTGTTCAACAAGATATCCGCTGCTGACGCTGGAGGCCTGGAACAAATCCATCGCCGTCAACCTGACCAGCGTGATGCTCAGCGTGCGCGCCTTCCGCCCGACAATGCGCGATGGCGGCGCGATCGTGCTCCTGTCAAGCCCGGCAAACCTTTCCCTAAGCGCCATGACAGTGGCTAGATCAGCTTCTTGAATCAACTTTGGCGAACTGCTTCGTAATCCCTTGGCGAATAAGATTTTGTCAGTCGCCGAGGGTCGTCGTTTTCTGCCGGAAATCAATCAGTTGGCGGGTGGTTCGCCCATCCGTTTCCTTCGTATGTTCTCGTATTCGGTGGCGAACCCAAGAACAATTGAGCTCGAATATGCCATGCGGACGTTTGGCTTCATGCGTCTGGTTGGGCATGGTCTCTATTGCAACTCCACACCGTATATTGCGCGACGTCGGACGTCCGCTAGCCGACGCATGAAATAATCGCGGGGCTTGCGCTGACGGCAGGTAGTGCGGCTAGTATGCGTCGCCCGATCGAACAAGGTCGGGAATGTCGTGGCGAGCAACGGTCCGACAAAAGGGATGTAGTTAAGCGCAAAGGCGATTGCCGCCCACGCGCTGGCGATCTCGAGCCCTGCGGCAAGCGCAAACACCCACACGACCAGGCCCGTCACAATGCAGGCAATGCTGCGCACAATCATGAAGCGGCGAATCTTGACGCCAACTTCCCGGCCGATATGCAAGAGGAGTTCGCCTTGCGGTTGGACCGGCGACGAACGCAGCCGACGCTCAAGGTCGTCGGCCTCCGACAGGCCCAGCATAACAAAAATGAAGGCCAAAACGGCAAAGCCGGCGACGCTGTTCAGCCGTGTGACCAAGCTATGGGTCAGGGCAATCAGCCGGGACATGCTGAATAGTTCGCCGAGCGGGCCGACGACCGCAATTCCATGATTATCCAGCCAATCCGCCCAGAGGGCGTAGGTCGCCTGCAATCGGCTAGCATTGTAGAACAACCATTGCGATAGTTCCCCGAGACCCCCGACAATCGCCGAGCCCACGACTACGATCACCAGAACGGTGAGCATAAGGGTGATCAACAGCGCTCCCGATCCGCCGTTGCAGGGCCGCCTGAATTGGCCATACCAATGCGATCACGAACAGCGAGAATGCAAAGGGCATGAGAATCGCTCTAGCGAAGTACAAAGCGGCGAGAACGAGGATGCCGGTCGCAACCGGGTTGACCACAAGGTGATCGCTCGTTTCTGCCACATTTGTCTTTTCGTTTCTCGAGCGCGACCGCTGCGATCTTGTTTCACTCGCGGGTGATGGCATTCCAACAGAGGCTCGTGCCCACATGCAGCGGACGTCCCTGCGAGGGGGAAAGCACTTCAATCCCTTTGGCTCAGCGACAGCGGCCTGCGTGAACAGGCCGGAAGCCGTCGGCACGGGCCAGGCATGCGTTGGAAAACGTACGAAAGCGTCCGCTGCTGGTCGCACAAACCGGAGCAAACTGGAGGGTGCAGGCTGCTGGCGGCGTAGGTCGCGACATGCGGCACTCACCCTTTCTGACGATTTGGTATCCTTGGGCGCGGGCCATGCAGGCGTTGCCAAATGTCCGCAGCCTGTCGCCCCGTCGGCCACAAACAGGCGTATGTACCAAGCTGCAAGCTTGCGGCCGCCTCGGAACAGGACGTGCCTGATCGACGGCGACGGTGCATGCCGACAACAATGCAACGACCAGCAACCATGTGCTAGGGCGGGCAAACAGGCCTCGTACCTGCGTCATCTCATTTCTCGTCCACGTTGTCAGGCGATCGCTCACGCGATTCCAGAGCGGCAACTGAGCTCATCTAGGCGGCCGCGGCTGCCTGGCTAAGCGCGTCGCGCAGGATCTGCTCCTTCGTCTCGTCCAACGATGTCTTGAGCACGACGCCACCAAATCCCTTGATCGCGTCCAGCACCTTGTCCGCTGTCATTCCGTGAGCGAGCACAAACAAGGCGGCATTTCCAGGCTGCAGGCTGGCCGAGAGATCTTTCATGAAGGCATCGTTTATTCCCACATCCGTCAACGCACCGCCGAGCGCGCCGGAAGCGGCGCCAATTGCAGCACCGATCACCGGGTTGAGAAAAATGACGCCGATAAGCAAGCCCCAGAAGCTGCCCGACACGGCACCGGCGACGGTCGTGTTCATGACTTGATTGAGCTTCACGTTGCCGGCTTCCGTTTTGGTTGCGATCACCGCATCACCGATGTTGATGAGGTATTCCTTCTGCAATGCAAACAGACGCTGGCGCACCTCTTCTGCCTTGGCCTCCGCAGGGTAGACTATGACGACGAGAGCGGACATGGGACCTCCACAATCGATGGCATCGAAATGCTTCCACAGACTTCCAGATTCCATTTTATGTCTCAGTCGCAGCGAAGAAATTAGCCGGAAATCCCGGGCCTTTGCGCTCCGTCTCTTTTTGATTGTAACTGAGGACCGCAGCAATTCTTCGACCTGCGCCGGTTGATCACCGTACGCAATTACTGCACCCCAATGGTTCGCAGTCGTCATGAAGCCGGCTACCTGGAGGTTTGCTGCCACGATATGCGCATTCGCGCCCGCCTCTCGGACCCGGGCTCGCCGCCGCCATACGCGACCACCCTCTGGTCAACGTGGCGGTCGCGTTGGGAGGACGGCAATTCGCATTAGCAGCGCTCTGACTTGGTTCCGTCAATTAAAGGGATGCCAGCGCTTTGGACATGCGCTCCAGCCCCCGACGCAGCAACGCACGCGGACAGCCGACATTCAGGCGGATGAAGCCTTCGCCGCCAGGACCATACACGCGACCGTCGTAAAGATTGACCCCAGCGTTATCGACAAGGAACTTCTGAACTCCACCCACTCTGCGATCGAGCTCGCGCGCATCCAACCACACCAGAAACGATGCGTCGGGCCGCATCGGCGTAATGCCAGGAAGGTATTGGTCCGCGAATTCACAAACCAGATCGAGGTTTCCGGCAATGTAGCCCGTGAGCTGGTCCAGCCATGGCGCACCGGTATCGTAAGCAACCTCCAGAGCAAGGCGGCCGAAGAAGTTCGCGTTCACCATGAATGTGGCCTGCATCGCGGCAAGAAGCTTGTCGCGGCGCTTTTTGTTCGCCACCGAAATCGTTGCCGAAGGAACCCCGGCCAGGTTGAAGGTTTTGGTCGGAGCGGTGCAGATGAAGGATTTCTCCGCGGCATCATCCGAGATGGAGGAGAAGACGATGTGGGGCCGATCCGACAACCTTATGTCGCAGTGAATGTCGTCGGATATCACCAAAACTCCGTGGCGCTCGCAAATGTCGTTCAGCGCCGTCAATTCTTGGAGTGTCCACGCTTTTCCGGCAGGGTTGTGCGGATTGCAGAGCAAGAACACTTTTGCGCCGCTAGCGGCCAGTTTCTCGAAGTCTTCCAGATCGAGCTCATATCTGTTGTCTTGCAGCGTCAGCCGGTTAGTGAGCAGGACACGCCCGTTTCCCTGAATCACTTCGAAATATGGGGAGTATACAGGCGACTGCACGATGACGCCGTCGCCGGGCTTCGTGAAGGTTCGCAGAATCGCAGCGACTGACGGCATGATCGCAGGGGCTGGAAGCAGGGTCCCCAGCGCGGGGGACCAATTGTGACGGCGTGTGAACCACGATTGCACGATCTCATAGTGGCGCGCATCGCGGCGGGTATAGCCGTAAATCCCATGGTCCGCGGCTTCGCGCAGCCGCGCGATGACGGTTTCCGGGGCACGAAAATCCATATCCGCTGTCCATAGAGACAGCAGGTCCCTGCCCTCGACGCGCGGAGAGAACTCATCCCATTGGTTGGCCCATTTAACGGATCCAAATTGCTGGCGGTCGTGGATTTGGTCGAAATCAATCCCCCCAACACTTCTTTGCCCAGCCGCTGATGCGGGCGTGTCTGCACAAGCCATTTGATAATCACCTGGGAAATCTGTTGCCACGATTACGGCCGCTTCGGCTTCGCGACCGTCTCTATTTGAGGAT
This sequence comes from Mesorhizobium sp. CA7, assembly GCF_020165015.1. NCBI lineage: Bacteria > Pseudomonadati > Pseudomonadota > Alphaproteobacteria > Hyphomicrobiales > Phyllobacteriaceae > Mesorhizobium > Mesorhizobium sp. CA7. Next base: position 246,596 of record NZ_JAIUHH010000005.1, read on the forward strand.
TTGCGCCAGAAACTGCCGCGTCCGTTCCGATCGGGAGTTGGTGAAGAACTGATGGGGCGTGTTCGTTTCAACGATCTCCCCGCGGTCCATGAACACCACACGATCGGCGACCTCCCGCGCGAAGCCCATTTCGTGCGTCACGCACAGCATCGTCATGCCCTCGCTGGCAAGCGTTACCATCGTGTCCAGGACCTCTTTGACCATCTCCGGATCCAAGGCCGAGGTCGGTTCGTCGAAGAGCATGATCTTTGGGGTCATGCAGAGAGCCCGGGCAATTGCAGCGCGTTGCTGCTGGCCACCCGACAGCTGCCCTGGGTAGCTGTCCGCCTTCTCCGTAATTCTGACGCGCTCCAGATAGTGGCGCGCCAATTGCTCAGCCGCTGCCCGCGGCATCTTCCTCACCCAAACCGGCGCAAGCGTGCAATGCTCAAGCACCGTAAGGTGCGGAAACAGATTGAAATGCTGAAAGACCATTCCAACATTGCTGCGGACTTCGTCGATCTGGCGCAGATCCTCACTTAGCGCATTGCCCTCGACGATGATCTCGCCTGACTGGTGCTCCTCGAGATGGTTGATGCATCGGATCATCGTCGATTTGCCCGACCCGGAGGGGCCGCAGATCACGATGCGCTGACCACGAGGCACCGAGAGGTTGATGTTCTTCAGCGCATGAAATGAACCGAACCATTTGTTGACGTCACGCAACTCGACGGCGATGGCCTGGTTATAGGGCGCTCTTTTCGTCGATGCGTACATTGGTTGGGACATCTTCGTCGCTTTCTAGGATTTGTGGCCGTGCGCCAATCGGCGCTCCATCGATTGCGAATAACGGGACATGCCGAAGCAGAAGCCCCAGTAGACCAATCCCGCAAAGAGGTAGCCGGTTGAGGAGATCGTCGGACCTGCCCAGTTCGGATCGACCCGTGCCGATTCGACGGCCCGCAAGAAATCCGCGATGCCAACGATCGCGACCAGCGTCGTGTCCTTGAACAGTCCGATGAAGGTGGAAACGATGCTCGGTATGACGATCGTCAACGCTTGGGGAAGGACGATCAGGCGCATCATATCGAAGTAGCTGATTCCGAGCGCCTTCGACGCTTCGAACTGGCCTTTCGGGATCGCCTGAAGGCCGGCCCTGACAACCTCGGCCATGTAGGCGGACGAAAAAAGCGCTATCGCGACGAGAGGGCGCAGGAGACGATCCGGCGTCAGGTAGTCCGGGACGAAAAGCGGCATCATGAAGTTCGCCATGAACAACACCGTGATAAACGGCACTCCCCGAACGACTTCGATGAATGTAAGGCAAACCGCCTTGACGAAAGGGAGTTCCGACCTGCGTCCGAGCGCCAGGATGATCCCGATAGGAAGCGAGAAGACGATGCCCACAATCGACATGAGCAACGTAATCAAGAGACCGCCCCAGAGTGTCGTGTCGACGGTAGGCAAATGGAGCCAAGCGACGCCGCGCAACAGAACGAATGCGACAACGGGATAGGCAAGGAAGAACAGCAAGGCCGCCAGCTTGCGCCGCGGCGCCTTCGTCCACAGCAGCCAAACGATCAGGATGGCGCCGATTGCTTGGGTGAGATTGACGCGCCACCGTTCTGAGACCGGATACGCGCCGTATCGCAGGTAATCGAATTTCTCGGCGATGAAGGGCCAGCAGGCTCCCTCGCTGTTCGCACGGCAAGCTTCGTGGCCGCCGCTCCAGACCGCGTTGAAGATTGCAAAGTTCAGAAAGTGGTGCAGCAGCCACACGGCGACCAGGACAAAGCATATTGTCAACGCGCCTGACGAAGGTGACGAGAACAGATTTCTTTTCATCCAGGTCACCGGACCTGGCCGAATGTCGGCGGGGGGCGCCATCGCCGCTATGAGCGTGCCACTGGCGACAACCGACAAATCCATGGGCTGGTCGCTCATGCGTCACCTCTCGACAATCGCAAAATGTCGGTTACATGCGTTCATGGCCAACGACGTGGCGATGGAGATCATGAGATAGACGGACAGAGTAATCGCCATGACCTGAACGGCAGCGCCGGTCTGGTTGAGCACCGTCCCTGCAAATATCTGCACGAGGTCCGGATAGCCGATGAACACCGCCAGAGACGAGTTCTTGGTGAGATTGAGGTACTGGCTTGTCAGAGGCGGTATGATGATCCGCAGCGCCTGCGGAATGACGACCAGGCGAAGCGTCTTGCCCGGCGCCAGCCCGAGCGCATACGCAGCCTCCGTTTGGCCCTTTGGCACCGCCTGGATCCCGCTTCTGACAATCTCGGCGATGTACGATGCGGTATAGACCGACAGACCGATCAGGAGCGCGACAAACTCCGGATAGAGCTGATGTCCACCTTGAAAATTGAAGCCGCGCAGCTCCGGCGCGACGAACGAGACCGGCTCGCCAGCCGCCAGGAACACGATCAGCGGAAACCCTATAAGCGTCGCCAGACTTACCCGAAAGACCGGCAGTTGCTTGCCCGTTCGTCTCTGGATGATCTTGGCGCGGGACCAGAATGCAATGCAGCAGGAGACGGCCGCCACGAATGCCAGGCCTACCAACCCCGCTCCCGCATGAAGCTGGATCTCCGGAATGATGAGGCCGCGATTGTTGAGATAAACGCCGCCGGGGATCGCAATTGACGCCTTCGGGGCGGGCAATGGCTTGAGAACGGCGTTGTACCAGAATAGCAGCTGCAGCAATAGCGGCACATTGCGCACAAGCTCGACATAGGCAGTCGCCACCTTCGAAACGATCCAGTTTGGCGAGAGGCGGGCAACGCCGATGAAGAAGCCAAGCAAGGTCGCAAACAAGATTGCGAGGGCGCTTACGTAGAGGGTGTTGGCCACTCCCACCCAGAAGGCTTGGCCGTAGGTCGAAAGCGCGTCATACGGTATCAGGGCTTGATTGATGTCGAAGCCGGCAGCGTCGTTCCAAAATGCAAATGAGAGTGGAATCCCCCGCACCCGCATATTCGACGCGGTCTGCATGCCGATGCCTACAGCCAAGGCCAACAGGCCGCAGGCAAGCAAGAGCTGGTAGAAAACGCCTCGCACCTTTGTATCGTGCAGCGATAGGCTCCTGCGCGGGGGCGCCGGAAGAGACAAGTCTGACATGGCTGTTCCTATCGGGATCTGTGCAAGGCCCCGGCGGCGATGCGCCGGCGCCCCGCAAACCATGCTTTGCCTAGCGGATCGGCGGGGCGTACTGAACGCCGCCTTTGTTCCAGAGCGCGTTTATGCCGCGGTCCATTTTGAGCGGTGAGTCTTTGCCGATATTCCGATCGAAAACTTCGCCGTAGTTTCCGACCTGCTTGATTACCTGAACCGGCCAGTCGTCAGCGAGCCCGATGTCCTTGCCTATGGTGCCGTCGATGCCGAGCAAACGGCGGATGCCGGGATTGTCCGACGCCTTCATTGCATCGACATTCTTGGAGGTGACCCCATATTCTTCCGCTGCCACCATGACGTAGAGCGTCCATTTCGCCACATTGAACCACTGGTCGTCGCCCTGCCGCACTGCCGGGCCAAGCGGCTCCTTCGAGATCAATTCGGGAAGAACGACGCTGTCGTCGGGCTTGGCCATGCGAAGCCGAGATGCGTTCAGGGTCGAAGTGTCCGCGGACAAGACGTCGCAACGTCCCTCCTCATAAGCCTTCACGACAGCCTCCTCGTCGGCGAAACCTACCGTGCTGTATTTGATCGATTGCGAGCGGAAATAGTCCGCAAGGTTCAACTCGGTCGTGGTGCCCTGGGTGACGCAAATCGACGCGCCCTCGAGCCCCTTAGCCGATGTGATGTTATCCGCCTTGCGCACCATAAATCCCTGGCCGTCATAGAAATATGTGCCAGCAAACAATATGCCGAGCGACGTGTCGCGCGAGGAGGTCCAGGTCGCATTGTGCGCGAGAATGTCGATCTCTCCCGACTGCAAGGCCGTGAAGCGATCCTTTGGCGTCAACGGGATGAACTTGACCTTTTGCGCATCGCCCAGCACGGCGGCGGCAACCGCGCGACAATAGTCGACCACAAATCCGGTCCATTTGCCTTCATTGTCGGGAAGGCTGAAGCCCGCCGTGGCCGAATTCGTGCCACAGGTAAGCACACCATTCTTCTTGACGTTGTCCAGGGTCGCGGACCACGCCGGGGCGGCTGTGCACGCGATTGCGAGGGCAGTAAAAACCTTAAACGTTGATCTCATTCCGGTATTCCCCTGTTATCGTTGAAGGGAATGTGCTCTTGAGTTCAACTATTCGTCAAATCGATTGTTCTCATTTCAAAAATGAGCATCATTCATAAAAAACCCGCCGCGCCAGACCCTTCGACGGACCGCCCTTGGCGTCTCGTCGCTCGCGAGCCGTTGTAGATACCCACGATAACGTCCCGAAGCCATTTGGTGCCCGGGTCGTTCGCCATCTGGCGATGAACGATCAGCCAGGCGTTTACATTGGATATGGCAAGAGGCGGCGGGACCAACGTCACCTCACTTTTCTCATCCAGAATCTGCAGGATGGCATCGCCGCAGTGGGTAATCAGTTCTGTGCCGCGTAGCGCCCAGGGCAGCACTAGATAGTTCGAGATGGTTGCAACCACGTTGCGCCGTAAACCCATCTGTTTGAGCGCGGCATCGGCCAGCCCTTCCGCTATGCCGTCTGCTGAAATCTGCAGGTGCGAACTGGCCAGATACGTTTCCAGCGTCATTGCGCTGCTTGCGATCTTGCTTCCGCTCCACACTGCGCAAAACAGCCGATCCTGGCCAAGTTCCACCCTCAAGAGGCTCGGATCGTCGCGTATTGCTGCTCCCGTCAGCGCACAGTCGACTTGTCTCAAATAGACCGATGAGCCGATTTCGGGTCCGTTTGCAGGAATGACATTTAGCGTCGCGTTGGGTGCCTGCCTGGAAAATTCCCGGATCAGCCCGGGGATAAGAGTCATGGCGTGGTAGTCCGTAAGACCAACGCGAAAATTGCGTCGGGTCGTCGCCGGATTGAACACCTGGTGACGGTCGATCGAGGCACGAATGGTTGCGAGCGCAGTAGAAATATCTGACAGCAACTCCATCGCCCGAGGCGTCGGCCGCATCTCGCCTCCATGCTTCGTGAACAATTCGTCCTGCAATAAGAACCGGAGCTTTGATAGCGAGTGGCTGATGGCGGATTGCGTTCTTCCTAGCTCGGTAGCTGCGCGCGTTACGCTCCTTTCACGCATCATCACATCGAAAACGCGCAACAAGTTAAGGTCCACGTCGACAAAGTTCATTGCGCTACCTCATTTGCCACGCCGCGAACCTGCGTCGCGCACCGACCAAATTGTAGCAACGTGACAGATGGACAGTGAAGATAGCTCCACTCGATCGGTGAACAATGTCACTGCATCAACCCCCTTCCGAGTGATGCACGAGCCAGCTTCAACGGCCGATAGGTGGGCGCAAAGCCGCCATTCGCTGAAAGTCGTTCAGACTGAATATCAGAAGCGCGCCGATTTCACCGAAACGCGACAACGGTCGCTCAAGTTCAGAACTCGCGATGGCTGGCTCGATTCGATGTCCTTGAAATGCGTAAAAAACGCTTCGAGGTTCTTCAAACCAGAGGGGGTTCGAGTCCACATTGTGGGCAACTCTCAAAAAAGGCTTACGGGGGTGTTTTGGTGGGCCCGGAGGGCGTGGTTGTGGCGTTGATTTCATTGCGTTTTTCGTGGGCCAAAATCACGAAGCTTCCCCTATCGTTCCGTATGCTTCCGCGAGCAACCAGCGAGCTACTTACCGAAAGTCTCCATCGCCTCGGCTGAAGAGTTGGCCCATAGTTCAAATCACGGAGCCGCAAGCGCTGGTCGTCGGCGGATCGGACTTCAGCGGCGGCGCCGGCATAGCCCGCGATATCGAGACGATTTTAGCCTCGGCGTGCGCACCTGCATCAACGCAGTGACGCCGCAGAGGCATGAAGCCGTCCTGGAAACCCATCATTTGCCACCCGGCCTGGTGGCCGATCAGATGCGCGCGGCTGCAGGCCAATAGAGTCGTAACCATCAAGATCGGCATGCTCGCCACGGAGCAAACGTCGCCGCCGTTACGGCTGTCCTGCGCGAAAATCGGCATATCGCGGCAGTGCTCGACCCGGTGCTAGCCTCTACCTCGGGTGCGTGCCGCACTCCGCCGGAGGCGGGCCAAACGGCAGTGACCCACTCGTCGAGTAGCCAGGAAATTAGATGACGATGACCAGTAGCGGCCAAGTGCGATTTCCATTGCCAAGCGGATGCAGATCGAGCTTTGATGAAAATCGCAGCGGGTCGGCTTGTCCCCTGAACTCTTGCCACCTCTATGGCCCCTGCGAACTGAAGGCCGGTCGGCTCCCTGATCGGCCTTACTTTTTGGCCGCGCCGCAGCATGGATTCCGTTATCCAAGCGAGCGCTAATGTGATACTACTCACGATAGGGCCCGCAGCTGCCTGGTGTCTGTCCCCTCACCCACTCCCGTCTCCGGACGCTGCTGCGAGGCTTCGCTGACAAGAGGGCCGGTCGTTGCCTCGGCCGACCCTCTTTCTCGTCGGCCATGATGCAGTTATCCTCAATATCGCAAGCCATGCAGCTGGTCCCCCAAGACTTTGCGCTGCGGGCTTCTTAGAGAGTCGGGTCGCCGGGTAGACGATTTGACCCTCATCATATTCCACACGGATTTTGATTGATTTCCCGTCAGCCTTGCCTCAACGATGGGGACTCGGGTTGTAGGGTGGAGTTGGGCTGGTGGACGGTCAAGTCGATCATAGGCCGGCAAACACCGTCAGAGCTTGTCCATGCAGCGCTCCTAACGCGCCGTTTGGCGAAACGGTCTCGATCAAAGCAACCATCGCGGCGGTCCGGCAACTCGGTCCCGAACTCACCGAGACGGGTTGCCAACTCACCGAACTCATCACGTTCGAGGCGGTATTCCTTGGCCGGTTCGTCGCCTTCGATCTGCATGAGTGATGCGCACCCACGGCACGCTATCGTTCTCGCCGCCGGTCTCAGTCAAGACGAGGCAGCCGGAGCCCCCGCTATGAGGTCAACAACGTCCGGGCAGCAGCCGAGAACCTACTTGAGTGGCCCAAGCATAGCCAAGGCTTGCCTAGCCGCACTAGCTGGCGACTTGACCCTCAAGGATGTGCGCACCGCTTTCGCGGCTGCGGCCAAGGAAGTAGGGATGCTGCTCGATTGATTGGAGCTAATGGCCCGGCTCGCGTATCGGTCTGATGCCAACGGCCAAGCTCTCCTCTTCGAGAATATCGGTGACATCACCGACGCTGGCCCCGGCGTTGGGGTGAGCCGTCGCCAATTCCTTTGCCTTGGCTTTCACGTCAAAGGAAGGTTGCCGCCGCATCTTTGCTGCTGCTATCGCGTCTGCAATCTCGACCGCCAGGGTGAGTGCCGGCATTGGATTTTCTCCTGAATGCTTCAGCCTCTACCCCAAATATGGCAGACATTCGGCCAACCTGACATACTCCGTCATCACAGCTTGGGTGGGTTCTAATTTGAAGTCGCCCGTCACCGGCGCCAAGCTAGTGAATCGTTGCTGGCCGCTTCTGCTCAATCCAATCGCGCCAAGTGGGTGTGATGAATATCGACTGGCACCCGGGTGACGGCATGCCTCCATCCCAATTCGGTCCGCTCACACGGAAACACAAGCGAGTGCGCGCCTTCGTCGTCCAGAACTGGTAATCGCCACCGGGCCGACGCACTCAGCACCGAGGACGAGCAGGTCCCGACGAACTGATCCGGCATCTAACCGCAACTTGCGCAGCGCTTCAGCGCAACCGGTCAGCCCACAATCGCCGGGAAGCGGCGCTGGCCCGCAATGACATGCGCACTTGGCAAATTGAGCGCCGCAAGCGCACCCGATACCTGATCGAACTCGGCGGCCTCGTTATCAAGACAGGCATCGTTGATCTGACTGCCGACGGTCGCGCAATCATCTACGGCGCTATGCTCTGGATGGCTGACATGCTCAAGAGCGATCAAGGCGAACAGATCCGACAAATCTGGTCGGCAAGCGGTCGAAAGGCGTTCACCGCGGAGCAAAGGCAAAATCAGTGAAAAGCTCCGGTGCCGGTGGCGGGCTGTGCGAGGGCCGGCGGTACGGTTGACTTTTGAAACGCCGAACGTCTTGTCGGGTCGCAAGCGGCCGTACATTCGGACTTGTTGAATGTCTCCTTGGCGCGCGACAACGGCCCTGCGATAGCGATCAATTTCTCCCGGCGGTCCTGCATTTCCGTTCTTTCCACCTGTTCCACGGCACTATCGGAACGAGTCGATTACATTCGGCCTGGAAGAACAGCCCCGGAAATCCTTGCATCAACCGACGCCTGCAGAACTGAAACGGCGCGATGAAAGAACGCGCTGGGGCTACACCAACGACCCTTGGCCCAAATATGACCAGTTTCCTTCCGGCCGGCTCACTATCGTAATCCACGCCAATCCATACTCGGGCCTTCGCCGCACATACTCCGACGGAAAAACGCAGGCCCTGGAAGGCATGCTGCCGGACATATTGGCCGGCTTCGCAGGACACGCAGCGTCCATCAGCGAACGGAGGAGAGAAAGTGAAGAGCGGGAGCGCCGCCGTCGAGATGCCGAGGCACGGCGCCGGCGTGAGGAAGCTTATGATGGCCGCGAGAAACGCCGTATGAAGTTTGTGGATGCAGTCCATGAGCAATTGATCGATCGGGACAAACTAAAAGCTGTGCTCACTCATCTCGAGAAAATGACGCCTGAAGATGCCGGCAAAATGAGTGCGATGGCGACCTGGATCCGGCTGCGCCTGAAGCAGATCAACGCCCTGATCAGTCCCGATTTCCTCGATATTTCGGCGACATCATCCAAGGCCGATTTCACCGAGCCCGACCCGGAAAAGGGAGCGGAGAGCGGTTACTGCTATTCGCCTCCCATCAAGCTCGAACTATGGTCTGTCGACGCCAAAAAAGGAGAGGCCACCTGCTCGCCATTGGAATGGGTCAATGCCAAAGACCCGCCGATTGAGTAAGCTCAGGCGGAATAGCGAATATAGCGCCTGTGGCGCGCGACAATCAGGGACGGCTCGAATCGAACCTTCGACGAGCGTCAGAACAATCTACGACCCCGCGCCAATGCGCATGCTGAAGCTGTCGCGTTCTGAATGCACGTGAAAGCGCGCTCCACAAGTCGCGTTTTGTTCGGACGCTGACGAGTCCGTGGAGATAGCGCCGCCGTCAGAATTCCTCGAGCAGCCAGCCAGGCAATTCGCCAGGCAGATTGCATAGACATGCCAGCACAAAGACCTGCGTCAGCTTGGACGCACGAAAGACCGGCGATCAAATTCAACTCTAAAACCGGCGAAAGGAGCGCTCCGTGTCGGTGATCCTGTCGTAGGAACCCACGTCCACTTGGATGCCCCGCATGGCCGAGGGCAAGGCTACCTTGCTGGAACGGTCATTTGGCGACCTTCTCCCGTTATACACGGAGACCGTCAACACCCAACAACTGGGGTCATCGAAATGCATATTGTCTGAGTGCGTAAGGTTTTTTATCGCGACGCCGAGGGCGTCAAGTTGAGGGAAATCTCCCAGCAAGGTTCCCCCATGATAGTTGTAAGGCCGCTTTCTGGCAGGGATGCGCTGGCCGAGTTGCTTGACAATCCTCGTCAGCGTCGCGCCGATCTCTGCCCGATCAAGTGAGCCGAGAAAGACCAACTCAAGATGGATGGGGCCCGTGATACCCTGGGGACTCATCACAACAAAATCCACGTCGATCTCGGAGGGAAGAACGAATCCCGGGACAACCGATTCCATCCAGCCGTACGGCCCAAGAATCAGATTGTGGTTCACCGAAAGAAAGGCCATCACGTCGGCGGCCGAACCTCCGCTGTCGAGAAGGTTTCGAAACTCGACCTGGGCACTTGCATAAACACTCTTAGATTGTGTTTCAGAATCTGTCAGAAAGGGGAGATCCTTCTTTCGCTTAGGAAAAGACGACGAAACTATCGAGTCGGCGACAGCCTGCAGCCCCCTGCCAGACGAGACCGCAAGGCGATCGGCTATAATGGGTGAATAAGACATCACCTCTGAAGCTGTGATGTCGTGCCAGACCGGTAGAATTTTCTTCCGTCCACTCTCCAATGAAAAGAGTCCCGAAAGTTCACTCCTGGGCCACTTCTTGGCGAAGAAATTCCGACTCAGGATCGCGATCCCGAAGTCCGAACGCGACAGGCCTAAATCGATGCTCTCCAACAGGGAATCGCCGATCTTCAATGAAAACTCATCATACCAGACTTTGAACCCGGCCCTTGAAAGATAGCTCGCTAATGGTTGCGCTATAGCGATCTTGTCTTCGCTGGCATGACTGATAAAATAGTTCCACTTCACACACGCCCCCCCGGATCTTGAGTCCCAACTTACGCCAAATTACGAGCTAACACTAGACTTACCTTCCAACTACCCGCCGACATGTAGCAACCAAGAGGTCGCTCGCGTGCGTTTGATATCACGCGACGTCTTGCACCGATCTCGGACCTGACAACCTGCGCGACAACGGTGGCACTCCACTGTGGCGGGAGCGGCCAGTCAAGCCGCTTCCCGGATGGCAAGCTGAACACCTCAACAACGGAAGGAGTGCCGCCTACCATTAATCAAAATCGATCGCGCTTCGGCTGGCACCCGTGCCCGCATGCTCCGTACGGATTGCCGAACTTGCCGCGAGCAACCAGCTGGATATCGGCCTGATGACGATGCCGGCAATCGACCCTGCGACAACCTGCGACCTCATATTCGACACTGCTTCGATCGTGTGCTGCCGGCAGGACAGCCCCTCAGCGAGGGGAAACGATCGACGCCTCCAACATCCGCGACGAAAGCTTTATACAGCTGGGGTGGGAAGACGGATCCCGTCAGGCTGTCGAGCGCAGCTTCGACGATGTAGGAGTCCGCCTCGAAACACGCTTCGACGCACACTTCAGCGATTCCGAGAGGCTTCCGGCGGCAGCGTTAGAAATTCCGCCTGCGCCTTCAGCTTCAGCCAACAGACCGCCCAAAAGTGCGTACCCGATGCCAGTTCCCTCAGGCGGATATCGATTTCCTCGTTAGTGAGAGGATCACCGGTCAACCGGAAAACGCCCAATGCGTCCACAAGTCTTCCGACTGCATCTTCGAAATTTGCTTAGTCCGAAAAGTCGAGAAAGAGCCGGTCCGCCAGCGAGCGCGGAATCACTGTTGCCTTGTGGATCGGGGAGATCATCCGATGTTCCTGAGCTTCGCGTATCGGCGCCTTGCCTGCCTGACTTCTTTGGCGACCCGTTCGGAGACCGCAGCATCAGGCGACCGGATCACACATATGGCATCTATGCTGTCCAGTGCCCGTCCTATGATTTCGGTCAACGAGTCGCCCGGCTTGATTTCTGGCTGGTCGATCCAGATTCGCAGCTGCCTGAACCGGCCCAGCCGCTGCGCCAGCTTAACCGCAAATCGCTTGTCTACGGAGCTGTGGCTCAGGAAGATCGTCATCGGCTCCATGCCAATCCCCGTTCTGTCCGACTGTGCCCGAGTCTTATGCTGGCCGGATACTTCTCCCCATTTCAAAGCTGGATCCATGTCCATCAGCTGTGCCTCACTGGCCTTTCGCCACTGAATCCTCTGCCAGCTCGGCTTGCTTACTGACCGGCCTGCCGGAAAACAATTGCCGATGTCTCTTCCCTGTTCCTGGAAAAATCCGCCGGAGGCCATGTGCGATTTTCGGGTTTCTGCTCTCGCGACAGTAGTGGCCGTTCGGGTATTCGCCCTATGGGGCCAGCACCAACCTTCAGTTCCAGCCACTCAAGAGTAGCAGCCAGACCCAGTTCGGACCCGGGAGCATCTGGAAATCTCTCCCGCACCTTCTGCAGCAGGTAGTCTCTCGCTCCATCCTCGACAGTCGGGTATTTGAGGACTTCAGTCATACCTGCGAGATAGGCCATTGATGTCTGTTTTTGCAAAAGCGCCTCGACCGCGCCCGCCCAGGCGATAGCCTGTCCCTCGGAGCCTGCCGATGCCAGCTCAGGCCGCGCTGCTTCGAGAGCGCGTTGTACTCTGCTGCTGTCGAGCCTTCCTGCAAGCGTCTGGATTGCCTGTGCAATAGCCCAGAGGGTAGCCTCATCGTCGCTAGCGCGAAGTGCTTCAAGTGCATTGTCCGCTACCGCATTGATTTGGCTGTCAACAAGACGAGAAGCCAGACGTCCCACCTTTCCTTCGAGGCCCCAGAGCTTTTCAACTCCCCCTGTGTAGATGGCTCCAGGTGGCTCGATAATCGCGACAAAATTACTTTCCAGAAGAGACGGCGGTGCTTTCTCGATCAACAGGTCCAGACCGGGATTGATCACATAGGCGGCTTCCACATTATCCCGGATGTGCCACGCCTCGAGCAATGCCGGGAGAGCCAACTCCAGCTGTCGGTCGGAAGCGTTCTCCACAATCAGGCGCAACGCAGCCGGGTATGACCAGAGCGAAGCCCGTGTGTCCCAAGCAGGCTGAAGAAAGCCCAAAATGTAGTCCAGTCCTGTTTTGGTCTGTTCGTTCGTGAACGCTCTGGACCTGAAGTCAAACAGGGCGGATATCTTTTTGTCCTGACCCGGATTGAGCGCATTCCGGATCCCCCGGGTGACAAAGCCGTCTTCCGGACCATCCCGAGGATCTATCCTGGCCACGAGGGTTCTCAGAATGCTCTGTACTTTTTCGAACTGGTCGGCATCAGCATTGAGGCTCAGCGGCAGCAGGGCGTAGACAAGGGGGAAAACGTCCCGCGCATTGTTCGGAGGAAGCCGGCTCGCCAGAAGGTCCATTGCTTCAAGCTGCGCAACCCGAGTGTTCAGGGCGGTACCCCCCGATTCATTCTGAACTGCCGCTATAAAAAGATCGGTAGCCTGTTCAGCTTTGATGGATCGCGTCAGCTTTTTTATAGCTTCCAGCAGATAGGTCCTGTTACCCAGGTCGGATGAAACGCCTAAGATTCTGATCGCGTAGCCCAGGGCGGCACTGGCCTGCTGGCTGTTTAACTTGTTTGCCAGAGACCCCAGTGCCTCTACAAGGAGCTCGCTGTCGGCCTGACTGCGGCTTTTGTCAATTGCATCAAAAATCGCCGCGAGCGGAATGTCCATCTGCCCGGGGGTTAGCGACGCCGGTGTGGCCTCCAGTGCTTTTGTCAGGACAATCAGATAGGCGCCGTCTTTCGCATTTGTGAACTCCTTCAGCAGAAGGCCGAGCGATGCCTGACCTGTTCCCGCCGGAAATGATTTCGCAAAAAGTGGCCGAAGCGTATCGCGAAGGATTTCTGGCGGATCGCCATGTTCGTTGTTTCGCACCTTCTCTAGCGTAATCGCCGTTAGGGCCCGCACCTGTTCGTCGTTTGGCCAGGCGGGCAGCACCTCGAGGATCTGGTTCAGCTCTCTTACGCGGAGCAGATCTGCCTTCTCGGTATAACCTGCGAGGATAGGAGCCAGCTCTGTCTGTGCCTGGGTCTGAGACAGCCTCCACGCCAGTCCCCGGCACGCGGCTGCAAGTGTCCATGCCTGTTCGGTGCCGGCCTTGACACCCAGAAGCCGATCCAGCATGGAGCTGAAGGCTGTTCCGGCCTGCTCGGCAGTGGCCCTTTGGGCCAGAGACCGCATCGCGGGCTCCACGGTTGAAAGCGTAGCAACGACAGGAGGGAAAGGCTTTGTGCCCTGCTCTTCGGATACCTTTTCCACGTGATCGACTGCGGCTGCAATCTGTTCGTCGGTCAGGGAAGCCGGCAGAAACGAAAGAGCCTTGGCAATATGCTGGATCATGTCCGGGTCGTTCTGCGCAGCCATTGCAGCCAGGAAGTCCCGACTTGCTGCCTTTACGCCCGGGCTGTCCGGCGCAATACCTAATCCGCGCACAATCGGCTCGGGACGACTCTCAAGCTTGCGGAGGGACGAGGTATTCTCGGTAAGCCCTTCAAAGAAGCGATCGCGGATCGCAGCACGCGAAGTCGCGAGGTCCCACAACGCGTTGATTTCACCTATACCCAGATTCTCGTTATTGAACTCGAGGCTGCTCCATATCCGGGTAACGCTGCTATTGGCCCACTGTTTAAAATAGTACCAGCCGGCAATGGTGGAAAATCCGGTAAAGACAACTGCAGCGACTGCAGCCATCATTTGCCTCTGCCGCCGGCGCATCTGCTCGCGCAGGACGAGATCATCGAACCGGCAGCCGAGCAGCGTCGACAGGAGCTTCAGCTTGGCGAGGCGCCATGCCGCCCGCCTGCCGAAGCCATTCACCCAGCGAAAATCTGCTGCGAGTGGCTGGATCAGGCGAACACCTTGCTCATCTTCCGCATTGACATAAAGCGCTGAGGGAAAAGACCCAGCCGGCTCGCCTTTGATCAGGCAGGCGAGTATCCGGTTGCTCCGGCCCATCCCCCGGTAGAGAAGTATCTCGTCGTTGACCCAGCGTGCTGCGGGAGTGCGCGGGGAACAGACGACTACAAGGAACTCAGAGCCTTTCAGAGCTTCCTGGATGTCGGCACTCAGATCGGGAGACGCCGCCAGGTCCGCCTCGTCGAGAAAAACCTTCCCTACCCGGCTGGGAATGCCCTCCTTCACCAGACGACTGGGCGTTCGGTAGCCTTCCAGGGCTGCCTGCAGCCATTTCGCAAACTTCCAGTCCACATCGGTGCGGTGGTAGCTGATGAATACCCTGAAGTGCCATTTACCTGCATCCTCTCCTCCGGATGCGATGGTGTTGTGTTCAGATCGGCTTGCGACAGCCGGTGTATCAATCGTCGTTACGGTCACTGCAGGTCCCCTGCGGAAAGACGGATCGGGTACGGCCGTTCAGGTGTCAGTTGTCTGCCACCTTGTTCTGTGTAGGTCAGAAATCCGCCCCGGATCCACACGCCGCACTCGTGGCCGCGTGAATGGCCGGCACACAGGCATCGCCACTGGCGAGACTGCGCTATACAGTATAGCGTAAAAATAGCACCTGGTTGAGCGTCGCAGATATGTTTTCTGTGAACTTGCACTTTCGTCGCCTGCTGACATTCGCTGATCTCGTGTCTGTGTGTGCAGAGCCAGGAACGTGTCGTTGGCGGCGCTGGATCAGCTCATCTGCACAGGCACGACAGCTGACTGCCCTAACCGGCGCACACCACGATATCCATCGACCCCGGCGGTGCGTTCGACTTCCCCTGACAGACTGCCGGGCGCCGACTTCCTCGCACGCGCTATGGTGAGGCTCATGGCTATTCTTCGCATTCAGGTGCTGTTCCATTGGGATTCCAAGGAAGCACGGGACCTCGCCGCGCAATTGTACAGGACGTTCTCGGCCAGGCCCACTGGGGAAGGTCCGCGGGTTCCGGTGCGTTACGGGTCAAGACAGGCGGACGATGGGCCACCCCCGACAATCGAATTAGGTGCGGCGCACGAAATCATAGTCGTTCTGGCGGATGAGCGGATGGCGCGTCGCGCGCGGCAGAAAGACCGGGAGATCGCCGATCGATGGGGGCGGCTGGCAGAAGACCTACTGCGTGATCATGGTCCGGGAAGTGGAAGCCCCCACAGGGTCCTCCCCGTCGCCCTTGATGCAGGTGCACTTGGTCTCTCGACCGCATTGGACAATATCAGCTTCATCCGGCTTGACGTCCGTAAAGGTGCGGAGAGGGACCGCCATCTGAACCTGCATATTGCTGCCCGCGCCCTGCGCGTGCTGCAGTCTCTACCGCGGGCACCCGGACAGGAGCTTGACGCTTTGCCGGAAATTCCGCTCCGCCTCTTCATCAGCCATGCCAAAAAGGACCTGCCAAAGGACCCTGCTGCCATTTCGGAAGGGCCGGTCAAAGCCATCCTGGCAGTACTGGCTCAACTGCCGGTCACGGGCTGGTTCGACAGTGCGGAGATTCCGCCCGGTGGCCGGTTTCCGGAAGAGATCGAGAGCGGTGTACTCAATTCCAGTGCACTGGTGGCCGTCCTGACAGACACGTGGTCCAGCCGCGAATGGTGCCGTCGCGAGGTCCTTGAGGCCAAGCTTGCCGCCCGGCCCCTGATTGTCGTGGACGCGCTGGAAGCGCGGGTGGTCCGACTGTTTCCCTATCTGGGCAATGCACTGACGCTACGCTGGCGCGCAGCGATCGCGACGACCAGCGCGTTCGACGACAAGGCCTGGGACAGACAGCGCTCTCTCTGGGAGGCTGAGGACGCAGCGCTGGTTATCGAAGCCGCACTCATGGAAGCCCTTCGCTACCAGCACGACCATCTGCGCCTGCTCGCACGGGCAGGCGAGCATGAGGTCGCCATGAGCGCCCCGCCCGAGTCTCTTACGCTTGCGCATCTCCCTACCGGAACGACCCGGGTCTGGTATCCCGACCCGCCACTTGGCCGTGAGGAACTCGACCGGTTGCAGCTAGCAACTGCGCAACAGCGCATCGATTTTACGACGCCGCTCAGCGAACTTGCGCTATGGCAGCGGCCCGCGGGCATTCAGACTGTGGGAGTGTCGCTGTCAAACGCGCCAGACAGCGACCGCTATGGGGGAAGTCCGGAACACCTCGCGACCTTTGCCGATGATCTTGTGCTGTACCTGCTGATCAGCGGTCTTCGTGTTGCGTATGGCGGCGTCCTCGGTCACGACGGGCTTCAAAACGGAACTGTCCAGGGCGACAGCATAAACTACGTCGAACGCCTGCTGGCGATGGTTCGAAGTCATTCGATGCTGTTGAGCGAGGTCGCCGGAAAGCCGCCGATACCCATCGAGAACTGGGTCGCCTGGCCGATACATTGCAGGTTTGGTGACAATGAAATCCGTCAGTACGGTCAGGAGGCTGTTCTCAGGGATCTGGACGCTCCGCCGGAGCTCAATGTCACCCCGGAAGAACTGGATCCGCTCGAGAACGGCTTCTTTGCTCCCGATACCCTGGCCCGGCGCTACGCCTGGGCGCGCTCGCTGACTTTCATGCGGGAATCCATGCAGAAAGAAACCTCCGCACGCGTGGTGATGGGAGGAAAACTTGAACACTACCAGGGGATCTGGCCGGGCGTGCTGGAGGAAGGGGTGATTTCGGTACGCACGCGGCAGCCTCTCTATATTCTGGGCCTGTTCGGCGGCGCTGGCCGGCTCCTTGTCGACGCCCTCCGCGGGTTCGAGCGCGAGGAGCTGACCAGCGCGTGGCTCGCAAGGAAGATGCCCAATACAATCGACCTTCTCGCCGAGTACCAGCGGCGTGGTCATCCTGCGGTTCAAACACCTGAAGAACTTGCCGCAGAACTGAAACGGGCCGGCGCGGCCGGCCTCTCCGCAGCGCTCAACAACGGTCTCTCCGAAGAAGAAAACTCGGAGCTGGTCGTGTCCGACGATCCACAGCGGATTGTGACCTTGATCCTCACAGGACTCAGCCGAAAGCTCGCTCGCTAGTACTAAAGACTGCAGGAGCCGCAGCCGGCAGGCACAATCGACCCGTATTTGGGCGTCCAGTCGAAATCACCTAGGTAAACGGCCTGCACCTCCCAGCGCCGGGTCGCTAGCCAATGTCGCCTCCGGCAGGAAACCTGGAAACCCTGTCTGATGAATCTGTCACGAGCGGAGATACCTCTCACATTCATAGTTCACGGTTCACGTGCACCCGAGCGGCTTCATACGGATCGCGTATATTTCTGATTTTCCGGTTCGTGATCCTACCTGACCCACACGCCCATCCCGCACAGCGGGTTCGTTCTGCGGCCCAAGGCTGCCTGTCAGCAACGCGACTCATGCCGGCCATCTAGAGGCAACGATATCTACGCCGGAAGCAGACGACGGCTGACAATGCTGCACAGTAGGTCCATCTCGCAGCGCGATAGCAACTCACGGAACCCTGTGCAATGTGCAATACATCGTCGCCGCCAGGATCGAGCGTTCGAGATCGCCGCCCGGTGATGCGCATGCCGGCTCGTTGCACGTGGCCGTGTACTTCGTGCGCGGATGTTTTGCATTGATCAGTCAGTGTGCCCCGGCCGGCCAGTCGAACGTCTGCGGGCACCCTCGACCGCCCCACTTCGGCCCCCCTCATAACCGGCCGTGCATCGGCTCCATATCCGACGAGCTGAAGTCCGCGGCGCAGAGACGCCGGGAATGCGCGCTCCTAAGGCAAACACCTTGTCGCCCGGGATCACGGCCGTCACAAACCGATAGGATCGGTTGACTTTGTAGCGCGGATCGCCCTTCACAAGCTTCATGAAATCCCGGTGCCCATCTCTGGTGCGGCCGACGAGGCAGCCAGCACTGCTCCGACCAAGATCGCCCACTGGTGCGTCGTATCCCCAATGCTGGTTGATGGCGAACAATCCGGTATCGAGCAGATCACCCGTCCGCTTGAAGTCCTGGTTCAGGTCTCTGTAGACGCTAACCGGCGCGACCTGCACCAACGCTTCATGCGCTGATGGTCTGGTCGGATGATGAATGCCCACCGACCACGACTTGTATTGATTGAAGGCTATCCTGGCAGCGCCTTTGGGGCTCATCGGCTGGATGGTCCAGTACTTGCCTGGCTCGGTCGTGCCTTCCCAGATCGAGTTCTCGAATGCCGGGTGTCCATTCGCTGCCACGCTGAACACGATGCGCAGATCGTTGAACTTATTCGGGGCATCGTCGTTGAGCGTTCCGTCGGGATTGACCCCTTCCAGATACACGATGTTCTTGCAGTCCGGGTGCCTGCAGATGAAGTAGTTCTGCGCCTTCATGTATGAGATGACCTTGTCGAACCAGCTTGCCGTCGGAACGATGTCGGCAAGTGGCTTCGTTGGCGACAGCAGGCGCTGGGCGACTTCTTTCGTCATGCCATTGCTCAGCGACACCTCGTTCAGATCGCAAAATTCGCCCAGCGCCCAGTTCGAAACCGGACCAAAAATCCCATCCGCGGGTGGATCCAGGTAGCCCAGTTCGTAAAGCCGCCATTGTATTGCCTTGACGAGCCCGGCCTTGCCGCCGAGTTCCGCGACCGGGATCGGCGCTCGATCGAACTGGGCCAGCGAATCCGACGTGGCAGCAGCCACGATCCTGCCTGCCGACCTGAATTTCGACGGCTGGATTCGCTGGTCCATGTAGTCGTTGAGCCAATTGCGGTAGGCGCGAGTCGCGTCGCCGCCGGCATCGTTCACATAGAGTTGCGCCTTGACCGGCCCGACCTGCTTCCGGAGGTCGCTGAACGTATAGGTGTCGGTTCCCTTCAGGAAAGCCTGGGCGCCGGCGGGGCCCTCGTGATGCGCGAGATAGATGGAGCGCGCCTTTTCGTCGTCGCCGACGTCGTCGTCGACGAGTCCCTGCCGAATCAGAACATTGAGGTTCAAGGAGCCGTATTCCGCGGCCGAGATGATCGAGAGATCCGGATCGAAGCGCAGTTGCAGGATGTCGCCGCGCTTTCCATTGACGATCTCATTCGCTGTCGACAGATACAGTTTCTCCTTGCAAACCTGGTTAAGTGTCATTCCATCCGTTCGGGAATGTGCCAGCCATGTGTCTTCGAGAAATTGTGTCAGCCCGGCGGCACTGCTTGAGTCGGCTTGCGAATTGCTGTTCCATTGACCGCTGGACAGCTTGGCTGCTTCAGCGTCGATAAGGGCGGCCAACGCCGCAGCGTCGATGCCGGTGATACGTTGCGCCTTGAGGAGCGCCGCGCGGTATACCTCATTTGCGCCGAGCGTCAGCGCAGCGTCCGTTTGCTCCTCAGCTGCTTCGGGCTCCGTTGTCCCGCTGTCGCCTGCCGTCGGCTGATCGATCTGGATCCAGCCCCTGATCACAGTTCCATCGGCAATCCTCACCATCACCTTCCGCCAGGGCGGCAGTTCCGGCCCCTTCTCCACGATCTCGCCGGTGACGCACGTCGCCGTGCCGAACGGTTCGTCAAACAGCTCGATCCCGGCTGCCGCGACCTCGCCCAGGAGTTCGGATGGCAACCATCCGAGGCGCTCCTGCCCCGCCTGATCGGTGCAAGTGATTTTGGACCAGCTCCCCAGTTCCTTGAGCCGGTCGACCCTGTCGCCGGCCTTCAACTCGGCCGAGGCTGGCGAGCTTTCGTCCGGATCAGGCCAAAGCTTACTCGGCGACTTCACCATCAACTGTGCCACGTTGACCCCCTCGTCATGCACATCAAACGAATTTTCGCTGTGAGCATCGCCCCGGCCTATGTGACCGTGATGCCCTGCGGCATCCGCTGCTCCCCCAGCTTCGGGTCCGTCAGGATCAACTGCCAGATCCCGGGTTGCTCTGTAGCCGGGATGTCCAACTTGAAACGGATCTGGCTTGCCGTCTTGTCTACGATCGAAGCTTTGGCGTCCCTGCCGTTGAGGCGCAGCTTCAGGCCGGAAACTCTTTCAAGATTGGTGCCCTGAATCGTGAAGTCCTGCGCACCGCTGCCGCGCGAGTAGTTCGGCGGGTCGATGCTCTCGATGCTGGGGAGGGAATTTGCGGCTGCCGCGCGGTCGGCGGATGGTGTGACCGCCTTCGATCCGAAGTAGAAGCTCGATATCGAGGTTACGAGGGTGCCGACCAGGACGAGCAGCTGCTTTGCGAAGTCGATGCCGTCCTGCGAGGCGGCGTCTCTGAACCACACGTTGAAGCTCTTGCCGCCTGCCTCGGGAACGTAGACGATGTTGCGCTCACCGAACTTCGAGATCAAAGCTGCGCGTTGCGCTTCATCGACGGCCCCCAGGGCGATCAATTGGCCCGTCGCGAGGCTGCCGAAGAGATAGATCGAAAGGATTGCGAAGAGCACGATCAGCATCAGCGCAATGACCGCCCGGATCGAGCCCTCGGGCAGCGCCAGCGCCTGGGTCTTGTCCTGCAGGTCAAAGGAGGCGAACACGACCGAAAGAAGGCAGAGCAGGATCACCAGCACGATCACGGCCCCGATCGACAGCATTGGCAGCCCGACGACCGCCGAGATTCCGGTGGCCCACAGAATAGAAACCGCGGCTCCGATCAACACCAGCACCACTGCCACGGCGCCGATCAGGATAAGGCTGTTGGTCTGTTTCGACATAACTTGTTCCTCAGGGGTAGAGGTTCACACTGCAGCTGCCATCTGCCGCGATGGAGCAGATCGGAAGCGGGATGTCGGGCTCTCCGCTTTCCGCGAGCGCGACGTCCACCGATCCGTCGCCATTCAGGTCGGCGAGCAGGAGCGGGCTGCGGCTGATCCTGACAAAAGCGGCCCTGCCCGATTCGAGGGGATCCGTCGTCTTGCCGCGTTCCGGCGGCGTAGGGATAGCGATCTCCGTTCCCCGCCAGGCGGGCATCGGGCAACTTCCGTCGGGAAGGATTGCAAGCGTGGCAAGCTGCAGCTCGGCGGCCGTCCAGTTTGCCGACACAAAGGGCCGGAGCCGTGAGAACACCACCAGCGCGCTCCCATCAGCCTGTCCGAGAACCTGCGGCGGCCGCACGAGCCATTCGGCCTCCAGACCGGGACGGCACCGGTCAGGATCCACAGCAACTGCGGGGACTTCGCGCGCTAGGTCATCGATATCCGGCGGCGGCAGCGGCCATTCCCGCATAGCCGCGGAACTCGCGCCGAGCGCCGCCGTGGTATCGCTGAGGCTAGCGAGTATGGGGTGCGTGCCAGAGCGGCCCAGCACGAAGGCCGGCTCGTCGGATTCCGCGAATCCTGAAAGGAGGACCGTGCCCTGCGAACGTGCCGTGTCGTCCCGCGTCCCCGTGCCGGTGCCAGCATCGACGGCCGCACGTCGAAGCCGCGCCTCGGTCTGGTAATTCGTGTCGCGACGCGTCCACGCGATGACCGGCGCTTCCGCGCCGGGCGGGTCCAGCACGAAGGGAAGCGATGCGAAGTTTCGATAGCGGTCGATATCCGTGTTGGCCGGCTTGCGGGAGAAGCGGTCGTTGATGCTGAGCGGTTCCTGCTCCTGCACCAGCGGCAGCCCCGTGTCCGTCCTGACCATCACGTGCACGAAGCATGGTGCGTTGCCAGGATCGAGGCAGTGATGATTGCGAAGGGTAACCAGGGACAGGACGTGCCCGGCCGCGGGACGGAGGTCCGCAGGTTGAAGCTGGTCGATCTGCGGATCCTCCCTGCGCTTCTCGTCCCGACCGATCTCGGCCTTGATGATGCGGGGCGCCGCGTCGACGGATTCCGTCAGGCCCCTGCAGAAAGTGTCGCCGCCAGATGCCTGCTTGGGCGCAATCGCGACGAGCCGGCCCACCGTCGAGTCTTCTCCGGCCCTTTGCCACCATACGAACCAGTCGGCCGCGTCGCTTCCCGCACCTGCATGAACGACGAGCGGGGCCGAGGTCACGTAGTGCGGGTCGCCCGGAATGTCCAAATAGTGCCAGAAGCGGCCGAATCCGACCGAATAGGAAACGACGATTCCTGATGGCCGTATTGTGAAGCGGTAGATCGCCTTTGCGGCCCAGGCCATACTCGAACAGGGCGGCGCATCCGCTATGCGGTAGACGGTATAGCCTGCCGATCTCGTCGGATAAGGATCGAACTCGAAGAAGGTCGAGGTATTTTCGTCCGACCCGCTACGTCTGGTTTCATTGACCGAAGGCACCGCGCGCGCTTCAAGCGTCCGAAAGGAGTCGCTCCCGCCGATCCGAACGCCCAACGTTACCAGGCGGGCGTCGCGCATGCAGTTCCCGTCCTTCACGTGCCCATTCGCATCCGGCTGTCCCGCAGTTTCGATGAAAGTGCAGAGCCGGAAAGCCTGCGCCTGCAAAGCGAAGTCGCAGTCAGCTTGCGTGAAGCCATAGGTGGCCGCGCCATGGCGGTAGCAATAGTCGTGATAGGCGCAGGCCTGCCGCATCCTCAGTCCGATCGGCGACTTGCCCGGGTCGGTCGGAAAGGCGAGCCGGTCGAGGAACGAGGGCAAGCTACAGCTTAGGCCCTGTCCCATGCCGCCGACGACTTGAACGTCTCCGGACCGATAAGGGATCGACCCGGCGGTGGCCGGCATCTCGCGACCGGCCGGGCGAACGGCATTGGCGAGGATTCGGTCGGCGGCGATGCGCGCGAAATCGTCCAGGTCCAGCACGAAGATCGCGGTGCCAACAAGAAGGGAGCCGCCCAGAACGGCGCAAAACGCCGCGAATACGCGGCGAACGAGCAAGCCGAGGCGCGAGGCAGCCACCGCTGCAGGGCGACCAGACGCTTGAAATTGTGTGCCGCCAATATCCGCGGCAGGGCTCTCTCCTGCTGACATCGCGCTTCCCCCGCGCCAGACAGTATAACCATCGGATTACAACAAATTTACCTTGGCACGACTTATGAATGTTTAGCAATTGGCTATCGGCAAAAAGGTGATGCGAATGATATGACTCAGACGGAAGCGCGACGTATGCCTGACAATGTTGGATCGCGTAGTCAAACGAGTATAACCCGTAATGGTCTGACCTGCGACAGAAGCAGACGAGGAGCGCGACGAAGAAGGCGGACTAACTACGAGACGCTTGCAACGGCGGTTATGACCGAGTTTTTCAAGTTGGTCGAGAATGCAGTCGATCCAACCCTGAGGGGGTGCTGGCGCGTGTCGCGGGTTGCCTCTGAACTGCGGGCGGATGCGCGTGCTGCGCTTGAGCAAACGCTCGCCAGGCCCGCGAGGAGCGCCAGGAAACGAACTTCCGAACACGTGGTGGCAAAGAGGGTATCCTCACCGGCGGCTAATGGCTTGCCCGACTTGAGAAGGCCGGGGCCGCCGCGGTCGATCAATCCAACTGTTGGGCCAGTTCGTGCCTGCATGTGCAAATAATAATATAGTCTCTACTGCTGTTACTTAATGCTTTTGCGGATGGACGCGAGGGACGTGCGGTCATGAATACGGAGCTGCTTAAAGTCGTTGGGAAAATAGCTGGTATTGGCGGTCTCGCCTTAGGGGTGTTCCTTCTGCTTTTTGGCGAGATCATCCGCAAGAAGATCTTTCCCATGCTCCCGCCGGCCGAGGCCTATCGGCTTTTGCAAATGATCATCGTCGCGGTCTGTTCCGTGGCGATCCTGGGGATTGCAGCCAGGGTCTACGTCGGTCAAGGGCCTGCGATATCCGCCGAGAACGGCGGCATCGCCATCGGCGGAGATGTATCCGGATCGACAATCGACAATGCAGGCGGTAGCGCCACCAACAAATAGGTTGGTCATGCGAAGCGCAATCTCGGCGCTGGCCGTCACGATCTGTTTCTGTCTGGGACCAGGCTTTGTGCCGCCTGCTGCGGTGCTGGAAGATGTCGAAGCGAAGAACTGCGCGATTGCGATTTCCGGCTCTGTCTAAGCCAGTCACATTTCCAATGTCTCCGGCGTTCGCCGGAGTTGCTTGCGCCATTGTCGAGGAGTTCAGGGAAACCAGAAAGGCATACCTGACTACCAATGAAACGCTTCAGAACCTGGCCAACGAGCGCGAACGGACCATCGAGACGGTGCGGCAAACGCTCAACCTGACCAACGGCCAGATACGGGCCGTCTTCCAAATCCTCGGCGAGAAAAACATCCCGCCCGAGCAGCTGCCAGCAAGCTGGTCGAGATCGCGATACGGTTCAGGGAAATGCAGGCGATGGCCGCTGCGAAGCCAAGCGATAGCGCGGAGATCGCCTCGCTCAAGAATGACGCGGCGGCGGCGGTGAAAGCCGGCGAGCTTGCCCCTGCTCGCAGAAACCGAAGCCAAGCAGGCACAGGCGCAGCAGAGCAACCGTGCCGCGAGGCTTGCCAGCCGCGGCGAGCTCGCGCTTGGCCGTCTGCGTTATATGGACGCCGCAAATCACTTCGCTAATGCGGCGCAGGCGCTCCCCTTGACCGACGATCAGTCCGGCGCGCGGCGGGATTACCTCAAGAGGGAGGCTTCGGCACTCCGCCAACAAGGGGACGAATTCGGGCACAATACTGCGCTCAAGACTGCGATCGAACGATGGCGGCAGGTGCTTGATCTCACTCCTCGAACTCAACTGCCGCTCGATTGGGCCGCGGCACAGCATGGTCTCGGCGTGTCGCTTCGACTTCTTGGTGAGCGCGAGAGCGGGACAGCGCTCCTGGAGGAAGCGATCACCGTATTCCGTGCGGCCCTGGAAGTCCGGACCCGTGCGCAGGAACCGCTCGACTGGGCGGCGACCCAAAGCAACCTGGGCATTGCGCTGCCGAGGGTCGGTGAACGCGAGACCGGGACGGCGAGGCTGGAAGAAGCCGTTGGCGTGTTGAGGTCTGTTGGCGAAGTGCGGACCCGCGAACGGGCGCCACTTGACTGGGCTGGAGCGCAACTCGATCTTGGCAACGTGCTTCTGTCATTCGGCGAGCGCGAGAGCGGCACCGGGCGGCTGGAGGAAGCCGTCACGGCCTACCATGCCGCGCTTGAGGAGCAGACCCGTGAGCGGGCGCCTCTCGATTGGGCCATGGTCAAGAACAATCTTGGCAATGTGCTGCATGCGCTCGGCCAGCGGGAGAGTGGAACGGTACGGCTGGAGCAGGCAGTCGCCGCCTAACGCGCCGCACTGCGGGAATGGACCCGCGAGCGCGTGCCGCGGCTGTGGGCGGCCACGCAGAGCGGTCTCGGGAGCGTCTGTGGAAACTCGGTCGAGAGGGAGACTGGTACAGCGCGGTTAGAGGAGGCCGTCACCGCCTATCGCGCGGCCCTGCAGGAATGGGCGCGCGAACGCGTGCCCCTCGATTGGGCAAGAGCGCAAACCGGTATGGCACCGCGCTGCTGGAGCTTGGAAAGCGCGAGGCCGGCACGGAGCGCTTGCAGGAGGCGGCCGCTGCCTATCGCGCCGCGCTGAAGGAAGGGACCCGTGACCGTTTGCCGCTCGATTGGGCCGCAACGCAGAGCAACCTCGGCAACGCCCTTTCAGCGCTTGGCGAGCGGGAGAGCGGCACCGAACGACTGGAACAGGCAGTAGTCGCTTTCCGCGCCGCGCTCGAAGAGCAGACGCGCAAGCGAGCGCCGCTCGATTGGGCCAGGACGCAGAGCAACCTTGACGCCACGCTTCTGACGCTAGGCTGGCGCGAAACGGGCACTGCGCGGCTGAACGAGGCCGCTGCCGCCTCTGGCGCCGCCTATCGTGCAGCCCTTGAGGAACGGACGCGAGAACGCCTTCCGCTTGGCTGGGCGCAGACACAGTACAATCTCGGCATCGCGCTCATGGTGCTCGGTGAGCGGGAGAGCGGCACGGCGCTATTGGAGGAGGCGGTAGCTACCTTTCGTGCGACGCTCCAGGAAGCGACCCGCGAGCGTGTTCCGCTCGACTGGGCCAAGGCACAGAACAATCTCGGTGTCGCCCTTGAGTTGCTCAGCAAGCGTGACGGCGGCACCGATCAGTTGCAGGAAGCAGTTGCCGCGTGTCGAGCGGCACTGCAGGAATGGACCGAAGAGCGGGCGCCACTGGGCTGGGCGAAGCACGGAAAAATCTGGCCGAAGCGCTTGAGGATCTGGGCAGGCGCGAGAGCGGGACGACGCCGCCAGTGGAGCGCTCAGCATCCCGACCACGGTCCAGTGAAGACGCCGCGGGCTGGCAATGCACTGGAAACACGATTCCGGACTCGAAATCTGGGCACCGTTTGGCCCCTGCCAGTTCAAGGCGATTTCAGGGATATTCCGCAGAAGGTGATAGCCCGCGGGGCGGATGGTCTCCGCTGATATGCTGGTGTCAAGGCCTTATTCTGGCAAGCAAGCCGACTGCGGCCGTCGGCGGGTTACCGCCGTAGTATCCGCCGAGCCTTTTCCTGCATTTCGGCGAGTGTCCTCTCGATGCACCAGACGTGGATGCTGCCGTCATCCGATGCGGACGCAAGCCAGCGTCCGTCGTGCGAAAAGTCAACTGCCTGGAGCCGCCCTTCGTGATCGCGCAGAACCGCAAGTGCATCTCCGCTGGTCGCATCCCAAAGGCGAACCGTGCCGTCGCGCGAGGCCGATGCAATGCGCGAGCCTTGCGGCTCAAATGCTAGCGCTTCTATCGGTTGTGTATGTCCTGAGAGCTTCATTGGGTCGTGACCACGCCGCCAGAGCCAAAGCGTGCCGTCTCCGCTGGCCACGGCGATAGCACTTCCGTCGGGTGCGAACTTGATCGGCGCGAAAAATGAAGCTCCGGCCTCGAACTGATCCTCCAGTCCCATCGTGTCCAGATTGATCAGGTAGATCATGCCGGCGGAAGTCATTATCGCCAACTGTTTTCCGTCAGCACTGACTGCGGTCCGGCCCAGCTTGTCCTGGCGCCAGACCACGTCCCTGCGGTTGTAAGGTGGCGCCAGATCCCACATTGCCACAGTACCATCTTCCGCAGCGGCGATCGCACGCCGATGCCGAGGATCGATCCACAAATTGAGCACCCATTCAGACAGCATGCCGAGCTGGACCTTTGTTCCCCCCGCTCCTTCAGGCCAGAGCCATACATCGTTCAGTGCTGCAGTCACGATGATCTGACTTTGGGAATCATAGGCGATCGCGTTGACCGGGGCGCCCTGCTTTGCAAACGACGCAATTTTCCGGCCGTCGGAAAACCCCCGCACATCGAGTGTACCGGCCATGTCAAAAGCCGAAAAAACAACGTTTGTTCCGTCCCTGTACCACCTGCACCAGCTCTGGATGGTAGAGCCGGTGCCGATAACCGAGAGCAAGCCACCGGTCGCCAGCTTCCACACGCGACAGGTATAGTCATCTGAGGACGAAAGCAGGTACGCGTCATCTGAGCGAAAACCGACGCTCGCAGCTGCGTCGCCGTGATCCAGCATCCAGGCCGGGTTCTCCGGCTCAACCCGCCACAGCCGCACCTCGCCGCCGGACGACGTCGACAGGACCATGCCACGCGAAGTCGCTATGATATTCGCTACGACATCGCGTTCCTTATGCCGGCCGAGAACCGCAATTTCCTTGCTGCTGTCGATCCGCCAGAGTCGCACGGCCTCGGCCGATCCTGTCACGACACTCAGGCTGTCAGGTAGAAATATCGCAGTGC
The DNA here is from genome assembly GCF_020165015.1 of Mesorhizobium sp. CA7. Taxonomy (NCBI): domain Bacteria; kingdom Pseudomonadati; phylum Pseudomonadota; class Alphaproteobacteria; order Hyphomicrobiales; family Phyllobacteriaceae; genus Mesorhizobium; species Mesorhizobium sp. CA7. Next base: position 274,490 of record NZ_JAIUHH010000005.1, read on the forward strand.
CAACTGCCTGGGTGTGGGAAAGCGTCGCCAGAAGCCGGCCATCAGGAACACTCCACACCTTGGCCGTCCGGTCTCGCGAGGCGGTGACGACCCTGGTTCCCGCAGCGTCGAAACGGATGTCGTCCACAGGGCCGGTGTGCTTAAGCACAGCGAGGGGTAGTTGCGGGCCACTCCCTGCCAGCGCCCAGACAGCGCCTGTGCCATCCATCGACGCAGTGGCCAGAAACTTTCCTGAACGGTCTATGTCAACTGCCGAGACCCAACCGGTATGCGCGAACTCCTCCAGTTTCGTTCTGGTGGCAACCTCCCAAAGCCGGGCCGTATTGTCGTCCCCGGCAGCTGCCAGCTTCAGGCCATCGGGAGTAAAATGCACGGTACGGATTCTGTCCTTCTGCCGCGGCAGTTCGGCGATTAGTTCACCAGATGTCGTTTCGCGCACCTGCACAATCCCCTCGCGCGTGCCAAGGGCATATCTTTTATGATCGGGACTGAAGGCCGCAGTCTCGATGCGGAGACCCGTCCTGACCATCACGAGCTGGCCACCATCCGGGCGCAGAATGGCCACGTCGCCATCTAGTGAGGTAACCAGCACCAGCTTCCCGTCAGCCGACAGGCAAACGGACGTGATCCAGTCCTGAAATGTAAGGCGGGCAATCTGCCGGGGATGCTGCTCAGCGCGCCAGAAGACTACGTTCCCCTCGTCGGTCCCATAAACTACAAGGTTTCCGCCGGGACTCACGGCCACCGCCCGTGGCCAGTCCTGTTCATTGCCCACAGTATGCGCCAGCCGGTTGGCATTGACCGCTTCGATCAGTGCGCCGGCGGTTTCGGCAACAAGCCCGCGCGCGGGATTCAGCTCACTGCCCGGCAGGCCATCGAGCGCCAGCTTCAGAGCCATTCGATGGTCGCCGCGCTCGCTGGCTGCCCTGGAAGTCGATGCAAGGAGTTCCGACTCGCGACGCTCTGCCTCTCGGGTCTGGGCAACTGCTTCCCGCCGGTTTCGCTCGGCCACCGACGCAGCCACCGCAAAGGCAACGCTGCTTGCCGCGACCGCAGCGAACAGACCGTTTCTCAGCCGCAGATTGCGCCGGTGCTGGACCATCTCCTGCCCCGACATTTCGATCGGATCGATGTTCCGTAGTTTGGCTACTATCTGGTTGATCGCGCGACGGAATTCCGAATTGTCCAGCTTCTGGGTTGCAGGGTCTGCAAAGTCTCGGGCATCAACGAACAGCGGCACCTTTCGTATCGAGGCCTCAAGAATGGGAGGCAGGCAATTGGTCCGGTCCCAGTCAATTGCCTTTGTCAGTGGATCATACGCGATCTCCCCTTGCGTCAACACGATGATCAGCCGATCGCGACGGTCCAGCTCCAGGCACCATTGACGCAACTCATCAGTGACCCATTCCGATCCGGCGGCCTCGGGGGAGGCAAGATAGATCAGGTACTCGGATCTCCGGAGCGCTTCCCGGATGAGTTCGTCCAGTGGTTTTCCCGGAACAAGGTATTTCTCATCCCGGAACACATCCATCGGACGCTGCCACATCGGCTTGGCATACGACTTGATGGAAAGCTCGAGGTTTTCAGCGAAGGCGCTGCTCTTCTGGTGCCGGTAGGAGATGAACGCCTTGAACCGTCGATGCCGATTGATGGCCGCGGCGCGATGGCCCAAACGCTTGCGCCAAATCGATCTGGAACCAGCCAGCCACTCTGGCAGCCTCATGTTCTTAAGGTTCCTCAGCATCACCGGTCCAGTCACCTCGGGCAGCACTCACAAATCGTTCGGTCCAGGTATACGTACTGGCCGGCCGACATGCAGTCTGTCCTGCCCTGACAGTTTTCTGCCCGTCGCCAGAAAACAGGCGAGGCATCAACAAAGAGCCAGCACCTGCGCGCGGTTCGCGACCTAGTCTATCAATCCAGACTACCTTCGGTCCAGCCGAAGGATAGCGGGTCAAATTGCGTGGGCGAGGTCAATAAAACAGTTGGGGATAAATTCGACTATCGCTTGCCGCTGCAGTTTGACGGGACGATTATTAGCTTCGGCAAATATGCCAACCAGCCTGATGGGGCGGCGAATGATCAAGCATCCTTTGCTATACGCCGTAACCGCAGCTTTTCTGTTTATCACTGGCTGCAGCCAGTCGGATACGCAGTTCTCCAGGCACGGGATCGGTACTGAACTTGGATACGCCGGTCTTCCGTCGCAAACGCAGCTCCAGGATGAGTATGTCCGGCATATTTGCCGGCAGGCTGGAAGCGCCGGATGCTCACTCGACTGGAACACGTTCGTGCAGGCTGGCCTCAACGACATCGACCAGCGATGCGATGCGTATCTCGCATGGCTTGATGAAAGACGCCGTACGAAGGGACCTATTCTGCAGCAGATCGGCGACACCCAGAGCGCAACCGACGCGATCCTGCTGGCGACAAAGGTCAGTTCGGTCGCTATCGGCATAGTCGGCACCGCTTTCGGTTTTGCCCGCGACACGTTCAACAACGTGAATTCAAGCCTGCTGCTGGAAGTGAACCACTCAACGGTGCAGGCAATCGTGCTGAGCAACCAGACACGCTTCCGGACCGAACTCCGTGGAAAATCAGTTTCGACCCGACCGGAGGCACTCTACGCCCTGCGGCAGTATCTGCGGATCTGCATGCCATTTACGATCGAAACCGAGATCAACAACACGCTGACAACGCTCGCTTCCGGTGGCCCACAGGCGCTGGAGGACAGCGACCCGCTCATAGCAACCGACGTGATCGGAGCGCCGGTCGCGCCCCGGATGATCGTCGTCCCACGAAAATACGCGCCGGAGCCACCCCCGAGTGGCTATGCCCTGATACTCAGCAATCCGGGCAACGGACTTGGTGCTGCGTATGTCAGGAGGGTGCTCGGAAAGCTCTGCGTGCCCCCGGACGAGATTGAACATGTCTCGGCAAGGACAAAAGCCCGGATACTTGCGTACCAGCAATGGCGCCAGGCACTGGCCGGCGATAAGACCACAAAACTCACCGGCAGACTTACGGATCGTGAGCTGACGCTGGCCAATAGCGAGGCACAGTGCGACTCCGCAAGGTTTGCCAATTACTACGAAGAGGTGACGTTTCCGTCGGGCATAAACGATCCCGGTCTGGTCGAAATGATGAACGTGCTGCTCGGCGCTGGACGGAAACTTACCGAGGGCGCGACCCAGGCTGACGTCAGATCGAGGATTGTGGAACTGCGCAGCTCGCTTGCCGGGGATCTGGCGCTGAAAGATCCGGAACTCGTCAACCAGCTTACGTGGGATCTGGTGCAGGCGATTACGAAGAGGGCGCAAAATGGCCTATGAGCTGACCCGCCTGACAGTCGTTCGAGCAACACCCGCCAAGGATGCCGACGGGTTTGACACGCTCGGAAAAGGGGTTGTCCTGAGAGCAACCGGCAAGACGTTGCATGACCCGGCGACCAACGTGGACTGGGTCAACATACTGATACCTCCGGGTGTCCTCGACGGATGGGTGCCACTCTCGAACTGCACAGAGATACCCGATCCAGCTCCTCTGCCTCTTGATCCCGAGAGTTTTGTCCGTCAGTGCACGCTCACGGATCGCACTCTCAATAGTGATCCGGTGATCGGGCTGTGGTCCGTTACTGCCGACTTCATCATTGCCCGGGCGCTATTCGAGACAGGAATGGCCAATGTGCCTGCTGTGCTACCTGAGCACGACGGCCCATTCCGACTTTCGCAACCGGAGTGGGACGCATTCCTGAACAGCGGGCTGGCGGCCGCATCAGACTATCAGGCCGGCGACGTCGTCTACCCGATGGCCCAGGTCTACGCGGCGGCGTTCCGGATGCACGCAGATGGGAAGGCGGTGTCGCAGGCGATGACTGCCGGATTGCAGCCAGGAAGCGATCCTTACCTTCCCAGCTATCTTGACCTGTTTCACAGCTATCTCATTGATGCGGCGACCGTTCCTGCCGTGCGGCAGAATGAGACTAATACCGACAAAGCGGTGGCAGATATCCTGCCCGCCGGGAAACTGGACGCCATCAGGAAAAGACCACAGTTCAGCTCGATCAAGGATACAGCCACGGTCCCCCAGTTTGTCGCGCAGACCGAGTCTGTCCTCGCCGGGCTCCTCGACGCCGCCTTCGAAAAGATTCGCACCTTTGCGGCTGACGAACTGCCCAGAAGCTCAACAGCCGCAGTTCCCTGGCTCAACGTGGCGCAGGCGGAGCTGGCGGCAGGAGTGACGGAGGCCAACACGCCGGACAGGATAAAAAACTACTTCAAGGCAACAGACTTCGGCGCGGTCGGCGCAACCATTCCGAACTGGTGCGGAGCATTCGCCGCCTTCTGTATGAAGCAGAGCGGAGCGGGCGACAGCATACCCAAGGGCTCCGCCGCAGCCGTAAACTGGAAAGGTTGGGGTAACCAGAACATTCCGCTGGGCAGCCACGACATACCCTCAGGCGCAGTCGTAGTTCTCACCCCATTGCCGGGAACCGACACAAGCGGGCACGTGGGCTTTTTTGCCGGATTTTCCACCGACGGCAAGAAGGCGATCCTTCTCGGCGGTAACCAGTCAGACAGTGTTCGGGAAACCGGGTATGAGATCCCGCGGATCGCTGCTATCCGGATGCTCCAGTCGCCGATCGTGATCGGGGCAGCAAACCGCTTTGATCTTACGGCCGCCGGCGTGAAGAAGAAATTTCAGCAGTACGGTGATCTGATTGTGGACCGCTTCCAGCGCGCCGGCTTCACAAAGGACCAGCACCTTCTTGCGGCACTTGCAAATGCGATCGTCGAGTCCGGCCTTGATCCGACAATCAAGTCCCCCATTCCCGAGGAAAGTTACGGCCTGTTCCAATGCAACAGGACAGCTGGCCTTGGGAAAGGCTACTCCGTCGAGCAGCTCAAGGACCCCGAGATCAACATCTCCATCATAATTCGCGAGGCCAGAAAATACTCCGCTTTTACGGCCGCCTCTTCCACAGAATCGGCGATTGATGCATTCGTGCGATTTATTGAGCGGCCAAAGAATACGCCGGGAGCGATAAGCAAGAGAAATCAGATCGCCAAGCTTCTTGTGTGAGTTCCTGAGAGAAACAGATACCCAAGGGCTCGTCTGGACGGTTACGGCTTCGACATATGGTACGTTGGCGAACGAGGCCCAGACACCGGCATGTGTGGCAGATTTTAACAACTGCCGGCCGGGTCACCAATGGCATGGACAGGTTCGGCAGACGAAATGATAGCGTCTTCAAGGTATCCGAGAACACAATCACCGGGCGGCAGATTGACGAAAAAACTTTCTCCCGACCAGCTGGCTGCACATGATCTCCTTTCGGAGCTGCGCACCCGCATAGCAACGCAGCCATTGGCATATCAGTATGGAGTGGAAGCGCGGGCGCTCGAAAGCCTGTGGGAAGTCTTCGGGCTCGCGCGCAAGGCGATGAAAGATCATCCTGGATGCGCCAAGTTTGCCAGCGAAACGACCAGAATGCTCAACGTCGACCTGAGGCCGGTCACAGCGAAGTGGCACCGGGCCCACCAGGCGGGACTGCTTGACTCCAGAGACGGCGCCAACGAATTCCGTGCCGACCTGGCAGCAGTACAGGCGAAGCTCACCACGTTCTCGCTGAGATTGCAGGAGATAGCATACGGGACTGCAAGCCCAGACGAAATGACACCGGGTGCGGTGGACGACAGGGAAATTGAAAGCTGCTTCGTGCCAGTACCTTTCGGAATTGAAGAGAATTACCCGACAGCGATTGCCAATGCAAAGGCGATAAACGAGGCAGAGACAAACGAGATTGCCGCACGACGCGAGTCGTTCAACATCCAGACTGCAGCCGGAACCAATGCGGTCGGGCTTTCCCTGTCGGGTGGGGGTATGCGATCCGCCACTTTCTGCCTTGGTGTAGTCCAGGTTCTTGTCGACCGTGGCCTTATGCACGACTTCGATTATCTATCGACGGTGTCAGGAGGCGGATACACGGGCAGTTTTATCTCTTCCCGTCTTGGATCCGGCCTGCCCTTGACCGAAATCGGCAATCCACACGGTCCTGACACAGGATCAGTCAGATATCTCAGACAGAACGCAAAGTATCTCAGCGCCACCGACCTTAAACAACGGTGGCTGATGGTTACCGCCACAATGGCAGGCCTCCTGCTCAATTGGACTGCGCCCCTGTCCATTCTTGCCGGGGCAGCTTTTTTGGTAAATCTGGTAAACGCGGCCGAACCATGGCTCTGGCTGACCTACATAATGGCATTCCTTACGGCCATCTCTTTTGTTGCCTACGGGATACTGTTGAGGTCCAGCGTTGGCTCAAGAATTGGCGGAATGGTGTTTGCAGCAACTGCTGCGTTGGTATCGGCGTCCGTAATCATGTTCGCCGTCGAGACAGTCTATCAAGTTCTGGTTGGAGGCATCCACAAGGCTTGGACTTTTCCCGGGATCGCTGCGGCTTCAGTCGTGAGCGGACCCGCAATCCTACGTTTCGTGCCGCTCTTCAGGTCGCCCAGTGTTCAAAGGATAGCACTTAGGGTCGCTGTGGTTGCCGCAGGCCTGGTGGTGCCGCTGGTGGCGCTCGCATGTTTCTATCTTCTTCGTATGATTGGCTCACTGCCGTTTGACCCGGGAGCGACGGACTTGTCGCCACTCCATTACGTGACTGGAACATATATCCTGATCGCTATCGCAGTCGTATGTTTCGTGTTCGCGGCGTTCTTTCTGAACATCAATCTGACGGGCCCTCACAAGCTCTATCGCGATCAGCTCACCAGAGCGTTCGTGGACTTTGGAGCCAGAACCCCCACGCTGCCACTGAGTTCGCTCAACAGCAGCCATCGGGCTCCCTATCATCTCCTGAATGCAACCCTCAACCTTCCCTCCAGCACAAGTCCGGTCCTTCGCGAGAGGCGGGGGGATTTCTTTCTCTTTTCCAAACACTGGAGCGGTGCTCCGGCAATCGGATATCTCCGGACCAACCGCTGGAAAGGCACTCGCCACGAGATTGATCTTGCTACCGCAATGGCCATTTCAGGCGCCGCTGCTTCCCCGCAGATGGGGCTTGCATCCATGCCTGCCCTCTCGGCTCTTATGACGCTGCTTAACGTCCGTCTCGGTTTCTGGATCGCCGACCCGCGACGCCTCGTGAACAACGCGCCAGGTTTCCTTTGCCTGCTGCGGGAAATGACCGGCATTGCAATGTCCGAGAAAGAGGCTTGGTTCAATCTTTCGGATGGCGGTCACATTGAAAATATGGGCATCTATGAGCTGCTCCGCAGGCGCTGCAAGTTCATGGTCTGCGTCGACGGAGAGGCTGACCCAAGGTCCACATTTCATGGGCAGATGACCCTGGTAAGGCATGCACAGATCGATTTCGGCATACGGATCGAACCGCGGCTTGACGAGCTGCGCCCGGACCCGGCCTCAAAGTTCAGCCGGTCTCACGCCCAGATGTTCAGGGTACACTATCCCGACGAAGGCGTCGGACGACCGGCTGCGATGGGCCTGATCCTCTATCTCAAACTTTCACTTACCGGAGATGAAATAGAACTTCTGAAACGCTATCGGGCTATCCATCCCGATTTCCCCCATCAGTCAACGATAGACCAGTTTTATGACGAAGAGCAGTTCGAGGCCTATCGCCAGCTTGGCGTGCACGTGGCCGAAGGAATGTTCTCCCCCGCTCTGATGACCAAAGACCGTGCACCCAAGGATGTCGAGAACTGGTTCAGGCAGCTTGCGGCCAATATGCTGGAACCTGGCAAGGCCTGAGGTCGTGACAGGCATATGCGCTTTCGGCTGTAAAACCCTGGGAGATGCGGCTGCACCAGCCGGGGCAATATGGCTTTGCAGGCAGAAATTGGATTTTGACAGCTTCGCATTGGGCCATCTCCTGTTGACGGAGGATCTTCGACCGTGGACTATCAGTACGACATCTTTCTGAGTTACCCTCGAGCGGGGGCCACCGGCGAATGGGTCCGTAACCATTTCAGGCCGGTTCTAGAGGACTGCCTTGATCTCGAGATGCCGACGTCACCAGTAATCTGGTACGACGAAGACCAGCGCCCCGGCCTGAACTGGCCACTGAACCTCCAGCAGGCGCTGCTTCATTCACGACTTCTGGTCGCGGTCTGGTCTCCGCCTTATTTTCGTTCCCCTTGGTGTGTGGCGGAGTGGCAGAGCATGCTTGCCCGAGAAAAACAACTGGGGCTCTCCACAGCAAAGAATCCGCTCGGACTGGTTTACCCGGTGGTCTTCGCAGATGGAATTCACTTTCCGCAGGAGGCCCGTGACGTGCAATCGCGGATAGATCTCAGCACCTGGGGGACACCTTTTCCTCAGTTCAGGAAGACGGAGGAGTACCAGCAGTTCTGGGCCTCGATTCTAAGGGTCGCTAGGCAGGTAGCATCGCATCTGTCAACGATTCCACCGTGGGCTCCTGACTGGCCGATTTTAACGCCACCGCCAGCCGCAGCACCACAAGCGCTTCTGCCGAGGCTCTGACATGACAGGGGGATCTATAGTCACTTTTTACTCCTACAAGGGTGGCGTTGGTCGCAGCTTTGCCCTTGCCAACGTGGCAGTTATCCTCGCCCGCTGGCACTTCAAGGTCCTTTGTATCGACTGGGACATCGAGGCACCTGGACTGTCGTATTATTTTGCGCCCTATATGGCAGATAGTGCCCGAGGTCTCGGTCTTGTTGATATGCTGGCCGAATTCGCTGACACCCCGAACTCTGGACTACCATGGCGCAGCTACGCAACGACGATCAGCCTGCCGGGTGTTGCATTCATCGATCTAATTTCAGCTGGCCGGCGCGACGACACCTATACAGGACGGGTCCAGTCTCTCAACTGGTCGTCTCTATATGGACAGGGGCTGGGATCGGCGCTTGAGCAGATGTGCCTTGAATTTCGGGATGCCTATGACTTCATCTTGATAGACGGCCGAACCGGAGTCACGGATTTCGGTGGCATCATTACCGCGCAGCTGCCCGACGTCCTAGCATTCTTGTTTACAGCCAACGAACAGAGTCTTGAAGGAGCGGCAGAGATAGCCGAGCGCGCGGTCCGCTTGCGCAATGACCTGCCGTTCGACCGTCCGCGTCTGCTGCTGCTTCCGGTGCCAGCCCGCTTCGAGGCCAACGTGGATACCAGACCGCGCAGCACTGGAAAGGCCGTTATGTCGACAGGCTCAGCGGTTTCTACAGATCGTGGGCAGTCAAGGATACACCGGTGCGATCGCTAGTGGATCACACTACAATCCCTTACGTGGCCTACTGGAGCTTTGGCGAACGCCTTTCCGCCCTAGACGAGGCCACTGCCAGTCCGAGCGGGATCAACTATAATCTGGAGACGCTTGCCGCACTCCTTGCACATCGGCTGGACCGAACTGATCTGCTTGCCGAAAATCGGGACGCATTTGTCGATGCGGCGCGCCGCCTGGGAGCCCGGCGAAGTGAAGGCGTGTCAGCTGTCTTTGTAAGCTATGCCGCCAGAGATCGGCCGTTTGCCGAGGAACTCAAGAACGCTCTGCTGGACAGGAATATCACTACGACTGACGACAGCGACATCTCTTCAAGCGAGTTCTTCTCGGAGGCTCTGAACCAGGCAATCAACCGCGCCCAACATCTGGTACTTCTGATAGGCGCTAGAAGCGGCGATAGCAAGCATGTAGATCAGGTAATTCGCCGCTTTCAGCGCCAATCGGTCGATGAAGAGACTAGGACTCGCCTGCTATTGCCGGTGCTGCTTCCCGGTGTCTCTTCATTGGCTCTTCCGAAGAGCATCATAAACCTGCAATACATGTCCCTTAACGAGCTGTCACTTGACGATGTGGCAGATCGCCTTGCCAACATCGTAGCCGCTGAACCACCTGCCGTTGCTTGACCAAAGCCGGATCACCATTGCGGTCTGTTCAGGCTGGTTTCTGCGTATCAACGAATCTGAGTTTGAGATTTTCCAAAGCCGATACCGTATATTTTGAATTCACAACGCGGGACGCATCAACAAACACCTCCAACGTTGACCACCAGTCGGCCAGTGCTTTGCCGAAGGCTTCAGATGCAGGATTGAGGGGAACAATTGCATTAGCTGATTTTTCGACCTCCTGCCGGGCGGCCTCATAGGCTGCCATATGCCTCGAAACCTCCTCCATGTCCGCGTTGCGATCAACGATCGTCAGCATTGCCTTGGCTCCGTCAAGTTTTAACGCGCGAGCTTCCTCCTCAATAAGCACAAGTTCACGTAATGTCGATATTATCGTTTCCTTAATTTCATTCATATCTGATAACTTCTTGGCTCTTTCTATTGCGTATTCGCTCTTTTCTTCCAAAAAAAGAAATCGATATTTCGCCGCGAGCACGATAAATCCCAGAAGCATACTTGTCTCTTCGTTACCCAGCCAACGCCAGCTCAAAATTGGAATAAACCATAAGTATACAGCTCGCCTCCCGTCATAGTATTCTGTCTGCTCTGTTACGATAACCCTGTAGAGCTTCCCATCGGTCGGAGACCTGACGACCTGCTCATTGTCAACAGGCCTTCCGACCTCTACTGCGCTTTCCAACGCTCTCTCAATTGCGAACAGAATGGTTCCAAAAGGCTGATCAATCTTCCTTGCCTGCTGTTTGAATGCACCCCAGGTAGTGGCAGCCTCGTCGTCACTTCCGAAGAGGGAGCCGAGCGCACTGCTCCCCTTATGCGTCAACAAGGCATCGTCTGGGAGGCCGACCGCCTGGGCCTCTGACCTCGGTAGCTCAAACTTGATGAGGAGTTGCTCGACTTCACGAATTGCGATGCGGCTGGAAATACAGTCGTAAATATCTCCCTTCAGCGCCGGATAGATTTCTTCCTTGATTTTCCGGATCCGCTCCGCCCCGCGCAGCATTGAAGTGTTCGGATCTACCGAACTCGGTGCTCGCTTTTCGGCGAGCTGCGTAACCTCAAACAGAAACTTCGTGATCGGATTGTCATCAATCCGTTCGGGCAATTCGGACATAACTTTCGTTAGATAGGCGACCTTCCCAAGAGAAAGCTCATCCCTTTCCAAGCCGATCGAAATACCGAGAACAGCTGCAGTGACTGCCGGCGGTCGGTCGACAAAGAAAGACACGATACGTCTGGAAGACTCCCCGCGCTCCTTGATGTCCCGAGAGATGAGCGCTTGAAAATACCCGACCTCCCAACCGGTGTAAGAATAGCTTTTTTTTGAGATACCTGTATATAGTATAACCAATATATCTGATTGCTCCAACGCCTTCTCTATTGAGTCATTTATGCCCAAACCGAAGCCAATATCTTTATCATAAAATGATATTATATTATGATTTACTAATTCATTTATCCCCGAAAATCCCTTCAGAAACGCTTGCAGGAAATCGGCGTCTTCTCTCGCATAAGAGCAAAATATGCGAACCTGCTCCTGCATCACACCCTGGTCCGACATAACTGCTCCCCGATATAGTTGATCCCGCGCAGATTGCCTTCCAACTATAATTTACTATCGCTTCCAGAGCAATGGCGGTCGCTTGAGGTTGCACTGTTACAGTTGTCTCTGGAAACTTTCATCTTTCACGGATCAGTCCGACCTTGATGGTAGCCCGATCTCAGCCACTCGAAATCTGGCTTCCGGAACTCTTTCTGGTATCCCGATCATGCGGAGCTCTATTCGCGCGAGGCATCGCAGGTTCGCCTAGCCGTACAGGGGATGGCAGAGTCGTGCGTCTCGTGACGCGCAAGCCGATGCTTGGCGAACCTATTGGCGAACCTCGTGGCGAACCACCCTATAAAGCATTGATAAATAACGATAATGGTGGGCCCGGAGGGACTCGAACCCCCAACCAAGCGGTTATGAGCCGCCGGCTCTAACCATTGAGCTACAGGCCCCACGCGGGCTGGCTTAGTGTTTTTCTTGTCGTCGCACAAGGCTTTCGAAAGCTCTGGCGCAAAACGCCAAAATCAGCCCATATTCGCGCCGTAGAGCGGCCTGCGCCCATATGGCGCGAGAAAGGTCCAGCCCTTGCACCGCACTGCAGGAATCGGCGCCCTTTGCGGGTCGAGGCAGATGCAGCACGGGGGGGCGGACCGCAGACTTCGAGGAGTTTCATGACCAGACAAATTTTGCCCATCGCGCTCGCTGCCGCGGTCGCGTTCCCGGCGCTGGCGAGCGCCGCCGACATCCAGCCTCCGCCACGCATCATCGTGTCCGGCGAAGGCGAAGCGACCGTGGCGCCGGACATGGCGATCCTTTCGCTCAGCGTGATGCGCGAGGCCAAAAGCGCGCGCGAAGCGCTCGACGCCAACAACGACGCCATGGCGGCGGTGATCGCGGCGATGAAATCCGCCGGCATTGCAGAACGCGACCTGCAGACCGCCGGCATCCAGATCAACCCGCGCTACAACTACACCAACAAGGCCGACGGCAGCCAGGAAGCCGAGCTCGTCGCCTATCAGGTGACCAACACGCTGTCGGTGCGCGTGCGCGATGTCGACAAGACCGGCGAGATTCTGGACAAGGCGGTGTCCCTCGGCGTCAACCAGGGCGGCGGCATTGCTTTTACCAACGATAATCCGAAGGCCACGATCACCGAGGCGCGCAAGAAGGCCGTCGCCGACGCGATGGCCAAGGCAAAGACGCTCGCCGAAGCGGCGGGCGTCAGTCTGGGCAAGGTGCTCGAGATCGCCGACCAGAATGTCGCGCCGGTGCCGATGCCGATGGCGGCCAAGTCGTTCGATGCGGCCCGTTCGGCCGTCCCCGTGCAGGCCGGCGAGAATTCCTACAACGTCCAGGTCACGGTCACCTTCGAGCTGAGGTGACATCCGGCCCAGCCGCGGACATGCCGTTAGACCAATTCCAGGAAAAGTGTGAGCGGTTTTCCGTCCGGAATTGCGTCAAAACAAAGAGATAGAGCGGTTCGCCGTTTCCGTGAAACGGTGAAACGCTCTAGCAAAACGCCCCGCAGGATCATCCTGCGGGGCGTTTTCGAGCCGCGCCTCATCTTGAGGGGCTCAGCTACTCATAGGCGATCCTCGCAGAGGATCGTCCGCATAAGCGATCCTCGAACGGGATCGCCCTTTCAGCCTCAGCGATAGATGATCGGGCAGCCGCGCTCGTTGGCGAACACCACCACGACACGGTCGCCATACTGGCGGCCTGCCACCTTCACGGTGCGGCGGCTGATGTCGACGATGCGGGCGCGGTGCAGACCCATGCGCTCGGCCTTGTCGAGGGCGCGGTCCGGCGAACAGCCGCGCCAGTCGCGGTCGCGGCGCCAGTCGCGGCGATAACCGTCATCGTCGCCGGTGTAGATGCCGAAACGCGGGTCGTGCCTGTCCCCGAAACCGAGATAGAGGCTGTCCGCATGCGCCGGAATGGCGGTCAAAGTGCCAAGCCCGACAAGGGCCGAAAGGGCTGCCGTCCTGATCGTGTTGAACATCGTCTTCTCTCCTTATTGTGGGCTGTCGCCCGTAGAACCGATGACTGGAAGATGCCCTTTTGCGTCTGAACCTTCCGCGAACCGGCCATTCATGTCCGGTTCATATAAGCGCCAACCCGCCAGGGTTCGTCGCTCGTAAGTGCGTAAAAGCGAGGCCCCTCAGGTTTCTAAACGCGAACCCGCAGGTTTCGTCGTTCCTCGTCAAAAGCGCCTCGTCAGCGTTCGTCATCTAGACGCGAACCCGTCAGGGTTCGTCGTCCAGACGCGAACTGCTAAGGTTCGTCGTCCAATATATAATCAAAATAATCGTCCGGGTCGGCCAGATCGGTTTCCTTGGCCTTCACCCGACCCCGGATCGAGATGCCGGCCTCGTGCACGGTCTCAGCGCTTCCCGAAACAAGTCTGTGCCACCAGTAGAGATCATGGCCCTCGGCAATAAGCCGGTAGGCACAGGTTTTTGGCAGCCAGGTGATGGTGCGCACATTCTGTGGCGTCAGGCCGACGCAATCGGGCACCCGCGCTAGGCGGTTTGCATAGTCGGAGCAGCGGCAGTTCTCGGCGTCGAACAGCCTGCAGCCCACGCTTGTCCAGAAGATCTCGCCCGTATCCTCATCCTCGAGCTTGGACAGGCAGCATTTGCCGCAGCCGTCGCAAAGCGATTCCCATTCGGCCGGGGTCATCGCCTCAAGCGTCTTGGTTTTCCAGAATGGCGCGGTCATTTCGCTGGATTTGGCCCTCCGCGGTCTTCCGGTCAAGCGCTGTGTGGCGGCGACCCAGTATCAACATTAGAAAAACACGAAATTGCCTTCAAAAGGCCGGCCAGGCATCCTTGGTTGGCGCCAATGCCTGACGGAACCAATTATGGTTGATGAAAGTTTGGGCAGGGATGGGACCCCATTAGGAGAAATCGATATGAAACGCCAACCACGGATTCTGGCGGGCACGGCAATCGGCCTGCTTATGGCATCCGCGCCGTTGGGCGCGTACCCGCTTCAGGGGGGTGTCGCTTCCGGCGGCCTGCACGGAGCGCCGCTCGTGCTGGCTCAGGCCGCCTGCGCCGAAGGCCAGTCGGCCGAAGAATGCGCGCAGGGCGGAGCCGAACAGCCGCGTAGAAAGAAGCGCGAGCAGCAGCAGCAAAGCGAATCGGCGCCGGCCGAACAGGCCGCGCCCGCCGAATCCGAGCAACAGCCGCGCAAGAAGCGGCACGAGCAGCAGCAGACGGAGGGCGCCCAGTCCGGGGAAGCTGCACCGGCCGAGCAGCAGTTCAAGCCACGCAAGAAGCGCGACCAACAGCAGCAGATCGAGGCGGCACCCGCCGACCAGGGCGGCCAGCCTGCGGCCGACGAGCAGCAATTCAAGCCGCGCAAGAAGCGCGATCAACAGCAGCAGATCCAGGCAGCACCCGCCGACCAGGGCGGCCAGCCCGCGGCCGAGGAGCAGCAATTCAAGCCGCGCAAGAAGCGTGATCAACAGCAGCAGATCCAGGCAGCACCCGCCGACCAGGGCGGCCAGCCCGCGGCCGAGGAGCAGCAGCCGCGCAAGAAGAAGCGCAACCAGCAGCAGATCGAAGCGGCGCCAGCCGACCAGCAGCCCGCGGAACAGGCTGCGCCTGCCGCCGGCGACCAGCAGCAAGGCAACCAGGGTCGCAAGAAGCGCAAGCACGATCAGCAGCAGACGGAAGGTGCGCCCGCCGGCCAAGCCGGCGAGCAGGTTGCCCCGACCGAACAGACTGCTCCCGCCAACGACAACCAGCAAGGCGGCAATCAGCTCAGGAAGAAGCTTAAGCAGAACCAGCAGGGTGAGACCGCCCCGGCCGAGCAGACGCAGACCAACGAGCCGGCCAAGAAGCGGGCGCCGGCAGGTGAGCCCGTGCCGCAGGCCCAGCCGCTGCAGAATGGCGAGCAGCCAGCCCAGGGCGAACAGGCCCAGGACAACAAGAAGCGCGGCAAGAAGCCGAACGCGGAACAGCCCGCGACGGGTGAACAGCCCTCGACAGGTGAACAACCCGCGACCGGCGAACAGCCACAGACCGGAGAGCAGACGAAGACCGGCCGCAAGCCCCTCACCGGCGAGCAGCAACCCGCAACCGGCGAGCAGCCGGCCAATGGCAATCAGCCGGCGAACAACAACCAGCCTGCCAATGGCAACGCCGCGCAGGGCGAAACCGCCAATCCGAACGAGGCGCCCGTCCTGGACAGCCAGAAAGATGCCATACGCAAGCACCGGGGCCGCAACGACAACGGCCAGAACGGCGGGGCCCAGACCGGTGGCGCTCAAATCGAAAATGGCCAGGCCGGCAACGGCCAGAACGCCAATCAGGCCGGACAGCAGCAAGGTGGCGAGCAGGCGCAGAGGCCGGCTCCGGTCGATCAGGGGCCGCCGCCCACCGACGACAAGTCGGCGCAGCAGGCGATCAAGCCCGAAAAGATCGTCCCAGTGGACCAGGAGAAAGGCAAGCGGATCGAGCTTACGCCCGAGCAGGTTGTCCGTGAGCGCCGCCGGCCGCAGGGTGCCGACGTGGTGAAGCAATTCGGCGACCGGGTGATCCTTCAGTTCAACAACCAAACATTCGTGGAAAGCAACGAAGCTCCTCGCATCACCCGCGGCGCCAGGGATGTTTACTACGAGGATCTTTCGGGCGGCCGCACCCGCGAAATCGTGGAGCGCGACAACGGCGTCAGGATCATCACCATCCGCAACCGTAATGGCGACGTCATCCGGCGATCGCGCGTTACATCGGATGGCCGCGAATACGTGCTGAGCTATGTCGACGAGCGCTACTATAACGATGTCGACGAGTGGCGCGATCCCGGCGACGACCTGCCACCGATGCGGCTCGACATCCCGCGCCGGGACTACATCCTGGATTCGGAGGAAGTCGAGGATCCGGACGAATATTATACCTTCCTCGAGCAGCCACCTGTGGAAAGGGTGCAGCGTCTCTACTCGATCGACGAGGTCAAGCGCTCGGCCCGCGTGCGCGACATCGCCCGGCGTATCGACCTCGACACGCTGAACTTCGATTTCGGCTCGGCGACACTCTCCGACACCGAAGTGCAAAAGCTCGAAGGCGTCGCCACCGCCATGGAAAAACTGCTCAAGAAGAATCCGGCGGAAACCTTCCTGATCGAGGGCCATACCGACGCCGTCGGCACGCCGGACGCAAACCTCGCTCTGTCGGACCGGCGCGCCGAGGCGGTGGCCGAGGCGCTCACCAACGCCTTTGGCATCCCGGCCGAGAACCTCACCACGCAGGGCTATGGCGAGGAGTATCTCAAGGTGAACACGCCCGGTCCGAACCGCGAGAACCGGCGTGTCGCCATCCGCCGCATCACCTCGCTGGTGGCGCCGGTGGCGAGCAACAGCGAGCAACAATGAGCGTTTGATTTCAAGATCCTGCCCGGATCTGCAGAATCAGCGCGCAAGACGGGCCCGTCCGCTTCGGACGGGCCTTTTTTCCTTACCGACTCAAGAAGAATTGTCCTGCCTGACCGGCCTGCTCATTGAATCGCCGCATTGCGGCACCCAGATTCCAGACAGGGCGTTCCCTGCCCTGTCCCGACTCCAGCGGGACACGTTGAGCCCCGCCGGGCCCCCTCCCCGGCGGGGTTTTTTGCCTTGAAAACCTGTGTCACCTGGCCGAAATACGTCCAGAGCAATTCCAGGAACAGTGTGAGCGGTTAGGCTCTGCGCCTTCGCCGTAGCCTTCCGTCCGGACTTGCGTCAAAACAAAAGATAGAGCGGTTCGCCGTTTTCGTGAACGGTGAAACGCTCTATCGCAATTGGCCGGAGCCTTCATGAAGCGTCTCGAACTCGCCATCGAATCCGTCATCCTGGCCTCGCGCTGGCTGCTGGTCGCCTTCTATCTCGGGCTCGGCGTCGCGCTGGCGATCTACGCGCTGTCCTTCGGCAAGAAGCTCTATGAGTTCGTCATGAGCGCCTTCATGCTCGGCGACACCGACACGATCCTGAAGATGCTCGGCCTGATCGACGCGGCGCTTGTCGCCTCGCTGGTGGTGATGGTCATCATCTCGGGCTACGAGAATTTCGTCAGCCGCTTCGACGAGCAGGATGGCGAGGTCCATTGGCTGGGAACGATCGATGTCGGCTCGCTGAAGGTCAAGGTCGCCTCGACCATCGTCGCCATCTCCTCCATCCACCTTTTGCAGGTGTTCCTGAATTCGGTGTCCTACACGACCGACCAGCTGATGTGGCTGACCATCATCCACCTCGCCTTCGTCGTCTCGGCGCTGATGCTGGCCTATATCGACCGCGTCATGGCGCTCGCCAAGGGCAAGAAGGCCGAGAGGATTGAGGCGGACCCGGTCCGTCAGTAGATCCTTTTTACCTTCGTCTGCGAGTTCGCGAACACCTCGTCGGGAACGAAGAAGTCGCCCGCCAGCTGATCGGCCGCGCCTGGCGCATAGATCGAAAAGTCCGTCACGCCTTCGGCGCGCAGCACCTCTTCGTCGATGTAGAAATTGCCAGTCGCTTCGCGCGACGGGCGCATGAAGATCGCATGCGCGGCGTCGGCCATGATGTCGGGTGAGCGGCTCATCGCGGCCACTGTTGCACCGCCCAGAAGATTGCGCACGGCCGCGGTATCGATGGTGGAGATCGGCCATAGCGAATTGACCGCGATACCGTCCTTGGCGAATTCGGCGCTCATGCCCAGCGTGCACATCGACATGCCGAACTTGGCCATTGTGTAGGCGACATGGTTCTTGAACCACTTGGCCTTCATGTCGAGCGGGGGCGCCAGATTCAGGATGTGAGGATTCTTTGCCAACTTAAGGTGGGGAATGCACATTTTGGAGACGAGGAAGGTGCCGCGCGTATTGATCTGGTGCATCAGGTCGTAGCGCTTCATGTCGGTCTCCAGCGTGCCGGTGAGCTGGATGGCGCTGGCATTGTTGACGCAGATGTCGATGCCGCCGAACCGCTCGACGGTTCTTGCCACCGCATCGGCGACCTGGACCTCGTCCCGGATGTCGCAAAGCAGCGGAAGCGCCTTGCCGCCGGCCTGCTCGATCTCTTCGGCTGCCGTGTAGATGGTGCCCGGCAGCTTTGGATGCGGCTCGGCGGTCTTGGCCGCGATCGTCACATTGGCGCCGTCGCGCGCCGCGCGCAGCGCGATCGCCAACCCGATGCCGCGAGATCCGCCCGAGATGAACAGCGTCTTTCCGTTGAGCGACATTTTTTGCCTCCCGTCATTCGTTGCTGCGATCCTTGCCCGCACCGATCCGCGGACACAAGGGCGCGCGCATGTGGTTCGTGATGACGTTGCGGAGCCTTGCCGTCTTGCCGAGCTTTGTCGAGAGATATATATTCTATACAAAGAGGTAGAATGTATAATGGCGCTATCGATCAAGAATTTGGAAGTCGAGCAATTGGCGCGCGAGCTAGCCCGCCGCCGTCGCGTGTCCGTGACGGAGGCTATCCGCCAATCCCTCGAGCGCGAAGTTGCGCGCGAGCGGCTTGTGCCTCGCGACGAAAGCAGCGACCTTTTTCGACGTCTGATGGCGATTTCGGACAGCGGCGCGCATATCCCGAGGCGGGAAAATGCGATGACCGAGGATGAGATCCTCGGTTACGACGATCTTGGAATCCCGACGCGATGATCATCGATTCATCGGCCCTGGTCGCGATCCTCCGCGCTGAGCCGGGTCATGATCGTTTCGTGCGGGCGATTGCGGATGCCACAAGACGATTGATCGCAGCGCCCACCCTTCTCGAAACAAGCATGGTGCTCGCCGGCGGGTGGCAGAATGAAATCCTGGAGCCGTTCGACGCCTTCCTGCGCACGGCTTCGATCGAGACGATCGCCTTCACCGCCGACCACGCCGCCGTCGCGCGCCACGCTTTCCTGCGCTACGGCAAGGGCCGTCATCCCGCAGCGTTGAACTTTGGCGACTGCATCGCTTACGCCACCGCCCGGCTCGAAGCGATGCCGCTGCTGTTCAAGGGCGACGATTTTCGGCTCACCGATATCGAACCCGCTGTTTGAGGCGTCAAACCAGCACCAGCCCCTGCCGCATCGCGATCGCAATCGCGTCGGTGCGGTTGGCGGCGCCGAGCTTGATCAGGATGGCGGCGACATGGAACTTCGCCGTGTGGACGGAAATGTTGAGCCGCCGGGCGATGACCTTGTTCGGCGCGCCTTCGGCGAGCAGAGCCAGCACCTCAGCCTCGCGGGGCGACAAAGCCGGGCGAGGCTGGTTGTCGTCAGGCGTCTCTTCCTCGGTAGGCTCGTCATCGTGGAAATCGCCATGCGCCTCCGACGGCGCCGCTCTGCCGACGCGGTAGCCTGAGGCCGCCAACCGCGCCGCGGCGGCGATCAGCAGGCCATCTGCGGAGGCAGGCAGCACGGCCAGCACATTGTCCGTCACCTGCTCGCTGCCCGCACGCCGCGAAAGCAGGACGATTGGGGTGGCCGAACTGACGACCCGGCTTTCCAGGCCCGCCTCATCGGCGATGGCGACATCCGCCATTTGGCCGACGCCGCTTCCAGCCAAGGCCGGCGCCAGATCGTCGCTCGCGGCCAGCGCATCGGCAAGTTGCTCGGCGCGCTGGGCATCGGCGAGCGCGACCAGCACCGTCAGCCGGTGAATTGCCGGCTCCAGTCTCGCGACTGCTTGTGCTGCGCTGTTTGCCATAGACCCTCTCAGCTCAGCGGCTTCTCGCCGATGGTGATCGAGACATCGCGCTCAGCGCCGCCGCTTGAAACACCGAGCGTGACGGTGGTGCCGGCGCTGTCCGGCCCGAGCTTGCGGATAAGCTCGCGCGGACCATGCACCGCCTCGCCGTTCCAGGCGACGATGATGTCGCCGACATGCAGGCCGGCGGCCTTGGCCGGCCCGTTATCGTCGAGGCTCATCACCATGGCGCCTTTCGTGTCGCCATTGCGGATCGGATGCAATCCGGCGCCGAGATAGCCGCGCGCGACATGACCTTTCTCGCGCAACGTCGCGACCGCGCGCTCGATCGTCTCGAAGGGCATCACCAGCGCCCGCCGGCGCGGCCCGAACAAGAGCATGCCGATCACGCCGCCCTTGGCGTCGAGCACCGGCCCGCCCTCGAAGCGCCCGCCGGTGTTGATGGCAAGGTTGATGCGCCGGTCGATCGTGCCGCCGCGCATCGAGCGCCAGGCCGGCCCGACCTCGCCGACCGTGCCGAGCACCGCAAGCGCGGCGCCGTCGCTGTTGCCGGCCGCAATAGCGATATGGCCGGGCCGCACGGCGCCGGCCTGAGCCAGTTGCGGCAACGCGGCAGCGCCGGAAGCAGGCTTCAACAGGGCAACGCCCGTCGAAGGATCGCGTCCGACGAGCTCGGCCTTGACGGTTTCGCCGGAAGCCAGCGTCAATTCGATCTCTTCGCCGGCTTCGACCGCTTCCTCGGCGGTGACGAAATAGCCGTCGCGCCAGTGGAAGGCGCTCGCGGTGCGGTGATGGTGCGTCACGAAACTCGCCAGCGCGGGGGCAGCGGCGGCCGCGACATCGGCGATCGCGTCGGAAAAGGCACTGAGGTTGAAGTCGCTCATAAGACTGTCTCCCGGGTTCGGTGACCCAGATATCGCTCGGTAACACCGCCGCGGGTACTCGCCTGACGGCTAGTCGCCGGCCGGACTGGCCATCTGGTCAGGTCGCGGCAATTGCCGCTGCTCCGCACATATAGTCATCATTCCACACGGGAACACGCCGATGGCTTTCGCAGCCGAAAAACTTCCATCCGACGACATTCTGCTCGATGTCTATTCGGCATCCGTTGCCGACGCCGTCGACCGCATCGGCCCGACCGTCTGCCGCATCGAACGCATAGGCGCCGGCGGTCACGGCTCCGGCTTCGTTATCGCGCAGGACGGGCTGGTCGTCACCAATTTCCATGTCGTCGGCGACGCGCGCGCTGTGCGTGTCACGATGCCGGACGGCGCCTCGCGCGAAGGCCATGTGCTTGGCCGCGATCCGGACACCGACATCGCGCTGGTGCGCGCCGACGGCAGCTTTGCCGACGTTGCGCCGCTCGGCGATTCCAAGCGCCTGCGCCGCGGCCAGATCGCGATCGCGATCGGCAACCCGCTCGGCTTCGAATGGACCGTCACCGCCGGCGTCGTCTCGGCGCTCGGCCGCTCGATGCGCGCCTCGACCGGCCGGCTGATCGACGACGTCATCCAGACCGATGCCGCGCTCAATCCCGGCAATTCGGGTGGACCGCTGGTGTCGTCGGCGGGCGAGGTGATCGGCGTCAACACCGCCATGATCCACGGCGCGCAGGGCATCGCCTTCGCGGTCGCCTCCAACACCGCCAATTTCGTCATCTCGGAAATCATCCGCTTCGGCCGCGTGCGCCGCGCCTTCATCGGTGTCTCCGCCGACACGACCAATCTGCCGCGCCGAGCAGCACTCTTGTCGCAGGTGACCACGAACACGGCGGTGCGCCTGCGCAGCGTCGAGAAGGACGGCCCCGCCGCCAAGGCCGGGCTGAAGGAAGGCGACATCATTGCGGCCATCGACGGCCGGCCGGTGACCGGCGTCGACGACCTCGTGCGCATCCTCGATGCCGAGCGCATCGGCCGCGAGACGCTCTGCACTGTCGTTCGCCGCACCGGCGTCAGCCAGGTTATGGTGACGCCGGTGGCACGGATGAGCTAAGATCGCCGCGCCGGCCTAACCCCCGGCCACGCCCTCGGCATATTGCGCCAGGAATTCCTCGCTTGGCGGGATCGGCTTGATGACGTCGATCAGCACGCCATTGGGATCCCTGGTGATGAAATGGCGCTGGCCGAACGGCTCGTCGCGCAAGTTGCGCAGGATCGGCAGGCCAGCGGCGACGACCCGCTCATAGATGGCGTCGGGATCGCGGACCTCGAAATTGATCAGCAGGCCCGACGTGCGCCCGCGCCCTTCTTCCGGGATCGTCTCGTGGTCGCCCTGGACGATGCCAAGGTTGACGCGCCTGTCCTCGCTCGAGCGCAGATGGACATACCAGTCGCTCGCAAACAGCGGCTCGAAGCGAAAATGCTCGACATAAAAGTCCGCAGTGCTGCGACATCATCCGTCATCAGCACCGGATAATAGCTGGTCGTCTTCATCTTTCCTTCTCCTCTCATCCAACATACAGTCTGTATGTAAGTGCAAATAACATACAGGCTGCATGTATGCAACAGGACTCCAGGCGCCGTTCCAATCGTGACCGCACCGAGGCGACACGCGCCGATCTGATCCGCGCGGCGCGAAAGCTGTTTACGGAAAAATCCTATGCCGAGACCGGCACGCCGGAGATCGTCGCCGAGGCCGGCATGACGCGTGGCGCGCTATACCATCACTTCGCCGACAAGCAGGCGCTGTTCGCCGCGGTCGTCGAGCAGGAAGCAGCGGCCGTGGCGGCGGAGATCGACCATGCCGCGCCGCCGTCGCTATCCGCGCGCGACGCGCTGATCGCCGGCTCGGACGCCTATCTCAAGGCAATGCGATCGCCCGGCCGCACGCGGCTTCTGCTGCTTGACGGGCCGGCCGTGCTCGGCCGCGCCGCCATGGACGAGATCGACAACCGCCACGGCAACCGCTCGCTACGCGAGGGCCTGATCGCGGCAATGCGCGCGCAAGCGATGACCAGATTGCCGGCCGAGGCGTTGACCGCTTTGCTGGCGGCAGCCTTCGACCGGGCGGCTCTGGCTATCGAGGCCGGTGGATCCGCCGCGGATTACCGCGCGGCGCTGATCGCGCTCATGGACGGCTTGTCTGCGGCCCCTCCTCCGTCCACACGCCCGGCTCCGTCTCGTTGAAGCAGCCAAGCTGCCGCTTGAACTCATCGATCAGCCAAGTCGCTGCCGGCTTGGGGCTGCGGTCGTTGCGGTGCATGGCGTACATCGGCGAACGGACTTCGCGGTAAGGCTCGAGATCGAGCTCGACCAGCCGTCCGCTGGCGAGGTCGTCGGCGATCAGCCAGCGCGGCAGGCCGCCCCAGCCAAGCCCCTCGCGCATCAGCGCGTGCTTGGTGCGCAAATCCGTCAGCCGCCAAGTGCGATAGGCAAACACACCATAGTCGCGGCCGCGCGTCCGCTCCGACTGGTCGGTGACGACAAGCTGGATGTGCTCGCGCAGATCCTCGATCCCGACCGGCTTCGGCAGCTTCGCCAGCGGATGATCGGGTGCGGCAGCCGGCACCAGCGAGATGAAGCCGATGCGCAGCAGATTGACATCGGCATCGCCTTGCAGGCCGCCGAAGCCAAGATCCGCCTGGCCGTTGACGACCTGATCGACAATCAGGCCGAGAGAGCCGATATAAAGCCTCAGCATCACCGCCGGGAATTGCGCCTCGAAGGCTTTGAGCACGCGCACCAGCGCCGGTGAAGGCAGCGCCACGTCGACCGACACCGTTACTTCCGCCTCCAGCCCTTGCCGGTAGCCATCGGCGCGCGAGCGGATGCGATGCAGCACGCCGATCATGCGTTGCGCGTCTTCCAGCATCGCCTTGCCAACATCGGTCAGTTGCGGCTCGCGCACGCCTTCGCGTTGGAACAGTTTCAATCCGAGCTGCGCTTCAAGATTCGCGATGCCGTAGCTCACCACCGACTGCGCCCGGTTGAGCTTGCGCCCCGCGGCCGAGAAACTGCCGGTATCGGCCACCGCTACCAGGATTTGGAGCTGATCCAATGTTGGGTTCGGCTGCATGCTCTCCATCCATTTTGTTGATGGATTGTATACACATTATACCAGTTATCCTGATGGGGCAGCAATCCCATATTGGCGGGGAAGTTTCAATCCAACCCCAAGGGGACACCGCCATGTCTATTCTTCTCGTTACCTCCAGCCCGCGCGGCGACGCTTCGCACTCGACCCGCGTCGCCACCGATCTTGCCCGGAAGCTCGCTGCCGCCGATCCGGCCAACACGCTTGTCGTGCGCGATCTCGTCGCCAATCCGCTGCCGCATATCGACCCTGACTACGCCACCGGCATCTACACGCCGGCCGAAGCACGCACGCCGCGCCAGGCCGAGGTCGTCGGTGTTTCCGACGCCGTGCTCGACGAGCTTTTCGCTGCCGACACCGTGATCCTCGCGACAGGCTTCATCAACTTCAACATCTCCTCGACGCTGAAGTCCTGGGTCGACCACGTCGCCCGCTCCGGCAAGACCTTTGCTTATGGCGAAGGCGGTCCGAAGGGCCTCGTCAATGGCAAGAAGGTCTATATCGTGCTCGCGTCCGGCGGCATCTATTCGGAAGGCGCCGCAGTACAGATGGACCATGCCGTTCCCTATCTGCGCAGCGTGCTCGGCTTCCTCGGCATGACTGATGTCGAAATCATCCGCGTCGAGGGTGTCGGTATGGGCGCCGACGCCGTCACCGCCGCGCTCGCCAAGGCCACTGCCAAGGTCGACGCGATCGCCGCCGCCACGGCTGACCAGGTCGCCGCCGCGGCCTGACCGCCGATGCCGAAAATGAAAAGAGGCAGGCGCCCGCCAGCGCCCGCCTCTTTTGCATTTTCGCCCGCGCTATAGCGGCGGCAGCGCCGCGGCTGGATGACGGTCCTCGCGCAGGATCAGCCCCACGGCGCCGAGCGCGATCCGATATCCTCCTGCGTACCGACAGCGATCCGCCCGCCGCCGGCGCAAACAGCTGGAACGACTTTTTCTTCCCCCTGGTCCTGATCACCTCCGACAATTTGAAGACACTGCCGCAAGGGCTGACCGTGTTCGTCGGCGAATTCACCACCGACTGGGGGGTGCTGTTCACCGGGCTGACACTGGCGGCACCGCCGATTACCTTGCTCGACATCGTGCTGTCGAAGCAGTTCATTTCCGACATCAAAGTAAGGCGCGGTTAACTAGGCGCAGTCCAACAACGAAGTCAGGACACCAAAAGTGGCGAACCAGAACAAGATCATCATCACCTGCGCGGTCACAGGCTCGATCCATACGCCGTCAATGTCGCCGCATCTGCCGGTGACGGCTGAGGAGATCGCCACTGCCGCCATCGAGGCGGCCGTAGCGGGTGCTGCGATCGTCCACCTTCACGCCCGCAACCCGGTCGACGGGCGCCCAGACCAGTCGACCGAGGCCTTCGCCCCGTTCCTGCAGATCATCAAGCAGCGCTCCAACTGCGTGGTCAACATCACCACCGGGGGTGCGGCGACCATGAGCGTGGAGGAGCGCGTCAGGCCGGCCAAGATGTTCGCGCCCGAAGTCGCGTCGCTCAACATGGGCTCGATGAATTTCGCGCTGTTCCCGATGCTGGAGCGCTTCAAGACCTTCGAGCATGACTGGGAGCGGCCCTATCTGGAATCCTCGCGCGACCGCATCTTCCGCAACACCTTTGGCGACATCGAGCACATCTTGCGTACCTGCGCCGACAACGGCACGCGTTTCGAGATCGAATGCTACGACATCGGCCATCTCTACACGCTGGCGCATTTCGTCGAGCGCGGCCTGGTCAAGGCGCCGTTCTTCGTCCAGAGCGTGTTCGGCATCCTCGGCGGCATCGGCACTCACCCGGAAGACGTTGCCCATATGAAGCGCACCGCCGACCGCCTGTTCGGCAACGACTATCACTGGTCGGTGCTGGGCGCCGGCCGCCACCAACTGCCGATCGCTACGCAGGCGATTGCGCTCGGCGGCAATGTACGTGTCGGTCTGGAAGACTCGCTATGGATCGGCAAGGGCAAGCTCGCCCGCTCCAGCGCCGAACAGGTGACCAAGGTGCGCCAGATCATCGAAGGCCTCGGCGCCTCGATCGCCACACCCGACGAAGCGCGGCAGATCCTCCAGCTCAAAGGCGGCGACAAGGTCTCGTTCTGAGCGAGGAGAAGCTGGCGGGCGCAGCGGAAGTACTGCTTACCCGAACATCCGCTCGCCCTGCTCGTCGACGAGCTGGATGCCCTTCTTGATCGAGATGTCGACGGCGTCGTCCAGCCCGGCGAAGCGGTCGGCGCGGATGAAGCGGTGCTCCTTCATCACGCCGTCCACTTCCTTCGAGACGACGCCGCAGGTCTGGTATTGGCCCTCGGCCTTGTAGGGCGTCGCGCTGATCAGAAATCCCTTGTGCTCGACCTGCTTTGCCGGCTTGGCGGTGCCGGCCTCCGTTGCCTCACCGCCGCCGCCGAAAAGCTTCTTCAGAAAAGACATTTTTCAAAACTCCTATCACGCGGGCACCAAGGATTCGCGGCGCCCCTGGTTACGCAGGCTTTGCGTCAGCATGCGCGAATGCGCCGCCGTGTTCCAGTCCCTTGACGAAAACACCGACCAGAAGCTCGATCTGATGCCAGATCTCCTCGGCCTGCCTGCTGTTCGAATTCGCCACATAGCCGCTGGTCACGATGCCGTGCACGCTTGACCACAAGGTCCGCGCCGCAAGCGCGCGGCGGTCGTCGTCGAGGCCGAAATCGCCGGCCTTGAGCACGCCGGCGACGATGTCGAAGAGCGCGTCGAGCAGCGCGTCATAGGCATCGGGGCCCGGCCGCGTCGCCCGGCGGCGGTTGAACGCAAGCACCGCCGGCCAGCTGCCGGGATGCGCCTCGACGAAGCGCACATAGGCCGCCGCCATCGCCAGGATGCGGTGCCGGACATCGGTTACCCCTTGCCTTTCGAGATCGGCCATCGCCGCGATGCCTGTCGCGCCGAGCCGGTCGAGCAGCCGCATGTTCACGGCACGGTGCACCTCGTCGAGATCGGCAAAGAGGTTATAGACGGATCCGACCGAGATGCCGGCCTTCTCGGCAATGGTGCGCGCTTTCAGGTTGTCGGCGCCACCCTCGTTGAGCAGCGCCTCGGCAATGGCGAGCACCTTCTCACTCATCTCTTCCTTGTCCAGCGCCATGCTTCTTTCCTGTCCTTATGTCCGAAGTCGGCAAGCCCGGCCCCGAATTCATTCCATTTGCGTGCGTTTACCATGCCCGACGCCTCATGAACAGCGTTCAAAATAGCTCTTGAACAATGTTCATTTCCTGTTATGTTGAGCTTGTGAACAACGTTCACGCAAACAGGGAGAACACCATGCTTAGCCTGATCAGGACATTGCTAGACGGCGCCAGCGCGCGGGCCGAGGACAATCTGAAGGATCGTTTTGCGATCGACCTTCTGGCCCAGCGCATCCGCGACGCAGAGGCGGGCCTAGCCGCTGCCAAGCAGACGCTCGCCTCGCTGATCGTGCGCCAGCGCGCCGAGCAGACCAGCCTCGACCAGCTCGACCGCCGCATCGCCGATCTGGAAACCCGCACGCTCAGCGCGCTTTCCGCCAACAACCAGGCGCTTGCCGAAGGCGGCGCCTCCGCAATCGCCGAACTCGAGAACGAGCGCGAGGTTCGTCGCGCCACGGTCAAGAGCCTGGGCGAGAAGACCTTGCGGATGCGTCTGTCCGTGGAACAGGCGCATCGCCGCATCATCGATCTCCACCAAGGCATGATCTCAGCCCGGGCGATCGATGCCGAACGCAAGGCGCAGTCGCGCCTCAACCACTCGATCGGCCGCACCGCAAGCATCAACGAAGCGGAGGAATTGCTGGCCCGCATCAAGGACAGCTCCGACCCGTTCGAGGAAGCCAGCATCCTCGACGAGATCGACGGCGAGCTGCGCCACGAGGCGATCCGCGAACGTCTCGCCGAAGCAGGCCATGGACCGGCCACCAAGGTGCGCGCCCAGGATGTTCTGGCACGCCTCAAATCCCTGAACTGAACCCGCAATTTCCCGTGACGGATCAAATCCAAGGAATACGACGATGAACGGCAATCAGACCTATATCCTCTTCAACACCATATCGGTGGGCGCTGCCTATTTCATGCTCGGCCTGTCGCTGTGGCTTGCTCCCGTCGACCTCTCGACCAAAGGTTACTGGGCGATGGGCGTGCTGCTGCTCACCGGCAGCCTGGTGAACCTGGTCAAATACCGCACCGACGAGCGGATTGCGGCCGAGACCACTGCCAAGATCGAGAAGGCGCGCAACGAGAAGCTGATCAGCGAATATGTCGGCAAGGAATAATCCCTTGCCGATCGCTGACTGAATACAAAAGCCCGGAGCGATCCGGGCTTTTGGGCTTCCCTATGAGAATGTCTTAGCGGCGAGCCAAGGCTTCGATCGCCTCGGCGGCGTCTTCCAGGATGCTGATCGCCTCGGCCTGCTTGTCCTCCGGCGCGTCGGCGATGTCGCCGAGCGCGGCGCGCAGCCGGTGTCGCAACGAGCGGAACCGGTCACGCGTTTCGGAGCGGCCGCGGCGCCCCTCGTCCTTGTCGTCGCCCCAGCCGAACCATTCGCGCGCCGCGGCCATCTTGCGGCCGAAACGCTCGAGATGGTCGAGCACGCTGTCGATCATCTCGCGGTTCTCGTCCAGATGCGCCTTGCCGGCCTCGGTGATCGAAAACACCTTCTTGTTGCCTTCGCTCGAGGATACCGCGTAGCCCGCCTCCTCCAGGAAGGTCAGCGTCGGATAAACCACGCCTGGGCTCGGGCTGTAGATGCCGCTGGTGCGCTCTTCCAGAGCTTTGATGATGTCGTAGCCGTGGCGCGGCGCGTCGGCCAGCAGCGACAGCGTGATCAGCTTGAGATCGCCGTCGGCCAGCATGCGCCCGGCGCGGAACATGTCGCCCGGGCCGCCGCGTCCACCGCCCCTGCCGCCATGGCCGAACGGGCCGAAACCGCCGCCTCCTCTGCCACCAAATTTGCCGGCCATATGCATGAACATGCGCTCGCCGAAGTGGTTGTGTCTGTGCATGGATTGCTCCTTGATCTATATCTTACGATACATCGTAAGTAAGGCGCGACGCGTGTTGAGTCAAGATATATCTTAAGATGTATCTTACGCCGTTCCAAGATCGCGCATACGTCCTCATACGGCTGGGCCAGACCGCTACCAATGGCCCTTGCGTCGGTTCCAGGCGTAGAGCACGTCCGCGAAACGGTCATAGGCAAAGCGCGTCAACGGCAGCGCGATGGGATTGCCGAACAAGCTCGCCAGCCATCCCTCGCCCGGCGTGATCCGCCAGACCGCGATCGCCACGTCGGCGCCGACCAGCAGCCGCCCGCTGGCGTCGGTCGCATGCAGGCGCCGGCGGATATCCTCCAGCGAGGCGCCGAAGGCGGTGAGCGCCTCAGGTTCGAAATTGATGTCGCGGAATTCGACGCGGCCCGCCTTGACCGCCTCGACCAGCCGCCGCCTCTGGTGGTTGATGCCGGCGTCGCATACCGGACAGCGTGTGTTGTACCAGACTGTCAGCAACGGCTCGGGCATGGCGCGACTATCGGGAATGCGGCGCGGCTTCGCAACAGCCGCGCTGCGCCCGTCAGCCACTTTACCCGAGCGAGCTGATGATCTCGCGATAGGCGAATTCCGGAAACGCCTTCATCGTCCGCGTTTTGACATTGCCGCCCGACGACAACATCAGCGCGAAGCGGGCGAGCACCGCATCATCCGGTGCCTCGACGATGGCGACCATGTCGCATTCGCCCATGGTCAGGTAGAATGCCTTGAACGAACCGCCCATTTCCCCCAGCAGCTTCTTGGCCGCATCGAGCCGTTTCGGCGATTCCCGCACATTCTTGGCGCCGAGCTCAGTCCAGTTGATAAGCACGATATAGGTTGTCATGGCACACCTCCCACCGGGAGCCACGGAGCGCGACACCTGGCCGCTGCGACCGGCGCCGGGGCGGGCATCCGGCTTGTCGCCCATAAATGCATCCGACGCACGATTATCCTCCTGTCGGGCAAACCCGACAAGGCGGCATGAGATGTAGCCGGAAAAGCAAAAAGGGCGCCCGAGGCGCCCTTTCGATTTCGTGTGATTGTATTCCCGCTCAGCTGTCGAGGAAGCTTCTCAGCTTGCGCGACCTGCTCGGATGCTTGAGCTTGCGCAGCGCCTTGGCCTCGATCTGGCGGATACGCTCGCGCGTCACCGAGAACTGCTGGCCGACTTCTTCCAGCGTATGATCGGTGTTCATGCCGATGCCGAAGCGCATTCTGAGCACGCGCTCCTCGCGCGGCGTCAGCGAGGCAAGCACGCGCGTCGTCGTCTCGCGCAAATTGGCCTGGATCGCCGCGTCGATCGGCAGGATCGCCATCTTGTCCTCGATGAAGTCGCCGAGATGCGAATCCTCCTCGTCGCCGACAGGCGTTTCGAGCGAGATCGGCTCTTTGGCGATCTTCAGCACCTTGCGCACTTTTTCCAGCGGCATGGCGAGCTTTTCCGCCAGTTCCTCCGGCGTCGGCTCGCGGCCGATCTCATGCAGCATCTGGCGCGAGGTGCGCACGATCTTGTTGATCGTCTCGATCATGTGCACCGGAATGCGGATGGTGCGCGCCTGGTCGGCGATCGAGCGGGTGATGGCCTGCCGGATCCACCAGGTGGCGTAGGTCGAGAACTTGTAGCCGCGGCGGTACTCGAACTTGTCGACCGCCTTCATCAGGCCGATATTGCCTTCCTGGATCAGGTCGAGGAACTGCAGGCCGCGGTTGGTGTATTTCTTGGCGATGGAGATGACCAGGCGAAGATTCGCCTCGACCATTTCCTTCTTGGCGATCGCGGCCTCGCGCTCGCCCTTCTGCACCTGGTTCACGATCTTGCGGAATTCCAGGATCGAGATCGCCGTTTCGGTGGCGAGGTTCTGAATCTCGGCGCGCAGCTCCTTGATCGCATCCTTCTCGTTCTTGGTGAACTCCTTCCAGCCGCGCGACGTCAGGTTGGCGATCGAGCGCGTCCAGTTCGGATCGAGCTCCGAGCCCTGATACTCCCGCAGGAACTCCTCGCGCCGCACGCCATAGCTTTCGGCGAGGCGCAAAAGCTTGCCCTCGTTCTGCACCAGGCGCTTGTTGATGTCGTAGAGCTGCTCGACCAGCGCCTCGATGCGCGCGGCGTTGAGCGACAGCGACTTCACCGCCTTGATCAGCTGGTCCTTCAGCTCCTTCAGGCGGCGGTCCTGGCTGGGCGACAGCGTGCCGGCCGCGGCCAGGCGGTTCTCGACCTGCTGGTCCTGCAGCTTGCGCAGCTTCTTGTAGGTATCGGCGATGACGTCGAGCGTCTCCATCACCTGCGGGCGCAGTTCCGCTTCCATCGCGGCCAGCGACAGGCTCGCCTCGTCCTCGTCGTCTTCCTCTTCCTCCAGCCCGCGCGTGTCGCCGCCGACATTGGTGATGTCGTCTTCTTCCTCGCGTGCCGCCGAACGGCCGCGCGGCTTCTCCTCGGGCTTGGGCGCTTCCTCGATGCGTTCGACGACGGGCGCCTGCTTGGCTTCGGGGCCGGCATAGGTCGCCTCGAGGTCGATGATCTCGCGCAGCAGGATCTTCGATTCGTTGAGCTCATCGCGCCAGATGATGATGGCCTGGAACGTCAGCGGGCTTTCGCACAGCCCCGCGATCATCGTTTCGCGGCCGGCCTCGATGCGCTTGGCGATCGCAATTTCGCCCTCGCGCGACAGAAGCTCTACCGAGCCCATCTCGCGCAGATACATGCGCACCGGGTCGTCGGTGCGATCGGTCGGCTCTTTCTTGGTGGTCGTGGCGGCGACGGCGGTGCCGGTCTGCTCGGCGAGCTCGTTGGCGTCTTCCTCGGCGTCGGCGGCCGGCTCGGCTTCCGCCTCCTCGCCCACCTCGTCGTCCTCGACGACGTTGATGCCCATGTCGCTGAGCATCGCATTGATATCTTCGATGCGGTCCGGATCCGTCTCTTCCGAGGGCAGCACCGCGTTGAGCTCGTCGAGCGTGACATAGCCGCGTTTCTTCGCGGCCTTGATCATCTTCTTGACAGCATCGTCGGAAAGGTCGAGCAGGGGGCCATCAGTGGCGCCTTCGCGTTCGGTCTCGACCTCTTCCTTTTCCTTTGTCGCCATTCTTTGTCGTCTCCAAGCGGCCGAATATTGGGGCCGCGTAAACTGCCGTACCGTTTATGCTGGACGCGCTCGCGCCGGAATGCTTTTCACCGGCCCAGCAACCGTGTCATCTCTTTTGTTTTGTGCATGTCTCTGTCCCAAACCGGTTTCCACTTTTGGGCGACATGCATTAAGTCCAGATTAACCCTGATATCTGGAGCGGGCACTTTGCCTGTCCAGTCGCCACCGGTGCCTCACATCGCTCGAATTCCCGTCGATGCCGTGGCACGGTTAACGTTTCGAATCGTCCTGATTCCGCCAATCTGCCAGAAGGTCAAGCGCCTCTGGCATGATTCGCATGAAAAAAGCGAATCAATTACCCGACTTAGAGGCGTCGATTCGACGCGCCGCGCATTTCCACTTCACTTCCAATGGGTGGTGTTCGGCCTAAACGCGGCCAACCCTGCCCGACGAGACGCCGAATCCTTCGATCAGCGCTTCCGTTGCCTGCACATCGTTGAATTGCGCTTGAATCTCGACGAGATGCCGGAAGTTTTCGTCCGAAGGGTCTGCATCGAGCGCCGCCTGCGCCTGTTTCAGCTCTCTATGTAATGTGCGGGCGCTGCGCTGCAAGTGCAGCGCCTGGTTGAAGGCGTCGCGGGCATCGTCAAGCGCCGCCGTTTCCAGCGCCGGCCATTGCCGCGCTCGCTTGATCAACTCGACAGCCCGCTCCCAGATGCCGCTGCATCCGGCGCGCTCGATGGTGGCGATGACCGCGCCGCGCTCGTCGGCCGCGTCATGCGCCATGGCGTCGAGAATGGCCGCGTGCAGCTTGCGCAAATCCGAATTGGCGAGGTCGAGGAATTCGACGTGGGCGAAATTCTCGTCGATCAGCGCCGGATGATTGACCAGCGCCACGATAATCGTCGCCTCGCGCACCGACATCCCCTCGCCGGCCCGCTTGACCAGCGCCGAGCGACCCAGGCTCTCGGTGATCGCGGCGCGCCCGCCGGCCGCCCCACCTTTCGCGAACTGCCCGCCGGGCACGGGCGACTTGCCCTGCCCTGGCTTCCAATCCTGACGGCCTTGCCGAACGCTCCGCTGGGAGCCGAAGAAGTTCCGCTCCCGCTCGTCCATTGTCTGCTGATAGTAATAACGCACGCTCTCGTCGCGGATGCGGCTGGTCAACTCCCGCAGCCTTTTCCGCAACTCAGCTCGCCGCTCCGGCGTATCGAAGACACCGCCTGCCGTCTCGCGCATCCATAACAGTTCGTCCAGCGGCCGCGCATCGGCAAGCACGGCGCGGAACGCGTCCGGCCCTTCGGCCTTGACCAGATCGTCGGGATCCTTGCCTTCCGGCAACAAGGCAAAGCGCGCCCGGCGGTCGGTCTGCGCCGACGGGAGCGCGAGATCGGCCGCCCGCCATGCCGCCTTCAGCCCGGCCTGGTCGCCGTCGAAGCAAAGCACCGGCTCGGGCGCCATGCGCCACAGAAGTTCGAGCTGGTTTTCGGTGAGCGCGGTGCCGAGCGGCGCCACGGCATTCTCGAAGCCGGCCTGCGCCAGCGCGATCACGTCCATATAGCCTTCGACCGCGATCACCGTGCCGCCTTTCGCGATCGCCCTGCGGGCGCGAGCGAAATTGTAGAGCACGTTGCCCTTGTGGAAGAGCTCGGTCTCCGGCGAGTTCATGTATTTGGCCAAGGCATCGGGCGCCAGCGCCCGTCCGCCGAAGGCGATGATCTTCCCGCGCGAATCCGGGATTGGAAACATGATGCGGTCGCGGAACCAGTCATAGGAGACCGGAATGTCGTCGCCGTGCCGCACCAGGCCGCAAGCCTCGATATCGGCCTTCGGCACGCCCTTGGCGGCAAGATGTTCCTTGAGCGCGTTGCGGCTGTCGGGCGCATAGCCCAGACGGAAGGATTGCTGCGTTGCCGGCGTCAGCCCGCGGTCGCGCAGATACGCGCGGGCTTTGGCGCCGTCGGCGCTCTGCAGCCGCTCCTGGAAGAAGGCGGTCGCCATTTCCATGACGTCGGTCAGGCTGGCGCGTTCCTTCTCGCGCCGCTCTTCCTGTTCGTCGCGCACCGGCATCGGCACGCCGGCCATCTCGGCGATCTTCTCGACGGCTTCGGGGAAGCTTAATCCGTCTAGCTCGGTGAGGAACTTGAAATGGTCGCCCGAAACCGAGCAGCCGAAGCAGTGATAGCGGCCCTTCTTGTCCTCGCAATGGAAGGACGGGCTCTTCTCGCCGTGGAAGGGACAGCAGGCCCAGTAGTCGCCGCGCGACGCGTTGGTCTTCTTCCTGTCCCATGCGACGCGCGTGCCGATGACCTGCGAAATCGGCACGCGGTCGCGTATCTCGTCGAGGAAGGCGGGCGGAAAGCGCATCGGGGAACTCGTTTGCCGTCCATATAATCAACCCGCCCGGGCACGGCGACCCCATCCGGCCCGTCGTACCCGCTTTTCACAGACGAAAAGAAGGCGGCCGGGCGGCCGCCTACCGGATTTCCGGATTGTCGCGGATTACTGGGCGGCGATCGCGCCGAAGACGATGCCGGAGAGGATGCTGACCAGCAAATAGTCGTTGCCGACGCGGATCCATTCCTGGCCGGGACCAGGGCGGCGCAGGCCGTAGCGGTTCCAGTCGCGGACTGCTGGTGACGCTTCCAGTTGGAATATCTTTGGCCGTTGCGCCAATGGCTGCGCCTTACCACCTTCTTCTTGACGATGACCCGCTTGTCGACATGCCTGCCGGGCTTCTGCCAGTCGACCTGGGTGTAGCTCGACTGCGGCGTGCCTGGCTGGGCGAGCGGCGCGGCCTGGCCGGAGAAGGCCGAGGCGGCCAGCATCGAGGCGGTGACGGCGCAAAGTATGAGACGCTTCATGGCGGTATTCCTTGTTGTCGATAGGCAGGGGAATAGCCGCCAATGGAACCGAAACTGAACACCCGAATTACAATTCTGCAATGTTTTCCAAGACTTGCACCGGCCGCTTGAACAACGCTTCGGATCACGCGGCCGAGCGTCGGGCGGTATGAGGCGAAGCGCTGCCGCCAGGCGCATGCAACCAATGCTTCCTGCAGTCATTTCCGACATGCGCCGTCGAGCCGAGACGATCATCGCATCAGAAAAATCTATTATTCGGCTAATTTTAACTGGTATATTTCGACTCGTTGAAATGACTAAGATTCGTACCCCTCTCCGCGCCCCTGATGCTAGCTCGCGAGTTTGGCTGTGAGCGGCTCTGTCGTCCTCCTGCACCTTGCCGGCGCGGTGGCGCTGATGCTGTTCGCCACC
Source organism: Mesorhizobium sp. CA7 (assembly GCF_020165015.1). Lineage (NCBI taxonomy): Bacteria > Pseudomonadati > Pseudomonadota > Alphaproteobacteria > Hyphomicrobiales > Phyllobacteriaceae > Mesorhizobium > Mesorhizobium sp. CA7. The sequence continues at coordinate 310,013 of NZ_JAIUHH010000005.1, forward strand.
CGCATGGTGAAGACGGGCGTCGAGCGCGCCTATGGCGACCTGCTGCGCCACCGGCTGCGTGCCACCATGCGCAATCCGGTCATGGCGGTGCTGGCCGGCTGCGGGCTGGCGATCGCGCTGCAGAGCTCGACCGCGGTGACGCTGCTGGTCGGCTCCTTCGCCGGCGCCGGCATCGTTTCGGGCGCCGCCGGGCAATTGGCAGTGCGCGGCGCCGAGATCGGTTCGGCGCTGGTGGCCAAGCTGCTCACCTTCGACCTGACGCTTCTGGTGCCGCTCTGCCTGATCGCCGGCACGGTCATGTTCATGGCCACCGAGCGGCGCGATTGGCGGCAGATAGGCCGCATCCTGATTGGCGTCGGTCTGCTGATCCTGTCGCTGGAGATGATCGGTCAGGCGTCGGAACCGCTGCGCAACAGTCAGTTGATGCCGCTGATCGTCAACTATTTCTCCGGCGACTATGTCACCGCTTACCTGCTCGCCGCGCTGGTTACCTGGCTGTTCCATTCCTCGATCGCCGCCGTGCTGCTCCTGGTGACGCTGGCCGGGCGCGGCTTTATCCCTCCCGAGCTCGGCATCGTGCTGGTGCTCGGCGTCAATCTCGGCTCCTCGATCATCGCGCCCCTGCTTACCCGCAATGCCGATCCGGGCGTCCGCGTCGTGCCGATCGGGAACCTTTTGATGCGCGGCATGGGCTCGCTGGTGATGCTGATCCTGTTCATGACGCTGAAGCCGCCTATCGGCTTCCTCGGCGCCACTGTTCCGGACCAGATCGTCAACGCCCACATCCTGTTCAATGTGATCATCCTGCTCGCCGGACTGCCACTCGCGGGCCTCGTCTACCGCGTCTCGGAGAAGATCGTTGCGCTCGGAGCCGTGCCGGAGCCGACCGCCACGCTGGATGTCGTCGAACTGTCGGCGCTCAATGAAAGCGCGTTGGACACGCCGAGCCAGGCCCTGGCCAATGCGACGCGCGAGGTGGTGCGGGTCTGCGAGACGGTCGAGATCATGTTGAAGCGCATCATCGAGCTTTATGAGAACGCCGACACCGACAAGATCAAGGCGCTGGCCGCGCTCGACGACCGCGTCGACAGGAAGCACGCGGCGATAAAACTCTATCTCGCCAAGATCACCAGGAACCCGCTGACCGAGGATGAGGCATTGCGGTGCCAGGAGCTGATCGGCGCCTGCGTCAAGCTGGAGCAGGTCGGCGACATCATCGTGCGCAACATGCTGGTGCATGTCAGGAAGAAGCTGGAGCGCGGCCTGGAATTCACACCGGAAGGCTGGCAGGAGCTCTGCGCCTTCCATTCCTCGGTGCTCGCCAATGCGCGGCTCGCCTTCAACGTGCTGGTCTCGCGCGATCCGGAAACCGCGCGCCAGCTGGTGCTGGAAAAGGATCTCTTGCGCGAACGCGAGAAGGAAACCAGCGCCAGCCATTTTCAGCGTCTGCGCGAAGGCACCGCCAAGAGCGTCGAGACGAGCTCGATCCACCTCGACACCATCCGCGACTTGAAGCAGATCAACTCGCTGCTCGCCTCGATCGCCTATCCGGTGCTCGAGGAGCGCGGCCTGCTCGGCGGTTCGCGGCTGAAGGCCAGCTGAGGCGATCGGGACCTGCCAAAAAATTAGTCTTTGCTCATCCTCGCTTCCGTCGGCTAAGGAACGCCAGTGGACCTGTTGGGAGGACGATCCGTCGATGGACACGCATTCGCGCAGCTTCGCCAAGGCGCTTTCATGGCGCGCCACCGGCACGATCGACACGATGATCATCTCCCTGGTGGTCACCGGCAGCATCAAGCTCGCCGCCACGATCGGGCTCACCGAGGTCGTCACCAAGTCGCTGCTTTACTACCTGCACGAACGGGCCTGGCTGAAGATCCCTTACGGGCGCAAAACGGCAGCGTAGCAGCAAGCGACAGGGCGGCTTTGATCCATCCGGTCAAGAAAAGCTAAAGCGCTATCGCCAATTTCTGCATTGCAGCGCCCGCGCAGGCGTGGTTTGAGACGTGCATTCCTCGCCTATGTTTTGAACCATGCTGCCGCTGATTGCCCTTTTCCTTGCCGCCTTCGCCTTCGGCACCACCGAATTCGTCATCGCCGGCGTGCTGCCGGAGGTGGCGCAGGGCCTCGGCGTTTCGGTGCCAACCGCCGGCTATCTCGTCTCCGGCTATGCCTGCGGCATTGCGATCGGCGGCCCGCTGCTGGCTTTGGCCACCGGCAAAGTCACGCGCAAGACGCTGCTGATTGGGCTCACGATCGCTTTCACCCTTGGCCAGGCGGCTTGCGCGCTGGCACCCGATTTCACCTCGATGCTTCTGCTGCGTGTCGCGACTGCCGTGGCGCATGGCTGCTATTTCGGTGTCGCCATGGTGGTTGCAGTCAGCCTGGTGCGCGAGGACCAGCGCGGCCGGGCGGTCGCGGTCATTCTCTCGGGGCTGACGGTTTCCAATGTCATCGGCGTGCCCGCCGGCACCGCGATCGGCAGCCTATGGGGTTGGCGCGCGACCTTCTGGGTGATGGGCGCGCTGGGCCTCGTCGCGATCCTCGCCATGCTGGCGCTGCTGCCGCGCACGGCGGGCGCCGCCAACCGGCCAGCCGGGCTGGCGCGCGAAGTTCGCGTGCTCGGCCGCCAGCAGGTCTGGACCTCGCTGATCCTGATGCTGATGCTGATGATCGGCCAGTTTGCGCTGTTCACCTACATCACGCCGATGCTGCTCGAGGTCACGGGCCTCGACGAGGGCCTGATCCCCTTTGTGCTTTTGCTCAACGGCGTCGGCGCCACGATCGGCGTCCTGGTCGGCGGCAAGCTCGCCGACTGGAAGCTGATGCCGTCGCTCATCGTCATGCTTGCCCTGCAGGCGGTGACGCTTGGCGTCATCTATCTCGTCAGCCCCTATCCGTTGCCGATGGTCGCGGCAATCGTCATCTGGGGCGGTCTCAACTTCGCCATCGGCGCGCCGATCCAGACGCGCATCCTCGCCTGGACGGCCGATGCCTCCAACCTCGCCTCCTCGCTGATCCCGTCCGGCTTCAATGTCGGCATCGCGCTGGCTGCCTCGCTGGGCGCGGCGATGCTCAATGCCGGCCTGGGCTATCGCAGCCTGCCGCTGGCCGGCGTGCTCGCCATGCTGGTGGCGGTCGTGGTGGCTTTTGCCTCGCAGACCTGGGAATGGCGCAGCCGCGCGACGCCGCCGCTGCCGGCAGCCGCGGAATAATTTAATGCATATCGCCCAGAAGTGTGCAGCGGTTCTGGGACGACGACATGCATCAGAACAAAGATTTAAAGCGCGTCGCCTGAATCCGTTTCAGCGCGACGCGCTTTAAAGATCGATCCGGAACCTCAGGCTCTCTGCGCCGCCATAGGCTGCAAGTTTGGCAAACCGCCCGACCAGCCTGCCGCCATTGGCAAGCACCACTTTGTGCGAGGCAGGATTGTCGAGATCACTGGTGATCTCGATATGGTCGAGCCCGACCGCTCTCGCCTCGTCCAGCATCAGCCGCAGCGCTTCGGTGGCGTAGCCGCGGTTGCGCTTCCACGGCACCACCGCATAGCCGATATGGCCAAGCACATGCGAGGGCAGCTCCGACGTGCCCTTCTGCCAGCGAAAGCCGATCGAGCCGGCGGCCTCGCCATCCCAGATCCAGCGCCGGAATCCAGGCAGCCGCGCGACCTCGGTGCCGTCGGGCAAAGCGATGGGCGGCCCTTTCGCTTCGGGGTCATCAAGGCTGGCGAGAAATTCAACGGGATCTTTCTCGATCGCCTCGAGTTGCTCGCGCGTCGCCTCAAGGAGCCGCACATTGTCGGGCGACCATCCGCGCTCGAGCGCCGCCTTGTAGGATGGCAAATATTGGAACGCGGGTTTGACGATTTCGATCATTCTTCCCCTGTCGAGCCGGCATAGAAGCGACACGGATCGCTCTCAAGTCGCATGAAACCGGATTTCGCCCTTGTTCAGGAAACAGGCTTTGTCGAACAGCGACAGGTCCAGCGGGTTCGGCAGCCGGATATCGCCGATATCCGGGAACGCTTTCCGGGCGCAATCATATGACCTGTCGACCTGCGAGATGAAGATGAGCACCAGTCCCCGTTCCCGGGCAAACGATTTCAAGGCGCGGATCTGGACCATGAGTTCCGGATTCTCCCGCTTCTGGTCGAGCAGTTGCAGATACTCGATGACCGCCAGCGTGCCGCGCGGCGCCGACCGCAACGTCTCGATGACGTAGGCGGCGCTGATGGCGTCGGAATTGTCGAACTCGAACAGGCGGTTGAAATCGGCCGGGTCGACGCCGATGTCACGGAACCGATCGAGGATATCGGCATGCATGTATTCCAGGGTGAAGAATACGGCGCGACTGCCTTGCTTCATGGCTGCCACGGCAAGCTCGAGGCTCATCAGCGTCTTGCGCTGCCCCGGCCGCGCCGCCACGAGGACCATGTCGCCGGGGATCAGCCGCGCCAACAGGGCGCCGGCTGGCGCAGCCTCGGCAGCCTTGGCCGCAAGCAGGCTCCAACTGCCGAAGCCTTGCTTGGCGGCAACGCGGTCGAGCGCCTGGTGGAGGGGCACATTTTCGCTGCGGGACAGAAGCCGCGCCTGGCGCTTCAGATGATAGACGGGTGCGGAAAACCGCATCGAAAAACCTCCTGCCGCGAGCAGTCTTGACAACCCCTCCTTATGTCTGGCGCTCGAACAGTTGGTTCGGCGATAAACTGCCCTGCATGAACGATGCTTCCCGACGGAGGGAGGAGGCGTGGGCGCGCCGGAATCAGATCATAGCTCAATCGAGGCGGGCCGAAAATCCGACCTCCAAAAGGCGTCGCTAAACTAGAAGTGTTTCGCCGATGCGTGCGAGACCTTCTATAATCAGCCCGGCTGATTCACAGGTACGAGACATTTCGACGGAGGGGCAAGAGGGTGCGGTTGAGATCTGTTCCGCGGGGCGCGGCCATCTTCTGCCTTGTCGCGATCCTGGCCGCCCTGACGGCATCGGTCAGCTCTTTTGCGGCCTTGCGGCCGTCGACCGTTCCCGACTGGTTGCAGCGCCATGTCGGCGATGGCGAAGGCCAGATCTCTCAGGTCGTGCTGGAGCGGGCGCGCGCGCTCTACCAGAAGAAGGTCAGCGAAGGTTCGGTCAGCAACCCCTGCTACTTCGCCATGGATGCCACGCGTCCCGCGGATTTGGGCAACAGCGTGCCTGGCCAGCGCTACTACATCATTTGTGAAAGCAAGCAGCTCTTCCGCGCGGTTTCCTCGGGCCATGGCGGCGGACGCAACCTGAAAGGCGTTGCCGATTTCTCCAATGGCAGGCGCTGCGCCAAGAATTTCGGCAACGCCATGGACTCGGCGCTGACGGCCGGCGGCGCCTATATGACGGCCGAGACCAAGACGTCCTTCAAGGGCTACTATCGTGTCGGCGCGCAGAACGCGGTGTTCATGCGCAGCTTCATCCAGTTCGACGGCGAAGGCGAGGCGGCGAACGCCAGACAGCGCGTGATCGGCGGCCATCCGGCCGCGATCTTGAAGGGCCTGTGCATGCGCAAGAGCCCGCAAAGCTCCTACGCCGACCATGACGGCCTCGTTCCGTTCGGCAAGCTGGTGAACTATGCCGGCGGCCGCAGCAATGGCTGCACCAGCTGGTCGCCCGCCGACGCCGAGCAGATCATCCCCCTCGTGAAGAACAACCCGACGACGCTCTACATCTACCCGGAATCACGCGACATCGCCGCTGTCGCCCGGGCCAAGGCTGCCGGCCAGGCGCTCTCAAACGCGGGCACCTATTGGAACGCCTCCTGCCTGAAGGAGATCGGCACTCCCAAATTCTGGCCGAAGAAGATGCTTGAGCCGATCATCGCCCAGTACAAGAAGGATCATCCGGCACCACCGCCGCAGCCGGTGCCGATCTGCAAGGACTGACACCGTCGTCTATTGCAGCAACCCCTTGATGATGGCGCTCGCCTTGGCGAAGTCCATCTGGCCGGCATATTTCTGCTTCAGCGCGCCGATCACCTTGCCCATGTCCTTCTGGCTGGCCGCGCCCGTCGCCGCGATCGCCTCGCGCGCCGCAGCCTGGATCGCCGCGTCGTCGAGCTGCGTCGGCAGGAACTCGCGGATGATCGCCATCTCGCCGCGCTCCTGCGCCGCCAGCTCCGGCCGCTTGCCATCCTCGAAAGCCTTGGCGGATTCCTCGCGCTGCTTCACCATCTTGGCGAGAATCTGCAGGATCTCCTCCTCGCTCGCCGGCGGCTTTCCGGCGCCGCGATTGGCGATGTCGCGGTCGTGGATAGCGGCCTGGATCAGCCGCAGCGTCGGCAGGCGGTGCTTGTCCTGCGCCTTCATCGCGCTCTTCATGGATTCGGCGATTTTCTCGCGCATCGTGCTTCTCCTTCGAATGCGGCGGACAATAGCTTTGCCGAACGGCCAACGCAAATCCCGCCAAGCCGCTGATATTGCTGGACGAAAGCAAATCGGCCGTGGTCCGGGGGCGCCGCATTGACCGCTCCGGCGCATTCGCCTATGTACTCGGTCCTGCATGAGACAATGAGTTGACGCGTGGGAGCCGGGCAATCCAGCTTCGCGCCTTGCTGCGTAAATGGTCCTCCCGACCGATTGCCGCGCCTGACAGGAGTGCCGCCATGGCCACGACCACCGCCCCGTGGGCAACCGAAAAGCCGACCGCCCTTCTGGTGCTCGCCGACGGCACGGTGATCGAAGGCCGCGGCCTTGGCGCCACGGGATCGGCGGTTGCGGAAGTGTGCTTCAACACTGCGCTGACCGGTTATGAAGAAATCCTCACCGATCCGTCTTACGCCGGCCAGATCATCACCTTCACCTTCCCGCATATCGGCAATGTCGGCACCAATGACGAGGACATCGAGGATTTGCATCCGGCCGCCCGCGCCGGCGCTGTCGGCGCCATCTTCAAGGCCAACGTCACCGACCCGTCCAACTATCGCGCCGCCGGCCATCTCGACCAGTGGCTGAAGCGGCGCGGCATCGTCGCGCTGTCCGGCATCGACACCCGCGCGCTGACTGTGCTGATCCGCGAGAAGGGCATGCCCAATGCCGTCATCGCGCATGCGCCCGACGGCGTCTTCGACATCGAGGATTTGAAGCGGCAGGCGGCTGCCTGGTCGGGTCTGATCGGCCTCGATCTCGCCAAGGAGGTCACGTCGGGCCAGTCTTCGGTCTGGCGCGAGACGCCCTGGACCTGGAACGAAGGTTATGGCGAGCGGAGCGAGCCTTCCATGCACGTCGTGGCCGTCGACTATGGCGTCAAGCGCAACATCCTGCGCCTGCTTGCGGGTCTCGGCGCCAAGGTCACCGTCGTGCCGGCCAAGACCGGCGCCGAGGAGATCATGGCCATGCAGCCGGACGGCATCTTCCTGTCGAACGGCCCCGGCGATCCGGAAGCGACCGGCGAATATGCCGTGCCGGTGATCCAGGATCTCTTGAAGACCGACATCCCGGTGTTCGGCATCTGCCTCGGCCATCAGATGCTGGCGCTGGCGCTCGGCGGCAAGACCGAGAAGATGCACCAGGGCCATCACGGCGCCAACCATCCGGTCAAGGACCACACCACCGGCAAGGTCGAGATCGTGTCAATGAACCACGGTTTCGCCGTCGACGCGGACTCGCTGCCCGAAGGCGTCGAGGAAACCCATGTCTCGCTCTTCGACGGCTCGAATTGCGGCATCGCCCTGACCGGCCGTCCAGTGTTCTCGGTTCAGCATCATCCCGAGGCCTCGCCCGGCCCGCAGGATTCGCATTACCTGTTCCGGCGCTTCGTCAATCTGATCCGCGAACGCCGCGGCGAGGAAGCGCTGGCCGAACGTTGACACATTCCGACTGATCCGCGAACGCCGCGGCGAGGAAGCGCTGGCCGAACGTTGACACATTCCGAATGCCCCGCAAATCATCAAAACCTCAACCGGCGAGGGTTTCCTGTCGGACCTCGAATCCAATCGCCGTAAGCCGTCTGAGCAGACCAGCGCAATGCTGGCGAAGGCGCTCGACATCCCCCGGAGCATGGATCGAACGCTAGTCGTCCTCAGGCGGTGTCCGTCACCGGTTCCTGCGTGTGCATGCGCTCGACTTCCTTCGGCGTCGGCTTGGCAACTTTCGTCACAAAGACGATCACTGCAAGCGTCAGGAAAATTGCGCCCAGCACATAGGGAGCGCCGCCGAACACGACCGGCGCCGCCGGGCCCGTGAACCAGGAAAATATCGCGGTATAGAGCAGCGGCGTGATGATCGAGGTGATCGAGAAGATCGAGGTCATCGCGCCCTGCAATTCGCCCTGGGCCGAGGGCGGCACCTTGGCGGCGGCGAGGCTTCTGAGCGGCGGATCGGCCAGCGCCTCCAGGCAGCCGGCCACGATGACCGCATAGATCATCCAGCCTTGCGACGAAAACGCATAGCCGAAAGCGCTGAGCGCGGTGAAGGTCAGGCCGATCGCCGCCGTCCTCCACTCGCCGAGCTTGGGAATGATCCGCGGAAGCACTGTCGCCATGATGATTGCGCCGCACAGGCCGAAGGCGCCGAGCGAGAAGCCGATCTGCTGCTGGTTCCAGCCATAGCGATAGTTCGAGACGAACGCCCAGACGGCAGGATACATCATGTGGCCGAGCGTCATCAGGAAGAACACCAGCCCGATCCAGCCGATGCCGGGATAATTGCGCATCTGCATGAGCGTGCCGACCGGATTGGCGCGCTTCCATTCGAAACGGCGACGATGCTTTTCGTCCAGCGTCTCCGGCAGCAGGAACATCGCGATCAGGAAATTCACGAAGGCAAGCGCGGCGGCGAAATAGAACGGCACGCGCGGCCCGAACGTGCCGAGCAGACCGCCCAGCACCGGGCCGATGACGAAGCCGACGCCGAAGGCGATGCCGAGCAGGCCGAAATTCTTCGCCCGGTTCTCGTCGTTCGAGATGTCGGCGATGAAGGCGGATGTCGTCGAATAGCTGGCGCCGGAAATACCGGCGAGCACGCGGCCGATGAACAGCATCGGATAGGACCAGGCGATGGCGCAGATCAGGTTGTCAATGGAAAAGGTCAGCACCGAGGCAAGCAGGATCGGCCGCCGGCCGAAGCGGTCGCTCAAGCCGCCCATGATCGGCGCGAAGACGAACTGCATCGCCGCATAGACGAAGAACAGCCAGCCGCCCTCGATCGCGGCCTGGCTGACGCTGACGCCGCTCAGTTCCTCCAGATAGGCCGGCAGCACCGGCATGATGATGCCGAAGCCGATGACGTCGAGCAGCAGCGTGGTGAAAACGAGCGCAAGGCCCCGCCTGGCGGTTTTGGGGTCGATCATGATGATAATCTCCTCAGGCCGCCCGGGGCAAAGGCGGGAGGCACCTTATAGGCGACGTCGCCGACAGGAACAATACGCGAACGAAGGCAATTGCCTCATCCTGACATCACTTGCCGCGTTGATCGCCGATCCTCGCCGCCAAAGAAGCGGCAGGGCCGCGTCAGATCGGACCGCCCATCGTGTTGCAGTCGGACAGCTTGCCGCTCTTGATGCCGCGCGCCAGCCACGTCTGCCGCTGCTGTGAGGTGCCGTGGTTGAAGCTTTCCGGCACGACATAGCCCTGCATCCTCTTCTGCAGCGTGTCGTCGCCGATCTGCTTGGCCGCGTTCAGCGCGCTTTCGATATCGCCCTGCTCCAGGATGCCCTTCTGCTGCGTGTAATGTGCCCAGACACCAGCGAAGCAATCGGCCTGAAGCTCGATGCGCACCGACAGCTGGTTGGCGTCGGCCTCGCTCATGCCTTGCCGCATCTGGTTGAACTTGCCCATGATGCCGGTGAGGTTCTGCACATGGTGGCCGACCTCATGCGCCACCACATAGGCACGGGCGAATTCGCCGGACGCGCCGAACTGCTGGTCGAGCTGCTGGAAGAAGGTCATGTCTAGATAGACCTTGCGATCGCCCGGGCAGTAGAACGGCCCGGCCGCCGCCGAGGCGAAACCACAGGCCGAACGGACCTGGCCACTGAACAGCACCAGCTTGGGATCCTGGTAGGTCAGCCCTTCGGACTTGAAAATGCCGGTCCAGGTGTCCTCGGTATCGGCAAGCACGGTCGCGACGAACTGCTTCATCTCGTCATTGGCGGGGGCGTTGCCATTGTCCTGCGTGTCGGAGATCTGGCCGCCGTCTCCCGGCACCAGGCCGCCGCTGCCGTCACCCAGGATCTGCGATGGATCGAAGCCGAAATACCATCCTGCGAGCACGACAAGGATAACCAGGATGATGCTGCCGCCGCCACCGGTACGGCCGCCGATGGGGATGCGGAACTGGCCACCGCCGCCCAATCCGCCGCCAGGCCCGCCGCCGCTGTCGCTGCGTTCGTCTTCGATGTTGTCGCTCTGACGACGGCCTCTCCAAAGCATGGCAACTCCTCGCGACAGGAATGTCCTGGAGGGACCGGCATGCCACCGCCCCCCTGCAGACAATTATCGCAACGAATACGTCAAGTCAGTATTTTTCGCGAGGTCGAAACCGACACTTTGCGTCCTGCAGCGCTATTCTCGTATCGAGCCCGAGCTCAACGAGCGGAGGTCATCGCCCGGCGGAAAGCTTCCAGCGTTTCGGCGCTGACATGGTGCTCGATGCCCTCGGCGTCGATGCGCGCCGTCTCGGCGCTGACGCCGAGAGAGCGCAGGAAGGCCTCGACCGTCTGGTGGCGGATGCGGCTTTGCTCGGCGACCCTGCGGCCGGCCTCGGTCAGGAACACGCCCCGATAGGGCTTTCGCGACACCAGCCCGTCGGCGCACAGCCTGGTCAGCATCTTTGCCACCGTCGGCTGCGCGACGCCGAGCCTTGCTGCGATATCCACCTGCCGCGCTTCATTGCCGTCCTCGATCAGGTCGGCGATCAGCTCGACATAGTCCTCGACCAGCGCGCTACGGCGCGCCTCGCGAGTCTGCCGGAAACCCGCCGAATGGATTTCGGCATCGGGAAGCGGCTCTTCGCGTCGAACCGGTTTGTTCCTCAGCGCCAATCCGCGCTCCTCCTTGAATCGGGGACCGCATCCATAACACGAACCCCTGATGGTCCGGCCGTTTATTTGCATTCCCGCTCATGCGCCACGGGCGTTTGCGGCAGCCCGCCGCCAGCCTTGTCTCGGCTCATCACGAAAGCATGATCAATGAAATATAGCATATTGCATAATGTTGAGCCATGGCGTAGATAAGAGGCACGTTCGAGAATTCCAGCGGAAATTCCATGTCCGATGCCGATGCAGCAACCGTAGCCCGACCCGCATGGCGATTCGACAGGCCCGACGACGAGCAGCCGAGCCTGCGCGAGGTGAACGCCTCGATCGCGGTGCCGCGGACCGGCGTCTGGTTCCGCCGCCTGTTCGCCTTCATGGGGCCGGGCTACATGGTCTCGGTCGGCTATATGGACCCAGGCAACTGGGCGACCGACCTCGCCGGTGGTGCCCAGTTCGGCTATACGCTGCTTTTCATCATCATGCTGTCGAACCTGATGGCGATCCTGCTGCAGGCGCTTGCCGCGCGTCTCGGCATCGCCACCGGCCGCGACCTCGCCCAGGCCTGCCGCGCCTATTATCCGCGCCCGGTCAATCTGCTGCTCTGGATCGCCTGCGAGCTGGCCATCATCGCCTGCGACCTCGCCGAGGTGATCGGCACGGCGATCGCGCTGCAGCTTCTGTTCGGCATCCCGCTGATCGGCGGCGCCATGCTGACCGCGCTCGATGCTTTCCTTGTGCTGCTGCTGATGAACAAGGGCTTCCGCTATCTCGAGGCCTTCGTAGTCGCGCTGCTCATCATCATCTTCGGCTGCTTTGCCATCCAGATCTTCGTCGCCGCGCCGCCGGCCGGCACGATCCTGCATTCGATGTTCGTGCCGTCGCCGGAGATCGTCACCAATCCCGCGATGCTCTACATCGCCATCGGCATCATCGGCGCGACAGTCATGCCGCATAATCTCTATCTGCATTCCTCGATCGTGCAGACCCGCGCCTATGAGCGAACCGATGCCGGCAAGCGCGACGCCATCAAATGGGCGACGACGGATTCGACCATCGCGCTGATCCTGGCGCTGTTCGTCAATGCGTCGATCCTGATCGTCGCGGCTGTCGCCTTCCACGACACCGGCCATCACCACGTCGCCGAGATCAGCCAGGCCTTCGAGCTGCTGTCGCCCCTGCTCGGCCTGGGCATCGCCTCGATCCTGTTCGCCGTCGCGCTGCTTGCCTCCGGCCTCAACTCGACCGTCACCGCGACGCTCGCCGGCCAGATCGTGATGGAAGGGTTCCTGCGCCTGCGCATCCCGCAATGGGCGCGGCGCCTGGTGACGCGCGGCATTGCCATCGTCCCCGTGGTGGTCGTCACGGCACTCTATGGCGAGAAGGGAACGGCCGAGTTGCTTGTGTTCAGCCAGGTGATCCTGTCGATGCAGCTGCCCTTCGCGGTGGTGCCGCTGGTGCAGTTCGTGTCGGACAAGAAGAAGATGGGCAATTTCGCCATACCGCGCGGCGTTGCAGCGTTGGCCTGGGTGGTTGCCGCCGTCATCCTCGTTCTCAACTTCAAGCTCCTCTACGACACCTTCGCCGGCTGACCGCGACATTCGCGCGGGCCGCGCTATCTTCGCGCCATGGCCAAACCGGACGAAGCCCGCAGATTCTACGCCAGGCTGATGGCTGCGCACGCCCGGTCGGCCGATCCACGCATCGAGGAGGTGTTCGCCGCGGTGCCGCGCGAGGCCTTCCTGGGTCCGGGGCCATGGACCGTCTTTGCCGGCGAAGGCCGGTTCCAGACGCCGAGCGCCGATCCTGGTTACATTTACCAGAATGTCCTCGTCGTGCTCGATGCCGACAAGGGCATCAACAATGGCGAGCCGATGCTGCACGCGATGTGGCTCGGCAAGGTCGAGCCGAAGCCGGGCGAGCACGTTACCCATATCGGCGCCGGCACAGGCTATTACACGGCGCTGCTGGCGAGGCTGGTCGAGCCGGGGGGCGGCGTCACCGCCTTCGAGATCGAGGCCGATCTTGCCGCGCGCGCCAAGGCGAACCTCGCCCGGTACCGCAACATCGAGGTGATCCACGGCGACGCCGTCGCCAACCCTTTGCCGCCCTCCGACATCGTCTATGTCAATGCCGGCGTCGTCGCGCCGCCCGCCGCGTGGCTGAAAGCGCTGAAGCCCGGCGGCCGCATGATCTTTCCGTGGCGTCCCTCCGAAACCGTCGGCCTCGCGGTGCTCGTAATGCGCCTGGAAAACGGCTTTGCCTGCCGGCCTTTCATGGGCTCCTGGTTCATCCCTTGCGTCGGCGCCTCCACTGCCGAGCCGGGCGCAAAAATACCGACACGTGAGCGCGCCGCGCGCACCCGCTCGATCTGGCTGAGGAAAGACAAGGCGCCCGACCGCACTGCCACCGCCGCCTTCGGCGAGGTCTGGTTCTCGTCACGCGCCATTCGCGTCGACGACACGCGCTAGAAATTCGCGGGGCCGTGTCGGAGAGCAGCCTTGCCGTTCGTCCTTGGAGCAATTCCAGGAAAAGTGCGAAGCGGTTTTCCGTCAGGAATTGCGTCGAATGCTTTAGGCAGAAATCCGGCCGCGACGGCGCGGATCGTGAAAGGGAGAAGACAGATGCGCAAGATCATCGCCGCCACATTCGTTAGCCTCGACGGCGTCATGCAGGCGCCGGGCGGGCCGGAAGAGGATCCGGTCGGCGGCTTCAAATTCGGCGGCTGGACCTTCCATTATTTTGACGAGGTCGCAGGCGCGGCCATGGAGGAAATGTTCTCCAAGCCGTTCGACCTGCTGCTCGGCCGCAGAACCTACGATATCTTCGCCGCATACTGGCCGTATCAGAACGATCCGATCGCGGCTGTCTTCAACCCCGCGGTCAAATATGTGGCGACGCACCGGCCGGATACGCTGACCTGGCAGAACACGCAGTCGCTCGGACCGGATATCGTTGCAAGGCTCAAGGAGCTCAAGCAGGAAGATGGACCCGACCTGCTCATCCAGGGATCGGGCAATCTGATCCAGACCCTGCTCGCCAACGGGCTGATCGACGAGATCCGGCTGATGACCTTCCCGCTGCTGCTGGGCAAGGGCAAGCGGCTGTTCGGCGACGACGCGATGCCGGCGGCCTTCAAGCTCGTCAAATCGCAGGCTTCCACCACCGGCGTCATCATGGCGACCTATGAGCGCGGAGGCGAAATCCGTACGGGCTCGTTTGCCCAGCAGGAGCCTTCGGAAGCCGAGCTCGAACGGCGCAAAAATTGGAAGTAGCACAAGGCTGTCGCGCGGCGGGCAGACCCGCCGCGCATTGCCTCTCTTTCGAACGACGATTGAACGGTCAGGAGCCGCCAATGATGCCCACGATCACCGCCTTTGAACGATCGCCCGATGGTGGCAGGGGGCTCGCGCGCGACATGCACGTGCGCTGGGCGCTCGAGGAAGTCGGCCAGCCCTATGATATTCGCCTCGTTTCGTTCGATGCGATGAAGCAACGCGCGCATCTTGCGATCAATCCCTTCGGCAGTATCCCGACCTATGAAGAAGGCGATCTCGCCCTGTTCGAGTCAGGCGCGATCGTCCTCCACATCGCGGTGCGTCACGCGGGCCTGTTGCCCGATGATGCGAACGCCCGGGCGCGCGCGGTCGCCTGGATATTCGCCGCGTACAGCACAGTGGAGCCGCCGATCCTCGACCGCGCGACGGCCGTGATCATGGAGCGCGACGCGAGGTGGCACGACGAGCGTCTGCCGCTGGTCGACGACCGCATCCGCAAGCGGCTGGCCCAGCTCTCCCACCATCTCGGCGATAGTGATTGGCTCGATGGCGCCTTCAGCGCCGGCGACCTTGTCATGGTGGGCGTGCTACGCCGGCTGCAGAGATCGGGACTGCTGAACGAATTACCGAACGTTGCCGCCTATGTCGCCCGCGGCGAGGCGAGGCCGGCCTTCAAGCGCGCTTTCGACGCGCAATTGGCGGTCGCCATGGCAGTGAAAGGCTGACGCCGCGTCACGCCGCCTGCCGATAGCGGGAAAGACCTTCGCGGATATGGCTGGCAAAAGCCTTTGCGGCCGGCGCGGCGGCATGTTTCGGCAGATGCAGGTTGACGGAGAAATTCGGCAGCGCCGGAAGGCCGGCGTCTGACAATATGTCGAGATCGGCGGGAACCGTCGAGGCAAGCCACGCGGTCACCGCGAGGTCCGAGCGCACCGTCGCTGTCGTGGCATCGATGTTGCCGTTCTCGAACACTGTGCGCCAGTCGAGCCCGTGTTCGCCAAGTGCGGCCAGCACCGCCGGTCGGAAGGCGCAGGTGTCGGCGACGATCGAAACCGGCAGCGGCCGCTTCAGGCGTGCCGTCCCGCCTCTGGCGCCGACCCAGACCAGCCGGTCGACGAGCAGGCATTCGCCAAGGGTCGGGCCGACACGCTCCTCGATAACGGCAAGGTCGATGGTGCCCGCCGCCAGGGCCGCCGCGAGTTCCGGCGAGGACGCGCAGATCAGCGAAATCTCCACCTGCGGATAGGCTTCCGCATAGGCCTTCAGCACGGGCGCGAGCAGCGTGCCGACAAGGTCGTAAGGTACGCCGATCCGCACCTGCCCGGCAACCGCCCTTCCCCTGATCTCGGCAAGGATCTCGTCATTGAGCTGCAGCAGGCGGCGGGCTTTGTCGAGCAGCCGCTCGCCCACCCGCGTCAGCCTCAGGCCGCGGCGGTCGCGCTCGAACAGGCGCTGGCCGAGCACCTCCTCCAGCCGCTTGATCTGCTGGCTGACGGCGCCTTGCGTCAGGTGAAGCGCATTGGCGGCCGCCGTCATGTTGGCCTTGTCGGCGGTGGTGACGAAGGTGCGGATAAGGGTCGTGTCGAGATCGCGGATCATGCCAGGTATTATAATCACTAATGCAAACCATACCAAACATTGCATTTACTGATGCTGCCAAGCGCCTAAGCATGTCTGCTCCTCGATTGGGAGGCCCGCATGTCCGACACCATCATCCCGCTGGTCCTGTTCGCGCTGATCTCGACCTCGACGCCCGGCATCGCCACGACGTTGTCGACCGCGTCGGGCGCACAATTCGGCTTTCGCCGTTCGGTGCCGCTGATGGCCGGCAGCGCCGCGGGGCTGGCTACCGTGGCCGCCGCGGGCGCGGCAGGCCTGGCTGGACTTCTGGCCGCCATTCCATCCCTGCAGCTTGCCATGAAGATCGCCGGCTCGCTCTATCTGATCTGGCTGGCGATCAAGATCGGCCGCAGCGGCCCGCCCAACCTCGACATCAGCATGGCCAGGCCGAACAGCTTTTTCGGCGGCGCCGGCATCCAGTGGATGAATCCGAAAGGCTGGGCGATGGGGCTCGGCGCCGCCGCATCCTTCGCGGCCCTGGCGGATGGCCCGTTGCAGCTTGCGCTGCTGCTGGGTGCCGTGTTCGGGCTGACCGCAGCCTTTTCGCTGTCGCTGTGGTGCGTGGCGGGAACCCTGCTTGCCCGTCTCCTCAAGACGGAGCGCCAGTGGCGCGCGCTCAACATCGTGCTCGGCCTTTTGCTGGCCGCCTCGATCCTGCAGATGTGGCGGCCGGTGTAGTGCTGTTCCTCGCCCCCACGAAAGTCGCTACGCTATGCACACATCTTCTGTGATTGACTGATCGACCTGAGGCTCGATTGCCAAGTGGTTCCCCCAATCCGTCGCTGCTTCGCAGCGCCACCTTTCCCCCCTCCGGAGGGAAAGGAAGGGAGCGTTGCTGG
>NZ_JAIUHH010000006.1:0-233886 GCF_020165015.1 Mesorhizobium sp. CA7
CCCGCCCACCCAGTCGACGATCCTCCTGTCCTCGGCCTCGCGCGCCAGCCTCAGGGCCGGCAAGGCGTGGTAGAGCATGGCGGCGGTGTTCGAAGGCGCGTCGCCCTCGCCAGTGAAACGCTTCATCCAGACGCGGTCGACGGCGAGCAGATGGTTGAGCGTGCCGAGCATCGAGCCGAAGACGGCGCCGACGTCGCGACCGAGCTCGTCTTCGGCAAGATCGGCGGCGGCATCGTAGAGACGGCCATTGGCCCATTGATTGTAGGCCGCAAACATCATGAAATGCTGCTTCATTCTTCCCACCCGGCTTGACCCGAATCCGGGCCCTTCGTAACCCGCAGCAACGGACCCGCCAATGACCATTCTGCTCTATGACCTCGTCGGCCATGACGTCGCCCGCCCGTTCAGCCCACATTGCTGGAAGACCAAGATGGCACTGGCGCATAAGGGACTTGCCGCCACCGACGTGCCGACGCGCTTCCTGGAGGTGCCGAAAGTCGAAGGCGGCGTGTCGAAGACGGTGCCGGTGATCCGCGACGGCGAGCGGGTTGTCGCCGATTCCTTCGCCATCGCGCTCTATCTCGACGAAGCCTATCCGGAACGGCCGACGCTGTTTTCCGGCGAAGGCGGCAAGGCGATGGCACGCTTCATCGAGCGCTGGTCGCAGCTCACCATACACCCCTACATCGCGACGGTGGCGCTGACCGATCTGCATGCGATGCAGGACGAACCGAACGCTGCCTATTTCCGCGAGAATCGCGAGCAGCGCTATGGCAAGCGCCTGGAAGACGTCGTGGCCAACCGCAATGCTGGGCTCCCGGCCTTCCGCGCCGCGCTGGAGCCGCTGCGCTCGACCCTCGCCTACCAGCCTTTCATCGGCGGCGGGGCGCCGCTGTTTGCCGATTACATCGTGTTCGGGGCGCTGCAATGGGGCCGCATCGCCTCGCCTTTCCGGTTGCTCGACGACGGCGACAGCATCGCCCGCTGGTTCGAGCGCTGTCTCGACCTGCATGGCGGGATCGGCCGGCAGGTGGCGGCGGCGGCGTGAAGACCGCGAGTGTTGGGGGCTGGCATGTTGCGCTATGAGATGCGGGCCGAGATTTGGGTCTACCCCGGCAAGGGCGGCTGGCATTTCGTGACACTACCGGTGGAGTTCGCGGCACGGATCAAGGCGGCGATGACGGGGCTGGCGCGCCCTTGGGGCTCGCTCGGCATCACGGCGGCGATCGGCAAGACCAGGTGGCAAACATCACTCTTTCCCGACAAGGCGTCCGGCAGCCTTCTGTTGCCGGTCAAGGCCTCGGTGCGCCAGCGCGAAGGTCTCAAGGCAGGGGATTCGCCGACGCTGACCATTGAGGTCGAGCTTTAGATCAGAGCCGACTGAAGCCGACCGGTCAAAATCCCTGTGCAGTGCCATTCGCGTCTACTTTAACGTGTCCTTGTCGCGCGCGTCCCCGTTCGGCGCATTGCCGTCGGCCAGCCTCACGCAGATCGGATCGCCCTGTCCCATGCGCACGCACTGCCATTCCGGGCCGAAGCCGAAATTCTGCTCCGCGCGCTGCGGGAAGAACAGCAGGGCGAAGACAGCCAAGGCAAGAACCACGGCCACTAAGACAATGCCCGCCATGTCGCCGCGACTGAGGTAGGGCCAGTTCATCGCCTCGGCTCCAAGCTGCGTCCAGCGCGTTCGCAGCCGTCCAATTATCCCGCAAAGCGCTCGCCTTGACCAGAAGCCGCCTCCCCTTGGCAAGCCGCCGGGCGGCTTGTATAGAGCCCGCCACTCCAATTTCCATTCCCACAATAAGGACGACCCTATGGCGATCGAACGCACCTTCTCCATGATCAAGCCGGACGCGACCAGGCGCAACCTGACGGGCGCCATCACCAAAATGCTGGAAGACGCCGGCCTGCGCGTCATCGCATCGCGCCGCGTATGGATGAGCCGCCGCGAGGCGGAAGGGTTCTACGCCGTCCACAAGGATCGCCCGTTCTTCGGCGAGCTGGTGGAATTCATGTCGTCGGCGCCGACCATCGTGCAGGTGCTGGAGGGCGAGAACGCCATCGCCAAGAACCGCGAAGTGATGGGCGCCACCAATCCGGCGAACGCCGCCGAGGGCACCATCCGCAAGGTCCATGCACTGTCGATCGGCGAGAATTCGGTGCATGGCTCGGACGCGCCCGAAACCGCCGCGCAGGAGATCAAGTATTGGTTCTCGGACACTGAGATCGTCGGCTGAGGCGCAAGCTCGAGTTTCACGGAACGGCCCGCTCCAGCGGGCCGTTTTTGTTTGAAACGGGTGGTCACATCCGCCGCCTGCCCTAGGTTCAGCGAAATTGGCAAAAGTAGCGCTGAGCGTCGGCGGCTGTGAGCCGCGCTTCCGCCGAACCGAGGAGGGAGGCATGATCAAGCCTCATGTTTCTGAAAGTGGCCTTGCCTATCCGGACGATCTTGTCCTGTTGAAGCGTATCTATGACGAGGTCTGCGAGGAGCGCGGCATCGTCTTAGGCAGTCCCGAGGCGTCGGACCTGGCGATAGAGGCGATGAGACTGTTTTCCGCCGGTGTCTTCGATGAAGTGGCCATCGGCCGCCGTCTCCGAAGCGGTGACGTGGAGAGCCGGGGAGTTCAGTCCCCGTCGCCGTAGCGGATGACTTCCACCTTCTCCCGGGTGATCAGGCAGCTCTTCGTCCTGGTCAGTGCCTTGATCTCGGGGATCAGCGCCTCGATCTTCTCCGGCGCGTCGACGATCTCGACGACGATGGGCAGATCCTGCGACAGGCGCAGAATCTTGGCGGTGTGGAGCACGCTGGAGCGGCCGAAGCCGAGTGGCCCCCTCAGCACCGTGGCGCCGGCCATGCCGGTCTCGCGCGCCTTGATCACGATCGCTTCATGCAGCGGCTTGCCGTCGGCCGCCCTGTCGTCCTCGCCGAAGAATATCCTGAGCAGCGCGCATTGCGCGGGAAGTTCCATGTTCTCTTCTCCCTGATCACCTGTGTGGCCCATCACCTGTTGGCCGACTGCCTGTCGACCGGCAGGCGGTTGAGCCTGGACGCCATGAGATAGCCCAGCCACGCGGCGGCGAGCGACAGGCCGACCACACTGATGAGATAGGTCGCGGCCAGCGGCAAGTCGCCCTTGAACAGCAGAGTGAAGGTATCGAGGCTCATCGCTGAAAAGGTGGTGAGGCCGCCGCAGAAGCCCGCCATGACGAAATTGCGACTGGCGGGACCGACCATCATGCGGCCGTCCGGCCCGGTGAGCGTGGCGAAAACCACGATGATCCACGAGCCGACGACATTGACGAAAGCGGTCGACCACAGCGCGTTCAGGCCGAGCAGCGAGACGATGACATAGCCCGACAGGAAGCGGGCCAGGGAGCCGGTCGCCGCGCCGCAGCCGACCGCCAGATAAAGTCGCATTGCCATCTGTCTGTCCACCATCGCTCAGCCCATAGCCCCGGTGGTTGAGCCAACCACCCAGGTGGCTGACTCAGCCACCCAGACCACCGCCCAAAAGCCGAGCGCGACGAACAGCACGCACAGCACCGACGAAGCGACGACGTTGAAGGCGGCGAGCCGCCCCTCACCGTCGACCGCGAGGTTGACCGTCTGCAGGCAGAAGGACGATACCGTGGTGTAGCCGCCGAACAGGCCGACGACGATCAGGTCGCGCACGAGATCGCTGGCGAAGACGCCGCCGACCGAGCGTGCCGCGCCGGCGAAGGCGCCGATGGCCAGGGCGCCGGAAACATTGACCAACAACGTGCCCCAGGGAAAGGTCTCGCCGATGGAACGGCCGACCACGCCGGAGAGGAAAAAGCGGGAAATGCCGCCGAAGAAACCGCCGATCAGGACCAGGGCGCAAGCCGCAAGGGTCATCGCTTCAATGCCTTTCCAAACGCGATCCCAAACCGGAATCACCTCACAAGAACAGGCACGAAGCGGAGCGGAAAAACAAATCCTGCCGCGCGAGAGCACGCCTGGCAGGAGTCATCAGCCCATAAGGGCGGTTTCGGGGAACCCCATCCCCATTTCGAGGGAACCTAGGCGGTTGCAACAGCGCGGTCAATTACGACGTGCTGAATGACGGACAGAACCGTCGAGACGGTCAGGCCAGCCGGAGCATGATCCCGAAAAGCGTGGAGCGGTTTTCGGACGACATCATGCTCTGTTGTTTTCGACGCAATTCCGGACCGAAAACCGTGCCCACTTTTCCTGGAATTGCTCTTAAACCCGCCGGCCCCCGGCCGGCAGACGTCATTTGGCTTGACGGTCTTTCACATTCGCATGGGCGTTCGCTGCCTCGGTATCGGTAGACGGCGTCTTCGTCTCCTCACCGGTGAACGGACTGCCCTGTCCAGGCGCAAGGTCGCCGCTGTGGCCGGCCTTGTTGGTCTGGAACGGCTGGCTGTCAGGGCTGAGGCCATGCTGCTCGGCATTGAACAGATGGTCGTCCGCCCGAGCAACGCCGGCAAAGGCAATCAGCGATACACCCGCGGCTGCGAGGATGAGCGTGCGCTTTTTCATGTCTGGTCTCCTTTGAGTGGCCAGATCGAGCCCGCGCATTCGGTCTGGCGGCTTAAGTGAAGGGACATTGTCCCTTTGCCTGCCCGCCATCTGCATAGGTGAACGCCCGGCGTTGCCGGTTTATTCCGGAGAAAACGGTGTCCAGGCACAAAAGTTGCGCGGTCGGGCTCGGCGCGCGACGTCAGCGCGCCATTTTCAGCAGAACCGTCTGAGGCTTGCCCGCCAGCGGATCGACCTGATGACTTGCACCGGTAACGAACATCAGCCGTTCGCCAACAGTGATGCGCGCCTGCAGCGTATAGGTCCGGCCGCTCTGGATCGCCTTGCGATCGAAACCGATGTCGAACCTGATCGGCACTTGGCCGGTGGGCGCTATCCTGCGCCTAGCGACCACGGTTGCCGGCGCGTCGGCCAGCGAAACATCGGCGAGCTCCACCACGAGCACGGCGTCGGGCGGCAGCGCGATGCGCTCGCGGTAGGTCACCTCGCCCGCGATTGTCATTTCGCCGGCGTTGGTCGCTTCCGGCACGGCGAGCGCACCGACGACCAATGGCACCAGCCCGAAAATGAAGAATTCCGCGATGCGGTCCAGCATGAGATTGCTCCCGCCAAGCAAATCAAACCACCCGGCAGGCTGGGGAAGGATTGCGGTCGTTCGATGACCGAACGGGAGTTTGTTCTGATGCATGTCGTTGCCCCAGAACCGCTGCACAGTTCTGGGCGACATGCATTATTCGTCCTGTTTCTTCCAACGCTCCGCAGCTTGATCGTCGG
Source organism: Mesorhizobium sp. CA7 (assembly GCF_020165015.1). Taxonomy (NCBI): domain Bacteria; kingdom Pseudomonadati; phylum Pseudomonadota; class Alphaproteobacteria; order Hyphomicrobiales; family Phyllobacteriaceae; genus Mesorhizobium; species Mesorhizobium sp. CA7. Next base: position 5,300 of record NZ_JAIUHH010000006.1, read on the forward strand.
CTTCCTTGGCCTCAACCCAGCCGCCCTCGGAGCCGTCGGCGCGGTATTCCTTCTTCCAGAAGGGCGCACGCGACTTCAGGTAGTCCATCAGGAAATTCGCCGCCTCGAAGGCCGCCTGCCGGTGCGGTGAGGCCGCGACCACCAGCACGATATTCTCGCCCGGCGCTATCTTGCCGTGGCGGTGGATGACGGTGAGCCCCTGCAGCGGCCAGCGCCCGGCGGCCTCGGCGGCGATGCGGCCGATCTCGGCCTCCGCCATGCCGGGATAGTGCTCGAGTTCGAGCGCCGAGAGCGCGCCCTGCTCGTCACGGCAAAGGCCGGAAAAAGTGACCACGGCGCCGATATCGGTCCGGCCTTTGGTCAGGTCGGCGATCTCGGCGGCGACGTCGATGTCCTCGCGCTGGATGCGGATGCCGGGCACGACCGCGCCGGCCATGTCAGCCCCCGGTCATCGGCGGAAACAGGGCGATCTCGCGCGCGCCTTCGATCTTCTCGCGATGGCCGACATGCTCCTGGTTGATGGCGACGCGGATGACGTCAGGGTATTGCAGCGCGTTCTCATACTCCTCGCCGCGCGACTTCAGCCAGCGCAGCAGATCGGCGACCGTCTCGATGCCGGCAGGCAAGTCGATGTCCTCTTCCGGCTTGCCGATCCGCTCGCGCACCCAGGCGAAATAGATGAGTTTCGTCGACATCCGCGCTTCCTACTCGTCCATGATGTGCTTGAGGCCGGCGCGGAAATAGTCGTAGCCGGTGTAGAGCGTGACAAGTGCCGCGACCCACAGCAGCACGAGGCCGATCTGCGTGGTCAGCGGAAAGATCTTGTCGCCGGCCGGGCCGACCAGCAGGAAGGCGATGGCGACCATCTGTATGGTGGTCTTCCATTTGGCGAGCTGGGTCACCGGCACCGACACCTTCAAGGCGGCCAGATATTCGCGCAGGCCCGAAACCAGGATCTCGCGGCACAGGATGATGATTGCCGCCCATAGCGACCAGCCGGCGATGCCGCCATGGCGGTCGGTGTCGGCGGCAAGCAGGAGCAGGCAGGTGGCGACCAGCAATTTGTCGGCGATCGGGTCGAGCATCTTGCCGATGTTGGAGGTCTGCTGCCAGGCGCGCGCGAAATAGCCGTCAAAGTAATCGGTGATCGAGGCAAGCAGGAAAATGACCAGCGCCGACCAGCGGGCGAAGTCGGACGACTTCAGGTGGCCTTCAAGAAAAAAGCACAGCACGACCAGCGGCACCGCGATGATGCGGGCATAGGTAAGGATGTTCGGCAGGTTGAACGCGCGCTGTGCCATGTCGTCTCGGGAAATCTCCACCGCCAGACGTACTCAAATCAGAAGCCAATGTAGGGGGTCAACAGCCGAGATTCGATTGACCAGGGAAAAATGGCGCGAAGGTCGGCGTGAAGCACCTCTCTCGACTTGCGCTATTTCTGTTTCGGAGGCGGAGGATTGCGGCTTCGAAGTCGGCCTTTACTTGAAACGTCGGGGATTGGGCGAAGCCCAGGCACTTCGTCATCCACGGGCGGAGCGGGAGCGAAGCGGACGCTCCATGGTATGGCACCCCTCGCCACACCGACGCCTTGGTCAACCTTCCATGCTCGCGACCAGCCCTCAGCTCTCGTGGAAGTGATTGTAGACCAGCTTCGCCACGTGCTCGGAAATGCCGTCGACCTTGACAAGGTCCTCGACCGCGGCGCGGCTGACTGCCTTGGCGGTGCCGAAGGCGTGGAGCAGCGCGCGCTTGCGGCCGGGACCGATGCCGGCGATCTCGTCGAGCGGGCTTTTGACCATCTCCTTCTTGCGGCGGGCGCGGTGGGAGCCGATGGCGAAACGGTGCACCTCGTCGCGCAGGCGTTGGACGAAATAGAGCACCGGATCGCGCACCGGCAGCATGAAAGAGTCCCTGCCCTTGACGAAGAAGCGCTCGCGGCCGGCGTCGCGGTCCGGGCCCTTGGCGATACCGATGGCCACCACCCTGTCCTCGACGCCGAGATCGGCAAGAATCTGGCGCACGGCCGTCATCTGGCCCTGGCCGCCGTCGATCAGGATGACATCCGGCCAGGCCGGGAAGCCGCCATTGCCGGCGACCAGATCCTCCTCGCCGGCTTCGTCCTCGACGGCCGAGCCGGGCTGGACGTCCCCATGCTCCTTGAGCAGCCGCGAAAAGCGCCGCTGCATCACTTCGCGCATCATGCCGAAATCGTCGCCCGGCGTGATCTCGGTGGAGCGGATGTTGAATTTCCGGTACTGGTTCTTGACGAAACCTTCCGGTCCGGCGACGACCATGGCGCCGACCGCGTTGGTGCCCATGATGTGCGAGTTGTCGTAGACCTCGATGCGCACCGGCGGCTTTGCCAGGCCGAAGGTCTCGGCGAAGCCGGCGAGCAGCCGCGCCTGCGTCGAGGTCTCGGCCAACCTGCGGCCAAGCGCCTCGCGCGCGTTCTGCAGCGCGTGGTCTGTCAGTTCCTTCTTCTCGCCGCGCTGCGGCACAGAGATGGATATCTTGCGGCCGGCATGTGTGGAGAGCGCCTCGGCGAGCAGTTCCTGTTCCTGCGCGGCCTGGGAAAGCAGCAGCGTGCGCGCCGGCAGCTTGTCGTCATAGAATTGCGCCAGGAACGAGCCCAGCACCTCCGCCGGCTCCAGCGCCGGATCGGCCTTGGGGAAATAGGCGCGGTTGCCCCAGTTCTGACCGGTGCGGAAGAAGAATACCTGGATACAGGTCTGGCCGCCCTCCTGGTGGATGGCGAAGACGTCGGCTTCCTCGACCGTCTGCGGGTTGATGCCCTGATGTGCCTGCACATGCGAGAGCGCCGCAAGCCGGTCGCGGTAGATGGCGGCGCGCTCGAAATCGAGCTCTTCGGAGGCCTGCTGCATGGCGGCCGAGATTTCGGTCTTCACCTTCTGGCTGCGGCCGGAGAGAAAGTCCTTGGCCTCGGCGACCAGCTCGGCATAGCCCTGATGCGAGATCTCGCCGGTGCAGGGCCCGGCGCAGCGCTTGATCTGATAGAGCAGGCACGGCCTTGTGCGGTTCTCGTAGAAAGAGTTGGTGCAGCTTCGAAGCAGGAAGGCGCGCTGCAGCGAATTGATGGTGCGCCCGACGGCGCCGGCGGAAGCGAAGGGGCCGAAATAGTCGCCTTTTCGCGAGCGCGCGCCGCGATGCTTGTAGATGCCGGGCGAGACATGGTCGCCGGTGAGCAGGATATAGGGGAAGGACTTGTCGTCCCGCATCAGCACGTTGAAACGGGGCCGCAGCCGCTTGATGAGGTTGGCCTCGAGCAGCAGGGCCTCGATCTCGGTGCGGGTGACGACGAATTCCATCGTCGCCGTCTCGCGCACCATGCGGCCGATGCGGGCGGTGTGGAAGCGCCCCTGCGCGTAATTGGTGACGCGCTTCTTCAGGCTGCGCGCCTTGCCTACATAGAGAACGTCGCCGGCGGCGTTCATCATGCGATAGACGCCGGGCTGGTTGGGCAGCCGCTTGACCAGGGTCTGGATCACCTCTGCGCCGACCATCCCATCTGCGTCGCCGGCATGCGGCGTCCAGTCGATGGCCGTGAAGGCGACCTCGGGGCCGGACGGCAAAGGCTCGGCCTCGACGATCTGCTCCGCCGCCTCGTCCTCAACGTCCATCTCGGGGTCGATATCGGGCGGCAGATCGTCGGCGGCGCCGTTTCGTTTGTCTCTTTGGGCTACGGGACTCATTCCACCATGCCTGTCACATCGGGCGTCTGCCACGCAAGATGCTGCCCGCCATCAAGCGCGATCATCTGGCCGGTCACCGAGCGTGCCTGCCACAGATAGCGGATCGTGGCGCCGAATTCGGGCAATTGCGGGCCGCGCTTCAGGATCAGGCCCTCGACCTGTTTGCCGAAATCATCGTCATCCTGGCGCTTGTTCTTCAGTGTCGGGCCGGGGCCTATGGCGTTGACGCGGATGCGCGGTCCGAGCGCCTGTGCAAGCATTTGCGTTTGCGTCCACAGCGCTGATTTCGACAGCGCATAGGAGAAATAGCGCGGCGTCGGCCGCCAGACGCGCTGGTCGATGATGTTGACGATCAGCCCCTCCTCGCCTTGCGGCAGCGCGCGTGCAAAGGTCTGCGCCAAAAGCGCCGGCGCCTTCACATGGATGGCGAAGTGGCGATCCCAGGCCTCCCAGTCGAAATCCTCGACGCGATCGTCGACGAACAAGGAAGCGTTGTTGACCAGCAGCGTGACGGGTCCGAGCGCCGCCTGCGCGCGACCGACAAGATCACCCACGGCATCCATGTCGGTGAGATCGGCGGCGACAACGGCGGCGCGGCCGCCACCGGCCACGATCTTCTTCGCCAGCGCCTCGGCCTCGTCGCCGGAGCGATTGGCGTGGATGGCGACCGCAAAGCCATTGGCGGCCAGATCCTCGACGATCGCCTTGCCGATCCGCCTTGCTCCACCCGTCACCAGCGCGACGGTCGTGGCTTGTCTCATGGTGTCAATCCTCAATCGGCTTCACGATTCCGGGAAGCCGGCACAATGTGACGGGCCAAGCGTTAAATGCCATTTCCACCTGGGGCAGGAATGTGGCGAAGCGGCCCGGACGCGCCTCCGCCCCATCGGATTCGGGGCGCCGTTCCCGGCAATATATGTCGCCGGACCCCTTGAACCAAGCGGTCTGCGGCGCAACATGATTAGCCTGCTGACATTCGCTGTTGCGAAGATGCAACGTCAACTTTCGGCCTTATTCGCGCCGGGGAATGACCCAAGTTCAGGTTCGCTTCAGCCGCATTTCAGCACGACATTCGGAACCGTTGAGCGCCAAGCCCGTTTATCCCCCCGGACGGGCCGGGGCGTTTCTTGAACAAAAAAGCCTAAGTGTCTTGTGGCTTAAGGAGAGTATAACAATGAAGACCAATCTCAAATTCGCGCCGCTTGCCGCTGCGCTCGGGCTGTTCGCCTTTGCTGGCACCGCCTTTGCGGCTGACGTCGTTTCCGAAGAGCCGCCGGCTCCCGCCCCGGTTGCGGAGCTTCCGGTCGCTTCCTGGGCCGGCCCCTATGCCGGTATCAGCCTGGGCTACGGCTTCGGCGGGCACGCCGACTTCCGCTCCGGCGGTCCGGATGTCAAGACCAAGGGCTTCGTCGGCGGCGTGTTCGGCGGCTACAACTGGCAGCAGGATAACTTCGTCTACGGTGCTGAAGCCGATCTCGGCTATAACGGCGTCAAGGGCGATAGCGCCGGCATCCGCGCCAAGGGCGGTGTCGACGGTTCGCTGCGCGCCCGCCTCGGCTATGCAGTGACCCCGGAAATCCTGCTCTATGGCACTGGCGGTCTCGCTGCCAAGAACCAGAAGGTGGAAGCTCCCGGAGTTAGCGACAGCAAGGCCATGCTCGGCTGGACGGCCGGCGTCGGCACCGACATCAAGATCACGGACAACGTGTTCGGTCGCGTCGAGTACCGCTACACCGACTACGGCGACAAGGACTTTGACGGCTTCGGCAACGTCAAGTCGAAGGACAACCGCGTCACCTTCGGCGTCGGTATGAAGTTCTAAGTCGTAGAAGCCACGACACGAAAAAGCCGGGCCTTGAGCCCGGCTTTTTTTGTGTTTGTAATCCTGTCCTTCTGCCCTTGCCGGTTTCGAGAACCTTGTACGAGCAGGCAACGAACTGCACGCGAGCCGTATATCGCCCTGACTTCAGGGAGTCGGCGTCGACGGCGCCTGCTGGAAATCCTCATGGACTGGAATCGACTGCAGCCGGTCGAGCCATTTTGCTCTTGAGCGCATCATGACTTGCGCATCCGCACGGTACTCGCCCGGGTCGTCCAGCGTGGCGGCGTGGACATGGATCTCGGCAGGCCATCGGTCGGAGCGGAAGTAGAGCCTCGCGCCGCAGGACGGGCAGAAACCGCGAAAAGTATTCGGGCTGCTTTCATAGTGCCTGATGTCGCCACTCCAGCTCAGCTTGTCCGGCCTCATTCCCAGAAAGGCCGTGAAGGGGGCGGATGTCGCCCGCTGACAATCGGTACAGTGACAGACCAGGTTGCGCGTGATCTCGCCTGAATAGGTCCAGGCCACAGCACCGCACATGCAATGCCCATTGAGTGCCATTGCTTCCTCCCCTGGCCGTTCGTTCCTCGAGGCCAGCTCAACAACACTGACCCATCGCGGTCCGCAAGGCCGATGCGACGAGCGGCTTACGCGCGTTTCTTTGCGACCTTGGCGGGTTTCGGCGGCAAAGTTTCGACGAATGCCAGCGCAAGGCCGAGCCAGCCACGGAGATCCGCCTCCGTGGCTGTGCCTTCCGGCGCGACATGGACATACCCTTCCATCGAGCGCCCGCCCATTTCCATCGGGCTTGCATGGGGCCGTGCGACTGCGGCCGCATGCGCGGCCTTGCCGACACGCACTAGCAAGCCGCGCTTCGACGTGCCAATCAGCATGTTGCCGTCGATCATGAAGCAGGTGCCGCCGAACATTTTCTGCTCGGTGAAGGCGCGCCGGCCGAGCGCCGCGCGCAGACGCTCGACCATAGGGTCGGGCGCGAGGCTGGTTGAGGGCTTTGCCATGTCATCACTCCGACTTGGGCGGTGTCAGGCAAGCATGGAAGAGAATGGGATTCAAGGTGGTCTTCCCCTTCTCCCGTTGTGGGAGAAGGTGGCCGAGCGAAGCTCGGACGGATGAGGGGTGCTCCAGCTTGACGCATTCATCAGCGATGGACGGCACCGGGTTCGCCAGAGTCCCACTCCGTCCAACACCCCTCATTCGTCTCGGCGCTGCGCGCCGATCCACCTTCTCCCACAAGGGGAGAAGGAGGCGCCGCCGTCACCCCGGCACGCTGCCCTTCAGCTCCGGAAACTTCTCATCAAACCTCGCGGCCCAGCGCACGAGCCGGCTGCGGCCCTTCTCCCATTGGCCGGAAAAGCGCAGCGCCAGATAGCCGAGGCAGGCGCGCAGCGCCATATGGCCGGCGGTGATCTTCTTCGGCAGCTTCGGCGGGTTGGCGTTGATGAGGTCGAGCGCGGCGGTGATCTTCGCCCACTGGCGATCGAGCCAAGGCTGGTGGACCATCGCTTCCGGACGCGTGCGCCGTTCGTAGACCATCGACAGCGCGCAGTCGCAGATGCCGTCGGCCAGCGCCTCGAGAACTTCCGCTTCGAGCCGCTTGTCGGGATTGCGGGGGAACAGCGCATTCTTCGACAGCCGATTGAGATGTTGCGTGATGGCGCGGCTGTCATGGACCGACCGGCCGTCCTCCAGCACCAGCACCGGGATCTTGCCGAGCGGATTGGCCGAGATCAGCTCGGCCGGCTTGTCCTCCGTCTTGACCGGCACGAGATCGATGGCGATCCCGGCATGGAGGGCCGCCATGCGGACCTTCGAACTATAAGGAGACGTGGGCGCGTAAAGCAGCTTCGGCATGATCGGCTTTCCAGTTTGTCTGCGGCACTGTTGACCGAATGGGTCTCCAGGGCAACGGCCCAGCAAGGCCGATCCAGCTTGGCCAATACATTTTTGACGCCCGGGCGCGGCAACAAAAAAAGCTCCCGGAAGTTTTGCCTGGCAGCAAAATTACCGAGAGCTTTAGGAGGAGCGTGCGCTCCGACTCCGCTCGCCGTGACACCGAATTGGCGAGAGGGGTGCCTGAGTGGCACCCGCCCTCACCTGTTGCGGTTCGCGAGCGAAGCTACGCGATTACTTCTTGGCGGCCGGCTTCTTGGCCGGAGCTGCCTTCTTCACGGCTGCCGGTGCCTTGGCGGCGGCGGCCTTCATCGGAGCCTTGGCGGCGGGCTTGGCCGCGGCCTTCGCTGCCGGCTTCTTGGCGGCGGGCTTGGCCGCCGGCTTTGCCGCTGCCTTGACGGCGGGCTTGGCCGCAGCCTTCGCTGCCGGCTTCTTGGCGGCGGGCTTGGCCGCAGCCTTCGCTGCCGGCTTCGCTGCTGCCTTGGCCGGGGCCTTGGCGGCTGCCTTCGGTGCGGCTGCCTTCTTCACTGCTGCAGGTTTCGCGGCAGCCTTAGCTGCCGGCTTCTTTGCCGGCGCTTTCGCCGCCGGCGCCTTGGTTGTCGTCTTTGCCATGCGATGCCCCTTGCGTTTTGCCAATGGTCGTGAGTGACCCGGCGTGTCTATGCATATCTGACTCGCGACTGTCTAGCCAGCGAAGCAACACAATGATTTTCAGTTATTGAATTTTGGTTACACGAAACGCTTTAAGATGCATCTCATGGAAAAATTGTGAGCGAATCTGTCACTTTCGAAGTGACGGCCTGGCGCACAGATTTTCGCGCGGCTTCTATCGCCCGATCCTCCATCGACCAGCGGCATAACCTTGCATCACAATGTGAGCAGAGTGCTCATAATAGACAAGAGGCCGTCGAACGTCGACTTCATCTTGTCCAGCAGAAACATCTACAGACGAACCGGCCAGATGCGACGACCAAAGCTTGGGCGCTTAAAAGTGAGCTTAAAGCTCATATTCACGCGCCGCATTCAAACGCCCGCCGGGTGGCGTCCGCGCCGCAGGCGGCGCGCCGGCTCGGCCTGGTGCAGATGGACGGCGTAGGTGTCCCAGGGCGGCGAGAGCGCGATGGCGGCCAGCATGCGGCCGATTTCGCCGCGATGGTAGCTGCCGTGCAATACGATATGGATCAGCATCTCCTGCCTCGTCATGCAGCCCCTGTCGCCGTCAGTGAAGGTGAAAGCGACAGGATCGGCAAGCCTTTGCTCCGAAACGGCTTCGAGATAGTCGAGATACCAGCCGTCGATCTCGGCCAAGGCGGCGCGCAACGCGCGCGGCTCGGGCGTGTCCGGCGTATTGTCGCTCGCATAGCCATGGGCGACTCCCTTCAGATGCGCGGCAAAAATCCGCGCCACGACATGGATATGGTTCATCAGGCGGATCGCGGCGTGGCGTTCCCCGGCGTCGCGAGACGGATCCATCCCGGCAAGCTTCTCCACCAGCTCGTCGTTCGCCCGGGCCTGGTAGGCGAGCATGCCCTTCAGCAAGGTCTTGGCACTCATCTTTGCCGCCCCATTTGCGTTGGTGAATTGAATGTGAGTATCCTGTCTATATTCTCGGGAGACGGGCCAGCATGTCTACTCGCGTTGCAAAGCCGGCCGCACGCATGCGCAAGCAGCCGCGCCAGGCGCGTTCGATCGCTACCGTCGAGGCGATCATCGAAGCCGGTGCTCACGTTTTGAGCGAGCTCGGCTGGGCAGGCTTTTCCACCAACAAGGTGGCAGAGGCCGCGGGCGTCAGCATCGGCTCGCTCTATCAATATTTCCCCGACAAGCTCGCCCTGGTCGAAGCGATCCGGCGCCGCCACTTCGATCATGTGCTGTCGGTGATTCGCGAAGCGGCGGCCGACGAGAAGCCGCTCAGGCAATTCGCGCGCGAGCTGGTGCGCGGCATGATCGGCGCGCACTCGATCCATCCGACGCTGCACCAGGTGCTGCTGGACGAGGCGCCCGGCGACCGCGGCTCGCGCGCCGCCCATGCCTCGTTCCAGGCGCGCTATCTCGAACATTATGCGGCTGCCGTCGCGCAGTATCGCAAGCGCCGCAAGGATACCGAGACGATGGCGCGCGTGCTCTCCTCGGCGATCGAGGGCGTGATCCACAACGCGGCACGGCGCAACATGCTCGACGCGCCGGAATTGCAGAAGCAACTGGTCGAGCTGATCGAGGCTTACGTATCGGGCCACAAGGCAGCCTGAGTGAGCGGCAGCGGAGCTGGCTGTGAGCGGGAGCTGCTTGCATGGCTCCGGCGGCGACCTCTGAAAACCAGAAGCCAACTTCCGACAGGTCGACGGGACAGCGCCCCATCTCCCCACAAGGGGGGAAATCAGATGGCGCGCCGGCTTTCGCCGATCACCAAGGCTGCAGAATGCAGCTGGACGCCGAAGCCGCTAATCTCCCCTCTTGTGGGGGAGAGGCCGGCAGGCCAGAGGGGGGCGCCGTAGAGCGCCGACCTCAATGTCTACCAGCCCGCAAAATATTATCGCAGCACGCGGCAGCGGCCGTTATACACCAGCCACCGGTCGAAGCCGGAGACGCAGAATTCGACATTGTCGCCGATCGAGGCAAAGCCCTGGCCTTCCTCGATCAGGTAGAAGATCGAACGGTCGCGGCCGTCCGTCAGGTTGACGGTGGCGCGGCAATAGTGGCGGCCGATCGGCCATTCATCGCTCGCCGGCTCATAACGATGCTGGCGGATGTTGCGGAAATCAGTGATCGCGACGTCCGGCAGATGCGGCACGTGATGCACCTGATAAGAGAAGCGGTCGGTGATCTTGTTCAGCACCCAGGCCTCGCCGCAGACGCTGCCGTCATCCTCGGTGTAGATGGATAGGTCGGCGGCATGCGCTGCCTGGCTGAAGCCCAGCGATGTGGCCAACGGGGTGCACAGCGAAATCAGCGCGGCAAGGGCGGAATGGGCGAAGCGAGTCATGACAGCCTCTCAAGGTCGGTTCCGCACACTGTGCGGGAGCACTTGGCGGCGGTCAAGCGGTTGCGAAAACAATGGTTTCCGTAAAACTTCGTTCCAGACTTCACCGGCTAATTGGGTTGCATGGAGATTCAGGTCAGCCGGCCTGACCTGAAACCCCATCCAACCTAAACTGTGCCGGCAAGCAGCAGCCCGCCGATGACGGCAATGTTGATCAGGAATGCGTTGCGCAGGACCTGCCTCGCGGGCTCCTCCACGGCCCAGAAGCGTAGCAGCATGACGTTCGTCGCCAGCGTGAAGGTGGCGAGCGCACCGGCGGCAAAGGGCCGAGTTATGCCAACGGCAAGCAGGAAACCCGCAATGATCTCGACCGCCGAACCGGCGGCCAGCATCAAGGCCGGGGCCGGAAATTTCTGGGCGGCCAGATAGTCGCGCATCGCGCCGAATTTCAGGAAATGCTCGATGCCGGCGAAGACGAACACGCCGCCGATGAGGAGAGCGCCAAGCGCTTGAACGGATTGAACGGGCATGACGGCCTCCTCTCTCGGCGACGCGCTTCGCTTTGCTCAATCCAGCGGAATGAAGGCCGGGTTGTAGACGACCTCCCACAGATGATCGTCGGGATCCTGGAAATAGCCGGCATAGCCGCCCCAGAAAGTCTTTTGCGCCGGCTTGACCACGCGTGCGCCGGCCTTGACGGCCTCGGCCATCACGGCATCGACCTCGGCCTCGCTGCCGACATTGTGGCCGATGGTGAGCTCGGTCGGGCTGCGGCCGCTCTGCGGCACCGTCGCGTCATGGGCGATGCTGGACCGTTCGAAGATGGCGAACTTCAAGCCGCCGGCGAGTTCGAAGAAAGCGACGGCGCCATGCTCGAATTCCCGGCCGATGATGCCTTCCGTCGGCAGGCCGAGGCCGTCGCGATAGAATTTGAGCGACACTTCCAGATCGTCGACGCCGAGCGTCAATACGGTGATGCGAGCTTTCATTTCTCTCACTCCTTTCTATATTCGTGACCACAGCCGCAAACGGATGCGGTCTGAGAGCGCGTGAAGCGCGGTGAAGTTGCGTCCGTTTTGCCATGGATGACGTGGCCGGCCTTGAAGATTTCGGCCAAAATGACCGTCACACCGATCCGGCAACTCCCGCTGGAGCAGATCGGAGAGAGAATGGAACCGGTCCTGGCGCAGACCACCGGCTTCTTTCGCGAGCGGCCCGTCGCTGGCGGCCTTGCCGCTGCCTTCTGCGCGGTCTGGGTCCACCGCATGGACGACCGCGCCGTTCCGCCCATCGTCATCACGCCGGATGCGACGATCGACCTGCAATGGATCGACGGCCGCTTCCGCGTGGCCGGGCCGGACAAGGAGCCGCAGATCGAGCGGCCCGCCGCCGGCGCGGTGATCGTCGGCTTCCGTTTCCGGCCCGGCGCGGCCGCCGGTTGGCTGGGCGTGCCGGCCAGCGAGATCGTTGGCGGGCGGCTCGATCTCCAGGAATTATGGGGTACGCGTGCCCGCGGACTATCAGATCGCATCAAGGCTGCGAGCGATCTGCCGGCCATGCTGCGGCAGTTGGAAGAGACGGTCGGCATGCGCACCGAAGGCCGCGATGCGCTCGACCCGCAGATGGGCCGGGCCTTCGACGTCATTCACAAAGGTTTGCCGCCGGAAACGCCGCTGGTTCCCTTCCTGCAGCGCCAGCTGCATATGAGCGAACGGACGCTACGACGCCGCTTCGAGGACGCCTTCGGTTATGGCCCCAAGACGCTCGACCGCATCCTGCGCTTCCATCGGTACCGGCGCTTGCAACGACAGCAAGGCGACGCCTCGACCGCGCTGCTCGCCATCGAGGCCGGCTACGCCGACCAGGCGCATCTGATCCGCGAAAGCCGGCGGCTGACCGGCGTGACGCCTACGGCGCTGGCTTAAGCGACAGTCGTCTTACTCGCCCGCCAGCCAATCAAGGGTCCATCGCGATGGTTGCCGGAGGGCGAGCGCTTTGTGGAGGGCCGGCAACAGGACCTTCAATTCGCTCTCCAGCGTATAGGGCGGATTGACCACCACCAGCCCGCTGCCGTCGAGGCTGGGCTCGTTCGAGGCGGGCCGGATCTCGAAGGCGATATCGAGCAGCTTCGGAATGCCGGTCTCCGTCAACGCCGTGCGGAAAGCGGTGACCGCCTTGCGGTCCTTGATCGGGTACCAGAGCGCGTAGATGCCGCCCGGCCAGCGCCGATGCGCCTTCTGCAGGCCTTCGACGAGCCTGGAGAACTCGCCCTCCTCCTCGAAGGGCGGATCGATGAGGACGAGGCCGCGCTTTTCCTTCGGCGGCAGTTGCGCGCCAAGCGCCAGCCAGCCGTCGAGCTCGATGACCCTTGTCTGGAAATCGCCGGCGAAGACCGATTTCAGCCGCGCGGCATCCTCGGGATGCAGCTCGATCGCCGTCAGCCGGTCCTGGTTGCGCAGGAGATGGCGCACGATCAGCGGCGAGCCGGGATAATACTTGAGGCCGCCGTCGGGATTTCGCGCGCGTACCGCTTCCAGATAGGGCTGAAGCAGCGCCGCCGCTTGCGGCTCGAGCGCGGACTCTACCAGCCGGCCGATGCCGGTCTGCCATTCGCCGGTCTTGCCGGCCTCGACCGAGGCAAGATTGTAGCGGCCGATCCCGGCATGGGTGTCGATGACGCGAAAAGCCTTGTCCTTCTGCTTGAGATATTCGACGAGGCGCGCGAGCACGGCATGCTTGACGACATCGGCGAAATTGCCGGCGTGGTAGGCGTGGCGATAGTTCATGCGCGCTTACCTTCAGAGAGCATGATGTCGAGCGAGAACCGCTTCACACTTTTCGGCATCATGCTCGTGGCGAACCGTTGCGGCCCCAGCGCGGCGGTGGCGGCTGCGAATTGGGATTTTGCGGGCCACCGCCGCGGCGCCCGAAGACCAGCGAAACCGCCAGTCCGGCAAGGCCGACGCCCATCAGCGTATAGCCGGCCGGCCGCGCGCGTTCGTCGATCGAGCCGGTGTCCGCGCGCAGGATGAGATCGACCGCGCGCATGGCGATGCCGTCGGCATCGCCGGGTCCGACGGTGAAGAGGTAAGGACCGGGCACGACCTTATCGATGACGCCGGCCTCGTCGCGAAAGATCCTGTCGGGCAGTTGCGGGCTGGCCTGGCGCGGATTGTCCGTGTGGTTGAAGGAGAGCGCCGAGGCCAGCACCGTACGGCCGCCATGCGCTGCGGTCAGCGTCAGCACCGTGCGCTGCTGGCCCGCGACGCGCTCGGCCCGCGCGGTCAGGTCGACCAGCACCCTTACCGGAGCGTCGCCTGCGGCAAGTTGCACGGTGGCGGGCCGGAAGCGGCCGCCCTCATAGACGCGATACGTGCCGATGGGGTGGCCGGAAAAATTGCTCATCGCCCAGGGATAGAAGATGCCGATGGCGGCACCGGCGATGAGGAGAAGGACACACAGGAAGCGCATTCAGAGCCTTGGTTTCTGAGCGAGATCGCTGCTATTTTTTGGCGGGTTCGTTTCGCGCAGCTTCGCGGACCCGCTCCATCTCGTCCAGAAACATTTCCAGGCCAAGCTCAAAAGTCTTGTCGAAGCCGGCGGCGCCGAAATAGGCGCCGGCCTTCACGACGCTCGGATAGTCGCGCGCCAGCTCCTCGTCGCTGACGGTGGTGACCGCCGAAGGCCCCTTGGCATAGCCGGCCGTCTCGTCGAGGATCGCGCCCATCAGATAGTAGCCGGCGGCGCGGAACAGGCGGGCGCTGAGCTCGGGGCCGAAGCCGCCATCCTCGAACAGGCCGATGATGGCGTTGAGCTTGGCGAGGCAGGGCGGCGAGTTCATTCGGTAGACGACGATGAACGGCGCAAAGGCCGGGTGCTCGGTGGCGACGCGCCGGAATTCCTGCATGCCGATGCGGGCCCGCTCGCGCCAGGGCAGCCTATCGTCGGGGATTACAAGCCCGCTCATCTGGCGGTCAACCAGCGCCTCGTAGAGATGCGCCTGCGAGGGGAAGTGGTGATAGATGCTCATCGCTTCGCAGCCGAGCCTGGCGGCGAGCTTGCGCATCGAAAAGCCGGAAAGCCCTTCCCGCTCGATCACCTCGAAGGCGGCGTCCTCGATCATCTCGCGGGAGAGTTTTCCGCGGGGTCGCTTTTTTCTGCTCGGTGCATCCATGGCGCTTGACAACTTACACTGTAAGGTTCATCTTCCACACACCTTACATCGTAAGGCTAACAAAAACCAGAGGAGAATATCATGTCAGTCATTCGCATCATCTCAACCGCGCATTCCTGCCTTCGCTTCGCCTCGCTGATCGCCGCGGCGGGCGTGTCTGCCGCATTGCTCGCCTCCGCGCCGGCCCGCGCCGATGACTATGACGCGGCGCTGAAGGACATCCAGTCGACCATGGGCGGTGTGCCGAGCTTCATCAAACAATTCCCCAAGGCCGGTCTGCCCGGCGCCTGGGCCGAGGTCAAGGCCATCGAGCTCAGCGACAAGACGGCGCTGACGCCGAAGGAGAAGTCGCTGATCTCGCTGGCGGTCGCGGCGCAGATCCCCTGCAGCTACTGCATCTGGTCGGACACCCAGAACGCCAAGCACGCCGGCGCCACCGACGAGGAGATCCAGGAGGCCGTGACCATGGCGGCGCTGACGCGCCATTGGAGCACCATCTTCAATGGCATGCAGGTCGATTTCGATCAGTTCAAGAAAGAGATGGGCGGAGAGTAAGGCTTAATCGGCATATCGGGCGGACGCGATGTCCGCCCGCTTTTCGCCGCCCCAATCGCTGCTCCAACCAAGCTTGTGGATTCGCCGCCGCCGCTGCGCCAGAGCGTTTCACCGTTTCACGGAAACGGCGAACCGCTCTATCTCTTTGTTTTGACGCAATTCCGGACGGAAAACCGCTCACACTTTTCCTGAAATTGCTCTATAGGAACAGCGCCTTGAAAAAGCCGGCACGGATCCGATATCGGACCGGCGCCGGCCGGGCCGACATTCGAGAGCGCCCCCTTTGCAGGCCCTCGAATGACGCTTCCGCCCCGACCGGGCGGCCCGTTGGAGACCTGTTTGAAGCGAGCGATATCGATAATCGTCACTCTGGCGCTGCTGGCATGGCTTGCCAGCGACCAGCGCTGGAAGATGGTCGGCGATGCCTTCGCCTCCATCACGCCGGGCGCCTTTGCAGCGGTCGCGGGGGCGCTGTTCGTCACCTATGTGCTCAGGGCGCTGCGTGTCTGCGACGAGTTCCGCGGCGACGTGAACGGCCGCTTCGGCGCCGTGCTTCGCGTCATCCTGATCCACAATGCTATGATCAACGTCGTGCCGTTCCGCGGCGGCGAGACGGCCTTCCCGATCCTGTTGCGCCAGGTGTTCGGCGTGCCGATCGTGCGCGCCAGCGCTTCGCTGTTGTGGTTCAGGCTGCAGGACGCTTTCGTCGTCGGCGTGCTGGCCTGCCTGGTTTGGCCGGGCCTGCATCCGGCGCTGCGGGCCGCCGGCATCGCGGCGCTGATCGCCGCCGCATGGTACCTGCCGCGCTGGGCGCGCGCGCCGCACAACTGGACGGCGGGCGGCAGGATCGTCTCGACGCTCGGCAAATTGCGCGACATCTTCACCGAAGCGACGGGACGCTCGCGCTACGGCTGGTGGTGGACGATGGCCAACTGGGCGCTGAAGCTCGGCGTGCAGGGCTGGCTGCTCGCCATGCTGCTTGACACCTCGTTCCAGACCGCCTTTCCCGGCGCGGTCGGGGCCGAGGCGGCCGCCATCCTGCCGGTACAGGGTGTCGCCGGCTTCGGCACTTATGAAGCGGGCGCGGCCGCCGCACTGCTTTATTCCGGCATTGCCATGAAGGACGGCCTGCAGGCCGCGCTCGCGCTGCATCTCTTCATCCTGTGCTCGGCGGTCGCAACCGGTGCGATCGCCTGGCTGTTCCCCTCGAAATCGACGCTGTCGGAAACCCCGGCGGCGGGGCCGGCAAGGAAATGACCGCCATGAACGTACTTCCCATTCCGGCTTCTGGATTGCCCGAGGGCGCCGTCATGCCCGAGCACAAGCTCTCCATCGTCGTCCCAATGTACAACGAAGCCGACAATGTCGAGCCGCTGCTGGTCCGCATCCATCAGGCGATGGAAAATTACAGCCAGCCCTGGGAAGTGGTGCTGGTCGACGACGGCAGCACCGACGCCACGCCCGCCGAGATCCGCCGGCTGGCGGCCCAATACGGGCCGCATGTGCATGGCGTGGAACTGGTGCGCAACTACAAGCAGACCGCCGCCATGCAGGCCGGCCTCGACGCCGCGCGCGGCGACGTCATTGCGACGCTCGACGGCGATCTGCAGAACGACCCGTTCGACATTCCACGCATGGTCTACCGCCTGCTGACCGAGGATCTCGACCTCGTCGCCGGCTGGCGCAAGGACCGCAAGGAAGGTTTCTGGATGCGCCGCTTGCCCTCGCGCATCGCCAACAGGCTGATCGCCCGCGTCACCGGGGTGCAGCTCAAGGACTATGGCTGCAGCCTGAAAGTGTTCCGCGGCAGCGTCATCCGCAGCGTGCGGCTCTATGGTGAGATGCATCGCTTCATCCCGGCCTGGCTCGCGACGGTGACGACGCCGCGCCGCATCGCCGAGGAGGTGGTGACGCATCACGCCCGCATCCACGGCCAGTCGAAATACGGCATCTCGCGCACCTTCCGCGTGGTGCTGGACCTCGTCTTCATGTTCTTCTTCCTGCGCTACCGCACGCGGCCCGGCCATTTCTTCGGCGGCATCGGCATCGTATTCGGCGTGCTCGGCTCGCTGATCCTTGCCTATCTCCTCGCTCTCAAGGTTTTCTGGGGGCAGGACATCGGCACGCGGCCGATGCTCATCACCGGCTTCTTCCTGGTGATCGCCGGGCTGCAGGCGGTGACGTCGGGCGTGCTCGCCGAGATGCTGTCGCGCGTCTATCTCGAGGCCAATGGCGCGCTCGCCTATGTGGCGCGGCCGCAGGCCGCGCATGGCGAGGGCGAAGGCTGGCATTGGCCGAGCAAGCCGGCGATGGAGAAGGCGAAGCCGCGTAAGAAATGATCTTGCCGCTCCGGCATCGATCGCTGCCCGCGTTGCCAACCACGCCGATTTCGCGCAACGATTTTTCGCGACGGGAACGACCGCGAATGATCGATGCCGGGGGCTGACGGATCCATCCTGATTACCGGGGCGCGGGCGCCGGTTGCGCTGCATCTGGCGCGCCTTCTCCATGGCGCGGGCCATAGGGTGATCCTGGCCGACACGCCGGCGCGGCCGATCGCGGCGGCGAGCAAAGCCTGCGCGCGTTATCATCGATTGCCGCCGCCGCGTTTCGAGCCGCGGGCCTATGCCGATGCGGTTGAGGAGCTGATCCGGGCCGAGGGCGTCGGCCTCGTCGTCCCGACCTGCGAGGAGGTCTTTCACCTTGCGCTTGCCTGGCGCGGCAGGAGCATGCCGGCGCTTCTGTTCGCACCCGATATCGAGCTGCTGGCGGAGGTCCACAACAAGCACAGCTTCATCCGGCTCGCCGAACGGCTCGGGCTGGAGGTGCCGGAAACGACGCTGCTCAGCTCGCATAACGATATGGAGGTCGTGCGCGGCTACTCTCGCGAGCTGGCGTTCAAGCCGGTCTGGTCGCGCTTTGCCAGCCATGTGCTGCTGCGTCCGCCGCCCGAAGCGCTCGATGCGATCGCACCCTCGGCCGCCATGCCCTGGGTGGCGCAGCGTTTTGTCGAGGGCGAGGAGATCAGCGCCTATGCGGTGGCGCGCCAGGGCAGGCTCAAGGCGCTCGCGCTCTACCGCTCGCTCTATCGTGCCGGAAAGGGAGCAGGCATCTTCTTCGAGCGGGTCGAGGACGAGGCCGCGCGCGAGCTGGTTGAGCGGATCGTGGCCGGCACCACGTGGACCGGGCAGATTTCCTTCGACCTGATGCGCGAGCCGGGCGGCCGTGTGCTGCCGCTCGAATGCAATCCGCGCGCGGTGAGCGGCCTGCATTTCTTCCGCGATCCGGGGCGCTTCGTGGATGCCGTGCTCGGCAACGGTCAGGAAGTCACGCCCGACGTCATCGCCCCGCAAACGGTGCGGCTCGCGATGTGGATTTACGGACTGCCGGCGGCGCTGCGTTCGGGCGGGCTTGGCGAATTCCGAAAGGCGATGCGCGGGGGCAAGGAATTGCTCAATTGGACGGAAGATTCAGCGCCGGTTAAGACGCAATGGCCGGCGCTGGCGGAGATTGCACGGGTGGCATTGCGCGAACGCATCAGCCTGCAGGCGGCATCGACGCGCGATATCGAATGGAATGGGCCGGGCTAAGCATGCATATTGTAGAAGCTGGCGGGACAGCGCCCCCCTCTGTCCTGCCGGACATCCTCCCCCACTTGGGGGGAGATCAGCAGCTCGGGCGCCTCGCTCCTTCTGCCACGCCGGCGATTGGCAAAGCCGGCGCGACATCCAATCTCCCCCCAGGTGGGGGAGATGGCCGGCAGGCCAGAGGGGGGCGCGAAGGAACGCGACCTGCCGCCTTATCGGCAAACAATCACAGCTCAATCTCATGCACCCTTGTCTCACTCGCAGCCGCTGGCATCTTCCCATCCATGATCGCGGCGATGTCGCCGCGCAGGAAATCGAGCGGGCCGATCACCGGCAGGGCTTGGGGCGGTAGCCGGGCATTGTCGCTCGCCGATTTCAGCACCCGGCGATCTTGGTGCAGCGCGATGTTGAAAAGCGGCCTGAAGGCCAGCGCCTTCAGCTCGCCGAGCAGGCCTTGGCGCCGTCCGATCAGCCAGCCGACGCCCTCGACGGTGCGCTCGTCGGCCTGGCGCAGATGGAAGGTGGTGGCTAAGACCAGCCCGTCCCTGCCCCAATATTCGAGCTCGGCGATGCCGGGATGGCGGAAGCGGCCGATGGTCTTCGCACGCTCGCCTTCCAAAAGCCGGCTGATCAGGCCCTGCTGACGGTCCTCGCCGGTATAGCAGGCCTCGACCCAGCCCTCGCCGCCGGTCACCTCGACCCGCACCAGATGGCGCTTCGAGGTCAGGCCGCGCAGCAGGCCTTTATGGGTGAAATGGGTATGGGTGGCATCGAGGATGTTTTCCGCCGCATCGATGACCGTCGACTGCGTCGATGAGCGCACCCGCCGCACGATGACATCCTTGCCCTGCATGCAGTGCAGGTAGGGCTCGCTCGTCGGCGAGCCGGAAGAAATGAAGACGACGCCGTCGCGCTCGATCGCGGCAAAGCGGCGGACGCGGTAATGCGGCATGGCGCCGACATGGCCGGGGATCGCGGTGCAGCGTCCCTCGCCGTCATAACGCCAGCCATGATAGGGGCATTCGATCTCCCCGCCGACGATCCTGCCGGTCGACAGCTCGACCAGCCGGTGCGGGCAACGATCGAAAACTGCCGCAATGCCTTGCGCCGAGCGGAACAGCACCACGGGCGCGCCGTCGAACAGGATGCGCTTCGGCCGCCTGCAGAGGTCGGTCGACAACGCCACCGCCTGCCAATGGGCTTCCCCGCCGCGCTCGCTCACAGTTCGAACCTCCTGAGCAGGGGGATGCCGACCCATGCCAGCACGGCCTCCATGACGCGGATCGCCATGCGTCGGCGAAGCGCAAGATGCCCGGCATAGACGGCGTTGTATTCGATCGCCGCGACCGCGCCGCGCCGGCGTTTGAAATCGGCGGCGCCCGCGCTCATGTTGAAGAACAGGCCGCGCGAAGTCGCGTGGTCCTGCGCTACCGCCATCATCATGCGATAAAGCCCGTCGGCGACCGGCAGGCTGGTGTCATAGCCGACGATGGGCTGGGTCAGCGTGCCGCCATTCTCGAACAGGGCGGTGACGGCAACCAGCTCGCCGCGCGGCCGGCGCAATCCCGCCAGGCTGATGATGCCGCGCCTGTGCATTTCGGCGATGTAGCGTGCCGTGTAGTGAGGATTGAGCGGCGTGTATTTGTCGAGATAGAGCATGGTGTAGAGCTGCGCGGCGCGCGCATAATCGGCCTCGGTGAAATCTTCATTGCCCACTCGCTCGAAAGGCGTCGCGCGCAAGGAGGCGCGATCGCGCTTCATGTCGCGCGTCATTGCGGGCGCGGCGCTGCGATCGGCGAAGATGTAGATCTGGCGGGCCGCCAGCATGCGGAACCCCTCGGCCCTCAAGGCGGCCATGGTCGCCGGATCGGCGATATCGTTCAGCGAACGGATAACGATGGCGCGATCTGGGAAACGCGCGGTCAAGGCCGCGCGCAACGACACGGCTGTCGGCCGGTCGAGCAGCGGCACCGGATTGGTCGAATAGAGCCAGTTGTTGACCTGCGCCTGACGGTCGAGGCCGCTCGCCCTGACCAGCGGCGCGCAGGCGCCGATCAGGGTACTCAGCGCGCGCCGCAACAGAGGATGGGCGGCGAAGTTGCGCGTCTCATCCATCGCGTAGTCGATATAGGCGCTGGTCGGGCAGCAGATATAGCAGTTGTGCGCCTCACTCCCGTCGTTCAACGTCAGCGGAAAAATGCCTCCGGCGATTTCGAGCGTCTCGACTTTCGTGTCCAGATTGGCGATGAGATGGCGCACCGGCATCTCGTTGAAGAACCTTACAAAAGCCTCGACCTTTGCCGGCTTGTTCTCGACCCGGTCGGCCTGCTGCACAAGCCTTTGCGGCAGCGGCGCGCGGACAAGCGTGACGGTGGCGACCGCCTGTCGCGCATCCAGCAACGCTTGCACCGCTTGATGCGCGGCCGCCGCCGCATCATCCGCGAACGTTGGCGGAAGGCTGAGCTCGACCCTGTCCGGCCCGGTCTGGACAAGACGAAAATCGTCGATGCGGCGATCGGCCTTGAGCACAGCGTTGCGCAGCACATCCGGCGTGACGAGCACCGGGCCGTCCGGCGACATGAGCCGGAACACATCATCCATGCGGCCGACGATCTCGTCGACGCAGCGCAGCGGCGAACCGCAGCGGCAAGGTTCTTTGGACAAGCGCAACAGGTCGTTCATCCTGTAGCGCGCCATGATCTGTGTCCGGCGGCGAAAGGTTGTCACCAACGGCGTCACCAGCCCCTCGCCCGCCGGCTCGAATTCGAAGAATACGGAGTCTTCTGCGAGATGCAGTCCGCCCTGCCGGCAGGTGACCGCGAACAAGCCTTCGGTCGCCATGTAGATCTGATCGAGCGCCAGCCGGAAGAAATCCTCTATAACCGGACGGTCAACCGGATCCAGCGTTTCAGCCGCCGAGAAGACGCGCTTCGGACGCAGACGGAAACCCTCGCTTGCGAAATGCCGCAGGATTTTCGGCGGCGCGATAATCACCGTCGGATCGAAGGCTTCGAGCGCGGAGCGCCAGCTTTCCGGGCCCGAGGTCAGATCGAAGAAGGCGAGCTTTATCAGGCGCGATTTGCGGGCGCTGTCGTAAAGCCCGGTGTTCTGCGGCAGGATGACGGCGACGCGCATGCCGCGCCAGAGAAGCTCGGGCGCCGCCTTGGCCAGGATCGCGCCCAGCCAGCGGTATTTTTCGGCCTCGGAAATCACGAACAGGCCGCGATTGCCCGACGTTCCGGTGCTGGCGCCGATAGTGAGCGGTCCGGCGCGGCCCTCGCCCGCCAGGGCCGCCCAGGCTTGCGCAGCGGTGAGACGGTGGATGTTGAAATCCGCAAAACGCGCCATCAGCAGCGCCTTGTCGGTGACCGGCAGATCGGCAAGTTGGTCCGGCGCTTTTCGATAGAAAGGCGCGCGCGGCAGGTCGCGGTCGAGGAAGCGGCGCAGGGCAGTTGCCTGCCAGCGTTCGAATTCCACGCGGCTCTTTCGCGACACCCAGCGCGTCAGGACGAAGGAACCTGCCGCTTCCGCCAGCCCGTTCATGCGGCCTCCGGTGCGAGATCGTAGGATGTCGGCGCGGGATCATGGCAGAGCATCACTTCGCCGCCTGAGGCGAGGGAGCGACGCAGCATGGCGCTGGTCGGCTCGATCGCGGCGGCATCCTCGGCGATCAACGTGGCCGGGAAACCCGGCGTGCGGTTATGGGTCAAGGCATTGAGCAGCCATTGCGCATCGACGGCGTAGACCAGCGGCCGGGCCAGTCCGGTAAACAGCAGGCCGAACTGGCCGTCGGCATGTCCTGGAAGATCGACCGCGATCACGCTGCCGTCGCCGAAGAGATCGGCGCCGCCGGGGATAGCGCCCTGCGGCGTTACGCGGGGCTTCGCGGAGATGCCTTCCAGCCGCGCCTCGAAATCCGGAGGGAAGAGTTCGGTGAAGACGCCGTGGCGCAGATTCTGCCTCGGGCCTCGCGCCTTGACCCGCGCCCAAGCCGCATCGCTGGCGATGAAGCGCGCGTTGCGGAACAGCGACAGGCCCGAAATGTGGTCAGCATGAAAGTGGGTGACGATGATTGTGCGGATGTCGTCGGGCGATAGGCCGAAACGCCGCAGCACCGGCAGGACCTGCTCGTCGGCGTTGAGCTCGGGTTTCAGCAGCGCACCGTAGAGCCGAAGCGTG
Organism: Mesorhizobium sp. CA7; assembly: GCF_020165015.1. NCBI lineage: Bacteria > Pseudomonadati > Pseudomonadota > Alphaproteobacteria > Hyphomicrobiales > Phyllobacteriaceae > Mesorhizobium > Mesorhizobium sp. CA7. Next base: position 28,215 of record NZ_JAIUHH010000006.1, read on the forward strand.
CGGCTGCGCCGCTCACCGCTCAGCGCCTCAGATGTGTAGCCGGTGTCGATGAGCACAGGCCCGGCAGTTGGGTGAAAGAACAGCCCGTAGCGGACACGCAGCTTGACACTTTGCCAGCCGCCGCCGCGCAGGATCAATCGCTCGGCGGCGCTCACCCAGGCGCTGTTGGCGAAGACGATCCTCATGCCTGCGCCCCACCGGAAAAAGTGCGGTCAAGCCCTTGCTCGAACGAGATTTTCGGTGCCCAGCCAAGCATCCGCTTCGCCTTGGAAATATCGAGGCTTTGCGCATAGGCGAAGAGACCGAGCCCATAGCGGGTGACCGGCGGCTCGGGGCGGCCAGGCAACCGGAGCGCCACTGCTTCCATCAGGCCCGCCGCCAGCATCGCCGGCATGAGCGGCGTCGGCCGCCAGCGCGCCTCGAGACCGGCGCGGGCGCAGGCCTCGTCGGCAATGCGGCGGACCGGCAGCACCTCGCCGCCGGAGATGTTGAAGATTTGGCACTCCGCCTCCCCGGGCGCGGTAAGCGCCGCCATGACCGCGTCGACGACATCGTCGACATAAGTGAGGTCGATGGCCGCCCGGCCATTGCGAAACAGCGGCAGCGGCCGGCTTTTGGCCGCCTTGATCAGGCGCGGCAGCAGCGCGTGGTCGCCTTTGCCGTAGATGCCGCGCGGCCGCAGCGCCAGCGGATGGATGGCCGGCTGGCCGAGCACGATCTTTTCGGCCTCGCGCTTGGTGCGGGCATAGTGATTGACGGGCTCCGGCAAGGCCACGTCCTCGCTGAGCCCAAGCTGGTCGCGGAAGGCAAAGCAGACGGACGGGGTGGAGATGTGGACGAAGCGGCTGACGCCTTGCCGCTGCGCGAAATCGACAAGGTTGCGCGTTGCCGTGACGTTGGCCGCCTCGAAATCAGCGAGGCGTCCGAAAGGCGAAGAGAGCGCCGCGCAATGGATGATCCGTTCGACCCTGCCAAGCCTTGGATCGAGCGCGGCGTCGAGCGGCTGCGCGAGATCGTGGCGGACGATGCGATGGCCGGCGGCCTCCAGCGCGGCGCAGCACGCTTCATCGCGGCCGAGCCCGAGCGCCAGCGTGCCGGACGCAGCCAGCCGCTCTAGCACATGCGAGCCCAAGAAACCGCTGGCGCCGGTGACGAGCACGGCCATTCCTCAGACCTCCAGCGCCATGCCGCCGAAGGAGACGCCGGCCGACGTGCCGAGGATGAGCAGCTTCATGCCCGGCGCTACGCGGCCCTCGCGGCGCGCGACGTCCAGCGCGAAGGGAATGGACGCCGCGATCTGGTTGCCGAAGCGGGCGGAAATGTCGACGAGCTTTTCCGGCGCAAAGCCGGTCTGGCGCGCCATATGGGCAAGCGCGAACGGGCTCGCCTGGTGCGGCACGACGAGATCGACATCGCCATGCCGCCAGCCGGCGCGCTCAAGCAGAGCGGCGACGAAGCCGTTGAAATGGCGCGCGGTGAGCCGGAACAATTCCTTGCCGTCCATGTGGAACAGGCTGTGCGCGGCGAACGCTTCCTGCTCCTTGCGGAAATCGAAGCGCGTGCCGCCCGAACCGATGCCGCAGGCTTCCCAGCCCGACGGATAAGTGCGCATCAGGCTGGCCGCCACCTTGCCCTCGCCTTGGCCGCCTTTGCGCAGCACGGCGGCCGCGGCGCCGTCGCCGAAGAGCGCGGCGATCTCGGGCGCATCCTGCCACGGCAAGGCGCGCGAGGCGATCTCGGAGGAAAACACCAGCGCCGTCTCGCATTGCCCGGCCTCGATCATGCGGCCCGCGGTCTCGAAGGCGGTGAGGAAGCCCAGGCATGTGCTGTTGACGTCGAAGGCGGCAGCCGAGCCGTCGGCCAGCCCAAGGCGCTGCATGACCAAGGGCGCGGTCGCCGGCAGCGGCTGATAAGGCACGCCGCAGCCGCCGATGATCAGGTCGACGGCGCCGGGATCGAGGCCGGCATCCTCAAGCGCCAGCGTCGCCGCCGCGCAAGCTAGATCGATTTGCGATTCGCCCTCGCAGACATAGCGCTCGACGACGCCGGTCGCAGTTTCGAGCGCGCCCTCGCCGAGGCCAAGCCGCTCCTCCAGCGTCCGCGTCGTGACGCGCTCAGCCGGTACCGCCCTGCCGGTTCCGACGATCCTGATCCGCATTCTCCCCCCGCCGCGTGAGCTTGGCCCCTATCTAACGCAAAAAGCGATCGATAGCGACGTTTCCAAGCTCATGCGGCACTGCCAGATCATCGCTTCCGAAGGAAGCCCGTCACCGCTTCCATGAACTCCGCTGGACGCTCGACATTGAGCAGGTGGACGCCGGGCAAAAGCAGGAGTTCCGCGCCGGGGATCGCCGCCGCGATCGCCTCGCTGTGGCTTGCCAGCGTCACCTTGTCGTCCTCGCCGCCGATGACCAGCGTCGGCGCGGCGATGAGGGAAATCGGGCGGCGCAGATCGGCGTCGCGGACCGCGGCGAAGCATCCCGCCAAGCCTTGCGGCGACATGGCGAGGATCGCGGCGTGGAATGGCTCGACTGTCTTGTTTTGACCGGCAAGCATGGAGGCAGGGAACCAGTTTCGCATGAACATGTCCGCCGTCGCCGACAGGTCGTCGGCCGCAAGCACGTTGCGTATCTGCTCGTCGAAATAGGATGCCGGCCCGAGATGTGGCGAGGTGTTGGAAAGGATCAGGCGCTCGATACGCTCCGGTGCATGGATGCCCAGCCACTGGCCGACGAAACCGCCCAGCGACAAGCCGAGGAAATGCACGCGGGCAAGCCCGAGGAAATCGAGCAGTTCCAACACGTCGCGGCCGAGACGGTCGAGCGAATAGGCGCCGGCCGGCGCGTCGGAGCCGCCATGGCCGCGAAAATCATAGCGCAGCACGCGGAAGGATTTGGCGAGTTCCGGAACCTGGCCGTCCCACATGTGGAACGTCGTGGCGATGGAGTTGGAGAGCATCAGCACCGGACGGTCTTCCGGACCGTCCAGCCTATAGCCGATGCGAGCGCCATCGCCCGCAGTGAAGTGCAGCGTGTCGGTCATTTTGGATCCTCATCCTTTCGGCGCTTTTGGAAGGCTTTCGATGAGGCAAAGTAGGCATCGTAACTATCGAAGAAAATTACTATGATGCGACAATCTTTGTAGGATATGTGGACCATGGATGGCGTGAAACTTCACGATCTCAGATGTTTCGACGCGGTCGCTCGCCGAGGCAGCTTCCAGGCCGCAGCCCAGGCCTTGCACCGGACGCATCCCTCAGTGTTCGCAGCCGTCGCCCGGCTCGAAGAGCAACTTGGCCTAAGATTGCTGGATCGCAGCGGCTACCGGGTGAGCTTGACCGACGAGGGCCGCCTTTTCCATGCGCGGGCGCAACTGGCGATCCGCGAGTTCGAGCATCTTCGGACCTATGCCGGCCAGCTGGCGAGCGGCGAGGAAACCATGCTGCGCGTCATCATGGGCGACGTCTGCCCTCGGCCCAGAATACTCGGCCTGCTCAGCTGCTTCTTCGCCGAGCGGCCGCGCACGCGCCTGCATCTCGACTACGAAGCAATCGGCGGGCCGGTCGAGCGATTGATGGACGGCGAAGCGGACTTCGTCTTCCACCGCGCGAACCCGTCCGATCCGCATCTCGAGAGAATCAACCTGTGCGAAGTCGCCTTCGTGCCGGTGGTGGCGCCTGGCTTCCTGCCGTTCGACCCGAGGAATGACGTCACGCCAGAAGCGATGCGGCCCTTCACCCAATGCGTGATCCGAGACACGGCGCGGCGCCCCTCATCCGAAAACTTCTTCGTTATCGACGGCGCGCATTCCTGCTCGGTGCCCGACCATATGATGAAGAAGGAGTTGATCCTGCACGGGCTTGCCTGGGGCCACCTGCCCGACTGGTTGATCGAGGACGACTTGCGCGACGGACGGCTGATCTCGATTGCCGGCCGGCATATTCCCGGCCGCACCGAAACCGTCGCCGCGGTGCGGCGACGCGACAAGCCGCACGGACCTGTGGCCGAGGCGCTGTGGCGACATCTTCAGGACAGTGCCGGACTTGCGAGCTAAGCCTTGCGTTCCCAGCGTCGGTCCTGGGTCTGCTGCCAGTAGGTCACGGCGTGGCCGGCTTCCTTCATCGTCTTCCAGTGGCCTCGGGCGGCTTCGAGCTGTGCCGCGTCATGGCCGTCGAACAGGAAGACGGCGCGCTCGTAGCCGGACAAGTCGGGAGGCGTCGCGCCGTCGACCAGAAAACGGATCTGCGCGGCATTCTGGTTGCCCTCGCCCGTGGTGAGCAAGATCGGCTGTTCGGCCGGATAGGCTTCGCGGTCGGTGGCATGCGCCAGGAAGGAATCGTCGCGAAAAATCCACAGATGCTGGTCGAGCGCGTCGCGGCGATCTTCCGTGCCGGTCTGCACCACCGCGCGCCAGCCGCGCTCGACGCTGCGCTCGAGCAGGCCCGGCAGCGCCTCCTCGAGCGTCGATTCGGTCAAATGGTAGAACAGGATGTCGGTCATCCCGGAAACCTAACCCTCATAGTGGTCGCGGACCAGCCTATCGAGCAGCCTCACACCGAAACCCGAGCCCCAGGATTGGTTGATCTCGCTCGACGGCGCGCCCATCGCGGTGCCGGCGATGTCGAGATGCGCCCAGGGCGTGTCCTTGACGAAGCGCTGCAGGAACTGCGCGGCGATGATGGCGCCGCCATAGCGGCCGCCGATGTTCTTCATGTCGGCGTTCTTGGAATCGATCAGCTTGTCGTATTCGGGTCCGAGCGGCATGCGCCACAGCCGCTCCTGCGATGTCTGGCCGGCGCCGAAAAGCCGGCCGGCAAGCTCGTCATTATTGGAGAAAAGGCCGGCATAATGCTGGCCGAGCGCCACCATGACTGCGCCGGTAAGCGTCGCCAGGTTGATCATGAATTTCGGCTTGAAACGGTCGTTGGCGTACCAGAGCGCATCGGCCAGAACGAGGCGGCCTTCCGCATCGGTGTTGAGCACCTCGATCGTCTGGCCCGACATCGAGGTGACGATGTCGCCGGGACGCTGGGCATGGCCGTCGACGGCGTTCTCGACCAGGCCGATGACGCCGACCACATTGGCCTTCGCCTTGCGCGCCGCGAGCGCACGCATAAGGCCGGTGACGGCGGCGGCACCACCCATGTCGCCCTTCATGTCCTCCATGCCCGAGGCCGGCTTCATCGAATTGCCGCCGGTGTCGAAGGTGACACCCTTGCCGATGAAAGCGAGCGGCGCGTCCTTGGCCTTGCCGCCGTTCCAGCGCATCACCGCCAGGCGCGCGCCGCGCGGCGAGCCTTGCGCGACGCCGAGCAGCGAGCCCATGCCGAGCTTCTTCATCTCCTTTTCGGCAAGGATCTCGACCTCGACGCCGAGCTGTTCCAGCGCCTTGACGCGCTCGGCGAATTCGACGGGCCCAAGCGCATTGGCCGGCTCGTTGACCAGATCGCGCGCAAGCAGCACGCCGTCGACCACCGCTTCCTCGCCGGCAAAAGCCTTCTTCGCGGCAGCGGGATCGGCGCAGTGAACGGTTACCCTGGCGGGCTTGCCCGACTTCGTGTCGGATTGGCCGTCTTCCTTGTCTTTCCTGGTCTTGTATTTGTCGAAGGAATAGCTGCGCAGCAGGATGCCAGCGGCAAGGCTCGCCGCCTGGCGACCGTCGGGCTGATACTCCGGCAGATCGAGGATGACGGCCACCTCGGTCGCCTTGCGCAGCGAAGCGGCAACGGAGCCACCGAGCTTCAGCCAGGCATAGTCGTCGAGGCTCGAGACCTTGCCGGCGCCGACCGCCACCAGCCGGTCGACCGGCGTTCCTTCCGGCGCCAGCACCTCGGCCGAGCTTGCGAATTTGCCGGAGAAATCGGCGACCGGAAAGGCGCGAGCCAATGCACCAGCCGGATCGCAGGCCTTCGCCGCCTCGCCGAGTCCGCCGTCATCGGCCGCGAAGACGAAGACGCTGCCCTTTTTGGGCGCGGCGAATTTGGCGAAGGAAATGGATGGTCTCGACGTCATCAGGTCCTGCTTTCGGGGATGGCCGTAGGGTGCCGGCAAAGGTAATTTTCAACGGGCAAGAGGTTTGGCAAGAGTGCGCGACATTTGGTCGTTTTCCGCCATTTGGCAAGACTTTGGCCGAAATCGCGGTCTATATCGGCGCCACCATAGACAAAGGATTCGCCTCGGCACGGCCTTAGCTTGCTGCCGCAACCTGCTGTTAACCATCGATGTTTTGCATTTCTTATTCATTGGCGCGGAGACTCCGCACGCCGGGGCACGTGGCGTGGGGCGACAAACCGGAGCGAGCCGCCCATGACGCAGTTGTGCGGGCGCCGCCGGATCACTACCTTGTCGGCGGGCATGATGCCGTTCGGCAAAATCGAGAAAAGCCTTCATGAAGGTCGTTGAACGCTACATCATGCGCCGCGCGCTGACGATGTTCCTCGCGGCGCTGGTCTGGACGCTGGCGATCGTGTGGACCACGCAGGTTCTGGCCAAGATCGACCTCGTCACCGACAATGGCCAGTCGGCGCTGACTTTCTTCGAAGTCGCGGCACTCATCATCCCCTCGATCATCCCGATCGTGGTGCCGTTCGCCCTGGTGGTGGCGGTGGCGCAGACGCTGAGCGCCATGAACACCGATTCGGAACTCGCCGTGCTCGGCGCCGCCGGCGCCTCGCGCTGGACGATCGCGCGGCCGATCCTGCTGCTCGCGATAGCGGCCTGCGCGTTTTCCTTCATCGTCGACAACGCCATCGATCCCTATGCCAGGCAGAAGAACCGCCAGTTGGTGGCGGCATCGCGCGCCGACCTTCTGTCGCTGATCATCCAGGAAGGCACGTTCCGCAAGATCGACGAAGGCCTGTTCCTGCAGGTTGGCGAGCGGCTTCCCGGCAACCGGCTGGGCGGCATCTTCGTGGCCGATTCACGCCAGGAAGGCGCCAGCCTGACCTACTACGCCAAGACCGGCAGCATCGTCGAAAAGGGCGACGAGAAGGTGCTGATGATGAATGACGGCGTCATCAACCGCAAATCGGTGACCGGCGACCTCTCCGTCATCCGCTTCACCTCCTATGCCTTCGACATGTCGGCCTTCATGTCGGCGGCGAACGACATCACGCTTTTGCCCAAGGACCGCACGACGCAATATCTGCTCAGCCCGGATCCCAACGACAAGATGTTCCAGCGCGAACCGGGCAGCTACCGGGCGGAGCTCAACCAGCGTCTCGCCGAATGGTCCTATTCGTTGGTGTTCGCGCTGATCGCGCTTGCCGTCGCGGGCGACGCGCGCTCGCACCGGGAGGCGCGCATCAATCCGCTGATCACGGCAATCGCGATAGCGCTTTTCGTGCGGTGGCTGGGCTTCTTCGCCGCAGGCAAGGCCGACAGGGTCTGGTACTATGTCTACCTGCTCTACGCCATACCGCTCATCGCCTCCGCGGTCTCGATCTGGTTCATCGTATCGTCGCGCACCATGGAATTGCCGGTCAGCTGGGCAGACTGGCTGACGGGCCTCGCCAAGCGTGCCGGCGACAACTGGACAGCATTCAAGCTCTGGCTCGTCCGGCGCACTTCCGGCCAGGGAGCCTAACCATGGGCTGGACGCTGGGCCGTTATTTCTTCTTCCGTTACGTCTCGATCACCTTCTGGTTCTTCCTTGGCCTGCTGGCACTGGTGTTCCTGATCGACTTTACCGAGCTTTCGGGCCGCACGACCGGGCTGCCCGGCTTCACCTACGGCACAGCCTTCGCCATTTCGGCGCTCAGGATGCCGATGATCATGCTGCAGACGGTGCCGTTCGTCGGATTGTTCTCGGCAATGGCGACGCTGGTGTCGCTCAACCGCCGTTACGAGCTGGTGATCGCCCGCTCGGCCGGCGTCTCGGCCTGGCAGTTCCTGTTTCCGTGCTGCGTCGGCGCGCTGATGTTCGGCGTGCTGTCGGTCGCCGTCATCAATCCGATCGCAGCGCACGGCTTTTCCTGGTCCGAGCAGATGGAGAACGACCTCAGGGCCGGCAAGTCGAATGCCGTCACGACCAACGTCACGCCGTGGCTCAGGCAAAAGACCGAATCGGGCGACACCATCATCGGCGCCCGCGCCATCCTCAATCAGGGGCTGGAGATGGCGGACGCGGTGTTTTTCATCCTCGACCCGCAGGGCAACATCGCCGAACGCAAGGATGCAGCCAAGGCCTTCCTGCGCGACGGCTATTGGGACTTGCAGGACGTAAAGGTCTTCGAGGGGGGCAATATCCAGGCGCTGGCGTCCGACAGGGTGCCGACCAATCTCAAGCCGGAATTCGTGCAGGAGCGCCTGGCGCGCCCGGAAACCATCCCCTTCTACGAGCTGCCGCGCAAGATCGAGGTTGCCCGGTCCTTCGGACTCAAGGCGAATGCCTTCGCCATGCAGTTCGATTCGCTGGTGGCCTTGCCGTTCCTTCTCGTCGCCATGACGCTGATTGCTGCAACGGTTTCAATGCGATTTGCACGAATGGGACAGTCGGCAACGATGATTCTGGGTGGCGTCGTGGCCGGCTTTCTGCTTTATGTCGTTTCGGTACTGGTCAAGGCATTCGGTGTAGCCGGATTCGTGCCTACTGTGGTGGCTGCATGGGTTCCGGTTGTCGTGGCTATGTTCTTTGGGGTGACGTTTCTGCTATACAAGGAAGACGGCTAGTGAGGGAGGCGGTTTTGCGCAGCCATAGGCAGGCCGGTTTGGCACGCCTCTATGGGGCGACTGCCTTGGCGTGTCTGTTCGCTTGCGCGGTGCCGACGGCATCCGCGCTGGCGCAGCAGATCACTGCCAAGTCCGTCCCTTCCGGCACGCAGATGCTGCTGGCCGCCGACACGCTTGTCTACGACAACGACAAGCACACGGTGACGGCCGTCGGCGGCGTGCAGATCGACTATGGCGGCAACAAGCTGGTCGCCCAGCGCGTGGTGTATAACCGCGACACCAAGCGCCTCGTCGCCAGCGGCGCCGTCGAGTTGATCAACAGCGACGGCACCAAGGTCAATTCCGACCATATCGACATCACCGACGACTTCGCCGACGGCTTTCTCAACGCGCTGCGCGTCGAGACTGTGGACAAGGCCTATTTCGCCGCCGAGAGCGCGGAGCGCATGGGCGGCGTGCTCACCACCTTCCACAATGGCGTCTACACCGCCTGCGAACCTTGCGAGGACAAGCCGGACAAAGCGCCGACCTGGCGCGTCAAGGCGCGAAAGATCATCTGGAACGGCGAGAAGAAGACGGTCCGCTTCGAGAACTCGAATTTCGAGTTCTTCGGCTTCCCGCTCGCCTATCTGCCGGCCTTCGAGATCGCCGACCCGACGGTGAAGCGCAAGAGCGGCTTCCTTATCCCCGGCATCGTCTACAACAACCATCTCGGCGTCGGCATCAAAGTCCCTTATTATTTCGCTCTGTCTCCGACCTATGACCTGACCGTCACCGGCAGCGGCTACACCAAGCAGGGTTTCCTCGGCGAGGCCGAGTGGCGCCAGCGCTTCAACAACGGCCAGTACACGCTGAAGATTGCCGGCATCAATCAGCAGGATCCCAACGCGTTCATCGGCACAGGCAACCGTTACACAGTCGATTCGGGCGAGCCCGGCGATCCGAACAAGTTCCGCGGCATGATGGGCACGAAGGGCCAGTTCGCCATCAACGAGCGCTGGGACTTCGGCTGGGACGTGCTGCTGCAGACCGACAAGAATTTCTCGCGCACCTACAACATCGAAGGCTATAACGACCTCGTCCACCAGTCGTCGATCTACCTGACGGGCTTGAGCGACCGCAATTATTTCGACGTTCGCGCGATGCGCTTCGAGGTGCAGGAAGACACGCTCTCCAGCGACCTGACGGCGCGCTCGGCCAAGCAGCCCTGGGTGCTGCCGTCGCTCGACTACGCCTATATTCCCGACACGTCGGTGGCCGGCGGCCAGTTGTCGTTCAACGTCAATACACGCGTGATCAGCCGCAACCGGCTGGATGCTGTGCTGGCCAATCCTGGCGACCCGAATTCGATCAACAATGTGCGCGGCATCGAAGGCGAGTCGAGCCGGTTGACGGCGGAAGCTGAATGGAAGCGCACCTTCACCACGGATGGCGGCCTGCAATTGACACCGCTGCTCGCCTTCCGCGGCGATGCCGGTTACGTCAACGCCAATTCGGCTTCGCTCGCCGCCGTCAACCAGATGGGGGCGAATCTCGGCGAGGACGACGACATGCGTTCCTCGCTTGCCCGCTACATGGCCACTCTCGGCCTCGAGGCGCGTTGGCCGCTCCTGTTCTCGATGGCGAACTCCAGCCATGTCCTGGAGCCGACGGCGCAGGTCTTCGTGCGCCCGAACGAGCAATATGTCGGCGGACTGGCCGTCCCGAACGAAGACGCGCAGAGCTTCGTCTTCGACGCCACCACGCTGTTCGAACGCGACAAATTCTCGGGCTATGACCGCATAGAAGGCGGCACGCGCGCCAATGTCGGCTTCCGGTATTCAGGCGCCTATGACAATGGCTGGGCCACGAACGCAATTTTCGGCCAGTCATACCAGCTCGCGGGCGAAAACTCCTTTGCCGCGCCCGACCTCGTCAATGTCGGGGCCGAGTCCGGCCTGGACAAGCAGACCTCGGATTATGTCGGCCTTGTCGGCTTCAACAGCCCGAGCGGCTTCTCCGGTTCGCTGAGCGGGCGTTTCGACGAGCAGACATTCGAGGTGAGGCGCGCCGAAGTGAAGGCCGCCTATTCCAGCCTGCCGATATCGCTCAGCGCCAAATATGCCTTCATCGAGGCGCAGCCGCTCTACGGCTTCACCACCGACCGCCACGAGCTCACGCTCGGCGCTTCGACCCATCTGGCGCAGAACTGGCGGCTGTTCGGCACCGGCACCTACGACATCGAGACAAATGTGCTGGTCAAGGACGGCGTCGGCTTCGCCTACAACGATAGCTGCTTCACTTACATCATGACGTATTCGCAGACGCGCGACACCGTCACCAAGGAAGTGTCGCAGAACATCGGTTTCAACCTGTCGTTCCGCACGCTCGGCGATTTCGGTTCGTCAACAAGCGCGGTCGATACCATCCAGTGATCAAGCGGCGGGCGCGCGGTCTCCGAGCCGTGCGCCGGCTGGGGCGCTGATGGGCTTTGGTCTTGATTTGGAGCGTGTTCCTTCGAAAATGGGCGCGTTTCCCAGGGCCATGCGCCGGCGACATCGTTTCGCCGCATAAGATGGGCATGGGGTCGACTGCATCCGCAAGCGTTCGGAGGACGCGCGGCGCCGCGATGGCGGGAAACTCGGGATGGGGAAAAATTAGGAAGGTAAGATGAGGAAATACCTGTTTTCAGCGGGATTCGCGCTTCTGGTGGCGGCCTCGATTTCGGTCACGGCTGTCGTGCGGCCTGCTTTCGCCGCTGAGATCAAGTATGTCGTCAACAACATGCCGATCACCACCGGCGACATCGCGCACCGCGCCGCCTTCTTCAAGCTGCAGCACAAGAAGGGCGATGCCGCGCAGGAGATGATCGACCAGACGCTGCGCCTGGCCGAGGCCAAGCGGCTCGGCATCCGCATCACCGACCAGCAGGTCGACGCCGCCTACCAGCGCTTTGCCTCGGGCAACAAGATGCCGCTGGCGAAACTCGACGCGATCATGGCGCAGTCGGGCGTCACCAAGGAACATTTCAAGGAATTCATCCGTGCCCAGATGGCCTGGAACCAGGCGCTCAGCGCGCGCTACCGCTCCGGCGAAGGCGGCTCGGTGACCGAGCAGGACGCCGTGCGGCGCATGCTAGACAAGGGCGGCGCCAAGCCGACCGCGACGGAATACATGCTGCAGCAGGTGATCTTCGTGGTTCCGGCATCGGAGCGCGCCGGCACGCTCGCCAAGCGCAAGCGCGAGGCCGACGCCATGCGCGCCCGCTTCAGCGGCTGCAACACCACGCGGGAATTCGCCAAGGGCCTGATCGACGTCACCGTGCGCGACCTCGGCCGCGTGCTGGCGCCGCAATTGCCGTCCGACTGGGCCGAGCAGATCAAGGCGACCAAGGTCGGCGCCGCGACACCGACGCGCGAGACCGAGCGCGGCGTCGAGTTCATCGGCATCTGCTCCTCGCGCGAGGTTTCCGACGACAAGGCCGCGCAGATGGTGTTCCAGGCCGAAGGCAGCAACGACAAGGACGCCGACGAGCTCAGCAAGAAATATGTCGCCGAGCTGCGCCAGAAGGCCAAGATCGTCGAACGCTAGAGCCGGATGATTTCAGGTCGAGTCGACCTGAAATCTGAATCCGGATCTAAATCAAAGAGATAGAGCATGATGTCGTCCGAAAACCGCTGCACACTTTTCGGCAGCATGCTCTGAGCGACAAGCGTGCGATGCCGCAGCCAGCCGACCGCATGAGCACGCAGAAGACCCACGCGCCGCTGGCGCTCAGTGTCGGCGATCCCTCGGGCATCGGGCCCGAGATCGCCATCGCCGCCTGGCAGGCTGGCGACAGCGCCGGTGTGCCACCCTTCTACCTGCTTGCCGACCCCGCTTTGATCGAAGCCCGCGCCCACCTGGTCGGCGCGAATGTGACGATCGCCGAGACCTTGCCCGGACAGGCGGCGCACCACTTTGCCCGGGCTCTGCCTGTCGTGCCGCTCGATGCGCGTCATTTCGACAGCCCAGGACAGCCGAACCCGGCCAACGCCGCCGGCACAATCGAAGCCATCGACCGCGCCGTCGCCGACTGTCTCGCCGGCCACGCCGCGGCGATAGTCACCTGCCCGATCGCCAAGAAGCCGCTTTATGATGCCGGATTTGGCTTTCCCGGCCACACCGAATATCTGGCGCATCTGGCCTCGCGCCACACCGGCAGGGACGTGACGCCGGTGATGTTGCTGGCGGGACCCGATCTGCGCACCGTTCCGGTGACCATCCACATCGCTTTGGCCGAAGTGCCGAAGCTGCTCACGACGGAGCTGATCGTCGCGACCGCGCGCATCACCGCCGCCGATCTCGAGAGCCGCTTCGGCATTGCGCGGCCGAAGCTTGCGATCGCCGGGCTCAACCCGCATGCCGGCGAAGGTGGCGCCATGGGCCTGGAGGATGCTGCGATCGTGACCCCGGCCGTCGAGATGCTCAAAGCGGAAGGGATCGACGCGATCGGACCGCTGCCGGCTGACACGATGTTTCACCCGCGCGCGCGCGCTTCCTATGACGCGGCGCTCTGCATGTATCACGACCAGGCGCTGATCCCGGCCAAGACCTTAGCCTTCGACGAGGCGGTGAACGTGACGCTGGGCCTGCCCTTTATCCGAACCTCGCCCGATCACGGCACCGCTTTCGACATTGCCGGCAAGGGTATCGCGCGCGCCGACAGCCTGATCGCCGCGCTAAGGCTGGCGCGCCGGCTGGCCGACAGCGGACGGCAGGCCACCGCCGCGTGAGGATCCATTGAGCGGGCGCACCACAATCGACGGGTTGCCGCCGTTGCGCGAGGTGATCGAGCGGCATGGCCTGCAGGCCAAGAAGGCGCTCGGGCAAAATTTTCTGCTCGACCTCAACCTGACAAGCAAGATCGCGCGCGCCGCCGGCGATCTCGGCGAGGCGACGGTGATCGAGGTCGGCCCAGGCCCGGGCGGACTGACGCGGGCGCTTCTCTTCAACGGTGCGCGGCGCGTGATCGCCATCGAGCGCGACGAGCGCTGCCTTGAAGCGCTGGCCGAGGTCTCCAGCCATTATCCCGGTCGCCTGGAGATCATTCCCGGCGATGCGTTGAAGACGGATTTTGCCGCGCTTGCCGGCGAGGCGAACGGCGGGCCGGTGAAGATCGTTGCCAACCTGCCCTACAATATCGGCACCGAGCTTCTGATCCGCTGGCTGACGGTGGCCGATTGGCCGCCCTTCTACCAATCGATGACGCTGATGTTCCAGCGCGAGGTGGCGGAGCGCATCACAGCGGTCCCGGACAGCGACGGCTATGGCCGGCTCGGCATCCTGGCCGGCTGGCGCACCGAGGCGAAGATCGCCTTCGACGTGCCGCCGCAGGCATTCACGCCGCCGCCGAAGGTCACCTCATCGGTGGTGCATCTGGTGCCGCGCTTGTCTCCCCTGCCCGTGGACGCCAGAAAGCTGGGCCGCGTCACCGAGGCCGCCTTCGGCCAGCGCCGCAAGATGCTCAGGCAAAGCGTGAAGAGCCTTGGCGGCGAGGCGTTGCTGACGCGGGCCGGCATTGACCCGACGCGGCGGGCCGAGACGCTCAGCGTGGAAGAGTTTGTCAGGCTGACCAACGCGGTTTGACCGCCAGCGTCACTGGAATCCAGACCCCGGCGCCATAGATAGGCAGGCGAAACAGCCGGAGTCTACAAATGCCTGCCTATGTCATTTCCGATGTCACTATCCGCGACGCGGAGGTGATGGAGATTTACCGAACCCGTGCCGCAGCCTCCATCGCACAGCATGGCGGACGCTACCTTGCGCGCGGCGGCGAGGTGGAGGCGCTGGAAGGCAATTGGAAGCCCGGACCGCTGATCGTCGTCGAATTTCCCGATATGGACAGCGCGCGGCGCTGGTATCGTTCAGCCGAATATGTGGCCGCACTTGAAGTGCGCGACACAGCGCTCAGCCGCAACCTCATTCTGGTCGACGGGATAAGATTGTGACGCAGTGAATTGCCCGAAAACGGCCGCGCATGATAATGTGACCTCATGAAAAACAGAGCTGCCGCCTCGCACCTGAGCAAAACCGGTCAATTCGTTTTGACCCGTGATACAGGCGAATAAATCAGTGCTGTCGAAGGCCTTAAACTGTCTCCACGCATGGGTGCCATCTTGAGGGAAAGCGACACCAAACGATTGAGCGGTGACGAACGTAGAGCGTTGATCGGGGAGCAAGCTCAGCACAGCAAAGCATACGACGTGTGGTTTCGTGCCAAGGTACAAGAAGCGCTCGACGACAGTCGCCCTGACGTTTCCGACGATCAAGCCAAAGCACATTTTACCGAGAGACGGGCGGTAGCGGGTCGCGAGTGATGATCGTCTAGTTCGCCTTTACGCTTCGCGGGCCGCAGGCCGGCGCTGCCCCTCATCCGACCCTTCGGGCCACCTTCCCCCCGTAAGCGGCGAGAAGGAAAGATCACCCCGTCTTCTCGTCCAACAGTCCCGAAATAAAATCGAACAGCCCTGGCCTCCTGTCGCGGCGAAGCCGCTCCGCCGTGACGATGGCGCGGACCTCGGCGAAGGCGCGGTCGAGATCGTCGTTGACGATGACGAAGTCGTATTCCTTCCAATGCTCGATCTCGAGGCGGGCGTTCTTCAGCCTGGTCTCGATGACCGATTCCTGGTCCTCGGCGCGGCGCTTCAGGCGCGCCTTCAATTCCTTCATCGACGGCGGCAGGATGAAGATCGAGACGATGTCGGCGCGCATCTTCTCCTTGAGCTGCTGGGCGCCCTGCCAGTCGATATCGAACAGCATGTCGCGGCCTTCGGCCAGCGCGATTTCGGCCGGCTCGCGCGGCGTCGCATAGCAATTGCCGTGCACTTCGGCCCATTCCAGCAGCGCATCGGAATCGCGCAGCCGCTCGAACTCGCGCATGGTGCGGAAGTGATAGTGGACGCCTTCGATCTCCGAGCCGCGGCGCGGCCTTGTCGTGACGGAGACCGAAAGCTCGAGACTTCCATCGCTTTCCAGCAAATTGCGCGCGATCGTCGACTTGCCGGCGCCCGACGGCGACGACAGCACCAGCATCAATCCGCGGCGGCGGATGCGGGACCCCAGATCCCTGGCGGCCGTCGGCTCCTTGGCAACCATCCCGTCACTCCAGATTCTGGACCTGCTCGCGAAACTGGTCGACCACCGCCTTGAGCTCCAGCCCGATCGCGGTGACCGCGGCGGCATTCGACTTGGAGCATAAGGTATTCGATTCGCGATTGAATTCCTGTGCCAGAAAATCGAGCTTGCGGCCAACGGCGGCGCCGCTTTTGAGCAGCGCGCGCGCCGAAGCGACATGCGTCTTCAGCCTGTCGATCTCTTCGCGGATGTCGGCCTTGCTGGCGAGAAAGGCCGCTTCTTGATGCAGCCGGATGGCGTCGAGATTGGCCGAAGCATCCGTCAAGAGGCGCACCTGCTCGGCGATACGCTCGCGGATTGCCGCGGGCTCGCGCGACGGGTCGGCCTCGGCCTTCAGCGTCAGCGCCTCGATGATGTCGACGTGGCCGGCAAGAAGCGCGCCCAGCGCCGCGCCCTCGCTGCGGCGCGCCTGCTCCAGCCCGGCGAGCGCCATCTCGAGCGCAGACAGAATCGCGGCGTCGAGAGTAGCCCGCTCCTCCTCCGTCTCCACGGCTTCGGGAATGTCGAGCACACCGCGCAGGGAGAGCAGGCCGTCGGCTGTGGCGGGCTCGGTGCCGAACTGCTCTTGCAAACGCCTGGCCAGCCCTGCCAGGTCCTTGAGGAACGCCTCGTTGACCACCGGCTGGATTTGCCTTGCGGCGGCTCGGCCGACGGTCAACGTCGCCTGGAAATTGCCGCGCGCGAAACGCTTCTGAACGGTCTGCCGGACGGCCGTCTCCAGCCGGTCGAAACCCTGCGGCAATCTCAGCCTCACCTCGGCGCTCTTGCCGTTCACCGATTTCACCTCCCAGGCTATCGAGGTGCCCTCGCTTTCAGCGGCGCACCGCGCAAAACCGGTCATGCTTTGCAGGCTCATTGCCCTGTCGTCCCCCTGTCGCAGCCAAGGCATGCGTTGCCCAGCGCTGCGCGCCCAAAAATCGCCGGACGATCGGCCGGCGTCCCCTCAAAACATGAATATGGCCTCGCGTCAAAGGACGCGTTCTTCTGCGTGGTGCATGTCGTTTCCCAAAACCGCTGGCGCACTTTTGGGCGACATGCAGTGAGTTTCGATGCATGTCGTCTTCCCAAAACCGCTGCGCGCTTTTGGGCGACATGCATTGCGCCTATTGCGCGTCGTCGCCGCCGGCGTCGCCATTCTCGCCATTGGCCCCGGCGTCGCTGCTGTCGGCGTTGCCATCGGGGGCTGCCGGCGCCGTCGTCTGGCCCGAGGCCTTGGCGGCGGCATCAGCCTGCTTCTTCTGCAGCGCCCGGTAACGGGCGACGTTCTGGTTGTGCTCTTCCAGCGTCGCTGCAAAGACATGGCCGCCATTGCCGTCAGCGACGAAATAGAGGTCGTCGGTCTTGGACGGATTGGCGACCGCTTCAAGCGCCGCTCGGCCCGGATTGGCGATTGGCGTCGGCGGCAGGCCCTTGATCATATAGGTGTTGTAGGGCGTCTGCTTGTCGAGGTCGGACTGGTAGATCGGCCGGTCCGCCGGCTTTCCCTTGCCGCCGAACAGGCCGTAGATGATGGTCGGGTCGGACTGCAGTCGCATGCCCTTAGCCAGGCGGTTGAGGAACACCGCGGCGACGCGGGAGCGCTCGTCGCTCCTGCCCGTTTCCTTCTCGACGATCGAGGCGAGCGTGACGAAGTCGTCGATGTTGGCGATCGGCAGGTCGGCCGCGCGATGCGACCAGACATCCTCGACCAGCTTCTTCTGGTCGGCAACGAGCTTGTCGACCATTTGCTGCCTGGTGGCGCCGCGGGTGAAGCGCAGCGTGTCGGTGGCGATGGTACCTTCCGGCGGCAAGGTCGGCGGCATATCGCCGGTGAGCGCCTCCTGATCGGCGACGCGCTGCAGCGCCTGCTCGACCGTCAGCCCTTCGGGAATGGTAAGCGAGTACATCACCGACTTGCCGCTCTTGAAGAGCTCCATGATGTCGCGCATCGAGGCGCGCGGCTTGATGGCGTATTCGCCGGCCTTGAGCGCCGATTCATTGCCCGTGGCGCGCACGCCGAGCCGGAAGATGCGGGCATCGCTGATCAGGCTGCGGCGTTCCAGCTGGTCGGCGATCTCCTGCACGCCGGTGTTCGGCTTGATCATGAAGGTGTCGCCATTGGCGGACGGGCCGGGCTCGACGAAAGCCTGCATGCCGAAATAGAGCGCCGCACCTGAGGCGAGCACCGCAAGGATAACCATGGAGAGAAAGAAATTCAGGAACACGACGAACTGGCTGCGCGAGGCGCGCGAGCGCTTCGACGGCGGCGGCGTGCCGGCTTCCGGGCGCAACGCCTCGGCCGCGGTCTTCGGCATGATCGGCACCTTTGTGCCCTGCCGTGCGAAATCCCCGTCGCCGCCCGGATTTGTGCTCCCAGGATTTGTGCTCATGGCGCGCCCTACCGTCTGATCTTGCAACGAATCCCCTAGCTACAAACTAGGGGAGAATTTGGCAAAAATGACGGCAGGTGGCGGGACTGCCGGCTGGTTGTCTTTTTCTGAGCAATCCCGGGGCGGAAAGCGCTGAGCACTCCTGCCTGGATTGCTCCGGTTGGCCTTTCAGCCATTGTAGCGCTGGAACACGAGCGAGGCGTTGGTGCCGCCGAAGCCGAAGGAATTCGACAACGCGACATCGATCTGGCGCTGGCGCGGCTTGTTCGGCACGAGATCGATCGCCGTCTCGCGTTCCGGATTGTCGAGATTGATTGTGGCGGGCGCAACGTTGTCGCGGATGGCGAGGATCGAGAAAATCGCTTCCGCGGCACCCGCGGCGCCCAGCAGATGGCCGATCGACGACTTGGTCGACGACATCGAGATCTTCGAGGCGGCATTGCCGACCAGCCGCTCGACCGCGCCGAGCTCGATCGTGTCGGCCATGGTCGAGGTGCCGTGCGCGTTGATGTAGTCGACGTCGGCCGGCGAGAGTTTCGCCCGGTTCAGCGCCGCCGTCATGCAGCGGAAGGCGCCATCGCCATCTTCGGCCGGCGCGGTGATATGGTGGGCATCGCCGGTCAGGCCATAGCCGGTGACCTCGGCATAAATCTTGGCACCGCGGGCCTTAGCGTGCTCCAGCTCTTCCAGGACGACGACGCCCGCGCCCTCGCCCATGACGAAGCCGTCGCGGTCGCGATCATAAGGACGCGACGCTGTTTCGGGGCTGTCATTGCGCTCGGTGGACAGCGCCCGGCAGGCCGCGAAGCCGGCAATCGACAGCCGGGTGACCGGCGCCTCGGCGCCGCCGGCCAGCATCACATCGGCATCGCCCCACATGATCAGCCGGGCGGCGTCGCCAATGGCGTGCGCGCCGGTCGAGCAGGCAGTGACTACCGCATGGTTCGGGCCCTTCAGGCCGTGGCGGATGGAAACCTGGCCCGAGACCAGATTGATGATCTGTCCGGGGATGAAGAAGGGGCTGATGCGGCGCGGGCCGCGTTCCTTCAGGATCATCGCGTTCTCGGCGATGCCGTCGATGCCGCCGATGCCAGAGCCGATCAGAACGCCGGTGGCGCACTGGTCCTCATGTGTCTCAGGCTTCCAGCCGGAATCGGCCAGCGCCTCGTCGGCGGCCGCGATGCCGTAGAGGATGAACTCGCCGATCTTGCGCAGTTCCTTCGGCTCGAGCACAGCCTCCGGATTGAAGGTGCCGTTCGAGCCGTCGCCGCGCGGAATGATGTGGGCGATCTTGCAGGCAAGATCGTCCACCTCGAATTCGGTGACACGCCGGCAGGCGCTGCGGCCGGAGAGCAATTCCCGCCAGCTATGCTCGACGCCCATGCCGAACGGCGAAAGCAGGCCAAGGCCCGTGACGACGACACGCCTCATCGCAGGTCCTCCCCGGTTATGCCTGCGAAAGAACTCAGGCCGAGGCCTTGTCGATATACTTGACGGCGTCGCCGACAGTGAGGATGGTCTCGGCCGCATCGTCCGGAATCTCGACGCCGAACTCTTCTTCGAATGCCATGACGAGTTCAACCGTGTCGAGGCTGTCCGCGCCCAGATCGTCGATGAAGCTCGCCTGCTCCGTCACCTTGTCGGCATCGACGCCGAGATGCTCGATGACGATCTTCTTGACGCGCTCTGCGGTGTCACTCATTTGGGGCAATCCTCGTCTTAGGTTGTCTATCTTCGTTAGCGGGCGGAATGCCGCTAATCAAGCTGAAAGATGGTCTTGCGGGCAACGCAACGCCACAGGACCGGTTTTTGCCCGAACCGCCGGGTTGCGGGCCGCATTACACGAAAAATGACGGGCGTCCAAGCCGAAATGGCTGTTTTCACAGGCGCCCGCCCTGCCTCAGATCATTGCCATGCCGCCGTTGACGTGAATGGTCTGGCCGGTGACATAGGCCGCCTCATTGGAGGCGAGATAAGCGACGGCGGACGCCACTTCAACGCTGGTGCCCATGCGCCGGGTCGGGATCGCGGCCATGATCGTCTCTTTCTGCTTGTCGTTGAGCTTGTCGGTCATGGCCGATTCGATGAAGCCCGGGGCGACGCAGTTGACGGTGATGTTGCGGGTGGCGATCTCCTGCGCCAGCGACTTGGAAAAGCCGATCATGCCCGCCTTGGAGGCGCAGTAATTGGTCTGGCCGGGATTGCCGGTGACGCCGACCACCGAGGTGATGTTGATGATGCGGCCATGGCGGCGGCGCATCATCGGATGCGTCAGCTCGCGGGTCAGCCGGAACACCGCGGTGAGGTTGACCTCGATCACGCTGTCCCAGTCCGCGTCCGACATGCGCACGAACAGGCCGTCCTTGGTGATGCCGGCATTGTTGACCAGGATGTCGACGCCCTCGAGATCGGCCTCCGCTTTCTGGCCGAGCGCCTTGACCGCGTCGCGGTTCGTCAGGTCCGCCGGAAACAGTTTTACGCGGTCGCCCAATTCGCCCGCCAAGGCTTCCAGCTTCTCCACACGGGTGCCATGCAGGCCGACGATCGCGCCCTGGCTGTGCAGCACCCTGGCGATCGCCTCGCCGATGCCTCCCGATGCGCCGGTGACGAGCGCCTTGCGGCCGGTCAGTTCGAACATATCTTCAACCTCATTTTTCCAGACGGCTGCAAGCAGTCGCGTTCCGTATACGTCATATCGTCCAAGTCACGCTAGACAAGCGTCGGACATTGGCGAAGGCCTCCTTCCCGTCGTCATCCACGGGCGGAGCGGGAGCGAAGCGGACGCGTAGACCCGAGGATCCATGCCGTGACATTGGCCGAAGGATGCAACGGAGCAGAATTCTGCACCGCGGCGGCACTTCCAAGTCACGGCATGGATTCTAGGGTCTGCGCTGCGTCGCTTCGCTCCTTGCTCCGCCCTAGAATGACGAAAACGGGGCCTCACCCCAAAGCCGCCAGCGCGGCCTCGACTTCCGCCGCCGTGCCCACCGCGCCGGTGGCGATGTCGCGGTTGATGCGGCGCGCCAGGCCCGACAACACCTTGCCTGCGCCGACTTCGTAGAGGCTCGCAACGCCGTTGGCGCCAAACCATTCCACTGTCTCTCGCCAGCGCACGCGGGCGACCACCTGCTCGACCAGGCGGCGGGCGATCTCATCGGGGTCGCTGGTCGGGGTTACGGTGACGTTCGAGACGATCGGCACCACCGGCGCGGATTTCGCGACACCGGCCAGCGCCTCGCGCATTATATCGGCGGCAGGCGTCATCAGCGCCGAATGAAAGGGCGCGGAAACCTGCAGCATCAGCGCCCGCTTGGCGCCTTTTTCGGTGCACAGCCTCGCCGCCAGCTCGACCGCCGGCCTGGCGCCGGAGATCACCAGCTGGCCGCCGCCATTGTCGTTGGCGACCTGGCAGACGGAGCCGTTACCGACCTCGCGAGCTGCCTCGGCGCAAGCGGCCTCGACGTCGGCCTGTTCCAGCCCGATGATCGCGGCCATGGCGCCCTCGCCGGGCGGCACCGCCGCCTGCATGGCGTTGCCGCGGGTCCGAAGCAGCCGCGCCGCATCGCCGACCGAAACGAAGCCTGCCGCGGCAAGCGCGGAATATTCACCAAGCGAATGGCCGGCGACATAAGCCACCTTGTCCTTCAAAGAGAAGCCGCGCGCTTCGAGCGCCCGCATCGCCGCCAGCGACACCGCCATCAGCGCCGGCTGGGCATTGGCGGTCAGCGTCAGCCTCTCTTCCGGCCCTTCCCAGATGAGTTTCGACAGTTTTTCGCCGAGCGCTGCGTCCACTTCCTCGAAGACGCGGCGTGCTTCGGGGAATGCATCGGCGAGGTCCTTCCCCATGCCGACGGCCTGGCTGCCCTGTCCCGGAAAGGTGAATGCGACGGCCATTTGAGGTCTCTCCAGAGGCTGGTTTTGTCTGCCTCTGGCGCAAGGCGGACAGCCAAGTCAAGCCCGCAGGCGTCTCTTCGGCCTGCATTTCGGTCGGAAACCTGGCTGACTGCCTGTTCCAAAAGGCCTTTTACTTGATCACACCTGATGAAAACCGCTCACGTTTAGTTTGCTGGCTCTTCTTATTTCCGCCACAGGCGCTAGCTTTGCGTGACATTTCGATGACAGTGGCGTGACGCGAGTGGAAGACGCGTGACAAGGGCCGGGGAAGCAAAGTGGCAAGGATCAGGAAAGGCGCGGCCAAACCCGCGCCGCAATTTTTGGAAGACGATCCGTCCACCGGCTATCTGCCGGGACGAGCCTGGCCGACCGTACGCTACGGCCTGTCGACGCTTCTTGCCTCAGCCCTGCTTGTATTCGCGATCGAGCTGATCGTACGCGGCGATTTCTTCGGCACGGTCGATTTCTTCATGCAGCCCTTCAAGCCCGGCTGGACCACCATCGTCGTCTTCGCCCTGGTGCTGCTCGGGCTGGACGCCATACTCGGCCGAAGCCACCAGAGCCTGATGATCGTGGCGCCGCTGACGCTGGCGCTGGCCTTTGTCGGCCACCAGAAATCGCGTTACCTCGGCGACCCGCTCTATCCCACGGATTTCCTGTTCGCCCGCCAGATCATGGCGCTGATGCCGCTCCTGGTGCGCGAACGGCCATGGACGGCCGTCATGCTGGCGGTCGGCATCGTCGGCGGTCTGACGCTGCTCTTCTACGGCTGGCGGACCTGGCGCCGGCGAGTGCCCATCCTCAGCCGCAAGGGCCGCCTGGCGCGGCTGGCGCTTGCCGTGCCGCTGCTCGCCTTCTTCGTCTCGATCATGGACTACGCCACCTTCTCGTGGACGCGCGACCGGCTGCAGATCATCCCGATCATGTGGGACCAGAAGGAGAACTACGCCTCCAACGGCTTTGCGCTGGCCTTCGCGATGAACGTGCCGATGGCGCATGTCGCGGCGCCGCCCGGCTATTCCGAGAAGACGATGTCCGCGATCCAGCGCCCCGACGTCGCCGCTTCCATGCCGGACGAGAAGCCGGATATCGTGGTGGTGATGAGCGAATCCTTCTGGGATCCGACGCACCTGCCCGGCGTCACCATCAAGCCCGACCCGATCCCGACGGTCAGGGCGTTGCGCTCCGGCTCGATGTTCTCGCCCGAGTTCGGCGGCATGACCGCCAATATCGAGTTCGAGGCGCTGACCGGCTTTTCCAACGCCTTCCTGCCGGCCGGCTCGATCCCCTATCAGCAATATGTGCGCACCCCGACCCCGTCGCTGGCGACCTTCCTGAAGAGCCAGGGTTATCGGGCGCGCGCCATCCATCCCGGCACCAACTGGTTCTGGAACCGCGGCGCCGTCTATGCCGATTTCGGCTTCAACGACTTCCGCTCCGAAGAGACGCTGCCGCCGATGGAAAAGCGCGGGCCGCTGGCTTCCGACGCGGCGATGACCGACGAGATCATCCGCGAGGCCGACACCAGCGACGATCCGGTGTTCCTGTTCGCCGTCAGCCTGCAGAACCACGGTCCTTACGAGCCCTACCGCTACTACAACCCGACGCATTCGATCGACGCGCCGATCAGTTCCTGGGCGCGGGAATCGCTGCTTTCCTATGCCGAGGGGTCGGCCGACGCCGACCGCGGCCTGCAGCGCCTGATCGACTGGGCGAAGGCCCGCCAGCGGCCGACCATCATTGCCTTCTTCGGCGACCATCTGCCGCCGCTCGGACCCGTCTATGTCGAGACCGGCTTCCTCAAGGACAATGTCGCGCCGCGCAAGGAGCCGGCGGTCGCCGCGCTCGAACACCACGATACGCCTTTGGTCATCTGGTCGAACCGCTCCGGTCCGGTCGAGAACATCGGCTCGGTGAGCCCGGCCTTCCTGCCCTATCATATCCTGACCACGGCAGGCATCAGCCACCCCTATTACACCGGCTTCCTCGGCGCGCTGCGTGAACACTACCGGGTGGTCGACCGCAACCTGCTCCTGTCGCCCGTGGGCGAAGCAACGCCGGATTGGGCGAGGCAGAAGCAGATCGATCCGAAGATCAACGATTTCCGGCTCATCCAATACGACATGATGTTCGGCAAGCGGCTCTCGGCGCCCGACTTCTTTCCCGAGACGGTGAACAGGCTGGTTGCGCATACAAGCTGAGCTGAGCGGCGGTCACAACCGATCGCGGCTATCCCGGTCCTTGGCGGGAAAGTTTCGATGCCGGGCCTTGGAAAGGTTTTGTCGCTGCGATTTAGAGCAATTCCAGGAAAAGTGTGAGCGGTTTTCCGTCCGGAATTGCGTAAAAAACAAAAAGATAGGGCGTTTCGCCGTTTCCGTGAAACGGTGAAAGCGCTAGACGTCAAAAGCCTGGAACGGGCTGGACCTTTCCACTCAGCCGAGCGCCAAGCGTCAAAGCGGCCGGAAAATTCTTGATCACGGCGCGCATGGCCGACGCGCCACCTGGCCCAAGCGCTATTTTGGCAATCAAGGCCGCGGCACGCAGACGGGTCGAGAATTGCCGACGCCATTCGCGTTCGTAGCGATGCCCGGCGGCGTCGCGGTCCTCGCGACGTTTGCCCGATGCGATCAGTTCTCGCGCAAGCAGCCAGCCCGATTGCAGCGCCATCGAAATCCCTTCGGCGATGACAGGATGCGACTCGCCCGCGATGTTGCCGACACGGAAGATGCCCTGATCGTAACCGGCCCGGATGCCCGGATGAATCGGTCCCGCAGCCAGCCATGGGCCATCCAATTCGGCACCTGCCAGCGCAGTTCGCACGCCTCGGCACGAGGCCAGGACGTGGCGCGACACCGCATCCGCCGCCGCAATATTCCCAAAGCGCCGGCGCAGCCCGGATAGAACATCGCGGCGGATACAGCAGGAGATTGAAACCCGGCCATGATCCGCAGTTACCATCCCGCCATAGCCGCCTGGGAATACCAGCAGCGGCATCAGATCGGGCGCCAGCGCGGCGCCGGTAAAATGCGCCTTGAAGCCGAAAAGGTCGGAGGGTTGGCTCGTTCTTTCAAGCTGGCTCGGAAGTTTCCCGGCTTCCCAGGATCCGTGCGCGGCAATGATGACGGGTGTGCTGAGCAGCTTCTGTTGCTGGTCAGATTCCACAGTCAGAAATTGCAAGTCATCGCGCCGGCAGATGGCGACTGCCTTGCAAGGCTGGAGGATCTCGACACCCGCACGTTCGGCAGCCTGCAGCAGGATGGTGTCCAGACGATCGCGGCCGAGCGCGCGGCCGAGACCCATCTTGGCGCTCGGCATTCGCGCCTGCGCCGAGACATCGCCCGAAAAGAACCCGACGCGCCTTATCTCGGGGCCGGCTTCCGCGCGCCAGCTCTCGCCGACGCCCAGCTGATCGAGCAAGGCAAGGCTGGTGCCCGACATGAATTCGCCGCAGACCTTGCGGCGAGGAAATACCACCTTCTCCACCATTGCCACCGACCAACCATGTTGGGCGAGTGCAATGGCGGTGGAACTTCCGGCAGGACCGGCACCGATGACAATTGCGTCGTGCATCATTTCGTGTCGAGCGTGCTCGCGCCGACAAAACCTTGCGTAAACAGGCCTCTGCGGCGCTCCATCACGGGCGTTCCACCTGACAGTTGCCACAATTGTGAAAGTTCCGTGCCGCGAAAACCGGCGCGCACACTTTGCGCTGCATCATTCAGCGTCACCGCGCAGGCGCCGATCAATCGCAGGAACCGTGTCGCCACAAGCGGCACCTTGGCTCTCAACGGCTCCGTGGCGACGAGCATCGGGGCCATCGTCATCATCCGAGAAAACAGCTCCTGCAGGCGCATGTCGTCGAAGTGGTGGAGGATAAGGTTGGCGCAAACAAGGTCGAAGGGCCTGTCCTGGGTCCAATCGAACAGATCCGCAGTCACGGGCTGCGCCCGCCAGCCCAATTCAGCGAAAGAGCTGCGCAAGTCCTCGCCTATCAAGCCGATCCTGTCGACCATGACGATCTCGACGTCGGGCCAATGGCGCGCCATCAGCCGCGCCACCGCCAGCATGAACTTTCCGTCGCCGGCGCCTATTTCGAGGATGCGCAGCGGCGGCTTTTGCACGTTTTGCCGCATCAGCGATGCCATGATCCTGGCCTGGAACATCAATGCATTGATGCGAACGAGATCGCGACGGGATGCAATCGCACGGGGATCGTCAGCCGGGAGGCCGTCAAGGAGTTCTGGCTCCAGATGCCGGACGTCTATGTCGGTCATGCGATGGATCGGAAATCTAGCTTCAGCCGACAATCCGGCAAATAGAATTCGGGTCGTATCTTCATGGCCGCGCGCTGCTGGTCGCGGAACCCGCATTTGAACCCAACCCGGATAGCGAAGAAAGTCGGTCCCTTCATGCGAGATCGGAGGCTGATATCACAGTTTGCTAATGAGAAATATCGGCACCGCGCAATAAAATGCTCTATGCA
The DNA here is from genome assembly GCF_020165015.1 of Mesorhizobium sp. CA7. Classification (NCBI taxonomy): domain Bacteria; kingdom Pseudomonadati; phylum Pseudomonadota; class Alphaproteobacteria; order Hyphomicrobiales; family Phyllobacteriaceae; genus Mesorhizobium; species Mesorhizobium sp. CA7. The sequence goes on from NZ_JAIUHH010000006.1 coordinate 54,785, forward strand.
GGCGTTTACCTTAGGAACGCTTCTCCAATTCGCAGACCTTATGAGCCCGATTGCGCTCATGCTCGGAGCTATTTTGTCCCCTCAAGCGTATCTGAACGGCATTGCCACTTGTGTCCCCGAACATGACGTGCATCGGTTCTTCCTCGGCTATGGAGCCTCGCTGCTTGAAAACGACGCGCAGCGCCTTGCGCTCTTCGAGCGAATGGTCGCTCTGGCCGGGATCGAACATCGTTATTCCTGCTTTGCGCCTGCCGACGATCCGCGCGGCGGGGCAATCGACCGCGACGGCACCTCGGTCAGAGGCTCGTTCGCCAGCACCGCAATGCGTATGCGGATGTACGAAGCCGCCGCACCGGAGCTCGCGCAAAGGGCCGTCGACAGACTTCTGGCCAACGACGACCGCTCGCTGATCACGCATTTGATCGTGACGAGCTGCACCGGCTTTTCGGCGCCCGGCATCGACCTCGAGCTGGTGCAGCGATGCGGCCTGTCGACGTCGGTCGAGCGCACCATCATCGGCTTCATGGGATGCTATGCCGCCATCAACGCCTTGAAGCTGTCGCGCCACATCGTGCGATCGGATCCGAAGGCCCGCGTGCTGATCGTCAACATCGAATTGTGCACGCTGCATTTCAAGGAAGCCACGGAGCTCGAAAAGCTGATCTCGTTCTGTCTATGGGGCGACGGTTGCGCGGCCTCGCTGGTGACAGCCGAGCCGCACGGCATCCTGCTCGAAAGCTTCCACGCGATCGTGGCGGCGGAACGCAAGGAGCTGATGAGCTGGAATATCCGCGACGACGGCTTTGACATGGTGCTGTCCGGGCAGGTTCCCGGTGCCGTCCGTGAGACGCTGCGCAACGAGCATCCGGCCATCCTCGGCGGCAGGCCCGCCAAGGAGATCGATTTGTGGGCGGTCCATCCCGGCGGCCGCTCGGTGCTCGACGCGGTCGAGCGGGCACTCGAACTGAAGCCGGCCGCGCTCGCCGCATCGCGCGAAGTGCTCCGGCAATACGGCAACATGTCGTCGGCCACCGTAATGTTCGCGATGGCCGAAATGCTGAAGGAGCCGTCGGGCTTGCTCGGCTGCGGCATGGCGTTCGGGCCGGGATTGACCACCGAGACCATGATGTTCCGGACTGCCTGATGAAGTCGAACGCCATGCGGCACCGCGTCCGTGCTTTCGCAGCCCGTTGGCTGGTGCCCTACCTGCCGTATCCGCACTTCATGTGTGTGGCACCTCTTGACGCCGTGTTGCGGGTCCTATGGCGTGCGGAAGGCCGGCTGCCTCCCGTTTATTGGCCACGCCTGATGCTCCTGTTCCTGATTTCGGGCATCAACACGATCGCCTCCCTGCCGGAGCGCGTGATCCTTGGGGCATGGCTGCGGCTGCGACCTCCCCGGATGGAACCGGATAACGCGCCTGTGTTCGTTCTTGGCTACTTCCGCTCCGGGACGACTTTTTTGCAGAACCTGCTGTCGGCGGACCCGGACCTGAGATCGCCGGGCTGGCCGCAGGTCCTGGCGCCTCAGACATTCGTCCTTGGCTGGGCCCTGCTGCGCTATCTTTTCGTGCCCTTGCTGCCGTTGACGCGCCTCGACGCGGTCGTGCCGGTTGGCGCCAGGCTGCCGGCGGAGGACGACTTCGCATTGAACAATCTGGGTGGAATGTCGATCCTGGCGGGACGCGCCGTGCTTCCCCGCCGGCAAACCTTCTTCAATCGATATCAGGATCTCGACTCGCTTTCGGCGCAAGAGCTGAACCGCTGGCGCTCACATCAGCTCGCTTTCGTCCAGAAGCTCACGCTCGTTGCCGGAGGGCGGCGACTTCTGCTCAAGTCGCCGAGCCACACGGCGCGCGTCCGTCACCTTTTGGAGCTGTTCCCTGGCGCCAAGTTTGTCCACATCTCGCGTTCGCCGGAAGCGGTGTTCCGGTCCAACCTTGTTCTGACGCGCGAGTTGCAGCGTGCGTTCGCCCTGCAGCCGCCGCTGCCCGAGCACGAGCAGGAAGAGATCATCGCCAGCGAATATCTCGCGACGGAAATGCACTATCTGGCTGATAGAACCCGGATTCCAGCCGCCGACCTCGCCGAGGTGAGGCTACAGGATCTGATTGCCGATCCGACGGGCGAGATGAAGCGGATCTACCGCGAACTGGGCCTGCCATTCTCCCAAGGCTGCGAGGAGCGCATGCTGCAAGTCGCCGCGACGTTCGGCAAACAGCCGCGCAACCGCCATCCCGACCTGACGGAAGGGCAGAAAGCGCGCCTAGCCCGCCTCGAACCGCTCGCTTCCAATTTCGGGCATGTGCCTGCGCTGCCTCCCGGGACGGTCAATATTGACAGCCAACCGCGCATTGGATGACATGGCATCATGACGGCAGGCCTATTGTCATACGCAAGCTGGGCAGGTTTGGCCCGGCTGTTGCTCGTCCCTCTGTTGCTCAGCATCTGCGCCCCGCCGATCTCGGCGGTTGCCGACGAGCAAGGCGATGCGATCAAGCTGGTTGAGACCGTGCGCCAGGCGGCGCTCGTGCTCGGGCGCGGCGGGCCCGCCGAGGCGCAGCTCCGCTCGATCTCAGCGGCCTTCGACGGAAAGGGAATTGCCCAGGCCGTGCTCGGGACGCGTTGGCGCAGCGCGAGCGCCGACGACCGCGCCGCGGTGGTCGATGCGCTTCTTTATGCCATCGCACACGGGCTGGCCGACAAGCTGGAACGGACGCAGGACAAGACTTTCACCGTGCTCGGCACAAAGGCCCTGGCCAACGGCGACATACTGGTGCGCAGCGAATTCCGCCGGCAGCTCCGCGGCCCGACGTCCGTGGACTGGCGTGTCCGCCGCTGCCGCGGGCAACTGTGTATCGGCGATGTCCTTGTCGACGGCGGGTCGGTGACCGTGCGGCAGCGGGACCGCATCGGCCAGATCCTCGCCGGCAATGGCGGGTCGATCCCCGCGCTTGTCGTCGATCTCAGGAAAGGCCGGGTATGACTCCTCGCCGGCGCTCATGTCCCTCCTCGTCGAATTGAGCAATGTCGGCCGCGATTTTGACGGCGGCCGCATCGTCGCCGTCGACGACGTGTCGCTCGCGATCGGGAATGACGAGACCGTCGCGATTGTCGGACGCAGCGGCAGCGGCAAATCGACGATCCTGAACCTGGTCTGCGGGCTTGACCGGCCGACCCGCGGCGAAGTTCGGTTCGAAGGGCGGGCCGTCAATGGAAGCGCTGCGTGGGCAGCGGTCCGAGCCAGCAGGATCGGCATCGTCTTCCAGAATTTCTGCCTGCTCCCCTCTTTGTCGGCGCGCGAGAACATCGAGGTGGCCCTGCTGGGAAACCTCGGCGGAGCGCAGCAGCGTCGCGCTCGCGCGCTGGAACTTCTGGCGCATTTCGGTCTTGCCGATCGCGCTATGCTGCAGCCGGCCGAGCTTTCCGGCGGCGAGCGCCAGCGCCTTGCAATTGCGCGGGCGCTGGCCAACCGTCCGAAGCTTCTTCTTGCCGACGAGCCGACAGGAAGCCTCGACGTGCAGACAAGCCAATCCGTCATGGACATCATCGGCAATGCGCATCGCGAGTTCGGGACCGCAGTGATCGTGGTGACCCATGACGAGGACGTGGCCGCATTGTGCGGACGGCGGGTCGAGATCTCGGATGGCCGCATCCGCTCGGACAGCCGGGCGGCGGCAATCTCAGCGCCCGCACCGGTATCGGGGATCGGCTAGCCCATGACGGAGCTGACCCTGCCCTTGCGCGGTCTCATCGCACGTCCGCTGCGCACTTTGCTCACGGTGCTCGGCATCGCCTTGGCGGTCGCCGGCTTCGTGGCGCTTACCGGCCTGACCGCCGGCGTCCAGCGCTCATTTGCGTCGGGAATTGATGAGAACGGCGCGGATCTGGTGGTTAGCCAGCGCAGCACTTTCAATTTGGTGAGCAGCACCGTGCCCAGAGCGCTCGGCCCGGCGCTTTCGGCGGTGCCGAATGTCGACGCGGTGTCGGGCGTTCTCCTCAACATCACCACCGCCGACGAGGACGCCAATATCGTCATGGCCGGCTGGCCAAGCGGCAGCTTCCTGTGGAAAGACGTGCCGCTCGTGGCGGGGCGGCTCCCTGTGCCGGGGGACCAGTGGCCGGTGATCCTTGGCCAATCGATCGCCGGCGCATTGGGCAAGCGGGTCGGCGATACCGTCGAGCTGCAGTTCCAGCCCTATCGGATCGTCGGCATCGCGTCGTTCTCGTCCATGCTGAACCAGAACAGCGCCATCGTTCCGCTCGAGGGGCTGCAGCAGCTCCTGTCGCGGGAGGACGCCTTTACCTTGTTCGAGGTAAGACTGAAGCGCCCGCTCGACGCCGACGGCATCGCCGCTGCCCGAACCCGGCTCGTTGCAGCCGCGCCGGGATTCGTGGTCGTCGACACCGAGCAGTTCGCCAACAGCATCCGCATCTTCGATCTGCTTCGGGCGATCGCCCGCACGATTTCGCTGGTCGTCATGGCGATGGCCTCGGTTGCGGTCGCCAACACGCTGCTGATGGCCGTGAACGAACGGACGTTCGAGATTGGTGTTCTGGCGGCGCTTGGCTGGGCGCCGCGGCGGATTCTTCGGCTCATCCTCATCGAAGGCGTCTTCATGAGCGCAGCCGGCGGCGTTATCGGCATCGTTCTCGGCGCCCTGACCATGGAAGCGGCGGCGAAGACAAGGGTCGCGGCGGGGCTGATCGTGCCCTATCTGTCAGGCTGGTCGATCGCCCAGGCGCTGATCTTCGTCTTCATCGCCGGTCCGCTCGGCGCACTCTACCCGGCTTGGCGCGCCACGCGCCTTCTCCCCGCTGAAGCGCTCCGCAGGATCTGACTTGCCGTGTCGGCCGGGCAGCGCTCCGGTGCCAGCAAAAGCATCGATCTGTCGTGTAAACGAAACGGCCGGTTCGCAGGTCCGCGCAGGCCGGGACTTGCCTTCCTGGCGAATTGCTATATAGACCTGCGCAATCTGCCGGTCCTTGCTGGGGGCTGAACGGAGGGCCGTGGCCTTTTCGAAGGTCGCGACACGAAGCCGGAAGGGCTTCCAGCCTCCCGTGTCTCCGCTCTCGACCGTCTCGTGATGCTCCTTTCTTCCCCGCTCTTTCGCGATCGGGTCAGACAAGTTGCAGAGGCTTAGCCGCGAGGGCCGGTGAGAGAAACGAAGAAAGGCACTTAAACATAATGGCTCTTTACGAACATGTGTTTCTTGCCCGGCAGGACCTGTCGCAGCAGCAGGTTGATGCGCTTGTCGAACAGTACAAGGGCGTCATCACGGCGAATGGCGGCTCGGTCGGCCGGATCGAGAACTGGGGACTGAAGTCCCTCACCTACCGGGTCAAGAAGAACCGGAAGGCTTACTACACGCTGATGGACATCACCTGCCCGCCGGCCGCGCTCAACGAAATGGAGCGCCAGATGGGCCTGTCGGAAGACGTCCTTCGCTTCCTCACCATCAAGGTGGAAGCGCATGAGGAAGGCGCCTCGGCGATGATGCAGAAGCGCGAAGAGCGCTCCGAGCGCGGCGGCTTCGGCGACCGCGATCGTGGCGATCGCGGCCCACGTTCCTTCGGCGATCGTGACCGCGGCCCGCGTTCGTTCGGCGACCGTGACGGCGGCGACCGTGGTCCGCGCCGTCCGCGCGAAGGCGTTGAAGGAGGTGCAGAATAATGGTCGACATCAACCAGATCCCGACCCGGCGTCCGTTCCATCGCCGCCGCAAGACCTGCCCGTTCTCCGGCGCCAATGCTCCGAAGATCGACTACAAGGACGTGCGTCTCCTGCAGCGCTACATTTCCGAGCGCGGCAAGATCGTGCCCTCGCGCATCACCGCCGTCAGCCAGAAGAAGCAGCGCGAGCTCGCCAAGGCGATCAAGCGCGCCCGCTTCCTCGGCCTGCTGCCCTACGTGGTTCGCTGAGGCCTGAAACTTCGATGCGGGCGCTTGGCGCCCGCATCCCCACCTACGGCGACGGGCGCCGAGGTTTAAGTCAAATCCCGAGTTGGGGCCGGATGGCCTCTAACTGCCAGGACAGGCAGGACAGCGACAAGAGCGGCGAGCGCCGCAAAGAGCTTCCTGACCTGTTCCAGATCATTGCGCCAGCCTTCCGGCCGGCGCCAACCGAAGGAACGAAACCATGGAAGTCATTCTCCTCGAGCGCATTTCCCGCCTCGGCCAGATGGGCGAGACCGTCAAGGTCAAGGACGGGTTCGCCCGCAATTTCCTGCTGCCGCAGGGCAAGGCGCTGCGCGCCAACGAAGCCAACAAGAAGAAGTTCGAGGGCCAGCGCGCCCAGCTCGAAGCCCGCAACCTGGAGCGTAAGTCGGAGGCCGCGCAGGTCGCCGAGAAGCTCGACGGCAAGAGCTTCATCGTGGTGCGCTCGGCCGGCGAGACCGGTCAGCTCTACGGCTCAGTGTCGACCCGCGACATCGCCGATCTGCTGATCGCCGAAGGCTTCACCGTCAACCGCAACCAGGTCGAGCTCAACCAGCCGATCAAGACCATCGGCCTCTCCAACGTGGCGATTGCGCTGCACCCGGAAGTCGAGGTCACCGTGACGCTCAACGTCGCCCGTTCGGCCGACGAGGCGGAGCGCCAGGCCAAGGGCGAGACGCTGACCACCGCCGAAGCCATCTATGGCGAGGACATCAACGACAACGCCCGGCCGGAGAATTTCTTCGACCCGAACGCCGAATTCGAAGGCGGCGAAGAGAACGCCTGATCTCTGGGCCTGATTTGGCACATCCTCCGAAGCGTCGCTTCGGCTCGCAGACGTCCAGGATTTCTGGACCAACGCCCGGGTCTTCGACCCGGGCTTTTTTGTGCCAAAAGGAACTTTTCGACACCCCATATCTTGTGCACATTACAGCGTGGCGCGTCGATTGGACGCGGGCGAGGCGCCGTGGCATTTTCGATCTGGCATTCCAGTCCGATTACCGGGTGATCCGACTGAGGGGACATTTGGTCATGAATATCCTGTTGAAACACGTTCTCGAACGCCTGGTGCGCGCCGGCGACCTCAAGGTGACCGGACCGAAGGGCGCGACGCACAAGTTCGGCGACGGCAGCGGCGAGCCGGTGCATATCCACATCAAGACCACGCATGCCGAGCGCGCCATCACCTTCGATCCGATGCTGGCGGTGCCCGAAGCCTATATGGACGGCGAGCTCGACGTGATCGAGGGCGGCGTTCTCGGCCTGATGCGCATCGCGTTCCAGAACATGGGATCGAGCGGCATCGACGTAACCTGGTCGAAGGCGATCGAGGGGCTGCGCCACGCCTTCCGCAGGCTGCAGCAGATCAACACCGCCGCGCGCTCGCGCCGCAACGTCGAACGCCACTACGATCTCTCGGGCGAGCTCTACAAGCTCTTCCTCGACGAGGACATGCAGTATTCCTGCGCCTATTTCGAACAGCCCGACATGACGCTCGACGAGGCGCAGCTTGCCAAGAAGCGCCACATCGCCGCCAAGCTGAGGCTCAAGGCCGGCCAGACGGTGCTCGACATCGGCTCCGGCTGGGGCGGGCTGGGCCTCTATCTCGCCAAGGTCTTCGACGTCGACGTGCAGGGCGTCACCCTCTCCACCGAACAGCATGGCGTCGCCACCGACCGCGCGCATGCGCAGGGCCTGCAGGACCGCGTGCATTTCGAACTCAAGGATTATCGCCACATCAACGAACGTTTCGACCGCATCGTCTCGGTCGGCATGTTCGAGCATGTCGGCGTCAACCACTACCGCACCTTCTTCGACAAGGCCGCGACGCTGCTCAAGCCCGACGGCGTGATGCTGCTCCATACCATCGGCCGTTCCGGCGTGCCGTGGGCGACCAGCGCCTTCGTCCGCAAATACATTTTCCCTGGCGGCTACATCCCGGCGATGTCGGAGGTGATGCCGGCGATCGAGAAGTCGGGCCTCGTCGTCACCGATATCGAAATCCTGCGGCTGCATTACGCCGATACGCTCAAGCATTGGGGTGAGCGCTTCGCCGCCAACCGCGACAAGGCGAAAGCGATCTATGACGAGCGCTTCTGCCGCATGTGGGAGTTCTATCTCGCCGCTTCCGAGGCCGCCTTCCGCTGGCAGGACCTGGTGATCTTCCAGTTCCAGATCGCCAAGAAGAACGACACGCTGCCGATGACGCGCGACTACATGGCCAAATGCGAGAAGGCGCTGGAGCTGCGCGATATCGGCCACCAGGAGCCGACGGCGCAGGCGCCCTCCAAGCCGACCCGCCGCAAGAAGGTGGGGTAGCCGCGCAATGCCGCTTGCCATTGCGGCCTGACGCCACGAAAAAGGTCTCGTTCGCGAGACCTTTTTTCATGACCTACCTCATCTACACCGCAGCCGCTCTTGCCGAGATCGCCGGCTGCTTTTCATTCTGGGCGTGGTGGCGGCTGGAGAAGTCGGCGCTCTGGCTTCTCCCCGGCCTCGTCTCGCTGGCGCTGTTTGCCTTGCTGCTGTCGCTGGTCGGCACGGATGCGGCGGGCCGCGCCTACGCCACCTATGGCGGCATCTACATCGCCGCCTCGCTCGGCTGGCTGTGGCTGGTCGAGGGCGTGCGTCCCGACCGCTGGGATCTGGCCGGCGGTGCGCTCTGCATCGTCGGCGCCTCGGTCATCCTGCTCGCTCCAAGGGGAGCCTGAGATGGAACTGCCCGCCCCGCTCCGGCAAGGCGTCGACAGCCTCTTGGAGAAGGTACCATTGCCGGCGCTGAGGCAGGCGGCGCGGACGCTCTCGGAGCGCTACCGCGCCGAGCTGCGCGACGGCCGCCTGCATATGGGCGAGGACATGGCCGTCAAGGCCTATCTGGCGACGCGGCTGCCCGCCACCTATGCCGCCGTGCGCGCCAGCCTCGATGCCTTGATCGAGGCTCGCCCCGACTTCCGGCCGGCGAGCCTGCTCGATGTCGGCGCTGGACCTGGCACCATGCTTTGGGCCACGACCGACGCTTGGCCTGAGCTGGAACGGGCGGTGCTGGTCGAGGCAAGCGCTGCCGTGCGCAAGGTCGGCCAGGCGCTCGCGGAAGGGGCGATCACGGCCCGCGCCGACTGGATCGCCGGCGATGCGACCATCGATCTCGACGGCATCACGTCCGCCGACCTCGTCAGCGCCGCCTATGTGCTGGACGAGATCGTGCCTTTATCGCTGCCGAGGCTCATCGACGGCCTCTGGCGGCTCACGGCCGACACGCTGCTCATCGTCGAGCCCGGCACGCCCGCCGGCTGGCAGCGCATCCTCGCCGCGCGCCGGCAACTGATTGCGGCCGGCGCGCATGTTTCGGCGCCCTGTCCGCACGCGGCGCCCTGCCCGCTTGCGCCGCCCGACTGGTGCCATTTCGCGCGCCGCGTCGCCCGTTCGCGCCTGCATCGCCTGGTCAAGGAGGCCGAGGTGCCATGGGAGGACGAGAAGTTCATCTACTTGGCCGCCTCCCGGCAGCCGGCGCCCGCGCATCTGGCACGGGTGATCGCGCCACCAAAGGGCGGCTCCGGCAAGGTGGTGCTGAAACTCTGCCAACCGGACGGCAGCGCCGGCGAGCGCCTGCTCAGCAAGCGCGACGGCGCCGTCTTCAAGGTGGCGCGGCGGGCCGACTGGGGCGACACGCTGGACTGAGGGAGCGTAGGCCGATGACATCGGGAGAAGACGTATCGTCGATGCCCGTCGCTACTTTGGCGATCAGCCGACGCGCACGAACTTCGTCATCCACGGGCGGAGCGACGCGAAGCGGCGCGCGCAGACCCGAGGATCCATTCCGTGACGTTGCGCGAAGAATGAAGGCGGCGCAGAACGGAGCTCGTTCTGGCTCGCCGCGACGCTCACAGGTCACGGAATGGATCCTCGGGTCTGCGCGCGTCGCTTCGCTCCTTGCTCCGCCCGTGGATGACGACTTCACCAACGTTTCGGCTAATCTCGAAGGTGAACGCCCAAAAGAAGCAACTCGCTACTTTGGCGATCAGCCGAGGACGTCCGCGATTCTCTGCGCGAGCGGATGCGGCTGGTCGGTTGTGAGCGAGCGTCGGACGACAATCGGTCGCCCAAAATGTTCTTGCTTCGTTCCATAATTGCAAATAAGAATCGCCGCTTGCCGAGTCAACTGGAATCAGGCCCCCGGAATACTGTCCTGTGGATGGTTTGCCGATCCTGTGAACATTGGGGCGTCAAGCTGGTTGGACCGAGGGTGTTGCAGAAAGGTCAGCATCGAATCTTCCCGTTCTGATATCGAGGACAGCGGGATCGAAACCGGGGATATCATGGCAGAGGCGGCACTGAAATTCGGCGCGGCGGAAACGCCGCTCTATCGCGAAGCACCGAACAACATCGAGGCCGAGCAGGCGCTGCTCGGCGCCATCCTCGTCAACAACGACGCCTTCTATCGTGTCTCCGATTTCTTAAAGCCGGCGCATTTCTACGAGCCGCTGCACCGCCGCATCTTCGAGATCGCGGCCGAGCTCATCCGCATGGGCAAGATTGCGACGCCGATCACGCTCAAGACCTTCCTGCCGGCCGACGAGAAGGTCGGCGACATGACGGTGGCGCAATATGTCGTGCGCCTCGCCGTCGAGGCCGTCACCGTCGTCAACGCCACCGACTATGGCCGCGCCATCTACGACCTTGCGACGCGCCGCGCGCTGATCACCGTCGGCGAGGACATGGTCAACATCGCCTATGACGCGCCGGTCGACATGTCGCCCTCCGACCAAATCGAGGATGCCGAACGGCGGCTGTTCGAGCTTGCCGAAACGGGCCGCTATGACGGCGGCTTCGAGAGCTTCAACGATGCGGTCAAGACCGCCGTCGACATGGCCAACGCCGCCTATATGCGTGACGGCCACCTGTCGGGCATCGCCACCGGCTTGCGCGACCTCGATCGCCGCATGGGCGGCCTGCAGCCCTCCGACTTGATCGTGCTCGCGGGGCGCCCGGGCATGGGCAAGACCTCCTTGGCCACCAACATCGCCTTCAACATCGCCGAGGCTTACGTTCCGGCGCAGCAGGCCGATGGCAGCTTCAAGGCCGCCAACGGCGGCGTCGTCGGCTTCTTCTCGCTCGAAATGTCGTCGGAGCAGCTCGCCACCCGCATCATCTCCGAGCAGACCGAGATCTCGTCCTCGAAGATCCGCCGCGGCGAGATCACCGAGATGGATTTCGAAAAACTGGTCGCCTGCTCGCAGACGATGCAGAAGATCCCGCTGTTCATCGACCAGACCGGCGGTATCTCGATCGCGCAGCTTTCCGCCCGCGCGCGGCGTCTGAAGCGCCAGCGCGGCCTCGACCTCATCGTCATCGACTATATCCAGCTGATGCAGGGCTCCTCCGCGCGCGCCTCGCAGAACCGCGTGCAGGAAATCACCGAGATCACCACGGGCCTGAAGGCTCTGGCCAAGGAGCTCGGCGTGCCGATCATCGCGCTGTCGCAGCTGTCGCGTCAGGTCGAAAGCCGCGACGACAAGCGCCCGCAGCTCTCGGACCTGCGCGAATCCGGCTCGATCGAGCAGGACGCCGACGTGGTGCTGTTCGTCTATCGCGAGGAATATTACCTCAAGAACCGCGAGCCGAAGCTCGGCACCGAGGAATACATCAAGTGGGAAAACGAGATGAATGAAGCGCGCGGCAAGGCCGAGTGCATCATCGCCAAGCAGCGCCACGGGCCGACCGGCACCGTCAGCCTGGCCTTCCACGGCGAATTCACGCGGTTCTCGGATCTGGCGGAAGAGCATCATCTGCCGGAGAGGTTCGAGTAGCGTTTTGTTTGGGGGTAGCTGATTGGACTTCAGCGATATCTATCAACGGATGAAGTTTGAGGCGTACGAAATCTCTAAAGAGGAGCGCATTCAACTTACTGATTATCTGAAATCAGCTGGATCAACTTCTCAAGTGGAGTCGCACGCCGCTTTGCTGGTGTTCTGCTATTCGAGCGATCCGGTAGCCGAGAATGTGAAATTGGTGAGGAAATTCCTTGCCAAGCAAACTGACGACTACGCCCGCGCCGCGGCGGTGACCGGCCTATATCGGATCTGGCGCTTGGGAGCCCCCTCGGACATCGACGATCTACTAGGCGTTTTGGCGCTTTGGTCAGTGGAGTCTCGGTACGACACGTCTATCGCCGCGATCGGGTGTGCATTTCTTCTCATGCACCTGCTGCAGAATCAGCGTCTCTCCTTCGCACTTGGACGCTTGTTGGAAACATTGCACGAAGAAGTCAGGCGTGAGAACGATTTGGCGGTCGGTTTGTTCAGGTATGCATGTTTGTCGGCATACGACAATTGGGCTCAGAGCAACGGACAGCGCCGCACTCATTTCGACACGATTGAGGAGGCCTTGCCGGTTTATTGGGATCGCCAGAAATACTTGTTGGAATCGATGAATTAATGGCCAAATCACGGGTTCAGTTCATCTGCCAGAATTGCGGCTCGGTGCATCAGCGCTGGGCCGGCAAATGCGATGCCTGCGGCGAGTGGAACACGCTGGTCGAGGAAGGCACGTCCGGCGGCATCGGCTCGGGACCGGCCAACACGCGCAACGCCCGCAAAGGGCGTGCCGTGGTGCTGACCAGCCTGTCGGGCGACATCGAGGACGCGCCGCGCATCGTGTCGGGCATCGGCGAGCTCGACCGCGCCACCGGCGGCGGCTTCGTGCGCGGCTCGGCCCTTCTGGTCGGCGGCGATCCCGGCATCGGCAAGTCGACGCTTTTGACGCAGGCAGCCGCCGCGCTCGCCTCGAAAGGCCACCGCATCGTCTATGTCTCGGGCGAGGAAGCGGTGGCGCAGATCCGGCTGCGGGCACAACGCCTCGGCGTCGCCTCGACGCCGGTCGAGCTTGCGGCCGAAACCAATGTCGAGGACATCCTGGCGACCATCGCCGACGGCAAACGGCCGGACCTCGTCATCCTCGATTCCATCCAGACGCTGTGGACGGACCTTGCCGATTCGGCACCGGGCACCGTCACCCAGGTGCGCGCCGCCGCCCAGGCGATGATCCGCTACGCGAAATCCACAGGCGCGGCGATCGTGCTCGTCGGCCATGTCACCAAGGAAGGCCAGATCGCCGGCCCTCGCGTCGTCGAGCACATGGTCGACGGCGTGCTCTATTTCGAGGGCGAAGGCAATCACCACTTCCGCATCCTGCGCACGGTGAAGAACCGCTTTGGGCCGACCGATGAGATCGGCGTGTTCGAAATGTCGGACAAGGGGCTGCGCGAGGTTTCCAATCCATCCGAGCTTTTCCTCGGCGAGCGCCACGCAAAGTCCCCGGGCGCCGCGGTTTTCGCCGGCATGGAAGGCACGAGGCCGGTGCTGGTCGAGATCCAGGCGCTTGTCGCACCCTCCTCGCTCGGCACGCCGCGCCGCGCCGTCGTCGGCTGGGACGGCGCGCGGCTGTCGATGGTGCTCGCCGTGCTGGAGGCGCATTGCGGCGTCCGCTTCGGCCAGCACGACGTCTATCTCAACGTCGCCGGCGGCTATCGGATCTCGGAGCCGGCGGCCGATCTCGCGGTCGCCGCGGCGCTGGTTTCATCACTCACCGGTCTTGCCCTTCCCGCCGATTGCGTCTATTTCGGCGAAATCAGCCTATCGGGCGCCGTGAGGCCGGTTGCGCATGCGCAGCAGCGCCTCAAGGAAGCCGAAAAGCTGGGTTTTGGAAGCGCGGTGCTGCCGCTCGGCAGCGAGGAACTTGCCGGGGGGATCGGGGCCGGCGCTTTCCAGCCCACCGAGCTTGCCGACCTCGTGGCGCGCATAGCCGGCACACGGCGCGGTCGTGCCGACGACGGGGAGTGATGCGGCTCGTCGGGCCGTGAGACAGGAAGTGGGGCGAGAACCATGCCGATTACGCTGCTTGACGGAATCCTCGTCGGCTTCACCCTGGTCTCAGCAATGCTCGCCATGGTGCGCGGCTTCTCCCGCGAAGTGCTCTCGGTGGTTTCCTGGGCGGCGGCGGCGGCGGCGGCTTTCTTCTTCTACAAGCCGGTCCTGCCCTATGTTCAGCCCTATGTCGACAACGACAAGATCGCGATGGCGGCTTCGGCGGGCATCGTCTTCCTCATCGCGCTGATCGTCGTCTCCGTCATCACCATGAAGCTCGCCGACTGGATCATCGATTCGCGCATCGGCGCGCTCGACCGCACGCTCGGCTTCCTCTATGGCGCGGCCCGCGGCATCCTGGTGGTCGCAGTGGCGCTGCTGTTCTTCAACTGGCTGGCCGGCGCCAAGGCGCCTGCCTGGATCGCCAACGCCAAGTCGCGGCCTTTGCTGGAGACGATCGGCGCCAAGCTCGAAAGCGTGCTGCCGGAAAACACCGAGGAACTGGTCAACAAATACACCCATAAGGGCACGCCGCAGGCCGGCGCGCCGGCCACGACCGACCAGCCCGCGGCCGAGCCGCCAGCAGGCGACGAAAACGCGCCGGCGCCAGACGACAGCGAGGGCGAGGCGCCTGCCGACAACGAGCCGGCGCCTGCCACGCCAGCGCCCGCCCCGGCTCCAGCGCCGGCAAACTGATTGCTGGCCGGCCTGGCGCCGGTTGTGAATGCAAGAAAGCGTGCGTTGCGTTCGGCGAGAGATCGCCTTATATGGCGGCTTTAGCGGAGCTTGAGCACCAGATGGCAGACTCAACGGCAGATGAAGGCAAGGTCCTTTCCGCCGAGGCCGACGATCATTTTCATGACGAATGCGGCGTGTTCGGCATCTTCGGCCGGCAGGACGCGGCGGCCATCGTCACACTCGGCCTTCATGCCCTGCAGCATCGCGGCCAGGAAGCGGCCGGCATCGTCTCCTATGACGGCACCCAGTTCCATGTCGAACGCCATGTCGGCCTGATCGGCGATACCTTCACCAAACAGCGCGTCATCGACAGCCTGCAAGGCAACCGCGCCATCGGCCACACGCGCTACGCCACCACCGGCGGCGCCGGGCTGCGCAACATCCAGCCCTTCTTCGCCGAGCTCGCGGAAGGCGGTCTTGCCGTGGCTCACAACGGCAACCTCACCAACGCGCTCACCGTGCAGCGCGCGCTGCAGAAGCAGGGCTCGATCTTCTCCTCGACCTCCGACACAGAGACGCTGCTGCATCTGGTCGCGACCAGCAAGGAGCGCGATTTGAATTCGCGCTTCATCGATGCGATCCGCCAGGTCGAAGGCGCCTTCTCGCTGGTGGCGATGACCGCCAAGAAGATGATCGGCTGCCGCGATCCGCTGGGCATCCGCCCGCTGGTGCTTGGCGACCTCGACGGCGCCTGGATCCTCGCGTCCGAAACCTGCGCGCTCGACATCATCGGCGCCCGCTTCGTGCGCGACATCAAGCCCGGCGAGATGGTGGTGGTCACCGCGAAGGGCATCGAGAGCATCTTCCCGTTCGAGCCGCAGAAGACGCGCTTCTGCATCTTCGAATATGTCTATTTCGCGCGGCCGGATTCCTCGGTCGAAGGCCGCAACGTCTATGAGGTGAGGAAGCGCATTGGCGCGGAACTCGCGCAGGAAAGCCCGGTCGAGGCCGACATCGTCGTGCCGGTGCCGGATTCCGGCACGCCGGCCGCGATCGGCTTCTCCCAGGCCGCCGGCATTCCCTTCGAGCTCGGCATCATCCGCAATCACTATGTCGGCCGCACCTTCATCCAACCAGGCGATTCCATCCGCCACATGGGCGTGAAGCTCAAGCACAACGCCAACCGCCGCATGATCGAGGGCAAGCGCGTGGTGCTGGTCGACGATTCGATCGTGCGCGGCACCACCAGCCAGAAGATCGTGCAGATGGTGCGCGACGCCGGCGCCAGGGAAGTGCATATGCGCATCGCCTCGCCGCCGACAAGTGCCTCCTGCTTCTATGGCGTCGACACGCCGGAGAAGTCGAAGCTGCTTGCGTCGCGCATGTCGGTCGAGGAGATGGCGGAGTTCATCCGCGTCGATTCGCTCGGCTTCCTGTCGATCGACGGGCTCTACCGCGCCGTCGGCGAGGCACGCCGCGACAACGACCAGCCGCAATTCTGCGACGCCTGCTTCACGGGACAGTACCCCACCCGCCTGCTCGACTTCGAAGGCCACGACAATGTGCGCACGCTGTCGCTGCTGGCGAGCGGCGGGGCGTAGGGCGCCCGGACTATCAATTGCCTTCGCCGAGCTGTTTCGCGCCTTATGGAATCTCTCACATGACCCTCGACCTTTCCGGCCGCGTGGCGGTTGTAACCGGCGCCTCGCGCGGCATCGGCTATTTCATCGCCAGGGAGCTGGCGGCGGCAGGCGCGCATGTGATCGCGGTGGCGCGCACGGTCGGCGGGCTGGAAGAGCTCGACGACCAGATCAAGGCCGATGGCCGCGGCCAGGCGACGCTGGTGCCGCTCGATCTTGCCGACATGGCCGGCATCGACCGGCTGGGCGGCGCGATCCATGAGCGCTGGGGCAAGCTCGATATCCTGGTCGCCAATGCCGGCGTGCTCGGGGTCATCTCACCGATCGGCCATGTCGAGGCCAAGACCTTCGAGAAGGTGATGACGATCAATGTGACGGCGACCTGGCGGCTGATCCGCTCGGTCGATCCGCTGCTCAGGCTCTCCGACGCCGGCCGCGCCATCATCCTGTCGTCCAATGCGGCGCATTCGGCGCGCGCCTTCTGGGCGCCCTACGCGGCCTCGAAAGCGGCGGTCGAAACGATGATGCGTTCCTGGGCACATGAAACCGAGAGCCTGGCGCTCCGGGTCAATGCCGCCGATCCCGGTGCCACCCGCACCGCAATGCGCGCGCAGGCCATGCCCGGCGAAGACCCGGAGACGCTGCCGCATCCGTCCGAGATCGCCAGGCGCATCGTGCCGCTGGCGAGCCCGGAATTGAAGGAGACCGGCCTGATCTTCCAGGCCAAGCACAACCGCTTCGTCGCCTACCGGCAGCCGGAATAAAGCCTGGGTGCCTGAGGCGTCGCGACCCCTCTATTCACGGGTCTGTGAACGGGGCGGCGAAAGCGTGTGCCGCCTCGCTGCTTTCGCTGCTCCATGGGAGTTGCTAGGATCGGCCCGACTCCGACATTTCAAAGCGAGGAATTCCCATGGCTGCTACTCCCAGCGTAGCGTTGGTCTGGTATCTGGTGATCGCCGGCCCGCAGGGCGGCATGGTGGTGCTGCCCAGCACCTTCGATACCCGCGAACAATGCACCAACGCCATCACCGAATATCAGAAGCAGCCGACCCCTCAGGGCTGGGCCGTGCAATGCGTGCCGAGCGCCTCGCCGTTTACCGATGAAGGGGATGCGGAAACGCCCTCGGCGCAGTAGCGCGAGGCGTCGCCTCAGCGCTGTGCGCTCACGCTCAACGCCGGCTTGCTGTTGATCGTCTGGAACACCACGCAGTAGCGCTCGGTGAGCTTGAGGAGCGAATCGATGCGCTCCTGCGGCTCGTCGGTGTCGAGATCGAATTTCAGCCTTATCTCGCGGAAGCCGACCGGCGCGTCGCGGGCGACGCCGAGCGTGCCGCGAAAATCGAGGTCTCCCTCGGCCTCGACGGTAGCGTTGCCGAGCTTGAACTCCAAGGCGGTCGCCACCGCTTTCAGCGTCACGCCGGCGCAGGCGACCAGCGCTTCCAGCAGCATGTCTCCCGAGCACAGCTCGAGGCCCGAGCCGCCGGTGGCCGGATGAAGCCCGGCGACAGCAAGCGCCCTACCGGTCTCCACCTTGCAGGCGATCGACTGGTCGTCGAGCGTGCCGCGGGCCTTCAGCGTGATCAGCGCTCGCGCGGCGTCTTCGCGATAGGCGTCCTTCAACGGGGCCTGCACGGCCTTGAGCGCGGTTGCGTCCATTGTGTTGTCCTTCCGATCAGCCTTTGATGCTTTGATAGCACTGATATGCCAGCGGAACAGCGCCCCCCTCTGTCCTGCCGGACATCTCCCCCCTCTTGGGGGGAGATTGGCAGCTTCTCCGGCGGCGCCCTTTCCGCAGCGTGGGAGATTAGCGAGCGTGGGAGAATGGCGAACGCCGACGCGACATCTGATCTCCCCCCTTGAGGGGGAGATGCCCGGCAGGGCAGAGGGGGGCGCGAAGGATCGCAACGTTTGCGATTGTTGTTTTGACTTCACACGCCCAGGCCATACCTATTCCGAGACCATTTCCGGAGCCCACATGCGATCCAAGCTCGTCTCCCTCGTCCTGCTGGCGCTCGCCGCCTTCGCTCAGCCCACCTTCGCCGAAGCACCCGAGCGTCCAGCCCCGACCGGCGGCGTGCTGTCGCTGTTGCCGCCTCCGCAGGTGACAGAGCATTCGATCACGCTCGGCGGGCGCAAGCTGGATTACCAGGCCAAGGCCGGCACGCTGTCCCTCCTATCCGGCAAGGGCGAGGTGACGGCCGAGATCTTCTATGTCGCCTACTCGGAGCAATCGCCCGCCCCGGCGAAGGAGCGGCCGATCACCTTCGTCTTCAACGGCGGGCCCGGTGCCGCGTCTGCTTACCTGCATCTCGGCGCGATCGGACCGCGCATCGTCGAGACCGCCGCCGACGGCGAGTTCCTGCGGCCGCCGCAGAAGCTCATCGACAACCCCGACAGCTGGCTCGACATGAGCGATCTCGTCTTCGTCGATCCGGTCGGCACCGGCTACAGCCGCGAGGCGCCGGGTCACGAGCCGAAGGAATTCTGGAGCGTCGATGCCGACGCCAGCTCGGTCGGCGCCTTCATCCGCCTCTATCTGGCGCAGAACGGCCGCACCGGATCGCCGCTGTTCCTCGCCGGCGAGAGCTATGGCGGCTTTCGCGCCGCGCTGCTTGCCCGCACGCTGCAGGAGGATGTCGGCCTCAGCCCCAGCGGCATCGTGCTGATCTCGCCTGCGCTGGAATTCATGCTGGTGCGCCCCGACCAATTCGACCAGCTGCACTGGGCGCTGGAGCTGCCTTCGCTGGCGGCAACGCGGCTGAAGGGCGACGGCGTGAGCGGCGACGCGTTGCGCGACAGGCTGGCCGAGGTCGAGCATTATGCGCTCGGCGATTACCTGACGGCGCTGAACAGCGGACTGGAGCAAGGCAGCAAGCTCGCCAGCGGGCGCATTTCGGAGATCACCGGCCTGCCGCTGGAGCTCGTTCAGCGCAATTTCGCCCGCATCCCCATCGGGCTTTTCGCCAAGGAATTCCAGCGCGCCACCGGCAAGGTTCTGAGCCCTTACGACGCCACCATCGGCACTGCCGACATCGCGCCGCAAAGCGCCCGTGAGGCCGGCCCCGACCCGGTGCTCGACCGCAGCGTTCCGGTGCTGACCTCCGCCTTCGTCGCTTACGCCCGCGACGAGCTCAACTACCGCACCGACGTCAGCTACCGGCTGCTCAATGGCGAGGTCAGCCGCAGCTGGGATTACGGCACATCAGGCCAAGGCTATGCCGGTGTGATGAACGACCTGCAGCGCGCCCGCTCGCTCAACCCGGCGCTGGGTGTCGTCATCGTCAACGGCTATACCGACCTTGTCACCCCCTATCTCGCCTCGCGCTATCTGGTGAACCAGCTTCCTTCGCTATCGGACGCCAAGGCGATCCGGCTCGACGTCGTCGAGGGCGGCCATATGATGTATCTGCGGCCGGACGGACGGCGCGCGCTGAAGGATGCGGCATCGGAGCTCTATCAGGCGACGCAGTAATGGCAGGTCACGCGCGCAGGCGACCCGCGCCTGCATCAGGGCAAAGCCGGGCAGGTTCGTCGCGCGAATGCAGCGGATTGGCGGCGTTCTCGTCATGATGACCTCAGAAGAACAAAAAGCGCGGTCGAGATTTGGATCGGTAGGCTTGTCGTAGGTCATGCGAACACTTTATTTGCCGTTTGCCAGCGAGCGGCGCAGTTGCTCGTCCAGTTTCTGAAACTCATCGGCCAGCCTGTCGCAGACAGGGCTATCCGTCTCGCAGCGAAGTTCCCGGTTCGCAATCCAGTTGCCTTGCTGATCCTTGTCGAACCGCCTGCATGTCACGGCAGGATAGGCCTTCTCGGAGGGCTTTGTGAAAACCCACTGCGTCAGTCCATCATCCGAAACGAACAAGTCGAACCGCTCTGAAGCCGGGGCTTGATGGAGACTGCCCTGCGCCCGCACCTGCCTGAGAAAATCGCCGCTGTCGGCGCCGTGGATGCCGCACATCGTCGAGGGCCCGTGCTTGTAACGATAGACGGTCTCCGCTCCGGACGTCCCCGCGATCGCGCTCAGGATCGCGCCCGCCATAACGACTGCCTTCACCCGACGCTCCTCCGCCTTGCTTTCCCACGCTACCACCCCGTGCCTCGACTGCCATCCCTGCGCCAACGCAAGCGCTGCGCTGGAGCAGCGCAGTGCAAGCTTTCGCCCCTATAGCTGGAGCAACGGTCCCGACCGGGGCGGAACCGCCTCACGCAAACACGCTGAGCCCTTATGGCCGATGTCGTCATCCTGGAAAGCCGCGAAAGGGTGCTGGCCGGCATCCTGTTCACGGCCGCCGCCTATTTCCTGTTTTCGGCACAGGATGCCTCGATCAAGCTCCTGGTCGCTGGCATGACGGTCTGGCAGATCATGTTCGTCCGCTCGATCACCGTGCTCGTCGCCTGCGGCGCCGTCGGCGGCAGGCGGCTGTTCGCCGACACGATCGATTCGCCGATCGTCAGGCCGATGCTGTTGCGCAGCGCCTTCACGCTCGCCGCCTGGCTTTGCTACTACAACGCCGCGCGCTCGCTGCAGCTTGCCGAGCTCACCACCATCTATTACGCCGCGCCGATCATCGTCACCGTGCTGTCCGTGCTGATCCTGGGCGAGACGGTGCCGCTGCTGCGCTGGCTGGCGGTGTTCATCGGCTTCGTCGGCGTCTTCATCGCCTGCGATCCGACCCGGCTCGGCCTCTCCGTGCCGGTGCTCCTGGTGCTGGCAGCGGCCGTCCTTTGGGGGATCGCCGTGGTGCTGCTGCGCAAGACGGCGCTGCAGGAGCGCACGACGATCCAGCTCGTGCTCAACAATTTCTATTTCCTGCTCTTCTCGGCCGTGCCGGCGCTGCTTTGGTGGCGCATGGCCGATTGGCGGCAGCTTCTTTTGCTTGTCAGCGTCGGGGCACTCGGCGGGGTGGCGCAATATGCGCTGTTCGAAGGCATGAAGCGCGCGCCGGTGTCGATTATTGCGCCGTTCGAATACACCTCGCTGGTCTGGGCCTTCGCGCTGGGCTACGCCATCTGGGGCGACGTGCCGCGCACGGAAGTGTTCAAGGGCGCGGCGCTGATCATCGGCGCCGGCCTGCTCATCGTCGGCAACGAGCATTTCCGCAGACGGGAGCAGGCCTCATGACGGAAGGCTGTCAGGAGCAACCGGGTAGGCTGGCGCCATGACGGACACGCTCGACATGCCGGAAAAGCTTGCGCCTGCCGCCGCCGACGTGGCCGCCGAGCGCACGCTCGGCATCATCCTGGTGTCGGCATCGGCGATCGCCTTCGCGCTCACCGGCGTGCTGACCAAGTCGATCCATGCCGATCCGCTGACGATCACCTGCTGGCGCGGTTTTTTCGGCTCGATCCTGATCAGCTTCTACGTGCTGTGGCGACGGCGCCGCTCGGGCGGGCGCGAAAGCCTGAAACTCGGCTGGCGGGGCTGGCTGCTTGCGGTCGAGGGCGCCGCCGCCAGCATCGCCTTCATCTCGGCCTTCAAATTCACCTATGTCGCCAATGTCGCGGTCATCTACGCGACCTCGCCCTTCATCGCCGCACTGCTCGCCTTCCTTCTGGTGCGGGAAAAATTCCGGCTGCAGACGATGATCGCGGCGGCCGTATCGCTTTGCGGCGTCGCCATCATGGTGGGCGCCGGCCTCGGCAGCGGGCACCTGTTCGGCGACGCCCTGGCGCTGCTGATGACCGCCGGAAGCGCGCTCTACATGATCATGGTGCGCGCTTTTCGCGACTCGCCGGTCGTGTGGGCGGGCGCTGTCTCGGCCTTCCTGCTTTTCGTGCTCGGCTGGTTCGTCACCGATCCGCTGGCCGTGTCCGCCCGCGACGTGGCGCTGCTTGCCACCTTCGGTTGCTCTTTTGCGCTCGCCTCGATCCTGTGGACGGAAGGCTCGCGGCTGATCCCGTCGGCGGAAGCCGGCCTGCTCGGTTCCGCAGAGGTGCCGTTCGCCATCCTGTTTGCCCTGCTGTTTCTGGGCGAACTCCCACCGATGGCCAGCATCATCGGCGGCGCCATCGTGCTTTGCGCGGTCTTTGCGCATGCCGGACGCGACTGGCTGAAGGTGAAATCGGCGGGTTCATAAAAATATTTCGCCGGTCACGGAACCATCATCCGCGTGGAGCATTATTGGATCGACGGGTCACCCCCCAAGTCCCCCCAAACCCCTCGACCCGTCCGACTAGAAGCCGACCCTCAAAAAGGTCGGCTTTTTCTTTGGACGACCGGCCTCAGGACGGAAGTCAGGCCGCCGGCAAGCAGCTCCGCCAGATCCCGCGCCGGGCGGGCGGCTTCGCGGCCGAGCCGGATGGCGAAATCGGCCATCGGCAGCGGCGGGAGGTCGAAATCGGCAGATACCTCGACGATGCCGGAATGGGCGAAACGCCGGGTGCGCGGCGTCAACGCGATGCCGGCATCGACTGCGGCGCGCAGGCCGGCAAGACTGGCGCTGCCGGCGGCGATGCGATAGCGACGGCAGGCTGCGTCGAGCGCATTGAGCGCTGCCTCCCTGAAGCCGCAATAGGGATCGAGCAGGGCCAGCGGCACCACCTCCTGCCGTGCCGCCAAGCCTTTTTCCGAGCAGAGCCACAGCATCGGCTCGCTGATCAGGGCCGCTTCATCCGGCGACGGGGCATGGCGCATGGTGATCGCGAGGTCGAGCTGGCCTGCCTGCAGGGCCGACCCGAGTTCCATGGAACGGCCGACGCGCAGCTCGACCCTGACGCGCGGGTAGCTGGCAGCGAAGGCCCGGAGCAGGTCCGGCAGGCCCTGATCGGCGAAATCCTGCGTCGTGCCGATGGCGATGCGGCCGCCGGCGCGCGCGCCTTTCAGCGCCAGCCAGGCTTCGGTGTGGACGGTAAGGATGCGCCGCGCATGGCCGACAAGGTCCTCGCCGGCCGGCGTCAGCCCGCGTCCCCTGCCCTGCGGGATGAGCAGCGGCTCGCCGACGATCTCCTCCAGCCGCTGCATCTGCGCGGTCACCGCTGACGGTGTGCGGCCGACGGTGGATGCGGCCTTGGCGAGCGAGCCGCCGTCGACAAAGGCAAGGAAGGTTTTCAGAAGATCCGGATCGAGCGTTTCCATACTTCGACGATATCGAAGCTTTTGTCAAAAACAATTCGATTTTCTTGATGTATAGATGAGCGCATATCTCTCTCGTCGAAAGCGCGACGCGCGAAGCCAAAGGAGAGAGAAATGCCGATCATCAATGTGAGCGTCACCGGCAAGCCGGACGCCAAGCTGTCCGCGGCAATCGCCAGGGAGGCCACCGATATCACCGCGAAACTGTTGCACAAGGATCCGACGATCACCGCGGTCGCCGTCAACTACATCGATCCGCAGCACTGGTTCGCCGGCGGCAAGTCGCTGACCGAGCACGGCACCAACACGTTCTGGCTCGACATCAAAGTCGTCGACGGCACCAACACAAAGCTCGAGCTCGAAGCCTATCTCAAGGCGATCTTCGGGGCCTTCGGCCGGCTGCTGGGCGGAGTGCATGAGGAAAGCTACGCCTTGGTGCACGAAGTGCCGGCGGCGGCCTATGGCTATGGCGGCAAAAGCCAAGAGTTCCGGTTCATCAGCGGGAGGTTGAAGGCGGCGTAGCGCCGTCTTCCCCTTCTCCCCTTGTAGCTCGGTCGGATGAGGGGTGTTGGACGGAGCGCGGCGTCGCAAGCTAAGCGCCTCAAGAGCTGGATTTTCCAGCGCCTCATTTCTTCCAACACCCCTCATCCGTCTCGGCGCCGCGCGCCGATCCACCTTCTCCCACAAGGGGAGAAGGTGGAAGCTCTCCGACCCCGCATTGACCTTGCCCGCACTTCCGCTACCCTCTGCCACCGAAGCGGTCGCTCAAGAGCCGCGCCCTGGAGGAGACTGGGAGAGAGCGGCATGATCCTGACCCTGGCGCTGCTGGCGGGCCTTGTCTTTGCCTGGCTGCTGATTGCCGTGATCGAGCGGTTCCGGCTCGACCTGCGCTTCACCCAGGCGCTGCTCTATGTGCCGTTCAAGCTCGCCTACCGCATCGCCGACAATCGCATGCGCATCGCCCGCAGCGCCAAGACGCCGGTCATCTATGTCGTCTGGCACCAGTCGCGCATCGAGCCGGCGCTGATGCTGTCGCTGCTTCCCGACGACACGCTGCATATCCTGGACGAGGCTTCGGCGCGCTCGCCCTGGCTGGAGCCGTGGCGCGAGCTTGCGCGTACCATCGCCTTCAACGCCGAGCATATCTTCGTCAGCCGCCGGCTGGTGCGCGTGCTGAAGGGCAAGGGGCGGCTCGCCGTCTACCTGCCGGACAATGTCGAGCCGGACGTCAAATCGTTCCGGCTGTTTCGCGCCATCACCCGCATCGCCATGCAGGCCGATGCACGCATCGTGCCGATCTTCGTTGCCGGCACGCGTGACCTGCCGGTGTCGCTGACGCCGAAGGAAAAAGCGCCGCGCCACTGGTTCCCGCGGCTTTCGATGAGTGTGCTGGAGCCGATGACCATCGCCGAGCTGGTGGCGCGCAACCCCGACATGGCATCCAACACCAACGCACTGTTCGACCGGTTCGCCGAGGCACGGCTTTACGGCACCAATCTCGATCGCGGGCTCTTCCTCGCCATGCGCGACGCCGCCGACCGCATCGGACCTTCGCGCCCGATCATCGAGGATGTGATTTCCGGTTCGCTCAGCTACCGTAAGCTGTTCATCGGCGCTCGCGTGCTCGGCCGCCATTTCGAGGCGGTGACCGCGCCCGGCGAAGCGGTCGGCGTGCTGTTGCCCAACGCCAATGGCGTGGTGCTTACCTTCGTCGGCCTGGTCTCAGCTGCCCGCGTGGCGGCGATGATCAACTACACCGCCGGCCCGGCGAGCGTGACCGCGGCGATCCGCACTGCTGTCATCAGGACGGTGGTTTCCTCCCGCGCGTTCATCGAAAAGGCCGGCATCGACGACATCGTCGCCGCGGTCGAGGCGGGTGGCGCCAAGATGCTGTGGCTGGAGGATGTGCGCGCCAATGTGACGACCCTGGACAAGGTTGCCGCAGCGCTTCTGTGGCGTTTGCCGCTGCAGCGGCAGCAAGCCTCGAAACCCGCTGTCATCCTGTTCACCTCCGGCTCGGAAGGCACGCCAAAGGCGGTGGTGCTGTCGAACCGCAACCTGCTTGCCAATGTCATGCAGGCTGAGGCGCGCGTCTCCGTCTCGCCGGCCGACATCCTGCTCAACGTTCTGCCGGTGTTCCATTCCTTCGGATTGACCGGCGGCACCATCCTGCCGCTGGTGCTGGGCGTAAAGCTGTTCCTCTACCCCTCGCCGCTGCACTACAAGATCATCCCAGAGATCGCCCGCAAGGTGAAGCCGACCGTGATGTTCGGCACCGACACTTTTCTGGCCAACTACGCCCGCACCGCCAAGGACGGCGACTTCTCCAGCTTGCGCTTTGTCGTGGCCGGCGCCGAAGCGGTGAAGCCGGAAACGCGGCGCACCTACCGCGACCGTTTCCAGGCCTCGATCGTGGAAGGCTTCGGGCTGACCGAGGCCGCGCCCGTGGTGGCGGTGAACACCGCCATCCACAGCCGCGACGGCACAGTCGGGCGGCCGCTGCCGGCGATCCGCATGAAGCTGGAGCCGGTCGAAGGCATCGCCGAGGGCGGCCGGCTGTGGCTCGACGGGCCGAACATGATGATGGGCTATATGACCGCCGACCGTCCCGGCGAATTGCAGCGGCTGGAAGGCTGGCACGATACCGGCGATATCGTCTCGGTCGACCGCGAGGGCTTCATCACCATACGCGGGCGGGCCAAGCGCTTCGCCAAGATCGCCGGCGAGATGGTGTCGCTGGGCGCCGTCGAGATGCTGGTGCAGTCGCTATGGCCGGAAGAGCGCCACGCGGCGGTGGCAGTGCCCGACAAGAGGCGCGGCGAGCGCATCGTGCTGGTCACCACCGCCGACGAAGCCAATGCCGAGGAGCTGCGCCAGTTCGGCAAGAAGGCTGGCGCGGCCGAGCTGATGGTGCCCAACGACATCATCAAGGTGGAAGAGATCCCGGTGCTGGGCTCGGGCAAGACGGATTACATCTCGGCGCGCAAGCTGGCGATCGACCGGCTGGGGCTGAGTGCGGCGGCCTAGGGCGCAGCGCTACCCGATATCCGACGGCGGCACCTTCTCGCCTTCGCGCATGGCCCGCTTGGAATAGGCGCGCACCGACAACGGCAGGAAAAGCAGGTACCCAGCGACGGAAGCCGTCAGCGTGTACCAGGGATAGGTCATCAGCAAGAGGATGTAGAGCACGACGCCGAGGATGACCGGCAGCACCCTGTCGCCCGGCACCTTGACGCTCTTGCCCGAATAGACCGGCAGGCGGCTGACCAGAAGGAAAGCGACCAGCACGGTGAAGCCGGTGGCGACGAAGGCGGCCGGCCGGCTGGGCTCCAGCCCGAGCCGCAGGAAATAAAGATAGAGCGGCAGCATGACCAGCACAGCACCCGCCGGGGCCGGCACGCCGACGAAATATTCGGTCTGCCAAGCCGGCTGCTCGGCGTCATCGGCCAGAACGTTGAAGCGGGCCAGCCGCATGCCGCAAGCGATGGTAAAGAGAAGTGCGGCGATCCAGCCTGGCGAGCCGGCGCGGTCGAGCAGGAAGGCATAGAGCACCAAGGCCGGCGCCACGCCGAAATTGACGATATCGGCCAGCGAATCCATCTGGGCGCCGAATTTCGAGGTCGCCTTCAGCATGCGCGCCAGTCGCCCGTCGATGCCGTCGAGGAAGGCGGCAAGTAACACCATGACCACAGCGATCTCGAAGCGGTTCTCGAAGGCGAAGCGGATGCCGGATAGGCCGGCGCAGATGGCGAGCACGGTGACCAGATTGGGCAGCACCATGCGCATCGGGATCTCGCGGATGCGCGGACCGCCACTGGCATGGGCTTCGAATTTCTTGAACGGCGCGCCCAACGCTCAGGAAACCCTGACCAAGGGCGTGACCGCGGTGCCACCGAATTCGGCAAGCACGGTCTCGCCGCCGACCGCCGTCTGGCCGACCGCGACGCGCGGCACGGCGCCCGACGGGAGGAAGACGTCGACGCGCGAGCCGAAGCGGATCAGGCCGAAACGCTCGCCTATCGCGATCGTACCGCCGGCCTCGGCCCAGCAGACGATGCGGCGCGCCACAAGGCCGGCGATCTGGACGGCGGCGATGGTGCCGTTCGGGCTGTCGATGACCAGGCCGTTGCGCTCATTCTCGGCGCTTGCCTTGTCGAGCTCGGCATTGAGGAATTTGCCGGGCTTGTGCTCGATGCGCGTGATCCGGCCGCGCACCGGAGCGCGGTTGATGTGGCAGGAAAACACATTCATGAACACCGAGATCCGGGTCATCTCGCCGGAGCCCAGCCCGAGCTCGCTCGGCGGCACGGCGGGGCCGACCGCCGAGACCACGCCATCGGCCGGGCTCACCACCAGCCGGTCGTCGACCGGGGTGACGCGCTCGGGGTCGCGGTAGAAATAGACGCACCATGCGGTGAGGATCAGTCCGATCCAGAACAGGACCGAGGAGAAATAGCCGAGGAAGAGGGTGGCCGCGGCGAAGGCGGCGATGAAGGGGTAGCCTTCGCGATGGATCGGAACGAACGTATTCTTGACCGAGTCGAGAAGCGTCATAGGGCTGGGGGCGGTCCCTGTTTCAGGTAGCGCCTCAATAGCGGAAAGCCCCCCTCCCTGCAACGCAACAATGGGGAGGATAGGCGGGGCCTGGACGGCAGCGCCGGCGCGCAAGCCTCATTTTGCTCCTGTTGTCGGAACTCGGCTCCGTCACGCGTCCTTGCGAGAGGATACCCAGGGAGCCCGCCAATGCCTTCGCAGAAATCGTCTGCAATGAGTGCCAAGGTCATCACAACAGGCCTAGCCTTCGGCGAGTCGCCGCGCTGGCATGACGGCCGGATCTGGCTTTGCAACTGGGGCACCGGCGAGATCGTCGCGGTGGACGAAAATGGCCGGTGCGAGGTGATGCTTACCGTCCCGGTTGTCCTGCCCTATTCGATCGACTGGCTGCCGGATGGGAGGCTTCTGGTGGTCTCGGGCCGGGAAGGCCTGCTGCTGAGGCAGGAGGCAGGCGGGACGCTCGTCACCCATGCCGATCTGAGGCATCTGTCGAAGAACCCCTGGAACGAAATCGTCGTCGATGGGCGCGGCAACATCTATGTCAATGGCGGCGGGCCGGCACCGGCGCCGGGCGAGCATTTCGCGCCGGGCACCATCGTGCTGATCACGCCGGACGGCACGATGCGGCAGGTCGCCGAGGATATCGCCTTCGCCAACGGCATGGCCGTGACGCCGGACAATCGGACACTGATCATCGCCGAGTCCCACGCAAGACGGCTGACAGCCTTCGATATTGGCGAAGACGGGAGCCTTTCCAAGCGGCGCGTCTGGGCCGATCTCGGCAACGACTATCCCGACGGGATCTGCATCGAGGCCGAAGGCTGCGTCTGGTATGCCGACGTGCCGAACCGCCACTGTATCAGGGTTCGCGAAGGCGGTGAGAAGATCGACAGGGTCGAGGTCGATCGCGGCTGTTTTGCCTGCATGCTGGGCGGAGCCGACGGCAAGACGCTGTTCATCCTCGCCGCCGAATGGAGGGGCTTCGAAAACATGATCAGCGATGCCCGCACCGGACAGGTGCTGAGCATCGCCGTTCCCGCGCCCGGAGCGGGGTGGCCTTCCTATAGTTCGGGCACGCGCCGATAGTTGGCTATGTCGGCCTTGACGCCGAGGCGAGCGATCGTTTCCTGCGCGCTGAAGGCGATGCGCTCGTGCGCTGCCTTGACGATCGGCACCGCCTTGTCGACCGCGGCCTGGCTTTCCCATTCGACTATGGTGACAAGGTTGAACTCGCCGGGGCCGGAAAATTGCTCGAGCAGGAAGTCCTGCACAAAACCCTCCTGCTGGCGCAGCAGTTCATGCGTCATCCTGGCCTTGCTGAGGATTTCGTCGCGCGCTTGCGCCGGCACGACGAATTTGTCGACGCGGAAGACGCTGCCGGTGCGTTGATTGTTGGTGCTCATTTCGTCCATCTCCGATTTGGAAGGTTTGCCTGGCAGGTGGCTCGGAGATTGGTTTGCAAGCTCAAGATAGGTTGAGGTCAAGGGGGAATTTGGCGCCTTTCCCTTCTCCCCTTGTGGGAGAAGGTGGATCGGCGCGAAGCGCCGAGACGGATGAGGGGTGCTGGCAGGAATGAGGCGAGAAAAGAATAGATGCTTCAAGCGCTTAGTCTTGTCGTGCGGCGATCCTTCCAACACCCCTCATCCGACCTCGCTTCGCGAGGCCACCTTCTCCCACAGGGGGAGAAGGGGAAGAGGCGCTAGCTCACCTCCGACGTCCTTCTCCTCACAATCACCCCAAGCTCGTCGCCCTCGCGCGCGATGCGCAGGCGCTCCTCGGCTTCGGTTGCCTCGCGCTGGCGGTCCCACATCGAGGCGTAGAGGCCGTGCTTGGCAAGCAGCGCCGCATGGGTGCCGCGCTCGGCGATCTGGCCGTCCTTCAGCACGATGATCTCGTCGGCCGAAATCACCGTGGACAGCCGGTGGGCAATCACGATCGTCGTACGGCCCTTGCTGACCAGGTCGAGCGCTGCCTGGATCTCCTGCTCGGTCTGGGTGTCCAGCGCTGAGGTCGCCTCGTCCAGCATCAGGATCGGCGGCGCCTTGAGGATGGTGCGGGCGATCGCCACGCGCTGCTTCTCGCCGCCCGATAATTTCAGCCCGCGCTCACCGACCATCGACTTGTAGCCCTCGGGCAGCTTCTGGATGAACGGGCCGATCTGGGCGAGCTCGGCCGCCTTGCGCACCTCCTCCTCGCCGGCGCCGACACGACCGTAGCGTATGTTGTAGGCGATGGTGTCGTTGAACAGCACGGTGTCCTGCGGCACCATGCCGAGCACCGCCCGCAGGCTCTCCTGCGTGACGTCGCGGATGTCCTGGCCGTCGATCAGCACCTGGCCGCCCTGAACGTCGTAGAAACGGAACAGCAGCCGGGAGATGGTCGACTTGCCGGCGCCGGACGGGCCGACGATGGCCACGGTCTTGCCGGCCGGCACCTCGAAGGAGACGCCTTTCAGGATCTTGCGGCTGGGATCATAGGAGAAATGGACGTCGCGGAATTCGACCTTGCCGGGCCCGACCTTCAAAGGCCTGGCATCCGGCTTGTCGACGATCTCCTGGGGCACGTCGAGCAGGTCGAACATATGCTCGATATCGGTCAACCCTTGCCTTATTTCGCGGTAGATGAAGCCGATGAAGTTGAGCGGCACCGAAAGCTGGATCAGCATGGCGTTGATGAAGACGAAGTCGCCAACCGTCTGCCTGCCGGCCTGCACCTCCAGCGCCGACATGCACATGACGATGACCGTGCCGAGGCCGAAGATGAGGCCCTGGCCGAAATTCAGCCAGCCGAGCGATGTCCAGGTTTTCGTCGCGGCGAGCTCGTAGCGTGCCATCGAGCGGTCGAAGCGCTCGGCCTCCATGCGCTCATTGGTGAAATATTTGACCGTCTCGAAGTTGAGCAGCGAGTCGATCGCCTTGGTGTTGGCGTCGGTGTCGCTGTCGTTCATGTCG
Source organism: Mesorhizobium sp. CA7 (assembly GCF_020165015.1). NCBI lineage: Bacteria > Pseudomonadati > Pseudomonadota > Alphaproteobacteria > Hyphomicrobiales > Phyllobacteriaceae > Mesorhizobium > Mesorhizobium sp. CA7. Next base: position 85,481 of record NZ_JAIUHH010000006.1, read on the forward strand.
CGGCGGATCGAGATGCGCCAGTCGCTCGCCTTGACGGTGAACCAGACATAGAGGCTCACGGTGACGGCGACCACGGCGACGTATTTCCAGCCATAGGTGAAGGCAAATATGCCGGCCGTCAGCGCGAATTCGAGGATGGTCGGCGCCGTGTTCAGCATGATGAAGCGCACGATGGTCTCGATGCCCTTGGTGCCGCGCTCGATGATGCGCGACAGGCCGCCGGTGCGGCGCTCGAGATGGAAGCGCAGCGACAGCTGATGCATGTGGACGAAGGTGCGGAAGGCAAGCTGGCGCACCGCATACTGGCCGACACGGGCGAACAGCGCGTCGCGCAGCTGGTTGAAGCCGAGCTGGATCAGGCGCAGCACGTTATAGGCGATGACCAGCGCCACCGGCGCCAGTAGGAAGGATGGCAGAGGCGGCGGTGTCTTCGAGCCATAGGCCAGCGCATCGGTCGCCCATTTGAAGAAATAGGGGCCGGCGACCAATGTGACCTTGGCGACGACCAGAAGCAGCGTCGCCCAGGTGACGCGGGCTCTGAGATCGGCGCGGTCGGCCGGCCACATATAGGGCCACAGATTGCGCAAAGTGGTGAGGGTGCCGGCTTCGGCGGATACGGTCTTTTCGGCCACTAGTCTTGCCTTATGGGTGAGAGGCTGGGGCAGCAGGAGTTGACGAGCTGGGTGAGCGAAGCGGAGACGCCCGCGAGGGCGTCGTGGTCGACCGCGTAGCGCGAGCGCTGGCGGTCGGCCTCGAAGCGGACGAGTCCGGCCTCGACCAGTATCTTCAGATGCTGCGAAACGGTCGACTGTGCGAGATCGAGGTGATCGACCACCTCACGGCAGGAGCAGCAGCGGCTGGCCGAGAGATGTTTCAGGATCTCGATGCGCGCCGGATGCGACAGCGCCGCCAGCCGCGCGGCAATGGCACGGCTTTCGGTGCAGCGGGTCTCGGGGGATTCGGACATCGTTCATCGGCGATAGACGATGAACGGTGAGAGGGCAAGCTAGGCGCATGGGTAGCAGCGTAATCTCCCCTTGTGGGGGAGATCAGCTAATCGCCTACTCCGTCTTCGCCGGCGCGGCTGTCATCTGCTCGCCCATGGCCTTCATGTCGGCGGCCTCGCCTTCCTTCGAAGTCGAGGGCACCTTGAACACCTGGCCTGGCCAGATGCGATCGGGATCGCGGATCTGGTCCTTGTTGGCCAGATAGATCGTCGAGAAGCGCGTGCCATGGCCGTAGACGCGGCGCGAGATGCGCCACAGCGTGTCGTTGCGGCGGATGATGACGGAGCTGTCGGCATGTTCGAGCTTTGGCGCGACCGTTTCGGGCACGTCGGTCGAGGGCGTCGCCTCGGCAACCTTGGCAGCGCCCCCGGCGGCCGGGGCCGGCTTGGCCGCTTCGGCCGTTGCTGTGTCGGTCGTGGTTTCGGCGGTCTTGGTCTCGGCCGGCTTGGCCTGGGCGGGCTTTGTCTTGCTTGGGGCGACGGCGGCGACCGACGCGCCGGCCTCGCGCTCGAATGGGACGGCAGCGCGGGCGACGACCTTGACACCGTCATTGTCCAGGCCGTCGACATGGATAGTGTAGCTGCCGACCGGAATGTCGCGCGTCGCTTCGATCAGGAAATGCCCGTCGGCCGAAGTCTTGGCGTCGCCGAGCAGGATGGCGTCGGCATAGGCGCGCACCTTGCGGCCGGGATCGGCCGTGCCGGCGACGAAGATCTTGCTGCCGTCGATTTCGACCGCTTCGACCGCGATCTTGGGCTCCGCCGCGGCGGCCGCAGCTGGCGCGGTCGCCTGGTCTGTGGCGGCCGGCGCGGTCGCGGCCGGCGCCGAGGCCGTGCCCGATACCGCCGGCGCGGTCGTTGCCGGAGCTTGGGTCGCAGGCGCCGCTGCCTGATCGGTCGCCGCCGGCGCCGCCGGCTTGCTCTCGGTCTCAGGAACGGTGATCAGTTGCGAGGCCTTGCCCGGCTCCTCGATCATGGCCAGCACCTGGCCGGTCGGGCTCTGCGGCACCGACACGACGGCGGTCTGGGCCGAGGCAACGGCAATGCCGCCAACCGTCTGGCGCAGCGTGATCGTATAGTCGCCGGGCTTCAGCGGATCGTCGAGCACGATGGCGAAGGCGCCGTCGGGTCCGGACTCGGTCGAGCCGAGCACCGTGCCGCCATTCAAGATCTCGACCTTGGCGTTGGGCGCGGCGCTGCCGGCGACGACGATCGAGCCATTGCCCTCGACGCGCACGACATCGAAGGTCGGCAATGTCGGGCCGGCGGCGGGCGCCTGGGCGGCCGGCGCCATCTTATTGGCGGGTGCCATGGTGTTGGCTGGCGCCATCGTGTTCGCCGGAGCCATTGTGTTTGCCGGAGCCTGGGGCACGCGCGCCTCTGTGCCGGTGCTCGAGGATTCAGCCGGTTTCGCATTGGTCTGCGGCAGCACCGCGACCTGCGCCGGCTTCTGGTCGTTGATATAAGGGTCGAGCGCGCCCGAGCCGTAGGCGACTGCCGCGACGGCGACAACGCCACCCGCCGCGAACAAAAACGCCTTAGAAGGATTGATCGCCATAATTCCGTATTGCCCCCTTAGCCACCTAACGCCCGGTCTAGCGTGTTTTCCCGAGTCCGACAAGAAAAAGCCCGTCCGCGGGCTTGACCCGGCCGACCGTCCCCATCACCAATCATCGCCATGAACACGATTCGATCCGTCTGCGTCTATTGCGGCTCGTCTCCGGGCCGCGACGAGGCCTATATCAAGGCCGGCCACACACTTGGCCGCTCGCTTGCCAAATCCGGGTTGCGCCTCATCTATGGCGGCGGCACCAAGGGCATCATGGGCGCTGTCGCCGACGGCGCGCTCAAGGCCGGCGGCAAGGTCACCGGCATCATCCCGCGCTTCCTGATCAACAAGGAGGCGACCGAGACCGCGCTCGACAAGCTCGACGAACTCTTGATCACCGACAACATGCACGAGCGCAAGCATAGCATGTTCGAGAAATCCGACGCCTTTGTGGCGCTGCCGGGCGGCATCGGCACGGTTGAGGAGATCGTCGAGATCATGACCTGGGCGCAGCTCGGCCACCACCGCAAGCCTATCGTCTTCGCCAACGTCAAAGGTTTCTGGGACCCGATGCTGACACTGATCGAGCATATGTCCGAGGAAGGCTTCATCCACACCGCGCATAAGGTGAAGCCGCTGGTGGTCGACGACCCGGAAGCGATCGTCGCCGCCATCATGGTGGCGGGCTCGTCGGTCGACGCGCCGACGGAAGGGGTGCAGTCGGTGATCGACAAAATGTAGGAAATAGGAATTGGGCAGTAGGCAATAGGGAAAGACGACCCCTACTGCCTACTGCCTACTGCCTACTGCCTACTGCCTACTGCCTACTGCCTACTGCCTACTGCCTACTGCCCTCCTCAAATCGGCAATCGCCGCCCTCCGATCATTGCGCCGCCAGGCAAGGTGGATCTCAACGCTGCGCTTGAACCAGAACAGGTCCCGGAAGACGATGCCGGGAGGCGCGGTCGAGCGCAGGCTTTCCTGTACCGTCGCCAGGCCCAGCCCGGCGCTGACAAGGCCAAGCGAAGTCAAGGGATCGGCGGTCTCATAGGCGATATCGGGCATGAAACCGGATTCGGCGCAGGCCGCCAGGAACTGCGCGCGGTTGGTGTCGCCAGGCTGGCGCACGACTGTGATCCAAACGCGGCCGTCGAGATGGCCGGGCGCGATGTCGGCGACATCGGCGAGCGGATCGCCTTCCGGGATTGCCAGCACCAACGGCTCGCGCCGCACCAATATGCTCTCGATATCCGGATCGCGTTGCGGCGCCGGCGTATAGACGAAACCGAGGTCGAGGACGCGCTGCCTCAGATCTTCGAACTGCGCAGCCGTCCGCCGGCTGCGCAACTGTAAATGAAAATCCGGCCGCGCGCGGCGGAAATCCCGCAGCATGTCCGCGATCAGCCCCGCATGCACCGCGCCTTCGACATAGCCGATGGCGAGGCTGCCAGCGGCGCCGCTGGCAAGGTTGCGGCCGAGCTCTTCCAGGCGCGCAGCATTGGCAAGCAGCGCTCGGGCTTCGGCAAGAAAGGCCCTGCCTTCGGCATTGAGGTGGACACGCTGCCTCGCCCGCTCGAACAAGGCGACACCGAGCTGTTCCTCGAGTTGGATGATCTGCCGGCTCAAGGGCGATTGCGAGATGTGCAACTGCTCGGCGGCACGGCCGACATTGCCGGCCTCAGCCACGGCCACGAAATATCTGATCTGGCGCAGGTCGAGCATCTTCACCTCCAAGACCAGTCCTGAGAAGTCTCAACTATATCCTAATCAGTCTTAGACAGTCTAATCATGTGGCGCGATACCTTCCAGCATCAACCGGCCACAAAGGAGATCGCCATGCAGTTCTTTGCCCTGCTCACCCGCAACACCCAGAAGTTCGGCGATGCCGATTTCGCGCCGCTGCTGCCGCCCGAGTCCGAGCAGCGCAAGACGCTCTATGCGCAAGGCGCCGTGCGCCAGATCTGGAACCGCGGCGACGTTCCCGGCACTGGCATAATGTTCGAGGCGGCCGACGAGAAGGAAGTGCGCGGCCATCTCGCCACGCTGCCGTTGATCGAGGCCGGGATGATGGACATCGCGGCCATCGTGCCGCTCAACCCCTATCCCGGTTTCGGGCCGAAGCGGTAAAGCAGCTGCGGCGGCCCACCTGTCAGCCTACCCGCGACCGAAAAGACGACTGAAAAACCCGGGGCGCGCGCCGCTGTAGCGCTCGGGCAGAGGGCGGGTGAGCAGGAACTGTTCGTGGCCTTCGACGGTCTCGGTACCGCGATAGCTGCATTGCAGCGACCTTGCCAGCGGAACGATTTCCTTCAGCACGGAGCCGAAACCCTCGCCGTCGATCGGCACGTCCTTCGCCATCCTTAGCTCACGCGAGACTATCTCCAGACTCAAGAAGCGGTAGCCGCGCTTTTCAAGTTCGGCGCGCAGCTTCGCCAGAGAAGGCTCGGCACCCCAGAACTCGAAGCGTGTCGGCCGGATGCGGGCATCCGCGGCGACGTCCAGCCGGAGGTCGCCTATCGCCTCGGCGGGAAGGATGAGCGGCGCCAGCGCGGCAAGCGAATGCTGTTCCAGCGTGAGCGGAAAGGCCAGCGCCTCAGCGGTCTTGCCAGCTATCCGTTCGAAACCGGCAATGTCTTCGGTCGTAAAATAGAAATCGCGGCCGCCCTCGCCATGCTGTTCGGCGATATAACAGGCTGGGCAGTTTGCGGCAGCCAGATCCTGGCAAAGCTTTTCGAGGAAAGCGTAGTTTCGCTGCGATCCCTCGGGCGTCAGCAGAGCGTCTCGCGCCGTCAACTCGTCTGCGCGTGGCGCGAGCTTCAGGCGCAGGATCGGCAGCGAGGCGGCGGCCCGCAGCAGCGCCATGTTCACCCGCGTATGGATGAAGAGCTCGCCGCCATCGGGGCGGTAGCGTACCAGGGCGCGATGCGGTTCGGCCTCGCGGATGACCTCTTCCGTCTCATCGTTCGAGACCTGTTCGCCGGTGACCGGAAATTGAAGCAAAGTCATGCGATTGCCCCCAAATCGCGTTGATCGAGCCATCCTGCCAGTTTGTTGCGACCTAGCCTAGATGCCTCACGGCCAGGCGTCCTGCATCGCATTCAGAGACAGCCACGCCATCGCGGGAAGCGCGACGAGCAGCGCCAGCCGCATCCCCGCGGATCGCGCTTGGTCCGGCTCGTGGCGCTGAAACCGGCGCCAGATCTGGAATGCCGCGGCGAGAATGAGCAGCGCATAGAAGCCGGCGAGCACCCAAAGGGCTGTCTGGCCGGATATCGCAATGCCGTTTTTCTCGAGCAGCTTGCCGATCAGCATCACCGGCCCGGCAACGAAGAAGGCAATGGCAATGCCGAACAGGAAGCCGATCATGGCGCCCAGGAACGATGTGGCCGACATTGCCACAAGCACCGCCATCAGGATGAGCAGAGTGATGAACGCGCGCTGGCTCATGGCCGCACTCCCCGATCGAATGCCCCGGAATCTATCAGTCTGGCCTTAATTGCGCGTAACAGTTGGAATCCTTGCCAGCGCGGTCGGACCGGGCCTCCCCTTGCCGGCAACGGAACCGTCGCTATTGTCGGCGGCGATCCGAAAACAGAGGCGAAAACTTCCATGAAACTTGGCTTTGTCGGCACGGGCGCGTTGAGCTCGGCCATTGTCGCGGGGCTGAAATCGCTGCCGGGGGAGACGACGCCGGTGGTGGTCTCGCCGCGCAACGAGGCGATCGCCGCCGAGCTTGCCGCGCGTTATCCGGACGTGCGCATCGCTACCGACAACCAGGCCGTGCTCGACGATTGCGACACCGTGATGCTGGCGGTGCGGCCGCAGATCGCGCGCGAGGTGCTGAAGGAACTGCGGTTCCGGCCGGACCATCACGTCGTTAGCCTGATCGCCACCGTGTCGCGCGAGGAGATCGCCGCGCTTGTCGCGCCAGCGGTACAGGTGACGAAAGCCCTGCCCATGCCGATGATCGCCCGGCTGCAGGGCGCGACGATCATCTGCCCGCCGGACGCGATGGCGGCGGCGTTCTTCGGCAGGCTTGGCGGCGTGATCGAGGTCGAGGACCAAAGCGAGTTCGATGCGCTGAGCGTCGTCACCGCGACCTATGCCAGCTATTTCAAATATCTCGACACGATCCACGCCTGGGTGCGCAGCCAGGGTGTTTCGGGCGACAGGGCACGCGACTACATCACCAGCATCTTCAAGGCGCTGGCCAATGCGCCGGATACGGCGCCGGACGAAGATTTTATGCATCTTGCGCAGGACTATGCGACGCGCGGCGGCATCAACGAGCAGGTGCTGCGCGAGCTGACCGAGCGCGGAACATTCGATGCCTTCGCGGAAAGCCTGGAGCGGGTGCATCGGCGCATTGCGGGGAAGTAGCCGGAGGACCCAAGCGGCGATTGCCGATCACTCTGTCGGCAGCATCCGCGGCGACGGCCTCGGCGCGCTGAGCCGGTCGCCAAGCCCGACCGCTCGAACAACGCCAACTCTGCCGCGGCTTGTCATCGCGCATGCGCTTCTCCACGATTGCGGCACACGGCTCCCAAGAACCGCTAGGATCATGAGATGAGTGACACTATCCCCGCCATCGACATCGCGCCGCTGTTCGGCCCGACTTCGCCCGCACGCGACGAGGCCGACCGCCAGATCTTCACTGCTGCCTCCGGCATCGGCTTCATGACTGCGCGCGGCTTTCCGGGCGCGGAGCTTCTGACGCGCGAGCGGCGCGGCGAGCTCCTGAAGATCTTCGATTTGCCGGATGCGGAAAAGCGGAAGCTGCTGCGCTGGAATTTCGACCCCTCGAAATCGAACTATTATCGCGGCTGGTTCCCGCTGCAGCCGACTGCGGTGTCCTACAAGGAAGGCATCGACATGGGGCCGGACATCGCCCATGCCGACGCCGGGTTCGCGCCCGACGATCCGCTGCTCGAGCGCACGCCGCTTCCCGCCGAGGCCGATGTTCCAGGATGGAAGGCGGCCGCCGCGCATTACTACCGCTCGATGGAGAAGGTCGGCGCGGCGCTGATGGGCTCGATCGCGCGCAGCCTCGGGCTTGAGGACGGTATTTTCGACGGCCATTTCCGGGGCGGCATCTCGACGCTTAGGCTGATCCGCTATCCGCTGCGCAGCGAGGACGGCGCGGTCGACCTGTCGAAGCCTGAATATTGGGTCATGCACAAGGGCGAGCGGCGGCTGGTCATCGGCCGTGAGCATGCCGATTCCGGCTTCGTGACACTTTTAGCGCAGGACGGCGTCGAAGGCCTGCAGGCCAGGAGCCATGCCGGCGAATGGATCGACGTACCGCCCGCCGACGGCTCGCTGGCGGTGAATTTCGGCCAGCTGCTGGAACGCTGGACCGGCGGCGTGGTGCAGGCGACGCGCCACCGGGTGATCGCGCCGAAGACGGCGCGTTACTCCATTCCCTTCTTCTATGAGCCGCGCGTCGACGCCGAGATCGCGCCGCTGCCGATCAAAGGCGCCAGCGACTTCGCGCCGTTCCTCTATGGCGATTACCTGTGGGAGTCGGCGACCAACTTCGTCGAGATGGCCGGCGTCAAGACTTTGCGCAAGCCAAGGCGGCCGGCCGCCACCTGAATGCCAATGCCTGCCGAGAGCGCGGCAGAAGCTCGATGATGAATGGCGCGGGGTGGCACTGGCGCGCAACCAGCCCAGTACCGAAGGGTCCAAGAAATTCCAGTCCTTCAGCGGGGCGGATGCGAGCCGCGCCGCGGGCGGGTGAGCGGCAGACCCTTGGCCGACAGGATCTTCACCGCTTCGCGCGCGGCCCTTCGGCTGGCGCCGAAGCGGGCGCAGATCTCTTCCTCGCCAAGCAGCGTCGCGCCGGACGAAAACAGCCCGCCGAGTATCTCGCGGCCGAGGCTGTTGGGTATGTCATCCGTCACCGATGAGGTCTGGTTGCCCGCCATTTGTCCCGGCCCGTTCGAGTCTGCCGCCGAGTGTTACACGTGCGGGATCGACCGCACCGACTAATTGCCAGGGCGGCACAGCCCGCTTGTTAGTCCGATTTATCAGATGAATCGGTTGAATGGAGCCGGGCTTTGCTGCTAGCTGTGCGAGGAACAATCCCGGCACCCCTGCTCAGCAACACTTTGCTGCTCGCCGAGGCCCGCAAGGTCAAACTGGCCAGCGACAAATCGCAATCGATGAAGGTGCAAATTGCGTTCGACTGATTATCTCGGCCGTCTCTTCGGCCTTGAAGGCCGGCATGCCTTCGTCACCGGCGCCAGTCGCGGGCTGGGGCTCGCCTTCGCGGAGGCATTGGCTGCCGCGGGCGCACGCGTCACAATCGGCGGCCGCAAGGCGGACGAGTTGAAGGCCGCCGGCGACCGTTTGCGCGCCGAAGGCTACACGGTGGCGGAAGCGGTTATCGACGTCACCGACACGCAGTCGGTCGACGCGGCGATCGCGGCTTCGGAAGCCGGCACCGCGCCGATCGACATCCTCGTCAACAATGCCGGCATCCAGCGCCGCGCGCCGCTCGAGACCTTTTCCGACGCCGACTGGGACGCGCTGATGGCGACCAATCTCGACGGTGTCTTCAAGGTGAGCCGGGCGACGGTCAAAGGGATGATTGCGCGCGGCAAGGGCGTGATCATCAACGTGTCGTCGGTGCAGAGCGCGCTCGCCCGGCCCTCGATCGCGCCTTACGCGGCGAGCAAGGGCGCCATTACCATGCTGACCAAGTCGATGGCCGGCGAATGGGGCCAGCACGGCGTGCGCGTCAACGCCATCGCGCCCGGCTATTTCAAGACCGAGCTCAACGCAGCATTGGTCGCCGACGAGAAATTCTCCACCTGGCTCGCCGGCCGCACCCCGATGCGGCGCTGGGGCGATGTCGAAGAGTTGGCGGGCGCGGCGGTTTTCCTGGCGTCGGATGCGGCAAGCTTCGTGACGGGACAGACGCTGCTGGTGGATGGCGGGATCACGAGCGTGTTGTGAGAGGCCGCCCTCACCTCACGCGGACCCGCGTCTCAAACCGGCAAGCTCGTCTCGCCCACCGACGGATGCTGCTCGACGGGCGGATCGATCTTGGTGTCCTTCGCGAACCCAGTCAGCACCCAGTCCATCGACAGCCTGCCGGAACCGGCGAGCGCCAGGATGAACATGCCGCCGGCAATGGCGAGGTCCTTCTCGAAATGCAGCAATTCGTTCTGGCTGGCGAAGTTGGTGTGGAAGAGGCCGGCCGTCATCAGGCAGAACAGGCCGAGCCCGACCGCGCCCAGCCGCGCCAGGATGCCGAGCGCCACCGACAGACCGGCGCCAAGCTGCAACGCGATGGTGGCGAAAAGCAGCGGCGTGCCGACGCCGAGCGCGGCCATCGCCTTCTCAGCGCCCTCGAAATGGGTCGCCAGCTGCAGGCCTTCATGCACGAAGATCAGCGACAGCAGCAGCCGGCCGGCAAGCAGGACGACGTCGCTGGCGTGAAGTTTTTCGGCAAGTTCGATCGGTGTCATGGTCGGCTCCAGTCTTTGGAAACAGGCATCTGGTATGAGCGGGGGCGCCACGCCGATGGACGTGCGCCTGCAAGTGCTCGAGGTTGAAAGGTCGGAGTCGGCGCGAGGGAGAGGAACGCCGGCTCCGGTTTTCGGGCGCGCTACCGCCGTGGCGCCCAAAAGTCGGCACCGGGGGCAAGGTCAGTGCCTGCTCCCTCTCCGGCCGCTCCGCGGCAGTTCTCCGCCACCTTGTGGGGGCGAGGATCAGGGCGTGCGGCCTTACTTCGTCACCTTGGTGTCGATGGCCTGCTTGAGGTCGGAGAGCTCCTCGCAGCCTGCCGGGCAGAGCTTTTGCAGCGAGGCGAGCTGCTCGTTGGCCTTGGCCATGTCGCCGGTCTCGACATAGAGCTCGCCCAGATATTCATGCGCGGCCTTGTGGTCGGGCTGCAGCTCCAGCGCCTTGGTGTAATAGGTCAGCGAGGTCTGGTAGTCGCCGGTCTTGCGCAGCGTGAAGCCGAGCAGATTGTAGACGTCGGCCTGTTGGTTGTCCTGCGCAAGGTCGCGCAGATCGGCCAGCGCGCCCTTATAGTCCTTGGCCTCGATCTTGGCTTTCACCGCCGTCAGGTCCGGCGCGTCGGCGCCTTCGATGTCGTCCACGGCATAAGCCGGACCGGCGATGGCGATCGGGGCCGCGGTCAAGACCGCAATGGCACCGAGCACCGCGAAAAGTGCGTGTTTCATTGTAGCTGTCGCTTTCTGTTCAGGATCCGATTCAAATCAGATCTGGGTTGGGGTGAAGGCGTAGGCATTGCCGTCCTTGACGAAGCTGCCTGTGCCGGGGAACGGGAAGTGGGAGCCGCAGATGCGGACATTGTCGGCAATCACCTGGTCGATGATCCGGTGGCGCGTGGCGATCGCCATCGGCCCGTCCTGGTCGTAGGCGCCCTGCCATTCGGGATGCGGGGCGAGCAGCGCCGGCACGTACATGGTGTCGGCCGAGACGAGGAACTGCTCGGAGCCGGCATCGACATGGTAGACGGAATGGCCGGGCGTGTGGCCGGGCGCCGCCATGATGCGGATGCCGGGCACCACTTCAGTGCCGTCGTCGACCAGCTTCCAGTTCTTCCATTTCGGGAAGTTCTCGGCGATGCGCTTGCCCGCGGGCTTGCGGCCCTCGGGCAGCTTGGCCAGACGGCTCGGATCGGCCCACCAATTATACTCGGTGGCGTTGACGATCAGCTCGGCATTCGGGAACACCGGATCGTTGGTGCCCTTTTCCATCAGGCCCCAGACATGGTCGGGATGGAAATGCGAGATCATGATGGTGTCGATCGCCTTGTAGTCGATGCCGGCCGCCTTCATGTTGGCCGGCAGATGCGTGGCGTTGGCCTGCCATTGGCCGACGCCGGAGCCGGCGTCCATCATGATGGTGCGGCCGTTCATCTTGAGCACCACGACGGTGAGCGGGATCGGCATGAATTCCGTCGTCAGTCCCGCCTTGGCGAGTGCCGCCTTGGTGTCGTCGATCGACACGTCCTTTATGAAGGCCGGGTCGTGCGGCTTGCGCCAGATGCCGTCATAGACCGCGGTGACTTCGAGTGACCCGACCTTGTATTTGTAGAAGCCGACCAGCGGCTCGACCGGGGTTTCGGCGTAAGCCGCGGGCGCGAATTCCAGCTTGCCGGCAATGCCGAAGGCGGCAGCGGCGGCGGCGGATCCCAGCACCATGCGACGCGTCATGTTGAACATCGGAAATCTCCTCTAATGGCTGCGGGTTGTTTCAGGTTTCAGGCGGTAGTCCATTGGTTTGCCGCATGTCGTTGTCCCAAAACCGCTGCGCACTTTTGGGCGACATGCAGGGAATGGCGGAGGGCCCGGTGCTGCCCTCCGCCAAGACTGCGGAAACCGGCGCCGACCGGTCCGACTGAAGACCGACCGGCGCCGAGGAGATCAGGACTTGTGGTTTTCCGACCCGGCGAGGCGTGCCTTCCCCGCCGCGATCAGAACCCTTCGCCCCGAGCTCCGGAGCGAGGACCTTTCGGTTCCCGCCGGCTCAGTGACCCCAAATGCCCTGGCCGGGCTCTTCCGCAGCAATCCTGGCCGCCGGCTTCGTGACGTGGCGGGCCATTTCGGGCCTCGCGATGGAGGCGGTGGTGGTGGTGTCGACGACGGCAGCCTGCTGGCCGCCATTCGTCCAGGAGAAGTGATCGCTGCCGGCAAAGGCGCTGCCGGTGACAACCAGGATGGCGACTGCGGCAAAGGCGGTTCTGTTCATGTGCGTATTCCTTCCGGGTTGGTTGATGCGTGCCTAGGGAGGATGGCCTCGCTACAGCCAAGACCCGGAAGGCCCGGGCTTTATTCCCCGGGGGCGGAAAGAATTTTTTGGAGGCAACGGAAGATCACGATTTTTGCGCGATGAACGGCCCGGTTAGCCGGCGTTAATCATGGCTTGAGTTTGTTGGCTCAAGGCAAGCCTCCAGGCCGCGAATGGCGCAACTTGAGGCGGGCATGGAAGTTCTAATTTAAGCACTTTCCTTTAACTCCGATCGATGGCGCATCGTCCTCCGATCGACGGAGCGTCGCCCAGGAAAGCTATTCGGGTTGAATTGACCGCGACAAATTTCAACATCGGTCGTATCAGGCAGGCCGTTTTCTCTTCCGCCAACGTGCCGGCGGCGATTGCCTTCGTCGTGCTCATGATCTGCGCGATCTTCGTCGACCAGCAGAACAAAACGGTTTCCGATCAACTCACGCGCGCCGACGTCCTCTACAAGGTCAACATCATCCGCGCCAAGCTGGAAGGAAACATCAACGGCAATCTCCAGCTGGTTCAGGGCCTCGTCTCGGCCATCGTCACCGAGCCCTATATGGGGCAGCAGAGATTTGCCTCCCTCGCTGCCAATCTCTTCAAGCAGAAATCGCAGCTGCGCAACATTGGCGGCGCGCCGGATCTCGTCATTTCGCTGATGTATCCGATGGAGGGCAACGAGAAGGCGATCGGGCTCGACTACCGCAAGAACGAGGCGCAACGCTTGGCGGCGCTTAGGGCGCGCGACCAGCGCATATCGGTACTTGCCGGTCCCGTCGACCTCAGGCAGGGCGGGCGCGCCTTCATCGGCCGGATTCCTGTCTTCGTGCCGACAGCGGGGGGCGGCGATCGCTTCTGGGGCCTTGTCTCGGCGGCTATCGACATCGATCGGCTCTACGCCGCAAGCGGCCTCACCGACCCCGGTCTCGACATAGATGTGGCGCTTACCGGAAAGGATGCGCTTGGCGGTGGCGGCCAGCGCTTCTTTGGTGGCGCCGACATCGTCAAGAACAATCCGGTGACGGCAGAAGTGCAGCTGCCGTTCGGTTCCTGGCAGATATCGGCAATCCCAAAGGGCGGTTGGCCGACCGTGCCGAAGAACGAGCGGGTCTTGCAGGCGCTCATGGCGCTCGCCGCCGTGCTGGTGGTGCTGCCTATCCTGGTGGCCGGACGGCTGTTCGGCGAAAGGCAGAAAAACTATGCCGAATTGAGGCGCCTGTCCGGGAGGCTGGAACTGGCTCTGGAGGCTTCAGGCATCGGCGTGTGGGAGCAAGACCTCGTCACCGACGAGCTGCTGTGGGACGATCGCGTCAATGAGATCTACAGCAAGCCCGCGGATGGGAAGCCGCGCGGCTACGACGACTGGGCACTGGCGATCCACCCCGAGGATATCGCGCGGGCACAGCGCGAGTTCGACCTTGCCGTGGCTGCAAAAGGTCCCTACTCGTCGCAGTATCGACTGCTTCGCCCAGACGGCACCGTCCGCCATGTTCGGGCGCGTGCAAGCTACTTCCAGGACAGCGACGGCACGCCGAAGATGGTCGGGGCCGAATGGGACGTGACCAGCGACGTTCTGCTCAACGAGAATCTGGTGCGTGAACGGCAATTGTCGGAATCGAAGAATGCCGAACTCAAGACCGCCAAGGCGCGCATCGAGCATGTTGCGCTGCACGATTCGCTAACAGGCCTGCCCAATCGCCGTTACCTCGACGAGATGCTGGCCAATTCGCCCGAGGATCGCACTGCGCTGCTGCATCTCGACCTCGACCGCTTCAAGCACATCAACGACACGCTCGGCCATGCGGCGGGCGACGCCATGCTCATGCATGCCTCGAAGGTCATCAAAGCCAACGTCCGGGCAGGCGACTTCGTGGCGCGCATCGGCGGAGACGAGTTCGTTGTGGTGTGCCAGGGGCGCGATGACAATGAACTCGCCGCGCTGGCGGACCGTATTATCGAAGAAATGCGCCAGCCCGTCGACTATAAAGGCCACCAATGCCGGTTCGGGGTCAGCATCGGGATTGCGGCGCTTAGCGGCGTCGATGCAAAGCAGCTGCTGGTCAACGCCGATCTCGCGCTCTATCGAGCCAAGAGCCGCGGTCGCAATCGTTATGAGTTCTTCAATGAAGAGCTGCAGAGCGAGATCGTCAGGACCAAGCAGACCGCGGACGAGATCCTGGGCGGGCTGGAGCGCAACGAATTCATCGCTTACTACCAACCACAGTTCGATGCGAAGACCCTCGAGATCGTCGGCGTCGAGGCGCTGGCTCGCTGGCGCCATCCAAGACGCGGCATCCTCGCCCCCGACATCTTCCTCAAAGTGGCCGAGGAATTGAATGTGGTCTCGCTGATCGACCGCACGATTCTCGAACAAACGCTGCAGAATTTCCAGCGCTGGTCGCGCGACGGTCTCAACATCCCGCGCTTTTCCGTCAACGTCTCGGCACGAAGGCTGGAGGACAAAGACCTGATCAACGGCCTGCGCAAGCTGCCGATCAAGGAGGGAACCGTCTCATTCGAGCTCGTGGAATCGATTTTCCTGGACGAAAATGACGAGCTTGTCGCCTGGAACATCGAGCACATCAAGGAACTCGGGATCGACATCGAGATCGACGATTTTGGCACGGGCCATGCATCCGTCGTCAGCCTGCTCAAACTGCAACCGAGCCGTCTCAAGATCGACCGGCAGCTCGTCACGCCGATAACCGGCTCGGCGCCGCAGCGGCGGCTGGTGTCGTCAATCATCGAGATCGGCAAATCGCTCGGCATCGGCGTCGTGGCGGAAGGCGTCGAGACGATGGAACATGCGCGCATCCTGAAGGACCTCGGCTGCGACATCCTGCAAGGCTACGCATTCGGGCGCCCGATGGACGCAAAATCCTTTAGGACCTTCGCCATATCGCGCAAATGGCTGGCCACGGCATAGCGGACGATGCGAGCTGCCGTTGACAGCACCGCCGCCGGCCGCGCGGGTTGTCCAGCAACGATAGGACAGCCTTGTCGAGAGTGACAGCGGCTGCAGTCATCGAACTGTCACACCAGGCGGCAACCTCCATGGTAGGTTTGCCGTGGCCGCCCCCGCGACCCCGACCGCATCAAGAGCCGGCGAAGCCGCCATGAACATCGCCCTCCCCGCCGAAGGCACCGACCTCTCGCCCTATTTGCCGGACGAGCACGGGCTGTTCTTCATCTACCATTTCAAGGCCGATGGAAGCCGCACCAAGGATCCAGCGGAGGCGCATTGGAGCTGGCGCAGCTACCAGATCACCGACATGCGCGCCCGCCAGGAGATCGGCGCCGAGCAGGCCCTGCCGGCGCCGGTGCGCGATGCCTTCCTGTCACCCAGCCATGGCTGCCAGATCGATTTCGAAGACGACTTCCTCTATGGCGACCTGCCCGACCTCAGGCACGATTTCGCCGAGGCGCGCGGGCTCACGCATTTCCGCTTCGCCTTCAACGACAGGATGCTGATCGGCGCCCGCAAGCAGCCGCTGGAATCGGTCGACAAGATCCGCAAGCTGGTGGAGAGCGGCACGCGAAAATTCCGCACGCCGGCCGAGCTGATCGAGGCGGTGATGGGCCAGTCGCTCGACGGCATGGCGGCCGAGCTCGACAAGATGGGCGACAGGCTCGACGGCATCGAGGACCGCATCGTGTGCGATGCATGGCACAATGAGCGCCAGGCGCTGGTCGACGCGCGCCGGCAGCTGGTGCTGATCCACCGGCAGATGGCGACGCTCACCAGTCTCTTTCGCCATCTCGACCATTCGCATCGCAACGAACTGCCCGACCCCATCAACGACATGGCGACCAGGCTCTCGCACCGGGCGCACACGCTGCATCACGACGGCGAGCAGTTGCAGGCGCGCACGCGCCTGTTGCAGGACGAGCTGATGGCCAAGCTGACCGAGCAGTCGAACCAGCTGCTCTATATCCTCTCCGTCATGACGGCGGTGCTGTTGCCGATGACCATCATCTCCGGCCTGTTCGGCATGAATGTCGGCGGATTGCCGCTGGTCGGCACGCCGCTGGGATTCTGGGTGGTGACGGCGATCTCGGTCGTCATCGCCGGCATCATCTATATGTTCGTGCGACGGCTGGGGCGCGTGTAGCGCTTCAGGCGGTCGCCCGCAAATCCTCGACGATCGTGCCGGCGGCACGGACTTCGGCTTCGTGGTCGGGCTCGCGCCACGTCTCGGCAAGTCCGGCCGCGTACCATTCGCGCATGGCCGGCAGGTCGAGCAGCCGCCGCGGATAGTTAGCCGCTTCGCCTTCGAAAGTCAGGCCATAGGACTGCGCCCTGAACGCGATGGGGGCGAAGAAGGCATCGACGGCACCAAAACGGTCGCCGGCCAGGAAAGGTCCGCCGAAACGCGCAAGGCCGTCGTTCCACAAATCTCCCATGCGGAAGATGTCGTGCTTCAGCGCGCCGGACATCGGCAATGGCGCGACGCGCACGCCGCAGCTCATCGGGCAGTCATTGCGCATCGCGGTGAAGCTCGAATGCATCTCGGCGGCGGCCGAGCGCGCCCACGCGCGCGCCTTCGCCTCCGCCGGCCAGACGCCCTGATGGCGTTCGGCCAGATATTCGACGATCGAGAGCGAATCCCAGACCGCCCAGCCGTCATCGACAAGGCAGGGCACCCGGCCGTTAGGCGAGAATTGTCGGTAGAGGTCGAAACTCGATCCGCTCGGGAACGGCGTCAACCGCTCCTCGAAGGGAATGTCGAGGACACGCATCAGCAGCCACGGCCGCAGCGACCAGGACGAATAGTTCTTGTTGCCGATATGCAGAACGTACATCAGTCCCCTGCCCTGTTTGATCCAACCCTAGACGGTTACTTTATCGCGGGCTCCGGCTGGCGGACCTCGCGGCCCCTGAACATCGACCATGAATACATCGCCAGCGCCGTCCAGATCAGCGCGAAGGCGATGGCTTGGGTGGTGCCGAACGGTTCATCGAAGATCAGCACGGCGATCAGGAACACCATGGTCGGCGCGATATATTGCATGATGCCGATGGTGGACAGGCGCAGCAGCCTGGCGCCGAAGGCAAACAGCAGCAACGGCACTGCGGTGACGGGACCGCAGCCGATCAACAAGGCCGTGTCGGAACCGGTGCTGGAGATGAAATGATCCTGGCCGGTGGCGATCAGGTAGACGATGTAGCAAAGCGCCGGCACCGAAAGCAAAAGCACTTCGAGCAGGAAGCCCTGGCTCGGGCCGATCGGCAGCGTCTTGCGGAAGAAACCGTAGGCGGCGAAGGAGAAGGCGAGCGCCAGCGATACCCATGGCAATTTGCCGGCCTCGACTGTGAGCACCGTCACCGCGATCGTGGCGAGCGCCACCGCGGCTATCTGCAGCCTGTCGAGCCGTTCGCCGAGCAGCACGGCGCCGACGACGACGCTGACCAGCGGGTTGATGTAATAGCCGAGCGCCGTCTCGACGGTGCGATCGACCGCGATCGCCCAGACATAGATGCCCCAGTTGATCGAGATCAGCACCGCCGTCAGCGCCGCCATGGCAAGACTTTTCGGCGAGCGGATCGCCGCCTTGAAGTCGGCGGTGCGGCCGGCCCAGATGAGCACCGCCGCGGCGATCGGCACCGACCAGACGACGCGGTTGGCGATCACCTCGGCAAGCGGCAGATGCGCCACCGCCTTCATGTAGAAGGGCAAGAGCCCCCAAAGGAAATAGGCGCCAAGCGCCAGGAGGAAGCCGCGGCGGCCTTTGGCATCCTGATCGAGATCGGCTGTAGCGGTGACCATGGCCTAACGCTATGGCCCAGCGGAGCGCCCAAGACCATCACAAAATTATGATGGATCAACGGAGTTTTGGTGATGGTTCGCAGTTCCTCGCCCCACGGAGTGGGGAGAGGTGGCCCGGCGAAGCCGGGACGGAGAGGGGTCGGCGCGGCGGCTGACAATCACCGCTTCGGGATAGGTATTCTGATGACCAGCCTCGCGCCCTGTCTTGCATCGACTCTGGCTTCGCGGGGGCTTCCCCCTCTCCGTCCCGGCTGCGCCGGGACACCTCTCCCCCACTTTGTGGGGGCGAGGAAGGGCGGCGGCCTACTCCGCCGCCACCAGTCCCGCCATCTCGCGGTTCTTCATCAGCTTGTAGACGATCGAATCCATCAGCGCCTGGAAGGAGGCGTCGATGATGTTTTCCGACACGCCGACCGTCCACCAGCGGGCGCCGGTGGAATCGTGCGATTCGACGAGAACGCGGGTGATGGCCTCGGTGCCGCCGTTAAGGATACGCACCTTGAAGTCGGCGAGCTCCAGGTCGACGATCTCGCTCTGGTATTTGCCGAGGTCCTTGCGCAGCGCGATGTCGAGCGCGTTGACCGGGCCGTGGCCTTCGGCCACCGACATCTTCTCTTCGCCATCGACCTCCACCTTCACGATCGCCTCGGAGACGGTCTTCAGATTGCCGTTGGCGTCGAAGCGGCGCTCGACCATGCAGCGGAACGAGGTGACGTTGAAGAACTCCGGCAGGCCGTGCAGCATTTTTCGGGCAAGCAGCTCGAAGGACGCGTCGGCTCCTTCATAGGCGTAGCCTTCGGCCTCGCGCTCCTTGACCACCGCGATCAGCGCGTCGAGCCGGTGGTCGTCCTTCGGCACATCGATGCCGCGCCGCTTCAGCTCGGCGAGGAAATTGGCCTTGCCGCCCTGGTCGGAGACCATGACGCGGCGGCGGTTGCCGACGGCTTCCGGCGGCACATGCTCATAGGTCGCCGGCTCCTTGGCCAAAGCGGAGGCATGGATGCCGGCCTTGGTGGCGAAGGCGGAGGAGCCGACATAGGGCGCCTGGGCTTCCGGCGCGCGGTTGAGCAATTCGTCGAAGGCGCGGGAGAGCCTGGAGATTCCGGTCAGCGCCTCGGTCGAAATGCCGGTTTCGAAACGATCGGCGAAGGCGGGCTTCAGCGAAAGCGTCGGGATGATGGAGATGAGATTGGCGTTGCCGCAGCGCTCGCCGATGCCGTTCAGCGTGCCCTGGATCTGACGCACGCCGGCTTCGATGGCGGCGAGTGAATTCGCCACCGCCTGGCCGGTGTCGTCATGGGCATGGATGCCGAGATGATCGCCCGGGATGCCGCCGGCGATGACCTTTTCGACGATGGCACGTACTTCCGAAGGCTGCGTGCCGCCATTGGTGTCGCACAGCACCACCCAGCGCGCACCGGCATCGTAGGCGGTTTTGGCGCAGGCCAGCGCGTAATCGGGATTGGCCTTGAAGCCGTCGAAGAAATGCTCGCAGTCGACCATGGCCTCCTTGGCCGAAGCGACCGCCGCCTCGACCGAGGTCTTGATCGATTCCAGATTCTCTTCATTGGTGCAGCCGAGCGCGACGCGCACATGATAGTCCCAGCTCTTGGCAACGAAGCAGATGGCATCCGACTTCGACTGCACCAGCGCCGCCAGCCCCGGGTCGTTGGAAGCCGAGACCCCCGGCCGCTTGGTCATGCCGAAGGCGACGAATTTCGCGCTCTCAGTCCGTTTCTTCTGGAAGAACGTCGTATCGGTCGGGTTGGCGCCCGGATAGCCGCCCTCGACATAGTCGATGCCGAAGTCGTCGAGCAGCCTGGCGATCGCGATCTTGTCCTCGACGGAAAAGTCGATGCCCGGTGTCTGCTGGCCATCGCGGAGGGTCGTGTCGAAGAGGTAAAGGCGTTGCTTGGTCATGGCTGTAGCTCGAAAGGCTGCGATCCTTCGCCGTGGAGAGCGACGTGCATCACTATTTCCCCGCGAACCGATCGGTCGCCTGGATCAGCCGGTCCAGTATCCCGGGCTCCGAATAGGCGTGGCCTGCCCCCTCGATGAGGTGGAAATCGGCCTTCGGCCAGGCCTTGTGCAGCGCCCAGGCATATTTCGCCGGGCACGGCATGTCATAGCGGCCGTGGACGATGGTGCCGGGGATGTCCTTCAACTTCCAGGCGTCGCGCAGCAGCTGCCCCTCCTCCAGCCAGCCGGCGTGGACGAAATAGTGGTTCTCGATACGGGCGAAGGCAATCGCATAGTCGTCCTGGGCGAACGGGTCGCTGGTCTCGGGCTCGGGAAGCAGCGTGATCGTCTCGCCTTCCCAGATGCTCCAGGCGCGGGCAGCTTCCACTTGCGCCTTGCGGTCGGACCCGACCAACCGCCTGCGATAGGCGGCCATCATGTCGCCGCGCTCGGCCTCCGGGATCGGCGCCAGGAAGCGCTCCCATTTGTCGGGAAACATCTCTGAGACGCCGAACTGATAATACCATTCGAGCTCGGCGCGGGTCAGCGTGTAGATGCCGCGCACGACGAGCTCGCTGACACGCTCGGGATGCGTCTCGGCATAGGCGAGCGCCAGCGTCGAACCCCAGGAGCCGCCGAACACCAACCATTTGTCGAAGCCGGCCATCTCGCGCAGGCGCTCGATATCGGCGACGAGGTGCCAGGTGGTGTTGGCCTCCAGCGAGGCGTTGGGTGTCGACTTGCCGCAACCGCGCTGGTCGAACAGGATGACGTCGTAGAGTTTCGGGTCGAACAGGCGCCGGTGTTTCGGCGAGATGGTGCCGCCCGGGCCGCCATGCAGGAACACGGCGGGTTTGGCGCCCTTGGTGCCGCAGCGCTCCCAATAGACGGTGTGGCCGTCGCCGACGTCGAGCATGCCGGAATCGAACGGCTCGATCTCGGGGTAGAGCGTACGCAAGGAACCGCTGTGGATCGTCATAGTTTCAAGCCCTGCTGCGGCCAGTTGGCCGTCTCGTGGTCGGGATGCTGGAAAGAGATGATCTGTTCCTGCCGCCGATAGAAGTCGGGGTCGTCAAGGATCGGCGCCTCGAAGATCTTTTCCACCCAAGGCAGGCGAACCGCGTAATTCACCTGGATCTGCGGCGCGAGGTCGGAGCGGTCGTCGAAAGCGCCGATGGCGATCTCCAGCGAGCCGGGCTGGCGATAGGTCAGCGGCGTGCCGCAGCGGGCGCAGAAGCCGCGGTCGATGTTGACCGAGGACTGAAAGTAGCTCGGCTCCTCATGGGTCCACTCGACGCCGTCCTTCGGCACCGTCACCAGCGCGCCGAAGAAATTGCCGAACTGTTTCTGGCACATGCGGCAATGGCAGATGGACGGGCGCCCGAGCTTGCCGTGGACGCGGAAACGTACGGCGCCGCACTGGCAGCCGCCTGTTCGAACTTGATCGGTCATGGTCTTTCCTCCGGCGGCCATTGGTCGGTGTCGTGATCGGGATGCTGATAGGAGACGAGCTCGGCCAGGTAAGGCGCAGACGCGATATCGGCCATCGTGTCCTCGGACGGCAGTTTGGGGATGGCGTCGACATAGGGAAGCTTTGCTTCGATGCCCCACTGGATGGTGGGCGCGATGCCGGTCGGATCATCGAAGGCGGCGATCGCCAGTGCTGTGCCATCCGGTGCCTCGAAAGTCAGCGGCGTTCCGCATTCGGCGCAGAAGCCGCGCCAGACGGCATTGGACGAGCGGAAGCGCTTCGGCTCGCCGCGCGTCCAGTCGAGCGTGGCGCCGCGCACCGAGACCAGCGGCAGATAGAAATTGCCGCTCGCCTTCTGGCACATGCGGCAATGGCAGACCGAAGCGTCACCTAGCGCGCCCTCGACGCGGAAGCGCACGGCGCCGCACTGGCAGCCGCCTGTATAGACCGGCCGGTTGTCGAGGCTCATCGCTCACCCCTGATCATCGGCTTACTCCGCATCATGGCAGACCGCCTCGACATTGTTGCCGTCGGGATCGAAGACGAAGGCGCCGTAATAATTGGGGTGGTAGTGCGGCCTCAGGCCCGGCCCACCATTGTCCTTGCCACCAGCGGCAAGCGCTGCCGCATGGAAAGCGTCAACCTCGGCGCGGCTGCGCGCGGTAAAGGCGACATGCTGAGTGGATTTGGGCTTGTCCGCGCTATCGCTCAGCCAGAACACCGGCCGGTCGCGGCCGTAGCCGCCAACCTTGGCGCCGCCGGTATATTCTTCCGGCACCATGTAAAGCAGCGAAGCCCCCAGCGGTGCCATCGCCTTGTCGTAGAAAGACTTGGATTTATCGAAGTCGGATACATTGACGCCGAGATGATCGATCACGGGACGAGCTCCTCCGTTTGTGGCGCGGGCGCATCGGCCAGGCCGGCCACGATGACGATGTGCTGGCAGGCATTGTCGATATCGCGGATCACGTCGTCGTTCCAGAAGCGCAGGATGGTCCAGCCGCTTGCGCTTAGATATGCACTTCTTGCCTCGTCATATCGTGAGTGTTCCGCATCGGCATGCTGGCTGCCGTCTACCTCGACTATGAGTCGATGCGCTGAACATGCGAAGTCAACAATGTAAGGTCCAATCGGCACCTGCCGTCGAAAGCTCATGCCCATCAAGCGATGCGCGCGCAACTCGTTCCAGAGTTTCAGCTCGGCATCAGTCATCGCGCGGCGCATGGACTTGGCGTTCTTGCGCTGACCAAGGGGAACGCGGTCGTGGCCCATGTTCAGACCGCCTTCCGCTGGAGATTAGCGAAACCGGACGCGCCGGCTAATCTCCCCCCTTGCGGGGGAGATTTCCGGCAGGACAGAGGGGGGTGCTGTCCCGCCAGCGTGGCCGCAACTCGGGAGTGCTGCGCTCTCAGAAGATGGTTATCGCCAAAGTGGGCAAGCTCGGACGCTGGCGTTCCTTCACACCCCCCTCTGTCCTGCCGGACATCTCCCCCGCAAGGGGGGAGATTGGCCGTCACCGGCGCCTTCGCCAATCGCCAAGGTTCCCTCACCGCTTGATCTCCCACGTAGTCACGCGCTCGCCGGTGGCGGGGTCCTTGCCGTCCTTCAGCTGCACGCCCTGCGCAAGCAACTCGTTGCGGATGCGATCACCCTCGGCCCAGTTCTTGGCTGCGATAAACTCCAGACGATCCGCGATCGCCTTTGCCACCGCCGCCTCGTCCACCTTGGCCGCGCCCGTATCGAAGCCGAGGAAGGCCAGCGCTGCCTTCAGCGAAGCGGCGGCAGTATTCTCATTGGCACTGGTGTGCTCAACCGCCTCGCCGGCGAGCTGCGTCAGCCGCTGGAAGGCGGTGTAGGTGGCGAGATCGTCGGAGAGCGCTTCCACCACCTCGGCCGGCAATTCTTTTGCCGCCACAGGCGCGATATCTGCCGCGCGTTTCCATTTGCGCAACGTGTTTTCCGCCTCCTCAAGCTTGCGCACGGAGAAGTCGATCGGCTCGCGGTAATGCGTCATCAGCATCGCCAGCCTGAGCACCTCGCCCGGCCAGGCGCGGCTGCCGAAAGTGTCGGTCTCCAGCAGCTCATGGATCGAGAAGAAATTGCCGAGGCTCTTCGACATCTTCTGGCCTTCGACCTGCAGGAAGCCATTGTGCATCCAGACATTGGCCATGACCTTGGTGCCGTGGGCGCAGCGCGACTGGGCAATCTCGTTCTCGTGGTGCGGGAAGATCAGGTCCAAGCCGCCGCCATGGATGTCGAAGACCTCGCCAAGATAGGCGGCCGACATGGCCGAGCATTCGATGTGCCAGCCGGGCCGGCCCCTGCCCCACGGGCTCTCCCAGCCGGGCTCTTCCGGGCTCGACAGTTTCCACAGCACGAAATCGCCGGGGTTCTTCTTGTGCGCGTCGACAGCGATGCGCGCGCCAGCCTGCTGCTCGTCGAGATTGCGCTTCGAGAGCTCGCCATAGTCCGGCATCGAGGCGGTGTCGAACAGCACCTCGCCTGCGGCGACATAGGCGTGGCCGCGCTCGATCAGCTGCCGGATCAGCGACAGCATGTCGGCCTTGCCGTCGGCACGCGGCGCGACAAACTCGGTGGCGCGCGGCTCGTAGGTGGGCTCAAGGCAACCGAGTGCGGCGACATCCTTGTGGTACTGATCGGCGGTCTTTTCGGTGACCTTGCGGATCGCATCGTTCAGCGAGAGCCTTCCGGCCGCGATGTCGTCGCCGAAGTCGCGCAGCGCCCTGGCATTTATCTTGTCGTCGACATCCGTGATGTTGCGCACATACGTGACATGGCTTTCGCCGTAGAGATGGCGCAACAGGCGGAAGAGCACGTCGAAGACGATCGCCGGGCGCGCATTGCCGATATGGGCGAAGTCGTAGACGGTCGGGCCGCAGACATACATGCGCACGTTGTGCGGATCGATCGGAACGAAAAGTTCCTTCGCTCGCGTCAGCGTGTTGTAGAGGCTGAGGCCCTTCGATGCGTCAGACATGCGGTCCCGGTCCTTAATTAGGGTTCGCCAGAACCGGTTTGCACCGAAGGCGCAAATCAGGCTCCAGCCTGCTGGCCGGGGCGTTTTTTCCGATCTGGGGAAAGATGAGGCGAAAACGTCCGGACCAGCGCGAGGCTAGCCAATAATGCAAATGCCACAAATGGCGAAAGACGTTTTCATGCGCGGCTTTATCGCGCCGGCGGGTGTTGCCGTCAAGTCGCTCTACTCAGGAAAGATGTCGTTGGGTCACAGGTAAAGACAGGCCGAAACATTTTATTGAACATGTCGGCACAGTGATGAAACATTCGCAGGCTAGACCGCCAGAAGTCACGATTTGGTCGGAATCAGCCGACAAACGCTGAACACGAAACCGTTACCAGGGAGAGAATCATGGCTCGCACCAAGCAGGAACAGGACCGACAAACGCAGCCGGCTCTCGCCAGCCACTACCGCGCGATCGGCCCGGCGGCCATCGTCGCAGCGCTTCTTCACACCGCGAAGAAGAAGAAGCCGACGCAGAAGATCGTCTCGCCGCGCGCCGCCTGACAAGAACGACCGGCACGGTTCCCAACCATGGGGACGCCGGCGATGAGGGCGCAAACAAGCGCCCTGGAGATGAAGGCCCCAAAGCAGCCTATCAAGGCGAGCAGCCTTCGCTAAAAGAGCGTCATCTGCTTTTCGTCCGCGCCGGGCTTCTGGCGCCTGACCTTCTCGGCCTGTGGCCCGACGACGCCCCGTTCCTGAATCTCCGGCCCGGTGTTGGCGACCTTGTTGACCAGGTCTGAAACCGGAATCGCCTCGAACAAATCGGGCTCGGCGGGCTTCAACAGGTCGAGCACGTCGCGCGGCTCCTGCGTGCGGCAATCGAGCCAGCGGGCGAAGTCGCGCTCCTCGATCACCACCGGCATGCGGTCATGGATATGGGCGATGCCGGCATTGGCCTCGGTCGTGATGATCGCGCCGGTATCCATCTCGGAACCGCCAGGTTCGGAATAAGTCTCGATCAGCCCGGCGAAGGCAATCACCCCGCCTCGCTTCGGCCGGATCCAGTAGGGCTGGCCCTTTTTGCCGCCCGACTGCTGCCATTCGTAAAAGCCGGAGGCCGGCACCAGAGCGCGGCGGTGGCGCATGGCGGTTTTGAACGAAGCCTTTTGCAGCACGCCATCGGAGCGGGCGTTGATGAGCAGCGGAAACGCCTTGGTGTCCTCGACCCAGGTAGGAATCAGGCCCCAGCGCACAAGCATCGCCTGGCGGTCCGGCAGGTTCGAGCCCGGCTCCCGTTGCGGCCCGGCAAGCGCCATAAGCACCGGCTGCGTTGGCGCGATGTTGTAGCGCGCCGGAAATTCCTCCAGTTCCGCCAGGCCGAGCAAGGCGGCGGTCTGGTCCGGCGTGGCGGTCAGGGCAAAGCGTCCGCACATGGATCTGGGTTCTTCGATTGACGTGCCACGAAAGTGGCGATGGAACCGCCAGGCTGCAACGGCTAAAGCTGGATTCGCCCAATCGATCCACAAAAGGCTGCAGAAAGATCGGCACGCATGGAACAGCGCAAGATCATACCGGCCGTTTCCGTCGCCGTCGTGCGCGGCGGCACCGTGCTTCTGGTCAAGCGCGCGCGGGCGCCGTCGCAAGGGCTCTATGCCTATCCCGGCGGCAAGGTCGAGCCGGGCGAAACGCTTGCGCAAGCCGCGGCGCGCGAGTTGCAGGAAGAGACCGGGCTCGAGGCAACAGGCTACCGGCCGCTACGCGACATCCATATCGACGGCCATGCTGAAAACCACGCGGTCGACTACCTGCTGACCGTGTTCGGCGCTGCCTATGCCGGCGGCGAGCCCGTTGCCAGCGACGATGCCGAGACCGCTGCGTTCTACACGCTGGCGGAAATGGCAGGAATGCCGCTGGCGGGCGACGTGTTCTCGGTCGCCGAGGAATTGCTTGGGTCAGCGCAAGGCACAAGGCGGTGAGCATCCAGAATGGCCTTGCAGGCGACGAAATGTTTCGCCACAAAGCCCTGCCCTTTCACCGCAAGGCTTTGATGACCCGCGCTCCCGCTTTTCTCGCCGCGTGCCTCGCCGTCAGCATGACCGTCGCAGCGTCCCCAGCGCCCGCCGCCGAGGCGCCTTTCGAGCCCGGGCTGATGCGGCTGGCGGAAGTTCTGGGATCGCTGCACTTCCTGCGCAACCTGTGTGGCGAGAAGGGTGACAAGTGGCGGGTCGAGATGGAAAAGCTGCTCGAATCGGAAAATCCCGATGCTGACCGGCGCGCCCGCTTCATCGCCTCGTTCAACCGCGGCTACCGCTCCTTCAGCGGCACCTACACGCGATGCACGCCTTCGGCGACCGAGGCCATCGCCCGCTACATGAAGGAAGGCGAGACGCTGTCGCGCGACATCGCTTCCCGCTACGGGAATTGAGACCGGCTCGACCGCTGCGCGTTTTGCCCAGATTTGTTGCGGGCAATCGGCGCCAACGTGACGTGCCTTATTGTGTCCTGTCCCGCTCTGGTGCAATCATGTGTTGCACTTGCGCAACAGTGTTAATGAAACGTTAGCGCGCAGTTGTGGAATTAACTCAAACTGAAGGTTTCGATGCCCCAAGCCGGTCTAATCGGCTAAGCTCGGCATCAATTAAGGGCAGTCTCGCCCGGAATGTGGATTTCGACCGTAAAAATGTCGTATTTACAAAGACTTAATTGAGACTCCGGACGAACTGACAGACCAAGCCGGATCCCTCGTCGGATCGACGCTTGTAGAAAGTGGATATCGCAATGGAACATGGTGTCAGCGACATCGACGCTTTGGTCAGGGAAGAAAAGCGGCTGACTGCCGTGGAGAGCCACAGCGAAGCGTGGGCCGAGGGCCTGTCGGCGGGCATCGAACCGGAAATCATCGCCGAAGCGGCGCTGGAGACCGCTTTCGGCGAGATGTTGCGCGCCAATGGCGAGACCTCGGCGCTTGCCCTGCTCGACCGTATGCGGGAAAAAGTGATTGCCGGCGCGTTCGAGCCGGAACGGCTGAAGCACTAGCCACCCGTTTTGACAGCGACTTTTTGATAGTGACTTTTGACGCGCCGTTTGGGCATCATGTCCATGCACTCGGACATTCAATGTGCCGGCCGGGCCGAGCCCGGGAACCATGGAGAGGCAAGCGGTGAGATTTTCGATGTCAGGTCGGCCGCGCGGGCTGGCCCTCAGCATCCTGATCGCCGCCTCCTGCCTGGCGCTGCCTCTGTGCCTTACCAGCACGCCTTCCTACGCGCTGAGCGAGATTCAGCGCGAGGACGTGCCTTCGCCGGTCACCCCGCCCGCCAATAGCGACAGCGCCGCGCCCGGCGCTGCCGTGCCGATGCCGGAGCCGCCCGGCACCAAGCCCGCGGACGGCCAGCCGGCCGACGACACCGACAAGTCGGAGCCGGAGACGCCGCCCGCCAATGGCGGCATCACCAGCCCGCGCGCAGACCCTGACGCGCCGCCGCCCGCGGTCGTCTACGACCTCAACACGCTTCCCGAACCGGTCAAGCGCATGCACGGGCTGCTCATCGAGGCCTGCCGGACCGGCGACATCGAGAAGCTGAGGCCGCTGATCGGCAAAGGCGATTCCATGACGCAACTGTCGCTGGGCGACATCGATGGGGACCCGGTCACCTTCCTCAAGAGCCTTTCGGGGGACGGCGGCGGCCAGGAAATCCTCGCCATTCTGGAAGAGGTGCTTTCGGCCGGCTACGTCCATGTCGACACCGGCACGCCGCAGGAACTCTATGTCTGGCCGTATTTCTTCGCGCTGCCGCTCGACAAGCTCGATGCCAGGCAGCGCGTCGAATTGTTCAAGCTGGTCACCGCCAGCGACTATGACGACATGAAGCAGTTCGGCGCCTACATCTTCTACCGCGTCGGCATCACGCCGACGGGACAGTGGCTGTTCTTCGTCGCCGGGGATTGAATTTCGCCCTTACTCGGTAAGGCTGGCGGGACAGCGCCCCCCCTCTGTCCTGCCGGACATCTCCCCCACTTGGGGGGAGATCAGATGTCACGCCGGCTTTCGCCAATCACCAACGCTGTGGGGCGAGCGAGGCGCCGAAGCTGCCAATCTCCCCCCTCGTGGGGGAGATGTCCGGCAGGACAGAGGGGGGCGCGAAGAAACACGACCATAGCGGATCGTCCTATTGCCGAGGATTGTTGCGATGGCTCAGGCAGTGGTCAGAAGGATGCCGTGACCGAATTCGTCGGCCAATTTCATGATAACCGCTTCTCACGCGCCGTAAGGCGCTTTTGGTCGACAAAGCGCCAGTCGCGTTCGTAAAGCGCAAAGGCCTCTTTCGCGGGAATAGGGCGCGCGACATCGCGGTTCCAGGCGAGCGCCTGGAGCTCAGGAAATTCCGCAGGAATGATCGGCGCAATATTCGCGGGCATAGCCCACTCAAGATAATGCAGAGCACTTAACAAATCCAATGTCGGCGGGATCAGGCCGGCAGCGCCTCGGAGAACTCCACCGCCCTGCCCTGGCCGGGTGTCGCGATCTCGCCTTCCCACATGACGCGCGTGCCGCGCACGATGGTGCCGACCGGCCAGCCGGTGACCTCTTTGCCGTCATAGGGCGTCCATCCGGCCCTGGAGCCGGCCTGCGCGTTGGTGATGGTCTCGCGCCGCTTCATGTCGACGATCGTGAAATCGGCATCGTAGCCGGCGGCGATGCGGCCTTTCCTGGCCATGCCGAAAATGCGCTGAGGACCATGGCTGGAAAGGTCGACGAAGCGCTGCAGGCTGAGCCGGCCGGCATTGACGTGGTCGAGCATGATCGGCACCAGCGTCTGCACGCCGGTCATGCCGGACGGCGAGGCCGGATAGGGCTTCGCCTTCTCGGCCAGCGTGTGCGGCGCGTGGTCGGAGCCAAGGACATCGACGATGCCCTGCGAAATGCCGTGCCAGACGCCTTCACGATGGCGTGGCGCCCGCACCGGCGGGTTCATCTGGATGAGCGTGCCAAGCCGCGCATAGTCGTCGGCGCTCAGCGTCAGATGATGCGGCGTGGCCTCGCAGGTCGCGACATCCTTGTGCTGCTCGAGGAAGACGATCTCCTCGGCCGTCGATATGTGCAGCACATGGATGCGCGCGCGTGTCCGCCTGGCGATGCGCACCAGCCGCTCCGTGCAACGCAGCGCCGCGATCTCGTCGCGCCAGACGGGATGCGACGACGGATCGCCGTCGACGCGCTCGCCGAGCCGTTCGCGCAGGCGGAACTCGTCCTCCGAGTGGAAGGCGGAGCGGCGGCGGGTGTTGCGCAGGATCGAGGCGACGCCTTCATCGTCCTCGACCAGAAGATCGCCGGTGGACGAGCCCATGAACACTTTTATGCCGGCCGCGCCCGGCAGCCGTTCCAGTTCGCCGACATCACGAGCATTGTCGCGCGTCCCGCCGACCCAGAAGGCGAAGTCGCAATGCATGCGGCCGGTAGCGCGGCGCACCTTGTCGGCAAGTGCTGCCTCGCTGGTGGTCAGCGGATTGGTGTTGGGCATTTCGAAGACGGCGGTGACGCCGCCCAGCACCGCGGCGCGGGAGCCGGTTTCCAGATCCTCCTTGTGCTCCAGCCCCGGTTCGCGAAAATGCACCTGGCTGTCAACGACGCCAGGCAGGATGTGCAGGCCCGTGCAGTCAATGGTTTCGCCGGCCGAAGCCTGGCCGAGATCGCCGATCCGCGCGATGCGTCCGGCCTTCACGCCGATGTCGCGCCGTCCCTCGCCGTCATGGTTGACCACCGTGCCGCCTGTCAGGATGAGGTCGAAGGTGGTTGCCATGGGCAGGTCCAATCTCTTGCGGGGGGAGTGTGGCCGGCTTACGTAATGACCGGACGTTTTGCAAGATCAGGCCGATTTCACGCTCATGCCCTTTGCCCAAATCAAAGACCGCGCGCTCATTTCCGTGTCAGGCCCCGATGCCGAGCATTTTTTGCAGAACATCCTCACCACCGATCTCGACGCCCTCGGCCGGGGCCAGGCAAAACCTGGCGCGCTGCTTTCGCCGCAGGGCAAGATTCTGTTCGATTTCCTGGTCTCGCGCGCCGGCGACGATGGCTTCCAACTGGAATGCCGGGCCGACATCGCCGACGACTTCGTGCGCAGGCTGATGCTTTACCGGCTAAGGGCAAAGGCCGAGATCGCCAAGCAGGATAAGGTGCTTGTCACAGTCGCATGGGGTGATGATTCAACCGCCTCACGTTTTGATTCAACAGCGCTCTCCGACACGCGGTTTCAAAATATCACGGTTACCCGCACTTATGGCGGCGAGGCACGGGACGGCGGCGACCCGAATGGCTGGCTGAACATGCGCATCGGCAACGGCATTGCCGAAAGCGGCAGCGACTACCAGCTTGGCGATGCCTTCCCGCATGACGTGCTGCTCGACGAGACGGGCGGCGTCGGTTTCAAGAAGGGCTGCTATATCGGCCAGGAAGTGGTCTCGCGCATGCAGCATCGCGGCACCGCGCGGCGCCGTGTGCTAATCGCTTCGGCCGATAGCCCCCTGCCCGCCGCCGGGACCGAGCTCACCGTGGCCGGCCGACTGGTGGGCACGCTCGGGTCTGTCGGCCACCGGACCGGTCTCGCCATTGCCCGCATCGACCGCGTCAAGGCGGCGCTGGATGCCGGCGAGGCGATCACGGCGGGCGAGATTCCGGTAACGCTCGCCATTCCCGCCTGGGTGAAGTACACCTTCCCTGAAGGTGCGGTCAGCGCGGAGGAGGCCTGATGGCGGCCGACCGGGCCGGCGCGCCGCCGCGCGCCTGGCAACGCATGCTGTCCGGCCGGCGGCTCGACCTGCTCGATCCCTCGCCGCTGGACATCGAGATCGCCGATATCGCGCACGGGCTCGCCCGCGTCGCGCGCTGGAACGGCCAGACCAGAGGCGACCATGCCTTCTCGGTGGCGCAGCATTCGCTGCTGGTCGAAGCTCTCTACGGTGAACTGGCGCCTGCAGCCCCGGCCGAGGCGCGGCTCGCAGCGCTGCTGCATGATGCGCCGGAATATGTCATCGGCGACATGATCTCGCCGTTCAAATCGGTGATGGGCGGTTCCTACAAGGATTGCGAGCTGCGCCTGCAGCGCGCGATCCATCTGCGTTTCTCGCTGCCGGCGGAACTCGCCGCCTCCTTGCGCAATGACATCAAGCGCGCCGACCAGATCGCCGCCTATTACGAGGCGACGCTACTGGCCGGCTTTTCGACCGCTGAGGCGACCGAGTATTTCGGCCGGCCGCGCGGCTTCTCCGCCGATAGCTTCGACTTCACACCAAAATCCGTGACCTGGGCTCAAACAGCTTTTCTCAGGCGTTTCAAGACACTGGAAACCAGGCGCCAGTCTTCGCGCGCGGTCAATTCCACCCCTTAACAGAACGCTAAATTAACCGGCGAGCAGGACAGTATTTGCGTTCGGTCACAATCCGAAGGCGTGCTCATGCCCGGCGCACATGTCAAGACTGGTTCGTTCGCCGGCAAGCGAAGAGCGGCCGGTGTTGGCCCGGTGCGACGAATAGCCGAAGAACTTCGCGCGCAGAACGAGCGCTTCGCGGCGGCTGTCGAGAATATGTCGCATGGCCTGTGCATGTTCGACGCCGATGAGCGGATGATTATCTGCAACCGCAACTACATCGACCTCTTCCGCCTCGACGCCAAGGTGATGAAGCCCGGCATCCGCTTCTTCGACATCCTCCAGCACAGCGTCGATATCGGCATCGCCTCGCAAAGCGCCGAGGAGCTCTATGCCGTCCGCAAGCCCTATATCGACGGCGCGAAGCCCTCGACCTATGAGGAGGCTCTGGCGGATGGGCGCATCATCGTCATCTCGCACCGGCCGCTGGCTTCCGGCGGCTGGGTCTCGATCTACGAGGACGTGACCGTGCAACGGCGCGCCGAAAAGGAGCTGAAAGAGCAGCACCGCCGCTTCGACGCTGCCTTAGCCAACATGTCGCAAGGCCTGCTGATGTATGACGCCGGCGGCAAGATGATCGTACGCAATCAGCGTTTTCTGGAGCTCTACAACGTAGCCGCGGCGGATTTCCCGTTCGGCACGACGCACCGGGACGCGCTCAAACGACTGCTGGAGCTCGGCATCTACACAAAGATCGATGTCGACAGCGAAGTCGCCAAGACCGAAGCTTGCCTGCGGGCGGGGCAGATGCATTCGACTTACCGGTATCTTGCCGACGGCAGGACATTTCTGGTTGTCCGTCAGCCGATGAGCGGCGGTGGCTGGGTGGTGACCTTCGACGACGTCACCGAGCGCCGGCGCACCGAAGAGCGTATGACGCATCTTGCGCATCACGACACGCTGACCAACCTGCCCAACCGGTCGATGTTTCGCGAAAAGCTGGACCAGGCGCTTGGCGAGGCAAAGCCGCTGGCAATCCTCTCGCTCGACCTCGACCGCTTCAAGGCCGTCAACGACACGTTCGGCCACCCGGCCGGCGACTGGCTGCTGAAATGCGTCGCCAAGCGGCTACAGCAGGCCGTGCGCAGCAGCAAGGACGTGGTGGCGCGCTTCGGCGGCGACGAATTCGCCATCATCCAGTCGGGCATCAAGAGCGTCGCCGACGCCGAAAAGCTCGCCAAGCGCATCGTCGAGATCGTCGGCAAGCCTTATCGCGACAAGGGGCGAGAGATGCATGTTGGCGTGAGCCTCGGCATCGCGCTCTATCCTGGCGACGGACACGACGCCGACACGCTGCTCACCAACGCCGACATGGCGCTCTACCGGGGCAAGAGCGAAGGGCGCAACGTCTACCGCTTCTTCGAGCAGGGCATGGATGCGCTGATGCGGGAGCGCCGGGCGCTCGAGGCCGATCTCGAGGCAGCGCTGTCCAGGCGCGAATTCGAACTCGACTTCCAGCCGATACTCGACATCGGCTCCGGCAAAGTTGTCGGCGCGGAAGCCCTGATGCGCTGGCGCTCGCGGTCGCGCGGCCTGGTATCGCCGGAAAACTTCATCGCCGCCGCCGAGGAAACCGGACTGATCGTGCAGCTCGGCGATTGGGCGTTGCGCAAGGCTTGCAACGTGGCGGCGAACTGGCCGCCGGACATGCGCATGGCCGTCAATGTCTCGGCCGCACAGATCAAGAGCGGCGGCTTCGCTCGCAGCGTGATCTCGGCGCTTGCCTTTTCCGGCCTGCCGGCCAACCGCCTGGAGCTCGAAATCACCGAGACGGTGATGATGGACGAAAGCGACGCGGTGCAGAAGACGCTGAGCCAGTTGCGCGGTCTCGGCGTGCGCATCGCACTCGACGATTTCGGCACCGGCTATTCCTCGCTCGGCTACCTTCGGCGCTTCCCCGTCGACAAGATCAAGATCGACCGCTCCTTCATCCGCGACCTCGATAAGCGCGACACGGCGGCGATCGTGCGCACGGTGATCAGGCTCGGCGCCGAGCTCGGCATCACCGTCACCGCGGAGGGGGTCGAGACCGAAGCGCAGCTCGATATGCTTCGCAAAGCCGGTTGCGGCGAGGCGCAAGGCTTTCTGATCGGCGTGCCGGCCAAGGCGTCCGACATTGGCAGGCTGCTGCGCTCGCAGGCGCAGCTGCGCCAATCAGGCTGACTTCTCCTACTTGCACGTGTTGAGATTCAGGTCAGGCCGTGCCGAGAATGACGGATTCCGAGAACCGGAGCGGAGCGTACTGAAGGACGTGAGCACCGGAAGCGCAGGAAGCTGGCATTTGCAGGCCGGCACCACCTGAATATCGACACGCGCTAGCGCAGTGCCTCTATGTATTTCTCGTGGAAAGAGACATAGCCTGGCTCGACCACCTTGAGGTGCCGCTCGATCAGACGGTGAAATTCCGGCAGCTGGTGGAACGGCACGCCGGGATAGACGTGGTGCTCGGCATGATAAGGCATGTTCCAGGCGAGCTTGCGCACGAACCAGTTGGTCAGCGTCGTGCGGGTGTTTTCCAGCATGTTGGCGACAAAGGGACAGCGGCCGTGCTCGGCCAGCAGATAGAGCCTGAGGAACGGCTGGCCGAGCAGCGCCGGCACGATCCAGACATAGAGCAGCACCGAGGCCCTGAACCAGACCGCAAGCGCCAGCAGGACGACATAGAAGGCGATCATCGCCCGTGCCTCGGCCTTCACCTTCGGCAAGCCCTTCGGCGGCACGTAGGTGTCGCGGCAGCGCCCCATCGCATTGGTGTAGAGCATCTTGACATGCCCCCACCACACCGGCAGGCCGGAGACGTGGACGATGTATTGCCGCACCGTCTCGGGCTTCGGGAAAGCCAGCTCCGGATCGTTTTCGGGATCCTGGGTGAAGCGGTGATGGGCGAAATGGAAGTAGCGGAACCAGTCGGCCGGCAGCGCGAGCGCCAGGCTGCAAAAGCGCGCGATGGTATCGTTCAACCACTGCGTTTCGAACGCCGTCCTGTGCACCGTTTCATGCAGCAGCGTGAACAGGAACACGATCAGGATGCCCTGCGGCAGCATCAGGACCGGCCAGAAACGCACCTTGGCCGCGATCAGCGCGCCAAGGAGGATGATCGCGCCGAGATGGAGCGCGAACTGAACAAGGGCCGGCCCATCCGATTTGCCGGTCAGCCGACTGCGCTCCTCATTCGTCAGCGAGGCTATCACGGAGCGATGGTCGATGGCTGCGTCGTGGTCGATTGCGTTCATGAGATCACGATACCCAGAAACAAACCTCTCGAAAAACGAGGATTTCAGCGAAAGAGGTAAGGTAATCCTATCTTTCGGATTGTCGTGGCCGCCCTTCCCTCCTTGCGCGGACCGACGGGGGACCGACCGGCGCATCTTTCCCATCCTGGCGCAACTGGTTCGAGGCGACGGGAAAGCGAAGCGGGCCGCACAATGCAGAGCGGTCTCTCCGCGAACTTGTCGCGGGCAGCGCTCGATCTCCGCCATTTCAGGGCTGGGCATGGCGCTGGCGCAAGGCGCCTACTGCGCCCAGGCGCTGGAAGACGGCCGGCTGGGGGGCTGGCCCGTTGCCAGATCGCTGGAGTTGCGCCAGCCCTACTGCCCGACGATCCCGGAACGCGGCGCCAGACGCGATATCGTGGCGGCGTTCCGCGAATGGCTGATTGGGGAATGCGTGCGCGCCGTCGGATCGCCGGCGCTTGGCGCCGCAGCTCAGCGGCGTCTTTGACCGAATTGGCCAGGGGCACGACGCGCCGGCTCGGGTATGATTGCCTGCCGAGCCGGTTCGGCACGCGGTCCGTGGGCAAATCCACCCGGCACGAACCCAAGCACGATTATGGCGGCGATGAAGCTGTATTGCAGGATGTCAAAGGCCGGCGGCGGAAGACTGCCGGGAAGAACTGAAATTGCAAGCTTCGGCGCAAGAACGCCGAACCCTACCGCGGCCGGCCAACCAATGTCGCGCACGCGGGCGAATACCATCCAAATGATCGCGACGATGGTGGCAAAGCCCATCGCCACAAGGATGGAGATATAGACCGTGCCGATGGCGGAGCTCTTTGCCTCCATAGCGAGCCCTCTGGCGACCATGCCGGAAGCAAGTTGCTCGGCGGATTTCGGCTTATCGTGCATCCCATAGTCCGGCGTCCTCAGTTCCTCGACAAAGGACTTTTGGCTCAGGGCCATACTGTTGCCGTCTACCGCATAGATCTGCCTTTGAATGTTCTCTTTGGTCCCGACCAGAAAATGCTGGATAGGGTCCTTGGCAAAATCAAACCCGATCAAGAAGACCAAAAGAACGAGGTAAAGAATTTGGCCGCAATTGCCCGATTGAAACAGCCTGATCATCTTTTTAGAGCCTCTGGGCAATCCACAATATACGCGGAATAGCAAGCCGGGCTTAAGACGCAGTTAGGCAGTTCTGCGCAAATTGAAGAAACGGCGGGCCAGGATATTCGCTTAGAGATGCCCGGCCAGCGCCGCAACCATGTCCTTGCTCGTCGCCACTGGAACGATCTCGAACTCGACGAGGTCGTTCCACTCGATGGCCCAGCGCTGCAGGATCGTGACGTCATCGGCCTCCACCAGCAGGAAGCAGCGGCTCATATCGGCCGCGATCCAGGAGTGGTGGACAACGAGCTCGTCAGGCTTCAGCCGGCCCTTGTCGCGAAAGCGGCGATAGATCTCCTTGCGGTCCGCGCCATGAAAGTCCTCGATCGCTAGGAACAGCATTTGTTTCCCTCTCGGTTTGATTGATTGGGAACTGAGGAACTGAAGAACTGAAGAACTGAGGAACTGAAGAACTGAAGAACTGAAGAACTGAAGAACTGATGAGATTAAGAAATGATGGGCTGATGACGCAAGGACAGATGGTTCCGCCAGATTCTTCAGTTCCTCAGTTCCTCAGTTCCTCAGTTCCCCAGTTCCCCTTCTCCCGCCGCTACTTCTCCGGCCTTTCCAGGCGCTCCAGGAACCACTGCGTCAGCCGCACCCAGAGCTCGTCCTTCTCACCCGAATCCTCCCAGCCATGGTCGAGGTTGGGATTGTCGTTGACCTCGATGACGAAGACGCCGTCCTTGGTCTCCTTGAGGTCGACGCCGTAGAGCCCGTCGCCGATGCATTTTGCCGCCCGCACCGCCGTCTCGACGACATGCGGCGGCGTCTGCTTAAGTGTGAATGTCTTGATACCGCCCTGGTCGGGTTTGCCGCTGGCCTTGTGGTTGACGATCTGCCAGTGCTTTTTCGCCATCAGATAATGCACGGCAAACAGCGGTTGGCCGCCGAGCACGCCGACGCGCCAGTCATACTCGGTGGGGATGAATTTCTGCGCGATCAAGAGATCGGAATCGTCCAGCCATTCGGTCGCGAGCTTGGTCAGCTCGGCCATGTTCTCGCATTTCTTGACGCCGCGCGAGAAAGACGAATCCGGGA
Source organism: Mesorhizobium sp. CA7 (assembly GCF_020165015.1). NCBI lineage: Bacteria > Pseudomonadati > Pseudomonadota > Alphaproteobacteria > Hyphomicrobiales > Phyllobacteriaceae > Mesorhizobium > Mesorhizobium sp. CA7. Next base: position 122,829 of record NZ_JAIUHH010000006.1, read on the forward strand.
TCTTCAGCACCAGCGGAAAACCCAGTGTCTGCGCCGCCAACTCGAAGTCGGACGTGCCGGCGATCATCACCGTCGGCGGCACCGGCACCTTGTTGTAGGTCATCAGCTCGTTGAGATAGACCTTGTTGGTGCAGCGGATCATCGACAGCGGATCGTCGATCACCGGCATGCCTTCCTGCTGGGCGCGGCGCGCGAAGCGGTAGGTGTGGTTGGAGATGGCCGTGGTCTCGCGGATAAACAGCGCGTCGTAGTTAGCGAGTTTGGCGAGGTCCTTCCTGGTGATCGGCTCGACCTCGACGCCCATCTTCTCGGCGATTCTCGCCCAATAGCGCAGCGAGGAAATCTCCGACGGCGGCAGTTCCTCATGCGGGTCGACCAGCGTCGCGAACGTGTAGCGCGCCGGCGTGCGGCCCTTGGTGTCGCGCCATTCGCGGTTGGTGTAGGTGTCCAGGCATTGCAGGAAGAACTCTTCCTCATCCTCGGACATGCGGGCAAGCGGCAGGAAGCCGATCTTGCGGATCGAGGCCCATTCGGCGCTGTCCTTGATGTGGACCTCGAGCGCCGGCGCGCGGAACCAGTCGAACAACAGCTTGGCGAAACGATCCCATACTTTCGACGGACCGATGCCGAAGAAGATCGCTACCTTGGCCGGAAAAATCCCGCCGAGATCCTTGCGGCATTTGTTCAGGGCGAGCTCGAGCTCCGGCAGCGCGTGCTCGTAGAGCTTGCGCTCCGAAAGGTCGATCATGGTCTCGACGGTCGGGATCACCCTGTGGCCGCGCGAGCCCGCGAGAAGCGAGGCGTAGTAGCCGCGGCTCTGGTAGCCGTAATTGTTCGACAGGTTGATCACCTTCGGCCGCTGGCCGCGGAACAGCGCCGGATGCGCGAGATAGTCGCGGTTGGTGATGATCTTGTGGGGTGTGGCCACCTGATCGAGATCGTTCTGCCTGCCTGTCAGGATAACCCAGGTCATTGTCTCAGCGTTTTCCCAGAGTGATGGCGGCGCGCAAACCGTCGCGGCCGAACTGCGCCATATTCATGAAGATGTCGTAGGGCACCGGAATGTTCGCGGCATCGAGGATCGTTTCCTGCCTTTCATCCTCGACCCAGGGATCGTGGATCAGGATATGGTCGCCATCGTCGCCGATGGCCAGCACCCAATGCGGCACCTTCTTGCCGAACATCAGGAAGCCGCTGATCAGGACCACAACCAGCTTGCCCTCGGCAAGGGCGTCACGGATGTCGCCGATGCCGAACGGACGGTAATTGACAGGGATACCGTAGAGTTCGGCGCGACGACGGAAATCGACCTGGGCAAGCTCCATCACCCGGCGCTTGTCCACGCTCCTCACCGACTGGAGGAACAACGCGCCGTAAAAGGAGACGAATATCTCGGCCGCAAGTCCGCTCTCGTAGCCGGCGACCGCCAGGCCGAAAGGCTCGCAGCCGCCAGGGCCGGACATCATGAAGACAGTGGTCGCCTCGCGCCACAGGCGGATTTCCATGACCGGATCAGGCACGAAGCCAGGATCGAAATTGGCCATCGCCATCATCAGGCAGCAAGGGCCGCACGTGAACTCGCAGGTCTGCTGGTAGAACGGCACCCTGGTCGCGGTCGGGGTGTCGCCGCGCAGCGTCTTTTCGTAGCGCAGCGCCGTGGCGCCATCCTCGTAATATTCGGGCTCGCGGCCCAGTTTTCGATAGCCGGCCTGCTCGTAGATACGAATGGCGCGATCGTTGTCCTCGCGCACTTCGAGGCGCAGCAACAGCCGGTCGTGCTCGAAGGCCGCGTCCTCGGCGGCCGCCAGCAGAAGGCGGCCGATACCGAGCCGACCGAAGAATGGGCCGACGGCAATGGAATAGAGCCGCGCCACTCCGCTGCCCTTGCGAAACAGCACCACCGCATAGCCCGCGACACGGCCCTCATTCTCAGCGACCAGCATCTCGGCGGTTTCGCGTTCGATGAACTGGCGGAAGGAGCGGCGCGAGAGCCTGTCGCCCGGAAACACCGCCTTCTCGATGGCGGCGAGGTCATCGACGTCTGACGCACGGGCCTTGCGGATCTCGGCAGGCATGCGGGCTTGGGAGAACCTCGATTGGATTAAAGAAAACGGCCCCGGTGGATGCGTCGCGAACACCGGCCGAACCGCCAGTATTCATCAAGCGCTATCGCTCCTTGATTAGGGCTGAATTGTGACAGTTTCCGCCCCGGCTGGAAAGGGCAAAGCGTTTGGACAGGATTGCCGTTCAAAGGGCTGCCGACCGCCGAAAAAGGCAGCCGGTTCAGCTCGATATGCCTGCCACAAGCTGGCCATAAGCGGTTTTTGCGACATCCGACAGCCGCTCCGGCGGCAACGAGCCGACGACGGCGCAAGCATAGCCTTTATCCAGCCAGTAGACCGCCTCCGGTCCGCCCCCCTCGGCAGTATAGGTGCCCTTGGACGTCGCCGACGATTCGGCGGTGACGAAGAGCGAGATGCGCTCGCCCTTGCCGTCTTCGTAGAGCAGCATCGCCGCCTTGCCCTGGCCGCCGGCCGGCAGCAGCCGCCCACCGACCAGTTGGAAGCCCTCGGCCGCCAGGTCGGGCGCAACCAGCTTCAGCCCGACTCGGTTCGACAGCCAGGTCTGGAGATGGTCCTTGTCGCTTGCCGGGACCTCGACGGCATGGCGCTTCTCGGCGGCGTACAGGACATGGGCGGCGATCGCCTGCTCGGCGAGTTGGTCGTCGCCGTCGTCGCCGCGGCTGACGCTGTCGATGCCGGCGACATAGCCGCCGAGGCCGCCCACAGCGAGCACAACGGCGGCTGCGGCCGAGAGCCACCAGCGCGAGCGCCAGGGCGATGCTTTTGCAGGCGCCTCGCCAAGCACGACCTGCCGCAGCCTTGCCGGCACCGGCTCTTCCATCACGCCGGCCAGGGCGGCGCGCATGGCGGCGCGGTCGGCGATGTAGCGCGCGGACTTTGCCTTCATCTCGGGATTGGCTTCGAGCCAGGCGTCGTAAGCCATGCGCTCCTCGCCCGGCAGTTCGCCGTCGAGGGCCATATGGATATCGCGTTCGGAAAAATCGCTGCGGGTCATTTTTCGACGATCCTTATCGAGCGGCGGCGCGATGTGTCGTCGAGCAATCCTCGCAATTCCTCCCGGCCGCGCGCGATGCGCGACATCAGCGTGCCGGCCGGCACGCCAAGGATGTTGGCGGCCTCGGCATAGGAAAAGCCCTCGATGGCGACCATCACCAAGGCCGCGCGGCGATCGGGGCTGATCGCCTGCAAGGCATCCATGATCTCGCGCGAGGCGATGGTCTCGACCTGATCGGCGGGCGCGGCTTGGGCTTCACCGGCTTCGAGAGGCAGCATCGCCGCCTCGCCGCGCCGGTTGACCTTGCGCATCTGGTCGATGAACAAGTGATGCATGATCGTAAACAGCCACCTCCGGGGGCTCTCTCCAGTCTGCCAGTTGTCGAGCCGCACGAGCGCCCGCTCCAGGCAATCCTGGACCAGGTCGTCGGCGGAATCGCGCTCGCGCAGCAGCGAGCGCGCATAGCGCCGCAACCGCGGTATTTCGCTCAGGATCGCTGCCTTCTTGTCGTCCATGACCGCTTGTTTCGAGGTCGCTTTCCATCCGGATAGAACGCGCCTTCGCGGCGCGGTGCAAGCAGTCAGCGCGAAGCGGCCCAACCGCTGCGGTTACCCAAGCGCATGAATAACGCCGGCGGAGGGCGGTTTATTCCCGGCCCAAATCGCATAGGACCACTATTTAGTACGTAAAATAGGTATACTGGGTATATTACGCATGAGGCGCCGATGAAACAATTCACCTTTTCAGACATGAACCGCGCATCGGGCGAGATCCTCGAAACGGCGATGATCGAGCCTGTAGCTCTTACGAAACGCGGTAAAGAGAAGCTGATCATCCTTTCAGCCAGACAATACTGGCAACTCGTTGGCTCGTCTGATGCCGCCGCTTGTACGATCGAGAACGCGCCTGACGCGATCCACAACGAGCTGATGTCGGGTTTGGAAGCCATCACAGCCGACGATGGGTCGGATGTTTAAGCCGGGCGATCTGCTCAGGTATTACTATCTGTGGGCGCGGCAGGCCGACGCTGGTGAAGAATCCGGCCGCAAGGCGCGTCCTGTCTGCATCGTGGTCAGAACTCCGACTACACCGGCAGCGCTGTTCCTGTTCCCGCTTACGTCGCAGCAACCCGACGCATATTGCAGTCAGTGAGATCGAGTGTCGGAGGGGCGGCTTCGATTTTCCGTCATGGCTGATCCTCGACCAGTACAACCGGGTGCGGACCGACGAAGCTTACGACCTCGTCACGGTGAAACCCATCGGTTCTTTCAGTCCAGCATTCGTTCGAAAGATTGCTGGCCTCATCAAAGAGGCAGCCGACCAGCGCGGGCTGCGCGGGATCGTTCGAAAATAGCCGCAACGACCCAAGGAGCTCCAGCCTCTCACGCTTCCCTCGCCGCCCTTGTCAGCAGCCGCTGATAGAACAGCCCTATCCCGATCAGCACGGCACCCAGACCGATGAAGGACAGCGCGCGCAGCACGCCTTCGAGTTCCGACATGTCGAAGAGGAAGACTTTCAGCACCGCAACCGCGATCAGAGCCGCCGACGCGATGCGCAATACCTGCGATTTCAGCCGGACGCCGGCGGTAAGCAGCGCGACGCCGATGACCAGCCAGAGCGCGGAGTAGGTATAAGTCTCGAGCTGGCCGAGCCCGCTCCACAAGGCGATGAACTCGCCCTTGAACAGGCGGCGCACCGAGAGCGTGGCATAGGCGAAGGCAAGCAGCGCGGCGATCAGCGCCAGCATCGCCGCATACCATCGCGGGCGCTTGTCGCGGACATAGAGCGCCAGCGCGCCGGCGGCGATGGCCGGCAGCAGGTAGGCGAGGAACAACAGGTTGAAGACCGGGATCGTACCGGTCGACTCATCCGTCAGCAGCGGGTTCAGCACGACGAAATGCTGAACCGCGATCAAGCCTGCCGAGACCACGCCGGCAACCATCGAGCCATAGCGCAGAACCGAGCTCGGCGAGCGCATGTCGATGGCGACCAGTATGGCGCCGGCGCCGAGCGCGATCAACGTGTAGATCGCCTGTTCGGCAAGAGTGACGGTGCCGGTGTCGATGACGCCGCCATGCATGGCATGGCGCACCAGCATGGCAATGGTGAGCAGCGCGAACAGGGCCGACGCGGCTTCCATGGCAAGGCGCGGCCGGCCATTGGTGGTGCGGGCGAGTTGCCAGGCGGCGAAACCGAAGGCCAAAGCAGGCACGCCATAGCCCGGCAGCAGCCAGTTCAAGACCGGCGTCCTGGCGAGAGACGCCGCGCCGACGATGGTCGGATCGAAGGCGACGCGGCCGAGCACGGCGACCGCCGCGCCCACCGCGATCCAGCCCAGCACGGGGTAGGTGCGCCAGCGCGTTGCCAGCGCCGGGACGACAGCGGCGGCGCCGAGCAGCAGGGTCGTCCAGCCGGAGCCGAAGGCCATGTGCAGCATCAGCAGGCCGGCGACGCCGGCGCCGCCGAGCGCGAATGACACGGCCGGGCCGCCGCTGAGCGGCGGCTCCTCGGCGCGCGCGATCCATTCGCCGCCGGCGGCAAAGGCGAGCGCCAGCAACAGGGCCGGCAGCGCATAGCCGAGATCGCGGTCGATATCGCCGAAGGTCAGCCACAGCGCCAGAAGCACCACCAGCGGCGCAATGACGCCCCAGCCCGCCCAGCAGGCTGCGCGCAATGGAGCGGCGGCGGCGAAGCGGCGTGCCGCCCAGAAACCGGCGGCGAGGAAGATCATGCCGAGCGCGACGCCGATGCGGAAAGTCAGGGTGTCGGACGACGCCAAAGGCTGAGCGTCGAGCCCGACATCGAGCGCATCCGCCCCGATCGTGGCGGGCGGGATGATACCCAGATAGATCATCACGGTCGCGATGCCGGCGGCAAAGACGAGCGGAAGCGCGCGCGGCCGGTAGAGCGCCGCCGCGACCAGCGCGGCCAGCAGGATCGCGCCGTGCAAGGCATCGCCGGCGCTGGCAAAGGCCGGATCGACGGAGAGGCCGAGCGCGCTCAAGGCGATGAAGAAGCCGGGCACGATCGAAGGCCAGTCGAAGCCGCGCGCCGTATCGTCGCGGCCAGTAACCAAGAAAGGGCCGAGCCAGACGAAAGCCAGCACGGCGAGCGTCGCCAGGCTGATGAACAGGACGGCGGCGAGGTTCACCTCCGGCGCGTCGACCATGTAAAGAATGGTCCAGACGCCGGCGCCGGCGAAGGCCGCGGCCACCAGCGCCTTCCAGTCGCGGATGCGGGCGATTGCCGCCGTGGCGGCAAGCACGATCGCGAGATAGACGAACAAGGCCCAGGGATTGGGTGCTTCCGAGGCGACCAGCGCCGGCGTGACCATGGCGCCGACGAGGCCGATGCCCGCCAACGCCAGGCCATGCAGGAGCGAAGCGCCAATGGTCGCGACGCCGATGACGCCAAGCAGCGCGAAGGCCGTCGCCGGACCGATGAAGCCATAAATGGCGTGCGCCGCGTAGACCGTGCCGAACAGGATGAAGGCGCCCGCCCCGGTCAGAATCGCGGGGATGTAGGCGCCGGCGGCGCCCTGCACCGGCACCCTGAAGCCGGTGCGGCGGATGAATTCGGCGCCGGCAATCAGCACCAGGCCGAGGATGCCGGCCATGGCGAGGCGCACGCCAGGGCCGAAAATGCCGGCCTCGATGGTGTAGCGGATCAGGAACAGGCCGCCCAGCGCCAGCGCGATGCCGCCGACCCAGACTGCCCAGCGCGTGCCCAGCGCTGTTTCGACATCGGTTTGGCGCGCCGCCTTGGGGGACACCCCGGCCGCAGGCGCCTCGGTCACGGTGGCGGATTGCGCCGGTTCGGCGGGTTGCGCCGGTGCGGCGGATTGCACCGGGGCCGCCTTGCCCTTCGTCCAGGGTCCGGCCTCGCCCTCGGCGGTCTCGGGCGTCGCGACGACCTCCTCGGCCACGGTCGCGCCATCCGCCAACGGCGCAGCAGGCGCCGCGGCTGCCTTGGCCTTCTCGGCAAGACCGTCCTGCGCGGCCGCCGCGTTGGGCGCCAATAGCGAAGCTCCAGGCTGCACAAGGCCGCGCAGCATACCGAGCTCGCGCTCGATCAGCGCAATGCGGTTCTGCTGTCGTGACACGATGACGAAAAGAGCTATGACGGCGGCAATGGCGATCAGGCTGAAAAACATGGCGGTTTCCCTCAAAACCAGACCGGTCGTGGCCAAAGAATGCGGCAATGAGACGGCTGGTGCAAATCAGCGTCTTGCCGGCTAAAGGCGCCTCGCGCCGAAACGGAATCAGGCGACGCCCCTTTAGTCACTGTTTTGGTGCATGTCGTTCTCCCAAAACCACTGCGCATTTTTGGGCGGCATGCACTGGCAAGATCGAGCATGTTTCGTCGCCGATTGCCAGCAACTTGCCGGTTTATCCAATGTCGGGCCGCCGAGGCGCCGGCATTGCCGGCGAGATTACGTGACCTCTGCCGCGGAATACTCATGCTATTCTCGCGCGGGCGAAGCAAATGCCGCGAGGTGACGGATGCCGCAAAAAAGCGCTGGCCTGCTGATCCACAGGCGCACCGCCGGTGTGTTCGAATTCCTGCTCGTCCACCCGGGCGGGCCGTTCTGGGCAAGAAAGGATGAAGGCGCGTGGACCATCCCGAAAGGACTGATCGGCGATAACGAGGATGAGCTCGAGGCCGCCAAGCGGGAAGCCGAAGAAGAGCTCGGCGTCACCGTCGACGGCGATTTCCGGCCGCTCGGCAGCTACAAGCAGCCGGGCGGGAAGATCGTCATCGCATGGAGCGTCGAAGCGGACATCGATGCGGATGCCGTCAGGAGCAATATGTTCACGATGGAGTGGCCGCCAAAATCGGGGACCATGAAAGCGTTTCCTGAAGTCGACAAGGCCGGCTGGTTTTCGCTGCCCGAAGCCGGCGTCAAAATTCTCAAGGGCCAACGCCCCATGCTCGACGATTTCCTGGAGCGACGTGGAGCCGAATAGGCGGCTGCCTCGCTATCCTGCCTCGCCCGCCATCGCCCTCACCGCGGCATGATGCCGGCGCAGCGCCGCGAGGAAGCCGGCGCGGGCGTCGGGCGGCTCGAGGCCTCGTGGCTCGTAGACGTGACGGGTGAAGAAGAAGCCGCTCAGCCGGAAGGCGTCTTCCAGTGCTGCCGCATCGGCGCGCAGGCCGGAGCCGCGCTGCAGGAAGGCGGGCAGCGCCAGCATCTTGTCGTGCCAAGGCGCGCCGGCGCTGCGCGAGACGGCGCGCCCGGATTTCGGCGAGACATAGGCGAGATCCTGCCTGGTGCCGGTCGCCGCGCATTGGCTGAGATCGAGGCCGAAGCCCAGTTCATCGAGGATAAGCAGCTCGAAGCGCGCCACCAGCTCTCCCGCCGCGTCGGCATCATCGAGATGCGAGATCATTACGGCAAGCGCCTCGTAGAGCCCGCCATGAGCGTCGCGCTCGGGCAGGAGCCTCAGATGCGCGGCCATGGTCTGCAGGCCGTAGACGGCGACGGCGCTGTCCATCAGCCGCGCGGCGTTCATCTCGATCGCTTCGGCCTGGAAGATGCCGAGATGCTCGTCGAGCCGCGCCCGCCACAGAAGATCGACGCGGTTGCCGGGCTGCAGCACCGGCTGCTGCTTGCGCGAGCGCCCTCCCCGCACTAGGCCGAGATGGCGGCCATGGGCACGCGTCATCACCTCGAGGATGGCGCTGGTTTCGCCATGCTTGCGAGTGCCGAGAACGATTCCCTCGTCGCGCCATTCCATGGCGGGAGCTTTTCACCTGTTGGGTGGCGAAATCAAGGTTGACACGGCTAAAGCGGCGAGGATGCTGCCAGCTCCAAATATCGGAATTTTCTCAGAAAGCATTCGGGATTCTCGGGCCGCGCGAATGTCAAATGCAGACGCGTTGACCGGGTGGCCAGCGCAGACCGCCGAACGTAACGGCCGGCCTTTTCCCGAAATGTCGACCTCGCGGGCAGGCGACTTTCGCAACCATTGCCCGATGCGAGATCCGACATGAGCTCCTTCCTGAACCTGGTGTGGAGACACCGGTTGACCTTCTTCTTTGCGCTGGCGCTAGGCTTGACGTGGCTGGCGTTCATCCCCTTCTATCTGTCGCATGGCGAGAGCATTCCCTGGTTTACTTTCGGACCGGCCGTTTCCGGCTTCATCGTGGCGGCACTTGTCGGTGGCTGGAGCGCGGTCAAGGCGATCCTGACCTCGATGGTGAAATGGCGCGTCCGCCCGATCTGGTATCTGGCGGCGTTCGGCCTGCCGTTCGGGGCGCAGCTTGCCTCGATCCTGATCAATCCGCTGTTCGGCTCGGTGCAGCCCGCCTGGGGCAATATCCCCGCCGTCTCCGAAATGCTGCCGATGATCGCGCTCTACGCCGTTTTCAGCGGTCCACTGGGCGAGGAACCCGGCTGGCGCGGCTTTGCGGCACCGCGCCTGCTTACCTGCCGCTCGGCGCTCGCCAGCAGCCTGATCCTTGGCGTGATATGGGCCGTCTGGCATTTCCCGCTCGGCCTAGTCGGCGACCTCAGCCTCTACGGCACGATCAATGTCGTGCTGGCCGCTATCGTCTTCACCTGGCTCTACCAGAACACCGGCAGTGTGCTGCTTGCCATCCTGATGCATGTCACGCACCAGAACAGCGTGCGCTTCCTCGGCAAGGTGTTCGTCGAAGGCGACTATGTGCAGCAGCAATGGATCGCTGTAGCGATCTGGGCGATGATCACGGTCGCGATTGTTGCGTATTACGGCACGGAGAGCTTCGTGCGCCGGCCGGCGGCACGGCTTGTGGTTGCCACAACAGCATAGGCGCCAACGGATTGCGGCGCCCGCAACAGGGCAGGCCGCCGTTTCGGACCACCGAGCATTCTTGTCCTGCCGCTATGTCCGGAACCGGAGAGGACGGCCTGTGTTTATGATGATGGCGCCGCTGTCGCGCAAACCGCCAACCGTACGAGCAGTTGCGGCAGAGAGCACCAACGAGCCCAGCGATGACGATAAGGCCTCTTCGTTACTTGAACGCAGTCGTTCCGCACATCTATGTCCAAGGCGCGGCCAAGGCCGTGGCCTTCTATGCCAAGGCGTTCGGTGCCGAAGAAGTGTTGCGCATCACGGCACCGGATGGGCGGATCGTCCATAGCGAGCTCACCATCTGCAATGCAACGGTGATGCTCGGCGATCCCACCAGCCGGATCTATGATGAGCCACGGCATCTCGGAGCATGCACGGCGGGCCTGCATCTGATGGTGGATGACAATGCAGCGGTTCTGGCTCGCGCGGTGGCTGCAGGTTGCGAGCAAGTCCAGCCTCCAACGGACACGTTTTACGGCGCGAACTCAGCCAGCGTGCGCGACCCGTTCGGCCATGTCTGGGTGCTGCTGACATGGAAGGAAGACCTATCGCCGGCCGAAATGGAGCGCCGCGGCAAGGCCGCCTTGGGTGGCGAGAATCCTTGAGCATGACCCGAAGAGTTGTGGACACTTCAGAGATGGCGATCACGTCCAGCGTTCGTAATCGGCAAGCACCTCGTCGATCACGTTGCGCTGCCTTTCGGCCTCGGCCTGGTTGGCGTCGTGGCCGGCGACGGTGATCAGCGCCTTCCACAGCGCCCAGCCGCGGCCGCGCGCCCAGGTGGCGTCGTCGATGTCGATGCGGGTGCGAAACGCCTCGCGGCTTTCGCCTTCGAAGAATGTCCAGCTTATAGCAAGATCGCAGGACGGGTCGCCGACGCCGGAGGTGCCGAAATCGATGACGGCGCTCAAGCTGCCGTCCTCGACCAGAAGATTGCCCGAGGCGACATCGCCGTGGAACCAGACCGGCGAGCCATGTGAGGTGGCGGCGAGTGCCGCGTCCCACACGGCGGTTGCGGCTCGCGTGTCGATCCGGCCTTCGAGCACGGCGATGGCTTGCCTCGCCTCGCCGTCATAGACGCTCAGCGATCCACCGCGATGGAAATTGTGCTGACCAGGCGCAGGCCCAGCGGCCGGATCGATGCCCCTCAATGCGACAAGGAAATCGGCGAGCGCCACGGCAAACGCGCGGAGATCGGCGATGCGTGCGCTCCGTGCCGTCTCGCCCTCGATCCAGCGATAGACGGACCAATGCCAGGGATACCCCGCCGCCGGCTCGCCCATGGCGAGCGGCGTTGGAATGGGCAGCGGCAAATGACGGGCGAGTTTCGGCAGCCAGCGATGCTCCTTCTCGACCTGCAGCGAATGGGCGGCAGCGCTCGGCAGCCTGACCGTCATGTCGTCGCCGAGATGGAAGGTGCGATTGTCCCAGCCGCCGAACTCGACCGGGCTGACCGGCAGATGCCGCCATTCGGGAAATTGCGCGTCGACCAGCCGGCGCACGAGACGGGTGTCGATATCTACTTTGCTATCCATCTCGATCGAAAAGACTCAGAATATGGGACAAAAGCTCGCTGCATGTCAGAATTTTAACTGAAACCGCCAATTCGCGCTCAAATGCCACAACACCCATGCTATGTTACATTCTTTCTAGTGAAGGGCTTACTCGATTTGCATCCGCTCGTTTTAATATTCGTCGTTATACCGTTCGGCGCAATGTGGCTGTGTCTGTTCGGACTGTTGATAACAGGAATTGTCCTGACTAAGCGCGATAATAAATCTGGCCGTTGGATCATCTTTATCGTCCTTGCACTTATGTCAGTCATCGTCTTCAGGCCAGAGTGGGACGACGTTCTCCGGACCATTCGCTCGCATAAAATCGCGTCATTGAACGCTGAAAAGCTCACGTCGCCTCCGCCCTATCATCTCACAGTATTCAATGCTCCGCTGGATGAGTCGGCCCTTCTTGCGCTTGCGGAATCGGGGCTGTTCGACATCACGACATCCGATCAGACGAATCCAACAAAATTCAGCAAAAGAGTCGTCGTCGAGGCGTCTGACAAATGCATGACGCACCGCACCGGCTTTGTTCGGTTTATCGCAGCAACCGGCTTCAGGCGCTGCGGTCGCCTCGTCTCCCAGCCCGGTACCCTTCCACCAAGGCATCTGGTCTTGTGGGTCGATCGAGCTCCTCTTCTGCAGCGATCGCGGTGGGGTGATCGGCAAAGAGCAATTCAATTGTCCGAGCAAACTGAAGCCGGCATGCGTTTGCTCGCTTACTGCGAAACCAATTCCCCCCTCCAGCGTGGGCTCTTTGACCGTCTAGTGATCGCGTTTCGCCGCACAATGAGTGATTGCCGGAATCCGGTGACACAAGATACGTATGCTATGTTTCATCCCGACTTGGTCACCTTTGTCTTGAAAGGCGTGGGGATCAATCCTGCCAATATTGCCATTGGCGACCAAGCTATCGGTCAATGAGAAGCCTAATCTGGCAACGGAATCCGTCCATGCATTAGTGGGGAAACTCCAGCCCCATCTCGCGGTAGCGCTCGGGGTCGTCGCCCCAATTCTCGCGCACCTTCACGAACAGGAAGAGGTGCACTTTCTGCTCCAGAATGGCAGCGATCTCCATCCGCGCGGCTTGCCCGATGGCGCGGATCGTCTCGCCCTTGTGGCCGAGCACGATCTTCTTCTGGCTGTCGCGCTCGACATAGATGACCTGCTCGATGCGCACCGAGCCGTCCTTCTTCTCTTCCCATTTCTCGGTCTCGATATGCGAGGAATAGGGAAGTTCCTGATGCAGCCTCAGATAAAGTTTTTCGCGCGTGATCTCGGCCGCGAGTTGGCGCATCGGCAGGTCGGAGATCTGGTCCTCCGGATAGTACCAGGGACCGGCCGGAAGCGTCTCGGCGAGATAATCGAGCAGGTCCTTGCAGCCGGAGCCGGTCAGCGCGGAGACCATGAAAGTGCGCTTGAAGGGCACGCGTTCGTTCGCGGTCGCGGCCAAGGCGAGAAGCGTTTCCGGCTTGACGCGGTCGACCTTGTTGAGAACCAGAAGCATCGGCTGCCTGACGTCCTTCAGCCGGTCGAGGATGGCGTCGGCATCGCCCCTGATGCCGCGCTCGGCGTCGATCAGCAGCACGACGATATCGGCATCCTTGGCGCCGCCCCAGGCGGTGGTCACCATCGCCGTGTCCAGCCGCCGCTTCGGCTTGAAGATGCCCGGCGTGTCGACGAAGACGATCTGCGCGTTGTCATGCGTGGCAATGCCGCGCACGATGGCGCGGGTGGTCTGCACCTTGTGGGTGACGATCGACACCTTGGCGCCGACGAGCTGGTTGACCAGCGTCGACTTGCCGGCATTGGGCGCGCCGATCAGCGCTACGAAACCGGAGCGCGTCGCGGGGGCTTGAGTGATTTCCGTTTCTGTCATGCCGCGCTCCATACGCCTTCGCGCAGCAAAAGAGTAGCCGCCGCGGCCTGCTCGGCCTCGCGCTTGGAGCGGCCGCTGCCGACGGCGGGCGCGAAAGAGCCGACTTTTACGCTGACCGTGAACACCGGGTCGTGGTCCGGTCCGTCACGGCCGTCGATGTGGTAGGCCGGCACGGCGCCGGCGGCCGCCTGATGCGCCCATTCCTGCAATTCGGTCTTGGCGTCGCGCCGCGCAGCGCCCATCGCCTGCGAGCGCGGCTGCCAGTAGCGGTGGATGAACGCGCGCGCCGCGTCGATCCCGCCGTCGAGATAGAGCACGGCGATCAGCGATTCCAGCGCATCGGCGCGCAGATTGGTGCGCTTGCGGCCCTCGAGATTGCGCACATCGGAACCGGCGCGCACCAATTCCGGCAGGCCGATCTGTTCGGAGATTTCCGACAGCGCCTCGGCATTGACCAGCGCGTTAAGGCGCAGCGAAAGCTCGCCTTCGGCGGCATCGGGAAAGGAGGCGAGCAGCATGTCGGCCACGACGAGGCCGAGAACACGGTCACCCAGGAATTCGAACCGCTCATAGTCGACGCCGGCATGGGTCGAACGGGCGCTGGCATGGGTCAGCGCCCGCTGCAGGCGCTGGCGGTCGGCGAAGACATGGCCGGTGCGCTCGACAAGCGCTTCGGCAAGGGCATCGGCGGTCAAACGCTTTCTGGCCGCCATCGCTCTAGTGGACGAAATGGAACAGGCGCCCGGCGCGCATCAACGACGGCCACTTCCAGATCTCGAGCGGGCTCGCCTTGCCGGCGATCGAGAAGAAGATGAGGTTGGCGCGGCCGACAAGGTTCTCGGCCGGCACATAGCCGACGGCAAAGCGGCTGTCGGAGGAATTGTCGCGATTGTCGCCCATCATGAAATAGTGCCCGGGCGGCACGACGAATTCGCGCGTGTTGTCGCCGATCGAATCGGAATTGATGTCGAGCGTGTCGTAGCTGACGCCGTTCGGCAGCGTTTCGCGGTAGACATCGATCGGCCGGTTTTCCTCGGTGACATCGGGATTGTCGATCTGGCCGGTCTTCACGCGAGGCACGCCGACGTCATTGATGAAAAGCTGGCCGTCCTTCACCTGGATCTTGTCGCCGGGCAGGCCGACGACGCGCTTGATGTAATCGACCGAGGGATCCGGCGGGAACTTGAACACCACCACGTCGCCGCGCTTGGGCTCGGAACCCCAGATGCGACCCGAGAAGAGATCGGGACCGAAGGGCAACGAGTAGCGCGAATAGCCATAGGCCCATTTGGTGACGAAGAGATAATCGCCTTCGAGCAGCGTCGGCCGCATCGAGCCGGACGGAATGGAGAAAGGCTGGAAGAGCAGCGTGCGGATGACGAGCGCGAGCAGCAGAGCCTGGATGATGACGGAAAAGGTCTCACCAAGCCCGCCGGATTTCTTCTGCGATTTTTCAGCCACGCTCATGTCGTCCTCGATTGTGCGATGTTGGTATAGAGTCTCGGCGGGCGCTGGGCAACGTCATGCCGCTCGTGGTCAGATGGAATCAATGTGGCGCTTGTTCGGCGGGCACCGCCTCGATGATCACAAAGGCTTGAGCAAGCGGGAAATCGTCGGTGATGGTGAGATGGATGAGGGCGCGGTGGCCTTTCGGCAGGATTTTCTCCAGCCTTGCCGCGGCGCCGCCGGTCAGCGCCATGGTCGGCGCGCCGCTCGGCAGGTTGACCACGCCCATGTCGCGCCAGAACACGCCCTCGGCCATGCCGGTACCCAACGCCTTGGCGCAGGCTTCCTTGGCGGCGAAGCGCTTGGCATAGGAAGCCGCGCGGGCGGCACGCTTTTCCGACTTGGCCTGCTCGACCTCGGTATAGATGCGCTGGACGAAGCGCTGGCCGTGCCGCTCCAGCGATTTCGCGATACGTCTGATGTCGATCAGGTCGCTGCCGATGCCGATGATCATTCCGCCGGCACTTCCCGTCGGCCCTGCCGCGCCTTCTTCTCGGCACGCTCGGCCATGCGCTTCCGGCGCTGCTCGCGAAACACCGTCATGCCCCAGCGGGTGATGGCATAGAACACGAGCCCGAAGACCAGGCCGAGCGGCACCGCGCCGATCAGCATCGGCTCCAGAATGGGGTGCCAGAGCTTGGCGAAGGAAAGCTTGTGCATCATTTCGCCCAGATGCTCGGGCGGGCCGTGCTTCGGCAGATGCTCATGCAGCAGCAGCTTGCCGGTTTCCCAGGACGCGCCCCACAAAAGCGGGAAGGTCAGCGGATTGCCGAAGAACACCGCGCCGAGCGCTGCCGCGACGAGATTGCCGGCGATGATCCAGCACAGCACGGCGGCGATGATGAAGTGGAAGCCAAGCGGGAAGAAGGACGCGAAAACGCCCGCGGCGACGCCGGCGGCGACGGAATGCGGCGTCGCCTTCAGCCGCAGGATGCGTTTGGAGAAATACTGCACGGAACGCGAGAACGAGCGGCGCGGCCAAAGATAAGTACGCACCTGTTCCAGGAAGCCATCAGGCTCTCGGCGTCGAAAAAGCACTCTGTTCCAGTTCCCGGTCCAATACGCGCTGCCCCTACCCACCGGGTCGCGCAAACACATCTTGCGCTTCGAGGGCGCAGAAAGGCAACAAGCTTTGATATAGCGACGACCGGGCCGCGCAACAACGAACGCCGCCGCGATGGTCTGCCGCAGCCTGTAACAACAGCGTCATTCTGGCGAAACTGAGGAAAACGATCGGGATGCAGAGCCGATGATCACCATTCGACCGGCGCGGGCGGAGGACGCCGGGGCGCTGCCGCGGATCGAACAGTCCGCCGGGCTGGCGTTCCGCGCCATTGCGGAACTGGCGTGGCTCGCCGACGGCGACAATATCAGCGTCGAGCGGCACCGCGCGCTGATCGCCGCCGGCGCATGCTGGATCGCCGCAGACGAGAAGGACCGGCCGGTCGGCTTCCTGAGCGCCGGGATCGAGGGCGATGCGTTGCATATCTGGGAGTTGGACGTGCGCCTCGACCGGCAGGGCCAAGGCATCGGCCGCGCCCTGCTCGAACAGGCGGTCGCGGACGCCGGGCGGCGCGGCCTGGCCGCGGTGACGCTGACCACGTTTCGCGCCGTCGCCTGGAATGCGCCCTTCTATCGCAAGGCCGGATTTCGCATCCTGGAAGACGCCGAGATTGACGAACGGCTGGCAAGCCTGCTCGACGATGAAGCCAGGCACGGCATGCCTTCGGGCCAGCGCTGCGCCATGCGGCTCGATCTCAGCCGGGTTGGTACTCGCTGACCTCGACCAGATTGCCGTCCGGATCGCGGAAATAGACCGACATCATCTTGCCGCGCGCGCCGGTGCGTTCGACCGGACCGACTTCGATCGCCACGCCATTGGCCTCGAGGCTGGCCTGGACCTCGGCAAGCGGCACTGCCGCCACGAGGCAGAAATCGCCGGAACCCGGCGTCGGCGCCTTTGCCTTCGGCTCGAAGGTGCGACCGACTTCGTGCAGGTTGATCTTCTGCGAGCCGAACAGAAGCGCGGTCGGCCGGTTCGGTTCGTCGAGCCGCCGCATGCCGAGCACCCGCCGGTAGAAATCGCAGGTCGCTTCCAGCGAGCGGACCGTCAGCACGAAATGGTCGATCCCGGCGATCATTGTCGCCTCGGCGCATGTCTCCGACAAAGAGATTCAAGCGACGCGCTCAAGTGCCTGTTTTCATACATCGCGATGTCAGATGTTGCGGCTTCCCGGCTTAACGGCTGGAATCGCGGCAAGTTCCGGCGGCAGGCGGTCGGCGGGATAGGCCGGCACTTCATATTCGGCAAGCGCGATCAGCGGCACGCCGACATCGGTCTTGCCGGCCGAACGGTCGATGATGCAGGCAGCCGCCGCGACGTCGGCGCCAAGCTCGCGCAGGCAGTCGATGGTCTCGCGGATTGACAGGCCGGTGGTGACGATGTCCTCGACGATGACGACGCGCGAGCCCTTGGCAATCTCGAAGCGGCGCAACCTGAATTCGCCCCCTTCCCGCTCGACCCATATCGCCGGGACGCCGAGATGGCGCGAGGTCTCATAGGCCGGGATCAGGCCGCCGATGGCCGGGCCAACGACGTAGTCTATCCCGCCCGGCACCGCCTTGCGGATCTTCTCGGCCAACGCCTTGCACAGGCGCTCGGTCTTGTCGGCATGCATGAACACCCGCGCCTTCTGCAGGAAGACCGGACTGCGCAGTCCGGACGTCAAGATGAAATGCCCTTCGAGCACGGCGCCAGCCTCGCGGAAAATGTCCAGCACTTCGTCGGTGTTCATTGTTCGGTCCCCCTTGGCGAATGGTGAATGGTGAAAGGTGAATGGCAGTGAGAGCACCTCTATTCACTATTCACCCATTCACACGCCGCGCATCGCTGACGCTCGAATTGTCCTTGAGCTGCGACAGCAGCCGGTTGAGATGCTTCAGGTCCCAGACCTCGAGATCGATCAGCATCTCGGTGAAATCGGGTGCGGTGCGTATCATCGACAGCGTGTGGATGTTGGCATCGTTGGATGCGACGACCTGGGCGATGTCGGCCAACGACCCGGGCGCATTGATGGCGGTGACCGAGATGCGCGCCGGAAAACGTTCCTTGGTGCGCTCGTCGATGTCCCAGCGCACATCGATCCAACGCTCGGGCTGGTCGTCGAAGGCCTGCAAAGCCGGCGACTGGATCGGATATATGGTGATGCCGGTGCCGGGCTGGATGATGCCGACGATGCGATCGCCGGGTACAGCGCCTTCCGGCGCGAAACGCACCGGCAGGTCGCCGCGCACGCCGCGGATCGGCACCGCGCCGTCGCGCTGCTGGTCCTTGTCCTTCTTCGCGGCGCGGGTGCCCGGCATCTGGAAGAGCATGCCGGCGGCGTTGCGGATCTTCGACCAGCCCTCCTCGCGCTGCTTAGGCGCCGCGACGGTGACACGCTCATCCTTATAATCGGGGAAGACCGCTTTCATGACATCGGTGGAACTCAGCTCGCCGCGGCCGACCGAGGCCAGCACGTCCTCGATGTCCTTGCGCGCCAGCCGGTGCAGCACCGGCTTCAGGCTCTCCTTGGTGAATGTCTTGCCGGCGCGCTCGAAGGCGCGCTCCAGGATGCGGGCTCCGAGGCCGGAATATTGCTTGCGGATCGCATTCTTGGTGGCGCGGCGGATGGCAGCGCGCGCCTTGCCGGTGACCACGACCGATTCCCAGGCGGCGGGCGGCACCTGCGCCTTGGAGCGGATGATCTCGACCTCGTCGCCGTTCTTCAATTCCGTCATCAACGGCATGATGCGGCCATTGACCTTGGCGCCGACGCAGGTGTCGCCGACATCGGTGTGGACGGCATAGGCGAAGTCGATGGGAGTAGCGCCGCGCGGCAGCGCGATCAGCATGCCCTTAGGCGTGAAGCAGAACACCTGGTCCTGGAACAGCTCCAGCTTGGTGTTCTCGAGGAAATCCTCGGGATTGTCGCCTTCGGCCAGTTGCTCGATGGTTCGCCGCAGCCAGGCATAGGCGTTGGTCTCCCTGGAGATCGCATGGCCCGCGCCGTTCATCTTGCCGCCAGTATCCTTGTAGATCGAATGCGCGGCGACGCCATATTCGGCGATCTTGTTCATCTCCCTTGTGCGGATCTGCAATTCGACGCGCTGGCGCGACGGGCCGACGATGGTGGTGTGGATTGAACGGTAGTCGTTCTGCTTGGGCGTCGAGATGTAATCCTTGAAGCGGCCGGGCACCATCGACCAGGTGGTGTGAATGGCGCCAAGCGCGCGGTAGCAGTCGTCGACCGAATCGACCACGACGCGGAAACCGAAGATGTCGGAGAGCTGCTCGAAGGAGAGCGCCTTGGCCTCCATCTTGCGGAACACCGACCACGGCTTCTTCTGCCGGCTCTTCACGCTCGCCTTGATGTCGTGTTTTTCGAACAGGCCCGACAGCGCCGTCTCGATCTCCTGCAGGACGCCCCTGTTGCGCTCGAAAATCTCGGCAAGCCTTGCGGTAACAGCGCGGTAAGCCTCCGGATTGATGTAGCGAAAGGCTATTTCCTCCAGCTCCTCGCGCATGCCCTGCATGCCCATGCGCCCGGCCAGCGGCGCATAGATCTCCATCGTCTCCTCGGCGATGCGCAGGCGCTTGGCTTCCGGCATATGGTCGAGGGTGCGCATGTTGTGCAGGCGGTCGGCGAGCTTGACGAGCAGAACGCGGACGTCCTCGGAGATCGCGAGCAGGAGCTTGCGCAGGTTCTCCGCCTGCTCGGCCTTTTTCGAGACCAGATCGAGCTTCTTCAGCTTGGTGAGGCCCTCGACCAGCTTGCCCATCTCGGGGCCGAATAGCTCGTCGATCTCAGCGCGGGTCGCGGTCGTATCCTCGATCGTGTCATGCAGCAGGGCAACGGCGATGGTCGCTTCGTCCATATGCATGTCGGTGAGGATGGCGGCGACTTCGAGCGGATGCGAGAAATAGGGATCGCCCGAGGCGCGCTTCTGATGGCCATGCTTCTGCATGGCATAGACGTAGGCCTTGTTGAGCAGCGCCTCGTTGACGTCAGGCTTGTAGCGCTGGACGCGCTCGACAAGCTCATACTGACGCATCATGGGCGGGATCTCGCGGTGCTGAAATGATTGATGCGCCGCACCGACGTGCGACGCATCTCATAGATAGCCACGAAACCTAAGATACGGAAGTCCTGGATGGTTGATCCAACCCGGACAAAAGCACTTAGTAGTCGTCGCTCTTTTCCGGCGGCACCAGACCTTCGATGCCGGCGAGCAGGTCTTCCTCGCTCATGCGGTCGAAAGTAACGTTCTCCTCGGCGTCGTCGGCGTCGGCGGCAACGGCGGTCGCGCCGGTCTGGTCAGCGATCGCCTCGCCCTCGGCTTCCGGCTCGTCGACCTCGACATGCTTCTGCAGCGAGTGGATCAGGTCTTCCTTGAGGTCGTCGGGAGACAACGTCTCGTCGGCGATCTCGCGCAGCGCGATGACCGGGTTCTTGTCATTGTCGCGCGGAACGGTGATCTGCGCGCCCTGGCTGATCTGGCGGGCGCGATGGCCGGCGAGCAGCACGAGTTCAAAACGGTTGTCGACTTTGTCGATGCAATCTTCAACGGTTACGCGGGCCATGGACTGCCCCTTTCATGCGATGGATTTGATGGAAAGCTGGCGCGCTCCATAACGCGGGCGCGGCCGAAATACAAGCTTTATGGCGCCAGCGTCGGCTTGGCGGGCCGTTGCCCGGCTCATCATCGCGCCACGCCGTGAAGCTACCCACATAGTGGCGATCACAATTGCTTGCAACACAGGGCCATGCCCTTGGATATCCACAAATTGCGCGTTATCTCGGAGGTGACGGTACAAAGGTCCATTTGCCGGACCTATTCGTCAAGCGCTTTTAGACGACAAAAATTTTCGAAAGGAATGTTTTTCAATGTTCGATCCCCGTGAAAAGATCGCTCTTTTCATCGACGGCGCCAATCTCTATGCCACGTCCCGCGCGCTGGGCTTCGACATCGATTACCGCAAGCTCCTGTCGAGCTTCCAGAAGCGCGGCTACCTGCTGCGCGCCTATTATTACACCGCGCTGGTCGAGGATCAGGAATATTCGTCGATCCGGCCGCTGATCGACTGGCTCGATTATAACGGCTTCAAGGTGGTGACGAAGCCCGCCAAGGAATTCACCGACTCGACCGGCCGCCGCAAGATCAAGGGCAACATGGACATCGAGTTGACGGTCGATGCGCTGGAGCTCGCCGATGTCGTCGACCACTATGTCATCTTCTCCGGCGACGGCGACTTCCGCACGCTGGTCGAAGCGCTGCAGCGGCGCGGGCGCAAGGTGTCGATCATCTCGACCATGGCCTCGCAGCCGCCGATGATCTCCGACGATCTGCGCCGCCAGGCCGATCATTTCATCGACCTGATGACGCTGAAGAGCGAAGTCGGCCGCGATCCGTCCGAGCGGCCGGCGCGCCGGCCAGAACCCGCCGAAGTCGACGAGGAAGATTATTGATGGCGGCGGCCTTGACCGCCGTGCTCTCCCCCGAACCGAGCCGTGACTGCCCGCTTTGCCCGCGGCTGCATGATTTCATCGCCGCCTGGCGCGAGCGTGAGCCCGGCTGGTTCAACGCGCCAGTGCCGACCTTCCTGCCGCCGGAGGGTGAAGATCCAGTCCGCCTCTTGATCGTCGGGCTGGCGCCCGGCCTGCGCGGCGCCAACCGCACGGGGCGCCCCTTCACCGGCGACTATGCCGGCGACCTGCTCTACGGCACGCTGATCGCGCACGGTTTTGCGCGTGGCGAGTTCAAGGCAAGGCCGGATGACGGCTTGCAACTCGTCGGCACGGCCATCACCAATGCGGTGCGCTGCGTGCCGCCGGAGAACAAGCCGGTGGGCGCCGAGATCGCCACCTGCCGGACCTTTCTCAAGCCGACCATCGCGCGCTTTCCCAACCTGCGCGCTATCCTGACGCTGGGTGCGATCGCGCATCAGTCGACGGTGCGGGCGCTGGGCGAGCGCGTCGCGGCCTTTCAGTTCCGCCATGGCGGGAGGCAGCAAGCCGGCGGCATCGCGCTGTTTTCCAGCTACCACTGCTCACGCTACAACACCAATACGGGCGTGCTGACGCAGGAGATGTTCGTCAGCGTGTTTAAGGAGATTGCGGCGTTCCTGAAGAGCTAGATTCAGGCGGCTTCCTGTCGGTCTGAGACCCACTCATACCGGCAGCAGCGCATCCGGCTTCACGTCGCCGATGGAGGTATAAGTGTGCGTCTCCTTCACTCCCGGCAGTGCGAGAATGACCCGCGTCAGGAAATCCTGATAGGCGGCCATTTCCGAGATGCGCGCCTTTACCAGATAGTCGAAGCCGCCGACCACCATGTGGCACTCGAGAACCTCGGGCGCCTTGGTCACCGCCTCGGCGAAGCGCTCGAAAATATGCGGCGCCGTGTGATCGAGACGCACCTCGATGAAGACGAGCGTACCGCGTCCGATCTTTGCCGGATTGAGCACGGCCCTGACCGCGGTGATGTAGCCTTCCCGAAACAGCCGCTTCACCCGTAGGCTGGTGCCGGTCGGCGAGAGGCCGACACGCGCCGCCAGATCAAGTGTGGTGCGACGCCCATCTTCTTGCAGCAATCGCAGGAGATTGCGGTCGACGCCGTCGAGGTCGCTTGCTTCAGCATTCACGCTAGATCTGCCTCCAATCTGCGAGTTTCGCTCGAATTTCGAGAAAAGAGCGTATTTTGCCGCGGGCTTTTCGGCAATGGCCTGCGCTTTCATCGCTTTGTGCGGAGATGATCTTCGATGGCGATGTCACGACGGCGGCGGAACATGGCGGACGCGCGAGACTCAGGAAACTCCAGGCTGGCGATCATCGCGGGTCTCATTATGATCGGCATCTACGCCATCCAATTCGTCGCCGCCCGCTTCAGCCTCAGGGAGCATCTGACGGCGACGGATCTGGCCGCCTTGCGCTTTGGCGGCGCGGGGGTGGTCTTTCTGCCGATCGTCTGGCACGGCGGCTTTGTAAGCATGAGGGCGCTCGGTTGGCGCCGGGCCCTAGCATTGGCGGCGCTGGCCGGATTGCCTTATCCGCTGATCATCAATTGGGGCCTGACCTATGCCCCTGCCGCCCATGCGGCCGCGCTTTGTCCAGCGTCGATCGTCTTCTTTTCGTTCCTGCTGTCACGCATCGTCTTCAATGACGGCGCTTCGCGGCAACGGACCATCGGTGTCCTCGCGATTGTCGCCGGCCTGTCGCTGTTCATCGCGCCGGGGCGCGACGGCACCGGCGGCGTTCTCTTCGGCGATATGCTTTTCATCGGATCGGGCCTGATGTTTTCGGCCTATGCCGTTCTTGTCAGGCGCTGGCGTGCCGATCCCGTTACGGCCACGGCCGCGGTAGTGCTCCTGTCCTGCCTGCCGCTGCCGATTCTCTACTTCGTCGCACCAAGCCATATCCATGCCGCGGCCGCCACGGAAATCATCAGCCAGATCGTGATCCAGGGGATTCTGGCCGGCGCGGCAGCCATGTTCCTCTATACCTATGTCGTCGGGCAGTTGGGGCCGCAGACGGCATCGCTGTTTCTGCCCGGCATACCTATCGCCACCGTGGCTGTCGGCATGGCGGTACTCGGCGAAACGCCGATGACGATCCAGTTCGCAGCCATTGCCATCATGGCCGCCGGGATGGGCTTGTCAGCGATCGGAGGGCGGATTGCCAATAGACGCCTTAATGCACCGGCGCCGGGAGGATCGTAAGCCTTCAGCGGTGCGGCAAGCGATTCAAGGACCGGCAATTCAAGGCGTCGGCGCAAACAACTTCGCCAGCGTCTCGCGGCCGCCCTTCAGGACGTTGAGATCGACATCGCCTTCGATGCCGTCGACGCGGCCCATATTGTGATACTGCCAATAGATCCAGTCGTTCTCGCGCGGCCTCATCGCCAGCGAACGCAGCCAGCGCCGGCGGTTAAGGATGCTGCCGGAATAGGCGTCTGCCGCCTCGTCGGTCAGATAGAAAATCGCCTGCTTGCCGAATGCCGTCTCGACCGGGCCGAGGAAAGCGGCAAGCTCGGCGTTCAACTGCTCGGGCGACGGGCGCTGCGGGCAATTGCCGCCAAACTCGATGTCGACCACCGGCGGCAAAAGCGGCTCGCTGCGCGGCACCACCGACATGAAGTTCTTCGCCTGGTCGGCGCCTGGCCGGCAAAAGGTGAAGAAGTGATAGGCGCCGACCGCCAGGCCGGCCGCGCGGGCCTCGCGCAGATTGGTCGCGAACAGGGTATCGACATGGGTGCCGCCTTCGGTCGCCTTGATGATGGCGAAGGCGACATCGTCGGCGGCGACGCGGGGCCAGTCGATCTTTCCCTGATGATGCGAGACGTCGATGCCCCGGATCGGGAATTCCTCGCGATCCGGCGAAAAGCCGCGGAACCAGAAGAAGGCGCCTGCCACGACGGCACTGGCGACAACCGCGACGGCAAGGCCCCAGAAAACAATCCGCTTCCCCAAGACCATCCCCTGTCGGAAGGTGCCTGACCGGAGAACCGGCCGGTGGCTTTTTTCAGGCGGCCGGCGCTGCCAGCCCTGGAGGCTCAGCCGCGCTCCTTCAGCAGCCGGCCCTTCTCGCGCGACCAGTCGCGCTGTTTCTCGGTCTCGCGCTTGTCATGCAGCTTCTTGCCTCGCGCAACGGCGAGAAGCAGCTTGGCGCGGCCGCGGTCGTTGAAATAGATTTTCAGCGGCACCAGCGTCATGCCTTCGCGCTCGACGCTTTGCGAGAGTTTCGCCATCTCGCGCTTGGAGACCAGCAATTTGCGGCGCCGGCGCGGCTCGTGGTTGAAGCGGTTGGCCTGCAGATATTCCGGCAGATAGGAATTGATCAGCCAGATCTCGCCGCCCTCGGCCGAGGCGTAGCTTTCCTGGATGTTGGCCTGGCCCTGGCGCAGCGACTTGACCTCGGTGCCGGTCAGCACCAAGCCGGTCTCGATCGTGTCGAGCACCTCGTAGGAAAAGCGCGCCTTGCGGTTTTCCGCAACGGTCTTGTTGTTGGGATCGGCTTTCTTGACTTGATTCATGACGTCCAGAGTCCGTTTCGAAACTCGCTCCTGCGAGTCAGGTGAAGGTGTCAACAGAGCGCCGCGCGTTTTCTAAACGCGCAAAGGACGCTCTGCAGCCCGACTTTGCGCATGGTCCTTTCCGAAAGCGGATGCTTTCGGGGCCATGCGCGGAACCGGAGCGGAGCGTACATATAGTACGTGAGCACCGGAAGCGCAGGTGGCGCCTTCAGATGGCCGCAGGAGTAGAGTTTCCAAACGGGCTCGCTAATTAATCAAGCCGGCGTGCTTGAGCGCCGCGTCGAGCTTCTCGGCGATCGAGGACTCGACCGTCACCAGCGGCGAACGGACCACGTTCTCGACCTTGCCCAGCTTCGACAGCGCGTATTTGGCGCCGGATACGCCAGGCTCGATGAAGATCGCCTTGTGCAACGGCAGAAGCCGATCCTGCAGCTCGAGTGCCTTGGCGCTGTCGCCGGAAAGCGTCGCTTCCTGGAACTCGGAGCAAAGGCGCGGCGCGACATTCGAGGTGACCGAAATACAGCCGACGCCGCCATGAGCGTTAAAGCCGAGCGCGGAGGCATCCTCGCCGGAAAGCTGGATGAAATCCTTGCCGCAGGTCATGCGCTGCTCGGAGACGCGCTCGACCTTGCCGGTCGCGTCCTTGACGCCGGCAATGTTCTTGAAGTCGTGGCGCAGCCTGCCCATCGTCTCCGGCGTCATGTCGATCACCGAACGCGGCGGGATGTTGTAGATGATGATCGGCAGCTTGGTCGCCCTGGCGACGGCCGCGAAATGCTCATAGAGGCCGCGCTGCGTCGGCTTGTTGTAGTAAGGCGTGACCACAAGGGCGGCATCGGCGCCGGCCTGTTCGGCATACTTCACCAGGCCGACCGCTTCCTCGGTGTTGTTGGAGCCCGCGCCGGCCACCACCGGCACCCTGCCCTTGGCTACCTCGATGGCGACCTTGACGACATGGCGGTGCTCCTCATGCGACAGCGTCGGCGACTCGCCGGTGGTGCCGACGGGAACGAGACCCTTGGTGCCCTCGGCGATCTGCCATTCGACAAATGAGCGAAAGGCTTTCTCGTCGAAGCGCCCGCTCTTTTCGAACGGTGTCACGAGCGCAGTCAGCGAGCCTCTCAGCATGTCATCCAAACTCCTTGGAACTTTGTCGGTTTATGCATGTCGTCGTCCCAAAACCGGTTTCCGCTTCTGGGCGACATGCATCGGTGTTTCATCAGATCGGTCAGTTGCGCGCCTTCTACCCGAAAGCGAAGCCGCGCACCATAGTCTCGACATGGTTCAGCGGCAAGCATCGGCGTAATGCCAGTGTCGTGGTTTTCGATGTTCGCTAGAGGTTGATATCAGGGCTCGGGGCGAACATCGAAAACCAAAACGACACTGGATTCGACAGTTGGCTGGTATCCTGCGATTCTGAAATTCGCGCCGCGCCCGATATCAAGGTCATGCGAATTTCAGAATCGGGACACCAGCAAGCGCCATTCGAACGGCCTCGATAACCTTTTGTTTACGAGCCCTTCACGACCTAAGTTTAGGCTTCGTGTCGGGGTCTCAAGTGCCCGCGCCTGCTGATGATGTGCTAGGATCACAAAATGCCGACGAGGCGGCCCCATCTTTTCGCGCTTTTGAGCGCGATCGTCGCGCTGACGCCTACCATGGCGATCGGTGGCAGCGTCGATGCGCGCGCGACGGCCTCAATTCCGGCGCCGGGCCAGACGCCGATTGCCCCCGATATAGCGCAACTGAAGAGCGGGCTCGATGCGCTTGCCGCCAACAACATCGTCGGCGCGCGCAATGCGCGCGACACGCTGCCCGCCACCTCGCTCGACAGGCATATTCTCGCCTGGGCGATCGCGCTTTACGGCGGCGACCAGGTGCCGAGCGGCGAGATTGCCGACGCGGCCAAGATGCTGCCTGGATGGCCGGGCACGATCGCGCTGCGCAAGAATAGCGAGCGGGCGCTCTATCGCGAAAACCCGCCGCCGCAGGTGGTCGTGCAGGCCTTCGGCCGCAGCCAGCCGCTGACGCCTGAGGGCGTCGTCATCCTCGCCCGCTCGCAAGTGGCGCTTGGCAACCAGGCCGCGGCGCGGTCGGTGCTGGTACCCTTTTGGCGCACGGAAAAACTGGAAGCGAAGGATGAGGCAGCCGTCATCAAGGAGTTCGGCACGCTGATCCCGGCGGCTGACCATCGCTACCGCATGGAGCGCATGTTCTATGCCGACCGGCTGTCGTCGGCGCTGCGCGTCGCCGGCCTCGCCGGCGCACAGCCGCTGGCGGATGCCTGGGCGGCGGCCGACAAGGGCGACAAGAACGCCGCCAAGCTGTTGAAGGCAGTGCCCGCAGTGCTGCGCTCCGCCGGCTATTTCTTCGCCGAGGCGGAGTATCTGCGAAAGCAGCAGAAATTCGCCGAAGCCGCTGCTGCCGTGATGAAAGCGCCGACGAACCTCGATTCGCTGGTCGACCCCGATGCCTGGTGGGTCGAACGCCGCGTGCTCTCGCGCGAGCTGGTCGACCAAGGCGACATGAAGACTGCCTACAAGATTGTCTCCATGCACGCCGCCGAAAGCCCGCCGAACGCCGCCGAAGCCGAGTTCCATGCCGGCTGGTACGCGTTGCGCGGTCTCAACGATCCGGCGACCGCCGCCAGGCATTTCACGCGCATCACCGAGTTCGCCCAGGGCCCGGTGTCGCTGTCGCGCGCCTATTACTGGCTCGGCCGGGCGGCGGAAGTCGGCGGTCCGGGCAGCGCCAAGGATTATTTCACCCGCGCGGCCAGCTACGGCACGACCTTCTATGGCCAGCTCGCCGGCGAGCGCGTGGGCTTGAGGACCCTCAACATCGCCTACCCAAAGCCGAGCGCGGCCGACCGCCAGAGTTTCGACGGCCGCGAAGCAGTGAGCGCGATCAAACGGCTGCAGGAAGCGGGCTATGACCGCTACGCCGAGACGCTCTACCGCGACCTTGCCGGCCAGCTGACCAGCCCGGGCGAGCTGGCGCTGCTAGCGGTGCTGGCCGAAAAGCAGGGCAACCATTTCATGGCGCTGAAGGTCGGCAAGATCGCCGCCCAGCGCGGCATCGATGTCGGCGCGCTGTCGCATCCGCTGGGTGTCATTCCCGATACGGCCAATATTTCCGGGTCGGGCAAGGCGCTCGCCTATGCCATTGCTCGCCAGGAAAGCGAGTTCAATATCGGCGCCGTTTCCAGCGCCGGCGCGCGCGGCCTGCTGCAGTTGATGCCGGGCACCGCCAAGCAGTTGGCAAAAAAGGCCGGCATGAATTTCTCGCAGGCGCGGCTGACGAGCGATGCCGGCTATAACGCGACGCTGGGCTCGGCCTTCCTCGGCGAGCAACTCGACCGTTTCGGCGGCTCCTATGTGCTGACCTTCGCCGGCTACAATGCCGGCCCGAACCGCGCCGCCCAATGGGTGGCGAAATACGGCGACCCGCGCGGCAAGGACGTGGATGCCGTCGTCGACTGGATCGAGCGGATTCCCTACACGGAAACAAGAAGTTACGTGCAGCGTGTGATGGAGAATTACGAGGTCTACAGGATGCGTATTTCAGGCAAATACGACATCGTGGGGGATCTCGTGAACGGACGAAGCTGAGGGGGCGTCTCTTCCTTCTCCCCTTGTGGGAGAAGGTGGATCGGCGCGGTAGCGCCGAGACGGATGAGGGGTGCTCCAGCTTGGCCAACGCGCTCGTCTAAAGGCGCAATCGCCGGCGTCTCACTCCGCTGGAACACCCCTCATCCGTCGCCTTCGGCGACACCTTCTCCCACAAGGGGAGAAGGAAGAACTCCCATTTGACGATCCCTGCCCTCGCCTGTAGCTGTCGATCACCCCTAGCGAGGAGCGGCATTGCGATGGCGAGCGGCGAAGGTTTCTCCGACTTCTTCTACGCCGCGCCAGACGGCCTGAAACTCCACGCCCAGATTTACGGCGAAGCGAATGCCGGCAGCTGGCCGGTCGTCTGCCTGCCCGGACTCACCCGTAACGCCCGCGATTTCCACGAACTGGCACTCCACCTCTCAAGCAAGGCGGAAAGGCCGCGAAAAGTCCTCGCCTTTGACTATCGCGGGCGCGGGCAATCCGACCGCGATCCCGATATCAGCCACTATAATGTCGGCGTCGAAGCCGGCGATGTCCTTGCCGGATTGTCGGCGCTCGGCATCGAGCAGGCCGCCTTCGTCGGCACGTCGCGGGGCGGCCTGATCATCCATGTGCTCGGCGCATTGAAGCCGGCCGTCCTGAAGGCCATCGTGCTGAACGATATCGGCCCGGTGATCGAGGCGGCGGGCCTCGCCCATATCCGCTCCTATCTCAATCGCGCGCCGAAACCGAAGACATTCGCCGAGGCGGTGGATGCTCAGCGGCGCGTGCATGGCGCCGATTTCCCGGCGCTCACCGACGCCGACTGGGCGCGAATGGTCCGGGCAATCTGCCGCGAAATGGAGACTGGCTGGGTGCCGGACTTCGATCCGACCCTGGTCGACACGCTGGCCGGCATCGACTTCAACAAGCCGCTGCCGGATCTGTGGCCGCAGTTCGACGCTTTAGCCACCGTGCCGCTGCTTGCCATTCGCGGCGGCAATTCAAAACTATTATCCGCTGCGACCGTCGAGGAGATGGGAAGGCGGCATCCCGGCATGGAGACGATCACCGTCGAAGGCCAGGGACACGCGCCGTTCCTGGAGACCGGCACTCTGCCTCGGGAGATTGCGGATTTCCTCGATCGGGCAGAGCGCAAATCAAAATAAAGTAAAGCCCGAGACTAACTCAATCTCGGGCTTGTCGATAAAATATAGATTCTCCGGCACGCGGCGCGTGCCTACTTGCCTTTGGAGCTCTTGCGCCGCGCCTTTGCCGGCTCCAGTCCGCTCTCCTTGCGAGCGGCTTTGCCAGGTGACGGCGCGGTCAAGGGGGAGGCAAAGACGGAGTTCTCCGCGGCGCTCGGCGCCTGGTCGCCGCGTGGCTTCTCGAGAACGACGACGCAGCCATCGAGGTCGTTGGTGGCGAGATGCGCGTAACGCATGGTCATCGACAGCGTCTGGTGGCCCAGCCACATCTGGACGCGCCTTATGTCGATACCGCCCTGGACCAGACGTGAAGCGCAGGTGTGGCGCAGTATATGCGGCACCACCTGTTCGTCGGCGCCGAGGCCGACTTCCGTCTTCGCCTCGTTCCAGATCGCGCGGTACTGCGCCTGGGTAAGCTTGGTGAACGGGCCCTTCGGCCGGCGGCCTTCGGTATTCGGCGGCAGCTTGATCACCTCCTTGACCCGTTCGGTCATCGGAATGGTACGGCTGCGGCCGGACTTGGTGATCCAGAAGGAGACGCGGTGTTCCTGGATGTCGTTCCAGATCAGGCCGAGCGCCTCGCCTAGACGGCAGCCGGTGTCGACCAGGAAAACGGAAAGTCTGTAAGCATCCTCGCTGCGGCTCTTGATGGCAGCGAACAGCCTTGTCTCTTCGTCCCTTTCGAGGAAACGAATCCGTCCCGCCCGCTCCTTCTGGCGGCGGAACTCGGGCAGGCTGTGGATATCTCCCATCTTATGAGCCTTGCGCAGCAGCTTGCTGAGTGCAGCCATCTTGCGATTGATGGTTGCGTTGCTGTTCCCGCGCTGGCGCAAGGTACCGATAAGATTGTCCAGGGTGTTCTGGTCAAAGGTGCTGAAACGCTCTCCCAGAAGGATCTCGTCTATTTCACCGATGAAAGAGCTGACATTGTATTTATGCCGCCCATCATCCCAGAGTATATCCCGGTATGCTGCAAAGAGTTCCCCGATCCTGTGCGATTTTACTTCCCGGATCTTGTCGTAGGTGTACCTAAACTTCGAATTCTGAGAAGAAAATACCGCAAAATGACCAGAGGCCTCGGCCTCTTGAACCGCTTCGTTCGACATTTTTAGCCACACCCCCTGTGGTTAAGCCTTCAGCCCTAACCGTTCGGAGATGTCCTTTCAAGAGTTTTCGAATCTGGCGGCCGACCACATCCGCCGGTGGCGGATCCCACAAAGTCGCTCCACAGACCCGATCAGCTTACCGTTTCACCCCCATCCTTTCGTTTGCTTCGACCAATCGCGAAAACAAAACGGCCCGGGCGTGGAAACGCCCGGGCCGGATTTCAGTTGTAGCAGTCCAGCCCTTAGAAGGAGCGCTGGAAGCGGAGCATGCCGCCGATGGCGTCGTCTTCGCCAGCAGAAATACCGGTCCAGTTGTGGTTCGTGCCACGGGTATCGACTTCGTCGATCTTGCCTGCATTGACGTAGTCGACTTCGGCCGTAACCGTAAAGCCGGGAACGATGTCGTAGGCGATGTTGGCGGCGATGCCGAGGTTCTCACCTTCGTCATACGAGATCTGAGCGTTGAACGAGGTCTTCTCGTTGAACTTGTAGGTGCCACCGCCCCACACTGCCCAGTTTTCGTCCCACTGCTTGTAGAAGCCGCGACCGCCAGCTGCGAAGGCATAGGTCGGGTCCGACAGGTTGTCATCGGAGCCATAGCCGCCCATGATGAACAGCGAGATGGCGTCGTTGACGTTCACGTCCAAGCGGACCTTGCCGGCAACTTCCTCGTAGTTGCTGTCGTAAGCGATAACGCCGGTGATGGCGCCCCACCCTTGAGTCCACTTCACGCCGCCGACGACATGCGGAACGTAGCTGTCGATCGTGCCCACGCCGTAGGAGCCGTCCGTGCCGCCGCCCGAGCCTTCTTCGAGCGAGATCACGGCCGAGAAGCCGTTGCCGGCGTCGAAGTAGTACTGGACGACGTTGGTGTCGAAATCGCCGTAGGGAACGAGCGTATCCTGGATGACGTTGCCGGCATAGCCGATGAACGTGTTGAAGGCCGATTCGTCCTTACCGACGCGGAGGCCGCCGAGCTGGATCCAGGCGAAGTTCAGCGAAGTGCCCTTGTTGAAGGCCGGATTGACGGAGTTGGTGAGCGGACCGGTGCCATCAGGATCCGCGCCCAGATCGGCGTTGCGGTTGCCGAAGTTCCAGCGGGTCTCAGTGTAGGTCTTCAACGTGCCGAGCTCGGTCTCCTGGCCGGTCCAGGTCTTCAACGTGAAGCGGGCATTCTTGTAGAAGGTGTCGTTGCTGCCGCGGTCCTCAACATCGGCGGACGTCGCGCCATCGAACGCACCGACGTCGCCGACGCCGATGTCGTAACGGACATAGCCGCCGATGCGCAGGCAGGTTTCGGTGCCGGGGATGTAGAAGTAGCCCGAGCCGTAGACGTCGCAGATCTTGACGTATTCAGCCGGTTCCGGCTCGGCGACGGTCACCGCGTCGGCGGCGCGGGCGCCCGAAACTGCGATCAGGGCCGCAGCTGAGCCGAGAAGAAGGCTCTTGATGTTCATTTTCTGACCTCCAGTCAAAAGTTAAAAAACGGGTCTGGGTATTTTTTGCTGAAGGACAGCGTTCCCTGCCCCATCCCCACTACCGAAAAAGATGCGCACCGCGCCGCTCCTTCGAACGTGACCTTTACCCAGGCCGCGGCGGGGTTCAACCACGATCGTATCGGCGAAAGCCCTATCCGGATGCTATCCCCGGACGTTGTTGCACAAATGACACGATTTGGCCTCACTCCGAAAGTTCTCATTAACCAATCAGGCTTTGCAGCCGGTCGAATCCGGCGATGGACGGCCGAAATTGCGGCGCCAGCCCCGAGTCGCCGGGCAGGGAATCGCCATGGAATCGCCGCATGGCTCCGCCCGCCGAGCTGCACCATGCCGAATTTTCGGCGATTATGGCGCCGGCTTGTTGATTGTGCCGACGCTTTTCTTTATCCAGCGGCGCGACGGAGAGGTGGCCGAGTGGTCGAAGGCGCTCCCCTGCTAAGGGAGTAGAGGTCAAAAGCTTCTCGTGGGTTCGAATCCCATCCTCTCCGCCATCCTGCTTCGCTCTCCGAGCTTCGCAGGACAAGCCCAACTTTCGAGCGAAGCAGGATGGCGGAGAGGATGCCCTCCAAAGCCTTGGCGAAGGAGGGCCGGTTCGTGTGGTATGTCTATCTGCTTGAGAGCGAGGCTTCGGAAGGCGAGCGCGTTATATCGGCATAACGTCCGATTTGAAGAAGCGGATTGCCGAGCACAATGCTGGGAAGTCCAGTCACACTTCCAAGTTTCTCCCGTGGCGAATCGTGACCTACTTGGCCTTTTCGAGCCAGGCGAAGGCGGCTTCATTGGAGCGCTATCTCAAATCCGGATCCGGACACGCGTTCGCCAGCAAACGCCTCTGGTAGCGCTCACCATAGCAAAAAGCACCGCAATAACAAAGCACTGACAGCGACTGCGATCGAGCGAACGCATCGCTTGCGTTCGATTCTGACTGGAGGTCAGAAAATGAACATCAAGAGCCTTCTTCTCGGCTCAGCTGCGGCCCTGATCGCAGTTTCGGGCGCCCGCGCCGCCGACGCGGTGACCGTCGCCGAGCCGGAACCGGCTGAATACGTCAAGATCTGCGACGTGTACGGCTCGGGCTACTTCTATATCCCCGGCACCGAGACCTGCCTGCGCATCGGCGGCTATGTCCGTTACGACATCGGCCTCGGCGACGTCGGTTCATTCGACGGCGCGAAGAATGTCGACCACCAGGACGGCGACATCCACAGCACCTGGTACAAGAACACCCGCTTCACGCTGAAGACCTGGACCGGCCAGGAAACCGAGCTCGGCACGTTGAAGACCTACACCGAGACACGCTTCAACTTCGGCAACAACAATCGCGGCGCATCCTTCAACCCGGTCACAGGTGGTTATCTCGACAATCCGGCGGGCAACAAGAACGTCTCGCTGAATTTCGCCTGGATCCAGCTCGGTGGTCTGCGCGTCGGTAAGGACGAATCGGCCTTCGACACGTTCATCGGCTATGCCGGCAACGTCATCCAGGATACGCTGGTCCCCTATGGCGACTTCGACACCAACGTCGTCCAATATTACTTCGACGCCGGCAACGGCTTCTCGGCGGTGGTTTCGCTGGAAGAAGGCGCAGGCACTGTCGGCACGATCGACAGCTATGTTCCGCATGTCGTAGGCGGCGTGAAGTACACGCAGGGCTGGGGCGCCATCACCGGCGTCGTGGCCTACGATAGCAACTATGAGGAAGTCGCCGGCAAGGTCCGCTTGGACGTGAATGTCACCAATGAACTGTCGCTGTTCGGCATGTTCGGCTACGGCAGCGACAACAATCTGAGCGACCCGACCAACGTCATCGACGCCCGTGGTCGCGGCTTCTACAAGATCTGGGGCGGCAACTGGGCATTCTGGGCCGGCGGCACCTACAAGTTCAACGAGAAGACCTCGTTCAACCTCCAGGTGTCGGGTGACGAGGACAAGAACTACGGCGTGGCGGCGAACGTCGCCTACGACATCGTTCCCGGCTTCACGGTCACCGCCGAAGTCGACTACGATCACTTTGGCAAGTTTGACCAGTGGAACGCCGATCCCACCTCGACCGTCAACTTCACCGGTGCGGACAAGAAGAACAGCGTCGGCGGCCTGCTCCGCTTCCAGCGTTCGTTCTAACAGGCATTGCCTGATCGAAATCGATAACCCGGCGGGCAACCGCCGGGTTTTTCTTTCTCCCTTCCAGCACCCCGGCACCGTTTGCACAAAGCGCTGCATTCGGCGTGATCGCCGGAATTGCACGCTATCGGAGCCTTGGAGACTGAGCACTCAGCGCAGAGAGCGCTATGGCTCGGCGCGAATTGCTACTGGTCAAACCTCAGCAAGATCTCCCAACGCTTCGATCAGAGGCTGGATCTCGCTCTCGTAATTCTTCCAGCGCTTGACCGACGACTTGTAGATCGGCTGGCGGACCTGCCAATTGCTATAGGTGTTTACTGAGCCAGCCCTGTCAAAGAAACGCAAGCAGGCTTTGTCCCAGGGCAGCCCGAGATAATCTATCAAGCGCCGCGACTGCTCCTCCTGGTTCTCGATCAGTGTCTCGTACTGGTTTTCGAAGATGCGCCCGGGGAGGACCTTGCTCCAATGCCGCATCAGCCGGTCATATTCCCTGTAGTAGAGCCCCAGTGTCTCGAGATCTGCGCTATAGCTATGCGCTTCACTGAACTGCAGGACGAAACAGGAGATGCAATTGTCGATAGCGTCGCGGCGACAATGAATGATGCGCGCGTTGGGAAACAAAATGGCGACAAGGCCGATCAGCTCGAAATTGTGGGGCATCTTGTCGATGATTCGGAGCGAATCGGGCGCTCGCTCGCGCAGATAGGCAAGATGCTCCGCTGCCAGCATCTCGGTCAGTTCGGGAGTAATCGTCGCGACCGATTTGCCGAGATTCGCCTCGGAACGATGTGCGAGGCCGATCCCATTGGCCATTCGTCTAAGCTTGCTGAGCTCGCCGGCACCGTGAACATCAGGATGGCTGGCGCAGATCTGCTCCGTCAGCGTCGTGCCGGAGCGAGGCATGCCGACGACGAATACGGGCGCCTCCGAGGCATTGCCGCAAGCGGCCATTGAAGCCACCAGTTCGGGCGTGAAGGTTTCGATCATGGCGTCGACCCAGCGACGATAGCTTCCGATGTCGAATATTTGGCCCCTAGCCCGATTCCCTTGCTTGAAGTGGTCTATCGCCTCCCTGTAGCGATGGAGGTCGTTAAGCAGCTTCCCTGCAGCGTGATGGAGGGCCGCCGCTCCTTCCGCTCCATGGGCCGGGTCCCGAAGCTCCGCTAGAATTGCCGCGAGCTCCGGCGGCTCTTCCGTGAATTTACGCGTCTGCACCAATGCACTGTAGGCAGCCGGTACCGCGTTCCGCCGCTCTATCGCCTCTTTCAAATGAACCGCGGCTTCGTCCATACGGCCGAGACTTGCGAGCGCGCGGGGCAACCCCAACCGGGCCAGAGGATGATCTCGGTCGATCTTGAGCGCCTTCTCAAAGAGCGGCAGCGCCATTTCTCCCTTGTCAAACGAGTTGTAGGTATCGCCCAAGGCGCAAAGAGCTTCCACCAGGTCAGGCTTCAACGCCAAGGCCTGCTGAATGTGCCTGATTGCCGGCGTAAATTCGCTGAGCTTCAGATAGGTTTCGCCAAGGCTAAGGTGGTAGTAGGGATTCCGCGGCTCCTCTGCGACCGCCCGCGCGAAATACCGCAAGGCTTTCTCGTTGTCGTATCCGAGTCCGAGAGTTCCCAGGATATAGAATGCCAGCGGATCGTTTGGGGTTCTTGCCAGAACCTTGAGACAGAGTTCCTCGGCCTCCGGCAATTGCTCGGCTTTTTGCAGCTCGAGTGCCTGCCTCAACAGCATATCGTCGGCCTGATTGCGGGGCGGGCCGGCGTTCGGCTGGGCTTTGGGTGATGCAGCTTTCGGCGACACCGCTCTCGCCGAGGGCTGCGTCTTGAGGTGCTTTGCCCAGGCGGGCGGCAATCGGTTGCTCATCCTGCCTCGCTAGCAAAAGCGGCAGGCAGAATCCAGCGATACGTCGTCCGCATCGAATTCGGAGGCCAACGGCAGACGTCCGCCGCTGCGTTCACCAGACCCATGCGAGCGGCAAACCTCTCAAGAGCTGACGCCGGATACCGGTCAAGCCAACTGATTTCAGCTTGTCGCCTAACTTGCACCCACCCCTCGCGCACGCTAGCAAGAAGACCCTTTCTCAACCGAGCTTGCGCCATGCTTCGTCGCCCTCCCCTTACGCCGATCATCGGCGCGCTTCCCACCACGGTGCCGTTCGTCGGCCCGGAGGCGCAGGAGCGCGAGCGCGGGCGGCCGTTCCGCGCCCGCATCGGCGCCAATGAAAGCAGTTTCGGGCCTTCGCCGCGCGTCATCGCGCGTATGGAGAGCGTTGCCCGCGACCAGTGGATGTATTGCGACCCCGACAATTACGAGCTGAAGGTGGCGGCCGCCGCGCATCACGGCGTGGCGATCGAAAACGTGGTCGTGGGCGAAGGCATCGACGGCCTGCTCGGCCTGGTGGCGCGCATGTATGTCGGCCCTGGCGACGCGGTGGTCACCTCGCTTGGCGCCTACCCCACCTTCAATTTCCATATCGCCGGTGTCGGCGGCCGTCTGGTGACGGTGCCCTATGCCAATGACAAGGAGGACCTGGACGGTCTTCTCGCCAAGGTCGCGAGCGAAAAGGCGCCGTTGGTCTATCTCTCCAACCCCGACAATCCGATGGGAAGCTGGTGGGAGGCGCCGGATGTCGTGCGCTTCATCGAAGCGCTGCCGCAAACCACCATGCTGGTGCTGGACGAGGCCTATGGCGAGCTGGGACCGGCCTCGGCGCTGCCGGCGATCGATGTCGCGCGGCCGAACGTCATCCGCATGCGCACCTTCTCGAAGGCTTACGGCCTAGCCGGCATACGCTGCGGCTACGCCGTGGCGGAGGCGGAGGTGATCCGCGATTTCGAGAAGATCCGCAACCATTACGGCGTCAGCCGCATGGCGCAGGTCGCCGGCCTCGAGGCGCTTGCCGACCAGGACTATCTGCGCTCGGTGGTGGCGCGCGTTGCGGCAGGCCGCGAGCGCATTTCGGCTATCGCCAGGCAGAACGATCTCAAGCCACTGCCGTCGGCAACCAATTTCGTCACCATCGACTGCGGCCGCGACGGCGCCTTCGCGCTGAAGGTGATGCAGGGCCTCCTGTCGCGCGACGTGTTCATCCGCAAGCCGATGGTGCCGGTGCTGGACCGCTGCATCAGGGTCAGCGTCGGGCTCGACCATGAGCTCGACATCTTCGCCGAGGAGTTGCCGGGCGCGCTGGCGGCGGCGCGGGGGAACTAGGATGTGTTGATATTCAGGTGATGCCAGCCCGCAAATGCTGGTTTTCTGCGCTTCCGGTGCTCACGGACCCGGATGTCCGCTCCGCTCCGGTTCTCGAAAGCCACCATTTTCGGCTTGGCCTGACCTGAATCTCAACGCACCCTAGCCCAAGCCCCTGTTGCCTTTGCCCTTTGCTGTGCCAGATTCCGCGAAGTGCAACGCGGAGCACAGGCAATGCAAGGCGAACGCAGAATCGTTCGGGCGCGCGTTTCCGGTACGGTTCAAGGTGTGAGTTACCGCGTCTGGGCGCGCGCAGAAGCGATACGTCTCGGGCTGACGGGTTGGGTGCACAACGAGCGTGACGGCTCGGTCACCGCACTGATCGCCGGCGCCGATGCCGCTGTCACGGCGATGATCGAACGCCTGTGGCAAGGGCCGCGGGGCGCGCTCGTCTCGAAGGTCGAGATCGAGGAAGCGGCCGAAGAGGCGCCCTTGGATTTCAGGATCATCGTATAGGCCAGGTAGCTTCCCCAGAAGGGAGGGGCAATCGCATATGGCTTTGAGAGTTCGGATAGCCGGCATGCCTTGATTGGCGTCATCCTTGGGACAAGCCCGAGGATAACGGCGTTGCGTCGGCCTTCGCCGATAAACTCGTATGCGACAGCCGCACCCTCGAGGGAAAATTGGAAGCTTGAATTAATTGAACGTTCGTTTTATTATTGCTGCCAGAGGCAAACATGGCGCGCACCACAGGTTCCGACGGGGAGAAAACCGAAGCGGCCGTTCGCGAGGCGGCGGTCAGCCTGATCGCGCGCCTCGGCTACGAGGCGATGTCGATGCGGCAGCTGGCGGCCGAGGTCGGCGTACAGGCGGCAGCGCTCTATCGCTACTTCCCGACCAAGGAAGATCTGCTTTTCACCTTGATGCGAGAGCATATGGAAGGTCTGCTCGAGGCTTGGGAAGCGGCGCGGCCGGCGAGCGTCGATCCGGTGGGCCGGCTCACCGCCTATGTCGAAAACCACATCGCCTTCCACATCGGGCGGCGACACGCCACCCATGTCTCCAACATGGAATTGCGCAGCCTTTCGCATGAAAGGCTGACGCAGATCCTCAAAATGCGCACGGCCTATGAGAAGGAACTGCGCACGATCCTGCGCGACGGCGCCGAGGCCGGCGCCTTCGAGATCGACGATACAGGCCTGACTGCCATGGCGCTGATCCAGATGATGACCGGCGTCATCGTCTGGTTCCGGCCGGGCGAGCGGCTGTCGATCGCCGAAGTCACGGCATCATATCTTTCGATGACAATGCGCCTGGTCGGCGCGACAATCAGCCATGGCACCGCGCGTCCATCGGGACGCGCCAGGGACGCCGTGGCACTCTGATACGGCGCGATCTCCGCGAAGACCGGCGCAGGGAGGAACGGCATGTACACGAATACGCTGAACTTCGGACTTGATAGCGACATCGAGGCGCTGCGCGACACGGTGAGGCGCTTCGCCCAGGACAGGATCGCGCCGATCGCGGCCGAGATCGACCGTTGCAACGAATTTCCCGCGCATCTTTGGGGCGAGCTCGGCGCGCTCGGCCTGCTCGGCATCACCGCCGATCCAGACTTCGGCGGCAGCGGCATGGGCTATCTCGCGCATGTCGTCGCGATGGAGGAGATTTCGCGCGCGTCCGCCTCGGTCGGCCTCTCCTACGGCGCGCACTCGAACCTCTGCGTTAACCAGATCAACCGCTGGGCCACGCCGGCGCAGAAGGAGAAGTATCTGCCTGCCCTTTGCTCGGGCGAGACGGTCGGCGCGTTGGCGATGTCGGAACCAGGCGCCGGCTCGGACGTGGTGTCGCTTCGCCTGCGCGCCGAAAAGCGCAACGACCGCTACGTGCTCAACGGCTCGAAAATGTGGATCACCAATGGCCCGGACGCCGGGACGATGGTGGTCTATGCCAAGACCGATCCGGAACGCCATGCGCGCGGCATCACGGCTTTCATCGTCGAGAAGACGATGGCCGGCTTTTCGGTGGCACAAAAACTCGACAAGCTCGGCATGCGCGGCTCCAACACCGGCGAGCTTGTGTTTGAGGATGTCGAGGTGCCGTTCGAGAACGTGCTGCATGAGGAAGGGCGCGGCGTCGAGGTGCTGATGTCGGGGCTCGACTACGAGCGCGCGGTGCTGTCCGGGGGCCCGATCGGGCTGATGGCGGCCTGCCTCGACGTCGCTGTGCCCTACGTGCAAGAGCGCAAGCAGTTCGGCCAGCCGATCGGCACCTTCCAGCTGGTGCAGGGCAAGCTTGCCGACATGTACTCGACGATGAACGCCGCGCGGGCCTACGTCTATGCGGTGGCGGCCGCCTGCGACCGCGGCGAGACCTCGCGCAAGGACGCCGCCGGCTGCGTGCTGTTCGCCGCCGAGAAAGCGACGCAGATGGCGCTCGACGCCATCCAGCTGCTCGGCGGCAACGGCTACATCAACGACTATCCGACGGGCCGGCTGCTGCGCGACGCCAAGCTCTACGAGATCGGCGCCGGCACCAGCGAGATCCGCCGCTGGCTGATCGGGCGCGAGATCATGGCGGAGGGGGCGTGAGCTTTTAAAATGCCAAGGCTGCCACTGGATCTCGAACGAATTGTGGGCGCGATTGTCATTTCGATTTTGCTCCTGGCATTCGTCGCGACAGCGCATTCCGGCACGCCGTTGTTCAAGGATGCGGATGCGCTGCGAACCGAAGTGATCTCGCGTGAAGACTGACAGTCGTGTCAAAGCGGTTGCTCCCGACCCTATCGATCCAGCTCGTCTGCATGTAACGACAGTGCTCTCAGGTAAGGATCAGAATCTCGAGGTCGACGTCACCAATTTGTTGGGTCGCCTTCGCGAACTACCCTCCGAGGATATCGAGTCCGAAATCCAGCGATTCTTGAACGTTCTTGTCTTTGCCGGCACCAACACAGGCTTCGACGCTGATCACGTGATAGCGAACATTCGCCCTCGCGAGCATCTCGATGCTTTCAAAGGCGGCGCGGTGCCCGAAAAGGATCCCGTCTATGAGGATCTCGCTGGTGACGTTGTCGTCCTCTACCAGATCGACGATGAAGATTCCCTTCGCAGCGTGCCCAAGTCTGATGTCGGAGGACGTTCCCTCGCACAACTTCGCCAACTTGCTCTCGCAAACATCGATAGGCAGATGTCCAAGGTAAAACAGGAGAGAATTCGCGAAGGGATATCCATCTTCAGCGTCGAAGGTGACGAAGCGATCTCGCCCGCCCTTCTCCTGACTGACAAATTCTGGGCTCTGCTCGAACCCCAATTCCCCGAGGGCGTCGTCATAGCCATTCCGCAACGCGACGCGATTATTGTGTTCGACAAGCGTTTGCCGAGGGCGGTGCAGATAGCCCACGTATTGATCGCTAATGTTTTTCGAAGCGAACCCGACCTTCTGTCTGAATATATCTTCGAGCGGCGAAACGGCACGCTGCAAATCGTGGCAGAGCAATAGGAATCGACCGTGGCCACACTGCAAACTCAAATTTCCCCCTCCTCCGACACCTTTCGCGCCAATGCGGAGCGCATGCGGGCGCTGGTCGCCGACATCGCCGAGAAGGCGGCAAGCGTCGAGCGCGGCGGCTCGGACGAAGCCCGCGAACGCCACGTCTCACGCGGCAAGCTGTTGCCGCGCGAGCGGCTGGCGCAACTGCTCGACACCGGCTCGCCCTTCCTCGAGGTCGGGCAGTTCGCGGCATGGTCGATGTATGGCGAGGACATCGCGTCGGCCGGCATCATCACCGGCGTCGGCCGCGTCGAGGGCACGGAGGTGATGGTCGTCGTCAACGACGCCACGGTGAAGGGCGGCACTTACTATCCGCTGACGGTGAAGAAGCATCTCAGGGCGCAGGAGATCGCGCTGCAGAACAACTTGCCTTGCGTCTATCTGGTCGACAGCGGCGGCGCCAACCTGCCCAACCAGGACGAGGTGTTTCCCGACCGCGAGCATTTCGGCCGCATCTTTTATAACCAAGCCAATATGTCGGCCGCCGGCATCCCGCAGATCGCCTGCGTCATGGGTTCCTGCACGGCGGGCGGCGCCTATGTGCCGGCGATGTCGGACGAGACGATCATGGTGCGCAACCAGGCGACCATTTTTCTCGGCGGCCCGCCGCTGGTGAAGGCCGCCACCGGAGAAGATGTCAGCGCCGAGGAGCTCGGCGGCGCCGATGTCCACACCAGGCTCTCGGGGGTCGCCGACCACTATGCGATGGACGACGAGCACGCCTTGGCTATTTGCCGGCGCATCGTCAAGAATCTGAATCGGAACAAGGCTCTAAACCTCAATCTGCAGAAACCGGTGCCGCCGCTTCATGATCCGAGCGAACTTTACGGCATCGTGCCGACGGACCTGCGCCAGCCTTATGACGTGCGCGAGGTGATTGCCCGGCTGGTCGACGGCTCGGAGTTCGACGAGTTCAAGCAGAACTACGGCGCGACGTTGGTTACCGGCTTTGCCCATCTGCACGGCATGCCGGTCGGCATCCTCGGCAACAACGGCGTGCTGTTTTCCGAAAGCGCGCTGAAGGGGGCGCATTTCATCGAGCTCTGTTGCCAGCGCGGCATTCCGTTGGTCTTCCTGCAG
This sequence comes from Mesorhizobium sp. CA7, assembly GCF_020165015.1. Classification (NCBI taxonomy): domain Bacteria; kingdom Pseudomonadati; phylum Pseudomonadota; class Alphaproteobacteria; order Hyphomicrobiales; family Phyllobacteriaceae; genus Mesorhizobium; species Mesorhizobium sp. CA7. Next base: position 165,107 of record NZ_JAIUHH010000006.1, read on the forward strand.
AACATCACCGGCTTCATGGTCGGCCGAAAATACGAGGCCGGCGGCATCGCCAAGGACGGCGCCAAGCTGGTGATGGCGGTCGCCACCGCAAGGGTGCCGAAGCTCACGGTGATCATCGGCGGCTCGTTCGGCGCCGGCAATTACGGCATGTGCGGCCGCGCCTATTCGCCCCGCTTCCTGTGGATGTGGCCGAACGCGCGCATCTCGGTGATGGGTGGCGAGCAGGCGGCCACGGTGCTCGCCATGGTCAAGCGCGAGGGCATCGAGCGTAAGGGCGGTGAATGGAGCGCCGAGGAGGAGGCGAAATTCAGGAAGCCGATCCTGATGAAATACGAGCATGAGGGTCACCCGCTCTATTCCTCGGCCAGGCTCTGGGACGACGGCATCATCGATCCGGCCAGGACCCGCGACGTGCTGGCGCTCAGCCTTTCGGCGGCGCTCAATGCCGGAATAGAGGCGACGAAATTCGGCGTGTTCAGGATGTGACGATGAGTGCTCTCGGCGACAGGATCCGTGTCCACACCGGCGATATAACCAGGCTCGCGGTCGACGCCATCGTCAATGCCGCCAATTCCTCGCTGCTGGGCGGCGGCGGCGTCGACGGCGCCATCCATCGCGCGGCTGGGCCGGAGCTGCTCGCCGAGTGCCGCACGCTTCACGGCTGCAAGACCGGCGACGCCAAGCTGACCAAGGGCTATCGGCTGCCGGCGCGCTATGTCATCCACACGGTCGGTCCGGTCTGGCGAGGCGGCGGCCAGGGCGAAGCCGAGCTGCTCGCCTCCTGCTACCGGCGCTCGCTCGAACTCGCGCTCGGCCATGATTGTCGAACCATCGCTTTCCCGGCGATCTCGACCGGCATCTACGGCTATCCGAAAGACCAGGCGACGGAGATCGCTGTTGGTGCCGTAAGCGCCTTCCTGGGGCAAAATGCGCTGCCGGATACGGTTACTTTCTGCTGCTTCGACGAGCAGACGGCGGAGCTATATCGGCAGGCCGTTGCGGCCATTGGGGAGAGCTGATCTTGGAGCAAAAGGCTCAGTACAGGCAAATTCAGATGATCAGCTGGAGAGGCTGGCGGGACAGCGCCCCCCTCTGTCCTGCCGGACATCTCCCCCTCTTGGGGGGAGATCGGACGTCACGACGGCTTTCGCCAATCACTATCGTTGAAAAGAGAGCGGCTGCGCCAAAGCTGCCAATCTCCCCCCTAGTGGGGGAGATGTCCGGCAGGACAGAGGGGGGCGCGAAGGTATGCCGTCGTCGCCCGAGACACACCCCGGCTGCGGAGGCTCCATGTTCGGCAAGATCCTGATCGCCAATCGCGGCGAGATCGCCTGTCGCGTCATCCGAACCGCCCGCAGGCTCGGTGTGCGCACCGTCGCCGTCTATTCGGACGCGGATGCCCGCGCGCTCCATGTCGAGATGGCCGACGAGGCGGTGCATATCGGCCCCTCGCCCGTCGGCCAAAGCTATCTGCGCGGCGACAGGATCGTGGCGGCGGCGCTCGCCACCGGCGCCGAGGCCATCCATCCCGGCTACGGCTTCCTGTCGGAAAACCCCGATTTCGTCGATCAGGCGACGGCGGCAGGCCTTGTCTTCATCGGTCCTTCCGCCGCCTCGATCCGCGCCATGGGATTAAAGGACGCCGCCAAGCGGCTGATGGAAAAGGCCGGCGTGCCGGTGGTGCCGGGTTATCACGGCGAAGCGCAGGAAATCGTGCTGCTTGCGTCCAAGGCGCGCGAGATCGGCTACCCGGTGCTGATCAAGGCGCGCGCCGGCGGCGGCGGCAAGGGCATGCGGCGCGTCGACCATCCCGACGATTTCTCGGAGGCGCTTTCCAGCGCGCGTCGCGAGGCAAAGGCGGCTTTCGGCGACGATCGCGTGCTGGTGGAAAAATATGTCGACAAGCCGCGTCACATCGAAGTGCAGGTGTTCGGCGATAATTTCGGCAACGTCGTGCATCTTTTCGAACGCGACTGCTCGGCGCAACGCCGCCACCAGAAGGTGATCGAGGAGGCGCCCGCCCCCGGCATGACGCCGGCGCTGCGCAAGGCGATGACGGAGGCGGCCGTGAAGGCCGCCAAGGCAATCAATTATTCGGGCGCCGGCACGATCGAGTTCATCGTCGACGCCTCTCAGGGGCTCAAGGCCGACCGCTTCTGGTTCATGGAGATGAACACCCGACTGCAGGTCGAGCACCCCGTCACCGAGATGGTCACCGGCGTCGATCTCGTCGAATGGCAGCTTCGCGTCGCGTCCGGCGAAACGCTGCCGAAGATGCAGAATGAGATCGCTTTGTCCGGCCACGCTTTCGAGGCCCGCCTCTATGCCGAGGACGCAGCGAGAGGGTTCCTGCCGGCGACCGGCACGCTGCATCATCTCAAATTCCCCGACGCGGCGCCGGAAGGTGCCGCGATACGCATCGAGACCGGCGTGCGCGCCGGCGATGCGATCTCTCCCTTCTATGATCCGATGATCGCGAAGCTGGTAGCGCACGGCAAGGATCGGGCTTCGGCGCTCGGCACGCTGCGCGAGATGCTGGCGCGGACGGAAGTGGCCGGCTCGACCGTCAACACCGCCTTCCTGGCGGCGCTCGCTGCCGACGCCGATTTCGCTGCCGGCGATCTCGATACCGGGCTGATCGGCCGGCACCAGGCGGCGCTCACCGCCATTGCCCCGCCGAGCGACGAGACGATCGCTGCCGCGGCGCTGGCGGCGGCGGATACCGCCGTGCCCACTTCCGCCGCCGATCCCTGGTCCACGCTTTCCAGCTATGCCCATTTCCACCCGCTCTCGCGCCGCACCCGCTTGCGCTATGGCGAGGAGAACATCCTGGCGCGGGTTTCGGCACGCTCGGACGGCCGGTTCCAGGTGGCGCTGGAGGCACCGCACGACGCGGTGAACACGCATGATTTGAGGACCATGCCGCATGCGGCCCGCTGGCCAGGCCATGTCACCGTCTTCGAGGGCGCGGTCGGCTATACGTTCACGGTCCCCGATCCGCTCGCCAAGGCCGACGAGGCGGGAGCTGCCTCAGGCAGCCTGCGCGCGCCGATGCCGGGGCTGGTCAAGCTGGTGCGCGCCGCGGCCGGCGATGCCGTGATCAAGGGCCAGCCGCTTCTGATCCTCGAAGCGATGAAGATGGAGCACATGATCGCCGCCCCGCATGACGGCGTGATCGCCGAGATCGCGGCCGAGGGCGCGCAGGTCAGCGACGGCACGGTGCTGGTGCGGTTTGCGGAGAATGGGCAGGGCTGAAGCGGCTGTTCGATTGTCTCGTTAAAGAGACAAAAATAATTAGGTATGGCGGGACAACCTCCCCTGCACGTCAATGCCGCAGCACAAACGGAAATGGCCGGGCTCGTCCCGGCCATTCCCTTGATTCTTGCAGAACCGATTACGGCTTGATCGGCGCGTATTTGCCGTCGTGCCATTGGTTGATGTCGTAGCTGGCGTTCTTCAGATCGCCCTTCTCGTCGAAGATGACGTCGCCGACCACGGTGCTGATCGGCTTGCCGTCCTTGAGCGCCTCAGCGACCTTGGCCGGATCGTCGGTGCCGGCGCGCTTGACGCCTTCGGCCACAGCCTGGATCACCGCATAGGAGAACAGCGTGAAGCCTTCGGGCGTGAAGCCGCCGGCCTTGATCTTGGCGACCGCGTCCTTCGCTTCGGGCTTGGCCTGCGGGTCCGACGGGAAGACAAACATCGTGCCTTCACCGGCCGGGCCGGCAACCTGCCAGAATTCCGGCGAAGCGATCGAGTCCGGCATGATCAGCTGGAACTTGACGTTCTGCTCGGCCGCCTGACGCAGGATCAGACCCGCCTCGGGGTGATAGCCGCCGAAATAGACGACGTCGGCCTTCAGTTCCTTCAGCTTGGTGACGAGGGCCGAATAGTCCTTCTCACCGGCATTGATGCCTTCATAGTCGACTTCCTTGAGACCGCCGGCATTCATCGTCGCCTTCACGGCGTCGGCAACGCCCTGGCCGTAGGCGCTCTTGTCGTGCAGGACGACGACGTTCTTGCCGGCGTATTTCTTGGCGATCCAGGGGCCGATGAAGGCGCCCTGCGCGTCGTCACGCGTGTAGAGGCGCATGATGGTCGGCCAGCCGGCCTTGGCGGCGGCGTCGGTCAGCACCGGATTGGACGAGGCGGGGCTCATCATCAGCGTGCCGGCTTCGGCATAGACGGCCGAGGCCGGAATGCTGGAGCCCGAGCAGGCATGGCCATCGACGAACTTGACGCCGTTGGCGACGATGCGGTTGGCGACCGAGACCGCCTGCTTGGGATCGCACTGGTCGTCTTCGATGTCGAGCTTGATCTGGGAGCCGTTGACGCCGCCAGCCGCATTGATCGCGTCGGCGGCGGCCTGCGCGCCCTGCTTGAACTGGTCACCGATGGTGGCGAGCTGGCCGGTCATGGGGCCGACCACCGAAATGGTGATGTCGTCGGCGAAGGCAACCGGGGCGCTCATCATCAGGCCAAAAGCGGCCGCGCTCAAAATACCCAATTTTTTCATGACTATAAGAACTCCTCCACTTGCGCGTGCCGATCCGGCCGCGCTTCTTCCACAGAGCCGGGACAATTTCACCCTTCGCCGAAACTGTCGAGAGGACAGTGAGGCCGGATTTGGTTCATTCCGACGAGGATTTCTTGGGCCACGCGCCTGATTACCAGGCGTAATGCAAAAAGCCGCGCCGACCTTGTTTCGGTCGGTCACGGCTTTGCAGTCGAGCTCCCCAGACGCCCCCGCGCCTGAAACCCGCTCGCTTCCCTGTTTTTTGCGTGGCTTCGGTTGTCTCAACCCGCCATGTTCTCGTTCTTCTTGACCGGCCGTCTTTTCGCGGCCTTGTCCCGATGAGCTTCTGAGCGCTGCGCGCTGAGGATCAGTGCATCGTCATCCATTCGCGGGCTTCGCGCAGCGCCGTGGCGATCTCGACTTTCGACATGGTGGCCGACAGTTCCGAGCGCAGCTCGGCGGCGCGGGCCGAGCCCTTGATCGCGGCGATGTTGAACCATTTGTGGGCGGCAACGACATCGGTCTCGCAATCGCGCCCCGTCGCATACATCATGCCCAGTTCGAAAAGAATGTCGGCCTGGGCAGTTGCCCCCATGGCGCCGAAGCCGTCTTCAAGCATTTCAAAGCGTGCCATTTCAATCCCCTGTCTGGCTCCCGAGAGCTGCCTCCTTTTCCCTTGGTATCCCTCGGGGCGAGCCGCTCTTTCGATGCTTTCGAGGATGACGGCTGGCCTTGAATCCGTCGTTAAATGGCTTGCTTAATTTGAGGAAAACAAAGCTAAAACAAGAGGTAAACGCGGAAAACCGTTAAGCATGGGAATCCAGCGTTTCAGCCATTTTGCGTCAAATTCGATGAAAATTGCCGGCGGCAGAATCAAGACTTCGCTAACCACGGAAACCGAAGCGTTTTTCGGTCGCGTTTATTTTCAGTCGGCCGCGCGGCGAAAATCCTTGCAACCTTCCGTCGCGGCACCGCTTTCGTTTTGGCGGCGGCTGGATTAGCTTTACCTTTGCGTAAGGGGCAGGAAGGCGGACTGGAGCCCGCCGCAACCCTATAGGGAGGTGGACAAGATGTTTCGAAAGCTGACTCTGGCCCTGGCGGCCACCTTGATCATGGCGGGCGCCGCATGCGCTGACCCGATCGAAGGCAACTGGAAGACGCAGGCCGGCGACACCGCGGCGATCGGCGGGAGCGGTTCTTTCTCGATCACGCTCAAGACCGGCAAATACGCCGGCAAGACGATCGGCTCGCTGAAGGCGGCCGGCGACAACAAATATGCTGGCAGCATCACCGACCCGGCAAACGACAAGACCTATTCCGGCAAGGCGACGCTCTCGGGCACCGCGCTCAAGATGAGCGGCTGCGTGCTCGGCGGCCTGATCTGCAAGAGCCAGACCTGGCACAAGCTCTAAGCGCCAAACTCCAGACCATACGAGACGGCCAAGGGGCGTTTCACCGTTTTTGCGGAACGGTGAAACGCCCTATTTCCTTGTGTGACGCAATCCCGAACGGAAAACCGCTCACACTTTTCCTGGAATTGCTCTACGCGGCCCCGTTTTCTATTGCAGCGACAGCGCTCCGCCGCGCTGTGGCACCGGCACCGTGCAAGACCCTCGTCAATCAATTTGAACCGCAGATGAATACCGGTCTCAGAACCGGTTCAGAGGCCGTCAGGCATTTTCTCCCGCATTGAAGGAGAGAGAAATGCTTGCCCGTCGCTTCACCATCGTTTGCCTGCTGATGAGCCTGTTCGGCATGCTCTTCGCCATCCTGGTGGCGGAGGCCGGTCATTCGGCCCGCCCTTGGGAACGGCCGGTGCCCGCATTGTCGGCCTCGTGAACCAAATCGAGCGCTGAAACGACAGAGCTTAAAATCGACCAAGCTGAAAACCGGGACACCACCGAAATGAACCGCATCGCCGACAATGCAACGAAGATCCTCCGGCTGCTGCCGCGGGCGATGCTTATCCTGATACTGCTGGCAGCCCCGGTGCTGGCGGTGCCGATGATGCGGGCCGATACAAGCCATAGGATCGAGGCGCCGCCGCACAAGAACACCAGCGTAGGCTTCGTGTTGCTGATCAGCCTGCAGCGGGGGTAGGTGTGACGATATTCAGGTGAGGCTAGCCTGCGAAACGCGGCTTCCTGCGCTTCCGGTGCTCAAGTACGAAAAGTACGCTGCGCTCCGGTTCTCGGAATCCACCTTTCTCGACTCGGCCTGACCTGAATCAGGTCACACCTTGAATTGGAGCGATAACAAAAATCTCCAGCTGGGTTGCGGTTCCTGTCCGCTCACCCCTCCCAACCGCTCTTCCAAATCTCTATATTGAGCCATGGAAAAGCGAATCTACCCCCAAGCCATCGACTCGGTCGTCATGCCGGAGCCCTTCGGCAAGCAGGACTTCCACGATGCCAGAAAGGCCGTCGCGGCGCTGCAGACGCTCTACGACCGCAACACCAAATTCCTGCGCGATTCTTTCTCAGCCCTTGCCGCGGGCGGAGATGAAAGCAAGCGCTACCGGGCCTTCTATCCGCAGATCGGCGTCACCACGACCTCGTTCAGCCAGGTCGACTCGCGCCAGGCCTATGGCCATATGCCGACGCCCGGCCATTTCGCCACCACGATCACGCAGCCGCAACTGTTCGAGAACTATCTCATCGAGCAGCTCCGGCTCATCATGCGCAATCACGGCGTGACGGTGACGGTCTCGGAATCGACGACACCCATCCCGCTGCATTTCGCCTTCCTGGAAGGCACCTATGTCGACGGCGCCGCCGCCGAGCGCATCAAGCGACCGATCCGCGACCTGTTCGACGTGCCCGATCTCGACGGCACCGACGACCAGATCGCCAACGGCACCTTCGAGGTGGCGTTCGGCGAGCCGCGGCCGCTGGCGCCTTTCACCGCGCAGCGCATCGATTATTCGCTGCACCGCATGACGCACTACACGGCGACCAGTCCGCAGCACTTCCAGAACTTCGTGCTGTTCACCAATTACCAGTTCTACATCGACGAATTCGTGGCGCGCGCCCGCGAACTGATGGAGAGTGGTGGAGGCGGCTACAGTGAATTCGTCGAACCGGGCAATGTCGTGACCAAGGCGGGGGCCGGCTCGCCGAGCGAAGGAACGCCGCCGCACCGCCTGCCGCAGATGCCGGCCTACCACCTGAAGAAGCCGGGCCATGGCGGCATCACCATGGTCAATATCGGCGTCGGCCCGTCCAACGCCAAGACCATCACCGACCATATAGCGGTGCTGAGGCCGCATGCCTGGGTGATGCTTGGCCACTGCGCCGGGCTGCGCAACACACAGGCGTTGGGCGACTATGTGCTGGCGCATGCCTATGTCCGCGAGGACCATGTGCTCGACGACGACCTGCCGGTCTGGGTGCCGATCCCGCCGCTGGCCGAAATCCAGGTGGCGCTGCAGGAGGCGGTCGCCGAAGTGACCGGCCTGTCGGGCTACGACCTCAAGCGCATCATGCGCACCGGCACCGTCGCCACCATCGACAACCGCAACTGGGAGCTGCGCGACCAGCGTGGACCGGTGCAGCGCCTGTCGCAGTCCCGGGCCATCGCGCTCGACATGGAATCGGCCACCATCGCCGCCAACGGCTTCCGCTTCCGCGTGCCTTACGGGACGCTGCTGTGCGTTTCCGACAAGCCGCTGCATGGCGAGCTGAAGCTGCCCGGCATGGCGACCGAGTTCTACAAGCGACAGGTGGCGCAGCATCTCACCATCGGCATCAAGGCGATGGAGAAGCTGGCCGAAATGCCGATGGAGCGGCTGCATTCGCGCAAGCTCAGAAGCTTTTCCGAAACGGCATTCCAATAACCGCACGCCTGCCAGCGACCGGCGAGGCAATCGGTCGTCTTGCTTGGGCCGCAATTTGGCCGATAACCGGTCCGAACGGAAGACTGGGGCTTCGGAGAACATGACAACGGGCGGTGCGCGCTTGAGCATGATGGCTCAGCTGATAGTCCTGGCGATGATGGCATGCTCGGCTGCGCTCTTGGCCGGGTTCTTCGGCGCGCTGCATCCGGCCTTCGATTCCTTCTCGCATTTCCGCATGCATCTGAGCCTGCTGACGGCCTTGCTCGCGCTGGCCCTGCTGGCCGGTCCCTACCGGCTGCAGGCTGTCGCCGTGCTGGTCTTCGCCATCGCCTGCTTCGCTACGACGACGGGCGCGCTGCCCAGATTGTCGGCGCAGCAGGCGGTCGCAAAGCCGGCCGACCGGATCACCTACAGCCTGTTGCAGATGAACCTGCGCTTCAACAACCCGACACCGAAGAAGGTGCTGTCGCTGATCGGCAGGACCAACCCAGACGTCATCACGCTCGACGAAGTGTCCGGCATGTGGGCGAAGGAGCTCAGCTATATCGCCGGCGCCTACCCCTATCGTATCCTGTGCGACTACCCCAACGGCATTTTCGGCGTCGCGCTGCTCTCGCGCCGTCCCTTTGCCGCCGGCATCGCCCCGCGTTGCGAGCCGCGCGGCGCGATGGCCACCGCCATGATCGATTTCGGCGGCATTCCGGTCAATGTCGCCGCGATCCATCTCAGCTGGCCGTGGCCGAAGGAGCAATACTGGCAGATCGGCGAACTGGCGCAACCGCTGGCCGCGCTCGGCGAGACCGCCATCATGGCCGGCGACTGCAATGCCGTGCCGTGGAGCGCGGCGGTGCGGCGGGTGGCGCGAATGAGCGGTATGACTCTGATGCCTTCGGCCGGTCCGACCTGGATCCACCGCACGCTGCCTGACTTTCTGCGCCGCTATGCGGGCCTGCCGATCGACCAGGTGTTCAGCAAGGGCGGGGTGACGATCCTGTCATCGGCCCGGCTGGAGGACATCGGCTCCGACCATTTGCCGGTCCTGGTCGAATTCACGCTGCCGACCGACAGCAACGCGCCCGAGGACGAGCACAAATCGGCGCTGGCGGCGAACGACGCGCCGGCCAAGCCGCGCAGCTGACGTCCGCTTGGTAGGCGAACGGGCTGAAGTTTCAGTTCTTCCCCATCAATGCATTGACCAGTTTCTCGACATGGCCGCCGTCGCGGTGCTCGCGCGCGTCGAAGGCATTCTGCCTGGCCTCGTAGTCGGCATAGATCGTGTCGATGCGATGCCTGGCGTCCCAGCGAAGACCTGTGCAGAACCAGTTATCCGGCCGCTCGAGCCCGGCAAGCGCCGTCTCGGTTGCCCGCATCATCTGCTTGGCGATGCGGCCATGGGTATGCTCATGCTGGCGCACGCCGGCCATGAAACGGTCCCAGCGCTCGCGCAGGACCGGGCCGGACGGCGATGTGAGGCGCGGAAAGGTGTAGGTCAGGTCGATCATGCCGGTGGCCTGACGCAGCCGACAGATGCCGTTGTCCCGTTTCACGTCGAGGTTCCAATGCACGGTATAGCCGGTCTCGGCGATGGCGCGCGTGGCATGGCCGTGCCTCGGCCCGAGGCCATCCATCGCCTCGATCAGTTCAGCCCCGGTCCTGCCGGTGACGTCGTAGCTGCGCACATGCACGGTCAGCTTGGTGCCGGCGAAGGCAGGCGCGCAAGAAAGCATGCCGGCAGCAGCTAAAATCGCCAGGCTGATGCGCCGCATGTCCGCCTCCTCGTTTGAAGGCGAAGCAGACCATACTCGGCGCCCGGCTTCAACGGTCTCTGCCGATAAGGCGCGGCTACCCGACCTTCGCCGGGCCTGTTGGAGCGGCGGTCGAGACGGCCCGGTCGGAGCGGATCACATGCCCTGGTAAACCGGGCCTTCGCCGCCTTGTGGCGGCACCCAGTTGATGTTCCGGTTCGGATCCTTGATGTCGCAGGTCTTGCAGTGCACGCAGTTCTGCGCGTTGATGACGAAGCGCACATCCTTGGCCGAGGGGTCAGCTGCGGCGTTGCCGTCCTTGTCCACCCACTCATAGACGCCGGCCGGGCAATAGCGGGTCGAGGGACCGGCAAAGACATCGTGCTCGGAACGCTGCTGCACCGCCATGTCGCCGACGATCAGGTGCACCGGCTCGTTTTCCTCATGGTTGGTATTCGACAGGAACACCGAGGACAGCCGGTCGAAGGTCAGCACGCCATCCGGCTTCGGATAGGCGATCTTCTGATGCTGGGCGGCGGGTTCGAGCGTCGCATAGTCGGCCTTGCCATGCTTCAGCGTACCGAAAGGCGAGAAGCCGAACAGCGTGTTCAGCCACATGTCGAGACCGCCGATGCCGACGCCGACAATGGTGCCGAAGCGCGACCAGAGCGGCTTGACGTTGCGCACCTTCTTCAGGTCCTTGCCGATATCGGTGCCGCGCCAGGCTTCCTCGTAGGAAGCGAGCTCGTCATTGGCGCGGCCGCCGGCAATCGCCCCGGCCACATGCTCGGCCGCCAGCATGCCGGAGAGCACCGCATTGTGCGAGCCCTTGATGCGCGGCACGTTGACGAAGCCTGCCGCGCAACCCATCAGCACGCCGCCGGGGAAGGAAAGCTTCGGCACCGACTGCCAGCCGCCCTCGGTGATGGCGCGTGCGCCGTAGCCGATGCGCTTGGCCCCCTCGAAGGTGCCGGCGATCGCCGGATGGGTCTTGAAGCGCTGGAATTCCTCGAAGGGCGACAGATACGGGTTCTTGTAGTTCAGGTGGACGACGAAGCCGACCGCCACCTGGTTGTCCTCGAGATGGTAGAGGAAGGAGCCGCCGCCGGTCTTCATGTCGAGCGGCCAGCCGAAGGAATGCTGTACGAGACCAGGCTTGTGGTTCTCGGGCTTGACCTGCCACAGCTCCTTGAGGCCGATGCCATATTTGCCGGGCTCGCGGCCTTCGGAAAGCTTGTATTTGGCGATGAGCTGCTTGGCCAAAGAGCCCCGCGCACCTTCGCCGATCAGCACATATTTGCCCATCAGCGCCATGCCTGGCGCGTAGGCCGGGCCATGCGTGCCGTCCTTCTCGACGCCCATGTCGCCGGTGATGACGCCGGTGACGGCGCCGGCCTCGTTGTAGACGAGGCTTGCCGCGGCAAAACCCGGATAGATCTCGACGCCCAGCGCCTCGGCCTTGGTCGCGAGCCAGCGGCAGACATTGCCCAGCGAGACGATGTAATTGCCGTGGTTGTTCATCAGCGGCGGCATCAGGAAGTTCGGCAGGCGGAAGGAACCGGCGGGCCCGAGCACCAGGAAATGGTCGTCCGTCACCGGTGTTTTGAACGGATGGCCCTCCTCTTCGCGCCAGCCGGGCAGCAGCCGGTCGATGCCGATCGGGTCGACGACGGCGCCGGAGAGGATATGGGCGCCAACCTCGCCGCCCTTCTCCAGGACGACGACGGAAAGGTCCGGGTTGAGCTGCTTCAGACGGATCGCGGCGGCAAGGCCGGCGGGACCAGCGCCGACGATCACCACGTCGAATTCCATGCTCTCGCGTTCGATTTCGCTCATCGGCCCCTCACTGGCTCGCCATGTTCTCGCATTGTGCTGGCTCATGCGCTGCATAGCGCATCAATTCGCGACGCGAAACCGGCGCTGACGTGACAATGCCGATTTCGACAAAAAGTCGCGGTTTTCCCTACGAAAAGGCAGCAGCGGAGACCATGGCCAAGCATAGGCCAGCGCCACTTGGTTGACAGGCCAGGCGGCGACGGCATGTTTTTAATTGTTCGACGGCTTGGTTATCGGCGATACTTCGCGTCATGCGCAGTCCAGAGCCAGCCGGCTTTTCATCGAAGCGCTTACTCTTCACGCCAGGCATGGCCTGGCGCGCGGTTCTTCCGCTCCTCTTTTTGACCCTTCCGGCGGAAGCCGATCCGGTGAAGGTCTGGGCGACCGGCGCCTATTCCTTCTCCGACGAGCTGGGTGGCTTCCGCATCACGGGGGCGTCTGGCATCGGCACCAAGGAAGACCCGCTGGTCATCAGGGAGGAATTGAACACGGCGACGCCGGTAACGCTGACGATCCGTGCGACCAAGCCGATCGAGCCCTTCGGCAAGGCCGGCGCGGTCGCCAACGGCGTGATGTATATGCGCATCGACGTCCTCAACAACAGCGCGCTGCCCTGGGTGGAATTCCAGTTCGAGCTGCAGGAGATCCTCGACCAGCCGAGCGTGTTCGGCGACGGCCTGTCCTTCGACCAGCGCAACAAGACGCCCGACAACATCTGGTCGAGCAATTTCGCCGATTTCGACCGCCGGTTCGAACCCTATGACCGGCTGCTGTTCCGCAACGGCAAGATCGACCCGCTGAAGACGGCGACCTTCGATTTCCTGGTCACCGATTATACGCCGCGCTGGACGTTTTACATCGTGCAGGATCCCCGCATACCCACTGGGTGAAAGCATATCGATATTCAGGTGATGCCGGCCTGCAAATGGCGGTTTCCTGCGCTTCCGGTGCTCACGTACGAAAAGTACGCTCCGCTCCGGTTCTCGGAAACCACCATTTGCAGGCCGGCATCACCTGAATCTCGACATGCTCCAATACAGGCGAACGTGGCTTAACCTTGCAAATCGGCGCCGCGCGGACAATGGTGGCGCCATGACTGCCGCCTCCCCCAGCACACCTGCCGAGATCGCCGAACTGCTCGCCTTCTATGCCAGCGCCGGCGTCGACGACGCGCTTGAAGACGCGCCGGTCAACCGGTTTGCCGAAGCGGCGGCGAAGTCGGCCGAACGCAGGCCTGCCGAGCGGGCGCCGGCTGCGCCGCCTCGCGACCCAAGACCCGAGAGCCGCCCGGCATCCGGGCAGGTCCCGGAGCGGCCCCAGGCACTCGTGCCGGCAACGCCATCATCCGGCCTCGACGCGCGCAACATTCCGGACGCTCCAGCGCGCATACCGGCCGCCACCGTCCCCGACGAGGCGCAGGCGCTGCTTGCCCGGCAACTGGCCGCAAGCGCCTCGACGCTCGAGGAACTGCGCCAGCACATGGCTGCCTTCGACGGCTGCAATCTCAAATTCACGGCCAAGAACCTGGTCTTCGCCGACGGCAATCCGAACGCCGACCTGATGCTGGTCGGCGAAGCGCCGGGCAGAGACGAGGATCTTGAAGGCCTGCCCTTTGTCGGCCGCTCCGGCCGGCTGCTCGACCGCATGCTGGCCGCGATCGGCCTCGACCGCAACTCGGCCTATATCGCCAACGTCATTCCGTGGCGGCCGCCGGGCAACCGCACGCCGACGCCGCACGAGACCGAGATCTGCCGGCCCTTCATCGAAAGGCAGATCGAACTGGTCAATCCCAAGGTGCTGATCAATCTCGGCGGCCCATCGGCCAAGACGCTGCTTAACACGACCGAGGGGATTCTGCGGCTGCGCGGCAACTGGCGGGTGCACACGACCGCATCGGGCATAGCCATTCCAGCGATGCCCACGCTGCACCCGGCCTATCTGCTCAGGACGCCGGCGCACAAGAAGCTGGCATGGCGGGATTTTCTCGAGGTGAAGGCAAAGTTGAAGGGGCTGGCGTGAGCACTTTTTCCTTCTCCCCTTGTGGGAGAAGGTGCCCGAAGGGCGGATGAGGGGTGCTCCAGGGAATGCCAGCGTCTCACTCCGCTGGAACACCCCTCATCCGTCTCGGCGCTGCGCGCCGATCCACCTTCTCCCACAAGGGGAGAAGGCGGGGCTATGACCTCAAAGGTAATTGAACTGCGTCCCTCGCCGCCCTACTCCTCTCCCATGACCACATCCGAACCTTCCGCCGGCAGCCTGATCCGCGAATGGCGCATGCGGCGGCGCAAGAGCCAGCTCGACCTCGCCATGGAGGCCGATATCTCGCAGCGGCATCTCTCCTTCGTCGAAAGCGGCCGGGCCCAGCCGTCGCGCGACATGGTTCTGCATCTGGCCGAGCAGCTGTCGATTCCACTGCGCCAACGCAATCAACTGTTGCTTGCCGCCGGCTTCGCGCCGAGCTTCAGCGAAAAGCCGCTGACCGATGCGACGCTGGCGCCGGCGCTTGCCGCCGTCGAGACTGTGCTCAAGGGCCACGAGCCCTTTCCGGCACTGGCGGTGGACCGGCACTGGAACCTTATTTCCGCCAATGGCGCGATCGCCCCGTTCCTTGCTGATATTTCCGAGCCGTCCCTGCTTACGCCGCCGGTCAACGTGCTGAGGCTCAGCCTGCACCCGGACGGCGTGGCACCGCGCATCGTCAACCTGGCGGAGTGGCGCGCGCATCTGCTGGAGCGGTTCAAGCACCAGAACGACGCCACCGGCGACCCGGTGCTGATTGAGCTGGAGCGAGAGTTGCGCGCCTATCCCTCGGGCCTGAGAAGCAGCCGGCCCGCACCGGTCGAGCCGAGTGGCATCGTCCATCCGCTCAAGCTCGCGCATGGCCACGCCGTGCTGTCCTTCATCAGCACGATCACAGTCTTCGGCACGCCGCTCGACGTCACGCTGTCGGAGCTGGCGATCGAATCTTTCTTCCCTGCGGATGAGCAGACCCGGGCGGTGCTGGTGCGGCTGGCGAAAGAGCGGAGCTCTCAATAGCTCAAAATTAGAAAGGCCGAGGGACAGCACCCCCTCTGTCCTGCCGGACATCCTCCCCCGCAAGGGGGGAGATTGGCAGCTCCCGCGCCTCGCCCACCCCGCACCGGTGGTGGGTTGGCGAAAACAGCCGCGACAGCTGATCTCCCCCCTTGCGGGGAAGATGGCCGGCAGGCCAGGGTGTGAAGGAACTCGGCCTTTGAAGCTACTCTTTGAAACAGTTCACCCCTGCGGCGGCGTGACCGTCCTGGTGCGCGTGCGCTCCAGGCCGAGCTGCCGCTCGCGCCATATGATGAAAATGCCGGCGGCGACCACGATCACGCCGCCGATTAGCGTGTTGAGCGAGGTGACGTCGCCGAAGACGAAATAACCGACGACGACGCCGAGGATCATCGAGGTGTATTCGAACGGCGCCACGACCGAGGCTTCGGCGTGGCGGTAGGCCGCCGTCATCAGGATCTGGCCGAGCCCGCCGCAGAAGCCCGCGAAGACGAGGAGCGCGGCCTGCATCGGCGTCAGGGCCTGCCAGCCGAAGGGCAGCGTCAAGAGCGACAACACCGAAGCCGTCGAGGAGAACCACAGCACGATGGTCGCCGTCTTCTCCGTCTGCACGAGATTGCGCACCAGAAGCATGGCGACCGCCGAAATCGCGGCGGCGATCAGCGCGGCCATGACGCCCAGCAGCTCCTGGTCGTCGAGGCCTTCACCGGAATTGAGCAGCGTCAGCTCGGGCCAGGAGATGATCAGCACGCCGGCAAGACCGACCGCAACCGCGCTCCAGCGGTAGACGCGGATCGTCTCGCCCAGGAAGACAGAGGAGAACACCACGACCAGCAGCGGCTGGGCGTAGTTTAGCGTGATGGCCTCCGGCAGCGGCAGCCTGGTCAGCGCGAAGAAGCCGAGCCCCATGGCACCGACGCCGACGACGCCACGCGCGATATGGTTGAACGGCCGCCTGGTCGTGAACGCGGTGGCGAGTTCACCCTTGAAGGCCAGGAAAGCGACGATCGGGAAGATCGCGAAGAAGGAGCGGAAGAAGACGATCTGTCCGGCGGGCACGTCGCCGGCCGCCTTGATGCAGGTCTGCATGCCAACGAAGACCGTCACCGAGACGATCTTCAGCGTAATGCCGCGCAGCGTGTTGTGGCCGACGGCATGATCGACGGTCATCTTGCCTCATAAGGATGGTCGGGAAACGAAGCCGCGAAATAGGCCAAGAGCAATTCCAGGAAAAGGGTGTAACGGTTTTCCGTCCGGAATTGCGAAACACAACCTATGCCGCAGTTTTGTCGAGTGGCCGTTTCGTGTAAAGAGCGCGCACCCTCAAAATTCTTGGACCAGCCAGGCCGGCTGGCCGCCTCGACAGGAAAAGCTCAAGGAATGCGCACAGATACCGGCCATGTCTTCAAGCTCGAAGATTATCGCCCCTGCGACTATCTCATCCCGAGGACCAGCCTCGACTTTCGCCTGTCGCCGGACGCGACCCATGTGACCGCGCTGCTCACCATCGAGCGACGCGAGGGCGTCGCCGCCTCGGCGCCGCTGGTGCTCGACGGCGACGGGCTGACGCTGCTCGGCGTCGCCATCGATGGGCACGCGCTCGCGGCCGGCGACTATGAGGCAACGCCGGACCGGCTGACGATTCTGAAGCCGCCGGCGGCTCAGCGTTTCGAGCTCCGCCTGGAGACGGAGATCGCGCCTTCGCGCAACGAGGCGCTTATGGGCTTGTACCGCTCCAGCAACGTCTATTGCACGCAATGCGAGGCCGAAGGCTTTCGCCGCATCACCTATTTTCTCGACCGTCCCGATATCCTGTCGGTCTACACTGTGCGCATCGAAGCGCCGCATAACGAGGCGCCGCTTTTGCTTTCAAACGGCAATCCCGTCGAACGCGGCGCGCTCGCCGACGGACGCCATTATGCGGTCTGGCACGACCCCTTCCCCAAACCCTCCTACCTTTTTGCACTGGTGGCGGGCGCGCTTGGCAAGGTGGCTGGCAGCTTCACCACCATGTCCGGCCGCGAGGTCGAGCTCGGCATCTATGTCGAGCCCGGCAAGGAACGGCTTGCCGGCTACGCGATGGACGCGCTGAAACGCTCGATGAAATGGGACGAGGAAGCCTTCGGCCGCGAATACGACCTCGACGTCTTCAATATCGTCGCCGTATCCGACTTCAACATGGGCGCCATGGAGAACAAGGGCCTCAACGTCTTCAACGACAAATATGTGCTGGCCGACGAGGAGACTGCGACTGATGCCGACTTCGCCAATATCGAGGCGATCATCGCGCACGAATATTTCCACAATTGGACCGGCAACAGAATCACTTGCCGAGACTGGTTCCAGCTTTGCCTGAAGGAAGGGCTGACGGTTTACCGCGACCACGAATTCTCCGCCGACCAGCGCTCGCGGGCGGTGAAGCGCATCGCCGAGGTGCGCACGCTGCGCGCCCACCAGTTCCCGGAAGACCAGGGGCCGCTCGCGCATCCGGTCAGGCCGCGCCGCTACCGCGAGATCAACAACTTCTACACGGCGACCGTCTACGAGAAGGGCTCGGAAGTGGTGCGCATGATCCGCACCATCCTCGGCGCGGAGACCTTCCGTGCCGGCATGGACCTCTATTTCGAGCGGCATGACGGCGAGGCGGCGACCATCGAGGATTTCCTCAAAGTGTTCGAGGACGTCTCCGGCAGAGACCTTGCGCAATTCGCGCTCTGGTACCACCAAGCCGGCACCCCGAACCTGACGGTGAGTTCCACGCACAATGCGGCGGCGAAGGAGTTCACCCTGGAGATCGAGCAGTCGGTGCCGCCGACGCCGTCGGAAAGCCGCAAGCGGCTGATGCATATCCCCTTGGCCTTCGGCCTGGTCGGCGCCAATGGCAAGCCCGTCACCTGGACGGCCGTCGAGGGCGCAACGGTGGATGACGGTGTCATCCATATCCGCAAGCGCCGGCACACGGTGCGCTTCTCGGGTATTTCGCAACGGCCTTCGGTGTCGCTCAACCGCGGCTTCTCGGCGCCGATCACGCTTTCCGTGCAGCAGAAGGCCGACGACCAGTTCTTCCTTGCGGCGCATGACAGCGATGCCTTCTCGCGCTGGCAGGCGTTCAACACGCTGCTGACCGACGCGCTGATCGTCGCCTTCCGCCAGATCCTCGGCGGCAGGGAGCCGGCCTTCGCGGCACGGCTCGCCGAGCTTGCCGGCAGGATCGCCGGCGACGAGGCGCTGGAGCCGGCCTACCGGGCACTGGCGCTGTCGCTGCCCGGTGAAGCCGACATCGCCCGCGACATCGGCAAGGGCATCGATCCAGACGCCATCTTCGCCGCGCGCGAGGCGCTGGCGCGGGCGATTGCCGAGGCAAACGGCGAGACCTTCGCGGCGCTCCATGACCGGCTTGCCGACAACGGGCCTTTCAGTCCGGACGCGGCGAGCGCCGGACGCCGGGCCCTGCGCAACACCCTGCTCGACTATCTTTCGCTGCTGCCGGACGGCGCGGGCCTCGCCGCGCGACACTTCACCGCCGCCACCAATATGACCGACCGCGCCGCGGCGCTCGCCGTGCTGGCGCATCGCCATTCAGGCACGGCCGAGGCCGAAGAAGCGCTGGCCGCTTTCGAGGTCCGCTATCGCGGCGACGCGCTGGTGCTCGACAAATGGTTCCAGATCCAGGCTGGCGTGCCCGGAGCAAGGACCGTCGAGAAAGTGCGCGAGCTCACGCAGCATCCGGCTTTCTCGATCGCCAACCCGAACCGGGTGCGTTCTCTGATCGGCACCTTCTCCAGCGCCAACCAGACCGGCTTCCACCGCCCCGACGGCGAAGGTTACCGTTTCTTCGCCGAGACGGTGCTGGAAGTGGAGAAGCGCAACCCGCAAGTGGCGGCGCGGCTGGCCACGGCGCTACGCTCCTGGCGCTCGCTGGAGCCTGGACGCCAGGCCAAGGCCAGACAAGCGCTGCTCGACATGGCGAAGGTTGAGAACCTGTCGGCGGATCTGCGCGATATCGTCGAGCGGACGCTGGCGTGATTAGCAATCTCCCCCCTCGTGGGGGAGATGCCCGGCAGGGCAGAGGGGGCGCGAAGGATCGCAACGTCTGCTCTTTACCAATCAGTCCAAAAGCTACCTTATGTTGAGGCCATTGAACGGTTGGGAGGGCTGGCGGGACAGCGCCCCCCTCTGGCCTGCCGGCCATCTCCCCCACGAGGGGGGAGATCAGAGTTGCGACGAATTTCAATCAACTTTTAATCTTTTTCGCCCGCGCCTCTGGACAAGGCGAATCGGCTTTGATTCTTTAATGGCGATTCGGGGCGTGCGGCGTAGCCGGATCATCCAAGTATGCGGCAAATCGGGGAGTGCCATTTATGGCCAAGGCGGACGCGTGGGGCGCGCCCGGAGGGAAGGCTTTTGCGCGTCGCAAGGCAAGGAGCGACGGACTTGCCGGCAATGCGCGCCTGATCGCCGAACCCACCTATCAGCGGCTCCTGGCCGCCGAGCCGCTGCTGCGCCGGTCGATCCCGGCGCTGATCGTCGTTTTCCTCATCGTCATCGCGGCATTGCGCTTCCTGTCGCTGATGAACGAGCATGACGAGATCGAGCGCGACGCCAAGGCAGTGCTGGCGCTCGCCGCCGGCCAGATGGCGCAGGCGATCACCGCGGACCCCAGCGCGGCCGGCGTCAATGCCACAAGCCTCCTGGAGAACATCAGCCGCCAGGGCGCCATGAGCCGCGCCCATGTGCTCGCCGTCACCGACGCCAACTTCAAGGTCATCGCCGTTTCGCCGTTGTCGACGGGCTGGCAGGGCCGCACGCTCGACAGCCTCGTACTGGGCGGCCAGCCGCTGTTCATGTTCGGCGACCGCGCCGGCGTGATGGATGTCAGCACCGGCGGACAGGATTGGTTTGCCGCTGTCAGCCTCAGCGGCGACCGCAAACACGCGGCCGCAGTGCTGGTGCCGAAGGAAGCGGTGTTCGACAGCTGGCGCAAGTCTATGTCGCTCAACGTCACGCTGTTCGTGCTGACGGCGGGCGTGCTGATCGTCATCCTCTACGCCTATTTCGGCCAGGCGGCGCGCGCCCAGGCGGCGGACCGCATCTATCTCGAAGCGCATCAGCGCATCGACATGGCGCTGGTGCGCGGCCGCTGTGGGTTGTGGGACTGGGATATGGTGCGCGGCAAGATGTACTGGTCGCGCTCGATGTACGACATGCTGGGCTATGAGCCCTGCGACACGATGCTCTCCTTCGGCGAGGTCGACGAGATCGTCCACCCGGAAGACGGCGACCTGTTCGAGCTCGCCAACCGCATCATCGAACGCGAGATTGACCATATCGACCAGGTCTTTCGCATGCGCCACGCCGACGGACAATGGGTATGGATGCGAGCCCGCGCCCAGGTGATCGACCCGGAGGCGCCGGAGATCCAGCTGATCGGCATCGCCGTCGACGTCACCGAGCAGCGGCATCTGGCGCTGCGTTCGGAAGCGGCCGACATGCGGCTCAGGACAGCGATCGAGAACATCAACGAATCCTTCGTTCTGTGGGATGCCGCCGAACGGCTGATCATGTGCAATTCGAAGTTCCAGAAGGACAATGGGCTGTCGGATCGCGACGTGGTGCCGGGCGCGACGCGCGATATGCTGGAGCAGCGCATGCTGGCCTTCGCCTCGGAGCGCAGGTTGGCCAATGCCAACGGGCCGCATGGCGGCATCACACTCGAGCGCCAGCTCGCCGACGGCCGCTGGCTGCAGGTCAACGAGCTCAGGACCCGCGACGGCGGTGTCGTCTCGGTCGGCTCCGACATCACCCAGATAAAGCTGCATCAGGAAAAGCTGGTCGACAGCGAGCGCCGGCTGATGGCGACGATCCACGATCTCAGCCTCGCGCGGCGCGCCGAGGAGGAACGCGCCAGCGAACTGGTCGAGCTCAACCGCAAATACATGAAGGAAACCGAGCGCGCCGAGGCGGCCAATCGCGCCAAGTCGGAATTCCTCGCCAACATGTCGCATGAATTGCGCACGCCGCTCAACGCCATCATCGGCTTCTCCGAATTGATGCAGCAGGGCCTGTTCGGACCGCTCGGCTCGGAGCGCTATGAGGAATACGCGACCGACATCAACGGCAGCGGCAAATACCTGCTCGGCGTCATCAACGACATCCTCGATATGTCGAAGATCGAAGCGGGCCAGTTCTCGCTCGACCACGAGGAGATCGACCTCTGCCCGCTGATCAAGGAAACGGTGCGGGTGATCTCGCTGCAGGCAGCGGAGAAGTCGATCAATGTCGAGACGCGCATCGCCGATACGATGCGGCTCTATGCCGACCGCCGCGCGATCAAGCAGATCGCCATCAACCTGCTCTCCAACGCGGTGAAGTTCACCGGACAGGGCGGCAAGATCACGGTCAGGGCGCGCAACACGTCGGGCGCCCTGCTGCTCACCATCGAGGACAATGGCTGCGGCATTCCCAAGCAGGCGCTGAGCAAGCTCGGCCGGCCGTTCGAGCAGGTGCAGAACCAGTTTTCCAAGAACCACACCGGCTCAGGCCTCGGGCTCGCCATCTCGCGCTCGCTGGCCGAATTGCAGGGTGGCGCGCTGAAGATCCGTTCGACCGAGGGTGTCGGCACTATCGTGTCGGTACGCATTCCGCTGAAGAAGGCGCCGTCCGCGGTGAAGGCGGCGGCTTAGAGCGTTTCACCGTTTCATGAAAACGGCGAACCGCTCTAGCTCTTTGTTTTACGCAATTCCGAACGGAAAACCGCACACACTTTTCCTGGAATTGCTCTAGTTCAGAATGCGGAATTTCCAAAGGCTCCGGCGGACAGCGCCCCCTCCGTCCTGCTGGACATCTCACTTCCGGCTTGCCCCGGGCCGGTCAGGGCGGCAATCAGTCAAACCCAACGGAACTGTCGGGTCGCTAAACTGGACCGGTAAGGTTTAAATCATTTGCTGCTGCAGATGCCGGACTTGCATCGGCGCCTTTCGACGCCTGTCTATAGATCAAGCTGATGACCAGACCGATATATCCGACCTGCAGAATGATCATGGCCAGGATTGCCCATCCAAGCACCGCCCAGACAGAACCAGTTTCGTTGTAAGCCCAGATCGCCACGATGAATGACGTCGTGAACATGCCTACCAAAAATTTCGGAAGATCCATAATTGCCCAGCGCCCCAATGCATGGCGATTTAGGCGGCTTTCAAATCAGCCGTTAAGAACCCGCCGCTCCATTTGCGAAGCGGCGGGGC
This sequence comes from Mesorhizobium sp. CA7, assembly GCF_020165015.1. NCBI lineage: Bacteria > Pseudomonadati > Pseudomonadota > Alphaproteobacteria > Hyphomicrobiales > Phyllobacteriaceae > Mesorhizobium > Mesorhizobium sp. CA7. Next base: position 187,316 of record NZ_JAIUHH010000006.1, read on the forward strand.
CCCCCATCGTCGGGGTGATGGTTGACCCCGGCATTGCTGACAGTGCAATTGCGGTGCCAGACCTATTGACCCATTACGGGACACCTCTGCCACTGGCGCAAGACCGGATCGCCGATTAATATTAACTGTGGCTAATGTGCCACCTGGGGAATCTCATGGCAACGATGCGGTTGATGGCGACGCTCCCGCACGAAGCAGACGGTCGAAATCTCTCCTGACCTTCTGCGACATCTCCTTGAGATGTGCTTCCAGCACAGCGAAATCCGGCAGGTCGGTGACCGCGAGCAGCAGATCCGAGAGTCCCGGCGGGACATCGTCGCGCTGGAACTCGCCGGTGAGGCAAAGCCTGATCATCTGGGTCAGCGCCAGATAGAGCCGATAGGCCTCGCCAAGCTCTTCACGCATATCGGCTGCGGCGAAGTCCGGAGAAAGCCGGGCCAGAATGTCGGCAGTCGCCGTGACCCGGCGGCCAGGTTCGATCGCGCCGGTAATGACCGCGACCTGCGCGATGAATTCCAGGTCGATGAGCCCGCCCGGGATCAGCTTGATGTCCCAGAGATCGCGCGGCGCCTTCTCCTTCTCGATCAGCGCACGCATGTCCGAGGCCTCGGCTTTGACCTTGGCCGCGTCGCGCGGCTGCGCCAGTACCGCCGCCACTTCCGTCTCGAGCTCGGCGCAGAGCTCGGCGTCGCCGCCGATGGCGCGGGCCCGTGCCAGCGCCATGTGCTCCCAGGTCCAGGCGTCCTGGCGCTGATATTTTTTGAACGCGTCGATATGGGTGGCGACCGGCCCCTTGTTGCCTGATGGACGCAGGCGCAGATCCAGCTCGTAGAGCACACCTTCGGCCGTCGGCGCCGAGACGGCCGCGATCAGGCGCTGCGTCATGCGGGTATAGTAATGCGAAGGCGCCAGCGGCTTCTCGCCGTCGGAGTCCTCGGCGTCGGTGTCGTGGTCATAGAGCAGGATGAGATCGACATCCGAACCCGCCGTGAGCTCGCGGCTGCCCAGCTTGCCCATGCCGAGCAGCGCCACCCTGCCGCCCGCGATGCTGCCGTGGCGCAGCGCGAATTCGGCAATCACGGCGTCGAGCGCCGCTTCGATGGTGAGATCGGCGAGATCCGAGAAGGCGCGCCCCGCCCGCGCCGGATCGATAGAGCCGGCAAGCAGGCGAACACCAATCAGGAATTTCTGCTCGGAAGCGAAGATGCGCAGCCGGTCGAGCACATCCTCATAGGCGCGGTCGCCTTCGATAAAGGCGGCAAGCCGGGCCGAGAGATAGGCGCGATCCGGCAGTTCGGTGAGCAATGCCGGATCGAGCAGTCCGTCGAAGACATGCGGACGACGCGTGATGATGGCCGCCAGCCGAGGCGCGGCGCCCATGATGGTCGCCATCAGCTTGAGCAGCGCCGGGTTCGACTGCAGCAGCGAGAAAAGCTGGATACCGGCCGGCAGGCCGGCGAGGAACTCGTCGAAGCGCATCAGCGCCTCGTCGGCGCGCCGCGTCTGGCCGAAGGCTTTGAGCAGTGCCGGCGTCAATTCGGTCAGCCGCTCGCGCGCCTCGGCCGACTGGGTGACGCGGTAGCGGCCGAAATGCCAGCCGCGGATGACACGGCAGATGTCACTAGGCCGCTGGAAGCCCAGGCGATCGAGCGTCTGCAGCGTGTCGGGATCGTCGACATCGCCGGTGAAGACCAGATTGCCGACGCCGGCCGAAAGCTCGGGAGCAGTTTCGAACAACGCCGCATAATGGCGCTCGACCTGCTGCAGCGAGGCGCGGAAGGCCTGGGTGAATTCCGCCTCGCCGGCAAAACCCAGCATCAGCGCGATGCGCTTCAGCTCCTCGTCTTCTTCCGGCAGGATATGCGTCTGCTCGTCCGCCACCATCTGGATGGCATGCTCGACGCGGCGCAGGAACCAGTATTGTCGCGTGAGCGCGTCGCGCGCGTCGGCGGTGATCCAGCCGCGCGCGGCGAGCGCTGCGAGCATCGGCACGGTTTCGCGGCCGCGCAGCTCCGGGAAGCGGCCGCCGGCGATGAGCTGCTGGGTCTGGACGAAGAACTCGATCTCGCGGATGCCGCCGCGGCCGAGCTTGACGTTATGGCCCTTCACCGCGATCTCGCCATGGCCCTTGTGGGCATGAATCTGGCGCTTGATCGAATGGACGTCGGCGATCGCCGCATAGTCCATGTATTTGCGCCAGACATAGGGCTGCAATTCCTTGAGGAAGGCCGCGCCCGCGGCAAGGTCGCCGGCAACCGGCCGCGCCTTGATCATGGCCGCCCGCTCCCAGTTCTGGCCGCGCGCCTCGTAATAGCGAAGTGCGGCCTCGACGGGGATCGCCAGCGGTGTCGAGCCGGGATCGGGGCGGAGCCTCAGATCGGTGCGGAAGACATAGCCGTGCTCGGTACGGTCCTGCAGGATGCGCACGAGCCGGCGGGTGAGGCGTGAGAACAGCTCGGTGGCGTCGAGCGGATCGATGACGGCCGGCGCCTCCGGATCGAAGAAGACGACGAGATCGATGTCGGAGGAAAAATTCAGCTCATGCGCGCCGAGCTTGCCCATGCCGAGCAGGATCCAGCCCGAATCCTTCGCCTGTTCGGCCCGATCCGGCAGCTTGAGCTTGCCTTGCCGTTGCGCGTCGAGCAGCAGGAAATCGACAGCGGCTTTTGTGCAGGCATCTGCGAGATCGCTGAGACGGCGCACCGTCACCGAGGTCTCCGCCTCGCCCGAAAGGTCGGCCAGCGCGATCAGGAAATGCGCTTCGGTCTTGCATTGTCGCAACGCCATCATCAGGCTCGACTCCGAGGCGTCATCCACCCTGGCCGCGCCGCCTATTGCTTCGCCGATGGCGCCGAGCCGCGCTTCGACCGTCCGGTCGAACAGCGTGTCGAGAACGGATGGCCGGCGGCGCGCCACATCGCGCAGGAAGGGCGAGAGGTCGAAGACGGCCGCCAGCAGCTCCTGCACTGGCCCCTCGCCCGCCAGGAACGCGGCGAGGCGCGAAAGCCCCTCTTCCTCGGCGGCATCGGCGATTTCCGACAATTCACGCCGGGCATGCTCCGCATCAAGGGGGCGGAGCGCCACTGTCGGGCTAAGCCGGAACTCGGATTCGATTTTCTTCTTCGCCATTTGTCCGCGCTGTCAATGCGTCTCCCGCAACGGGAAACTCATGACCACGGACAATCCGGGATTGGCGGGCAAAAGATCAAGCCTGCCGTTGTGGAAAGTCATGATTGCCTTGGCGAGGCTGAGGCCGAGGCCCGAGCCCGGTTGCGAGCGGCTCTTTTCCAGGCGCACGAAGCGCTCGGTGGCGCGGGCGCGATCGGCGTCGTCCGGGATGCCGTGGCCATTGTCGGTGACGGCAAGCTTGATCTCGTTGCCAGCGCGCTCCAGGACCACCCGTACTTTCGGCGCCTCGGCAGCGTCGGTCGAGTATTTGATGGCGTTGTCGACGATGTTGGACAACGCCTGGCCGATCAGCTCGCGATTGCCGTTGATCGTGAAGGCCTCGGACACGGTCGTTTCCAGGGCAACCCCCGCCTCCTCCGCCACCGGCTCGTAAAGCTCGACGACATCGCTCACCGTGGCGGCGAGATCGACGGGACCGGTCTGTTCCGAGGAGTAGCCGGCCTCCAGGCGCGAGATCATCAGGATGGCGTTGAACGTCTTGATGAGCTGGTCGGACTCCGCGATCGTGCCTTCAAGCGCCTGGCGGTACTCCTCCGTCTTGTGCCTGCCGGCGAGCGTCGCCTCGGCGCGGTTGCGCAGTCTGGTCAGCGGCGTCTTCAGATCATGGGCGATGTTGTCGGAGACCTGCTTCAGCCCCTCGTTCAACATGGCGATCCTGGCCAGCATCGAATTGAGGTTTTCGGACAGGCGGTCGAATTCGTCGCCGGCGCCGGTGACCGGCAGCCGTCCGGACAAATCGCCGCCCATGATGCGGCGGCTGGCGTCCGAGACGCTGTCGATGCGCTTTAGCGCGGCGCGCCCGACGAAGAACCAGATCAGGATGCCGCCCAAACCCATCATGCCAAGCGCCAGGGTCAACGCGCGGCTGATGACGGCGCGGAAGCGCTCGGGCTCGCCAAGATCGCGGCCGACCAGCATGATCATCTGGTTGGGCAGTCTCAGCACCAACGCGATGGCGTTGTGCCCCTTCTCACCTGTCGATTGTGGAGTGTTGCCCTCGTTGGCCGGAGGCGTGGTCTGGTCCGAACCGCCGCTGCGCAGCCGATCGAGCTCGCCTTCGCCGAAGCGCTGGTAGGAAAACGGGTCCGTCGTCCAGCCCTCGGTCTCGATGACCCCGGGCTCCAGGCTCTGCACATTGCCGGTCAAGATCTGGCCGTTGGCGTCGGCGATCAGATAGAGATTGGCGCCGGGCTGGCGCGAGCGGGCCTCGACGACGCGCACCAGCACCGGCAGGCCGCCGCGCTGATAGGCGCGGGCCAGGCCCAGCACCTCGTCGTTGATGGTCTCCTGCGTCTGCGCGGTCAGCATGCGCGCCGACAGCGACGTCATGTAGAGGACGAGCAGCACCGCGCAGAGCGCGAAAAGCAGAAGATAAAGCGCCGAAAGCCGGGCCGCCGTCGTCTTCATGATGGCCGGCAGGGACAATGCCATAACGGGTTCTAGCCGCCTTTCAGCATGTAGCCGGCGCCGCGGATCGTGTGCAGGATCGGCTTGTCGAAGCCTTTTTCGATCTTGCCGCGTAGGCGCGAGACGTGGACATCGATGACGTTGGTCTGCGGATCGAAATGATAGTCCCAGACATTTTCCAGAAGCATGGTGCGCGTCACCACCTGGCCGGCATGGCGCATCAGATATTCGAGCAGGCGGAACTCGCGCGGCTGCAGCGTGATCTCGCGGCCGGCGCGCTTGACCGAATGCGACAGCCGGTCGAGCTCGAGATCGCCAACGCGGTAGACCGTCTCGGACTCGCGCGCGCTGGCGCGGCGGTTCAGCACCTCGACGCGGGCGAGCAATTCGGAAAAGGCGTAGGGCTTGGTGAGGTAATCGTCGCCGCCGGCGCGCAATCCGGTGACCCGGTCGTCGACCTCGCCCAGCGCCGAAAGGATCAGCACCGGCGTGGTGTTGCCGCGCGAGCGAAGCGCGGCGATCACCGACAGGCCGTCACGGCGCGGCATCAGGCGGTCGACCACCATCACGTCATAGTCGCCGGCATCGGCGAGCGCGAAGCCGGTCTCGCCGTCGCCGGCGACATGGGCGGTGTGGCCCGCCTCGGCGAAGGCTTTCTGCAAGTAGTCCGCCGCCTCGCGATCGTCTTCCATGACGAGAATCTTCATGGAGCCGTTATACGCGATTTCATTGGAAGGTTGAGGGGCAGTCATATCGTCTTGCCTTCAAGTTAAAACGGCAGCGGGTGATGGGAAACCCGCTGCCGTCAGGAGCGAAACACGGTGACTGACTTACGTGCTCGGCCCCATGTTTCCCCACGGCGGCTCGGGGGTGTTGATACCGCCATGGGGAAGCTGAAAGTCGATGTCAGCCCTTGCCGACCGGCAGCGCCACGAAGCGATTCGAGTCGTCGCGGGTGATCTGCATCAGCACGGCCTTGCGGCCGGCCTTGGCGGCATCCGTCATCGCCTTGGACACGTCGTCGGTGGTGTTCACGTCGTTCGAATTGATCGAGGTGATGACGTCGCCGGGCTGGATGCCTCGGTCGGCCGCATCGCTGTCGGGATCGACGTCGGTGACCACGAGGCCCTTGCCTTTTTCCGCCTTGGTGACGGTCAGGCCGAGATCGGCAAGCGTGTCGGCCTTGGCCGCCGGCGCCGACTGCTTGTTGCTGTCGTCGTTCGAGGCCTGCTTGTCGCTTGCCGGCAGCGTGCCGAGATCGACCTTGACGGTCTCGTCCTTGCCGTTGCGCCAGACGGTGACATCGACCGGTTTGCCCGGCGCGAATGCACCGATCATCCGGGCGAGCTCCTTCGGCGAGGCGACATCCTTGCCGTCGACCTTGGTGATCACGTCGCCCGCGACGATACCCGCCTTCTTGCCCGGCCCGCCATCCTGGGCGCTCGAGACCAGCGCGCCCTTGTCCGACTTCAGGCCGAGCGACTCGGCGATATCGGAGGTGACCGGCTGGATCTCGACGCCGAGCCAGCCGCGCTGGACCGAGCCGCTCTTCATCAGGTCCTGGACCACCTGCTTGGCGGTCGAGGCCGGGATATCGAAGGCAATGCCGACGCTGCCGCCCGACGGCGAGAAGATGGCGGTGTTGATGCCGATCACCTGGCCGTTGAGGTTGAAGGTCGGACCGCCCGAATTGCCGCGGTTGACCGAAGCGTCGATCTGGATGAAGTCGTCATAAGGGCCGGCGCCGATGTCGCGGCCGCGGGCCGAGACGATTCCCGCGGTGACAGTGCCGCCCAGGCCGAACGGATTGCCGACGGCGACCACCCAGTCGCCGATGCGGACCTTGGAATCGTCGGCGAAGTCGACATAGGTGAACTTGTTGCCGCCGCCATCGACCTTGAGCACGGCGAGATCGGTGCGCGGATCGGTGCCGATCAGCTTGGCGTCGAGCTCCTTGCCGTCATTGGTGACGACGCTGAAATCCGAGCCTTCCGAGACGACGTGGTTGTTGGTGACGAGATAGCCATCCTCGGAGATGAAGAAGCCCGAGCCCTGAGCGATCGGACGAGGCTGGCCATTGCCATGGTCGCGGTGGTCGAAGCGGCGCATGCCGAACTGGCCACCCTGGTCACCGAAGCCACGGAATTCCTTGAAGAAGCGGCGCAGCTGCGGATTGTCCGGCAGGTTGTCGAAACCGTCCTGGTCGTCGGAACCATCGTCGGCCGTCGGCTGGATCTTGGCCTTGACCTTGACGCTGACGACCGCCGGCGAGACATGCTCAACGACATCGGCGAAGCTCGGCACCTGCGGGGCTTCGACGCGCACGGCATCGGCCAGCACGGGGGCGGTGCCGGTGGCAAGCGCGCCCACGCCGACCGCACCGATAACGGCCAGGGACGCTGCAGCCGCCATCAGGCGCTTGCGGGTGGAGGCAAATGAATTGGGGGCATTATTCATGGGGTTTCCTATCCTCTATCGACGTGGATGCACTCAGGCGAAGCATCCTCGGGCAAGAGGATTAGAGAGCCGCACATTACGGCGCCATTTCCGGTACATGAAAGTTTTGTAATGTTGGGAATTGGCGACGATGCATGCGATCACGAGGTTTCAAATGACCACAGGCCACAGCAACCGAACTCGAGTATCAGCCGATTGGGAAACCAAGATGATTGAAGACATCAAGCGCGGGATAGCCGACGCAAAGGCGGGCTGTATGGTGCCTCACGAAGCTGCGATGGCGGAAATTGACACGATGACCGAGGCCGTGGAGGCCGAGCGCACAGGCAGGGGATGAGGTATGCCGCGCGTTCGGAGGCTTGGCGTCAGCACCCGAGACTTCGTCATTCCAGCGTGAAGCAGGAGCGGAGCGACGCGCGCAGACCATAGAATGATGAGCCAAGGGCGGTTGCGGTCAATCGCCAAGCTCGGCGACGGCGCTACTTGCGCAGCATCTTATCCAGCGCCGCCTGTTCCTCGGCGCTCAGGGTGCTGTCCGGCACAGTTCGGCGCGAGCGGGCGCTGAGCACGATGAACAGTCCGCCGGCCAGAAGCAGAAACACCGGCGTGCCCCACAAAAGCGCGTTGCGCAGGCTGAAGCGCGGCTTCAAGAGCACGAACTCGCCATAGCGCGAGACGATATAGTCCATCACCTGCTGGTCGGTGTCGCCGGCGACGAGGCGCTGGCGCACGAGGATGCGCAGGTCGCGAGCAAGATCGGCGTCGGATTCGTCGATCGACTGGTTCTGGCAGACCATGCAGCGCAGGCCTTCGGACAGCGCCCGCGCCCTCACCTCCAATGCGGGATCCTGCAGCACCTCGTCAGGCTTCACCGCCTGGGCTGCGCCGGCGAAGAACAGCGCCAGCAGCAGGGCCAGCGAGGCGAGTGAAAATCTTGCGCTCATGTTGGGCTCGCCAGGACCGCGGCCGGCTTGCGCCGCTTCGCCGGCGCGCCGACGCGCAGGCGGCGGTCGAGCAGCGACATGGCCGCACCCGCCATCATCACCAGGCCGCCGCCCCAGATCAGCGTGACCAGCGGCTTCCACCAGAGGCGCACGACGACGGAGCCGTCATTGTTCTCGTCGCCGAGCGACAGATAAAGCTGGCTCAAGCCCAGCGTCCTGATGCCGGACTCCGTAGTCACCGTCTGGCGCACCGGATAGAAGCGTTTTGCGGAGGTAATCATGCCATCGGCGTTGCCGTCGGCACCCATCAGCAGGAAGCGGCCGCGATCCTCGGTGAAATTCGGACCTTTTCGCGGGGAGAGCCCTTCGAAGCGCAGCGTGTGGCCGGAGAGTTCCACCGTCTCGCCGGGATGCATGCTGAGGATTTTCTCCGTGCCGAAGCAGAGCGTGCCGACAATGCCGAGCAACGTCAGCCCGAGGCCGAGATGGGCAAGCGCCGTGCCAAAGACGGAGCGCGGCAGGCCGGCGAAGCGCCGCAGCATGATTGCCGGCGGCACGGCGCCGAAACCGGATTTGACGGCAAGATCGGTCAACGCGCCGACGACCAGCCAGACGGCAAGACCGACGCCAAGCACTGCGAAGACCGAGGCGCCGTCGATGAACAGGCCGGTGACCAGCATCGCGGCGATCGCCAAAGCGAAGGCCGCCATCAGCCGCTGCGAGGCGGCGATGACGTCGCCACGCTTCCAGGCGAGCAAGGGGCCGAACGGCACGATCGCCAATAGCGGCAGCATCAGCGGTCCGAAGGTCAGGTCGAAGAACGGCGCGCCGACCGAGATCTTGCCGCCGGTCAACGCCTCCAGCGCCAGCGGGTAAAGCGTGCCGACCAACACCGTTGCCGTGGCGGTGGTGAGAAAGAGATTGTTCAGCACCAGCGCGCCCTCGCGCGAGATCGGATGGAACAGGCCGCCCGCCGTCAGCCGCGAGGCGCGCAGCGCAAACAGCGCCAGCGAGCCGCCGATGAACAAGGTCAGGATGCACAGGATGAAGACGCCGCGCGCCGGGTCGGTGGCAAAGGCGTGCACCGAGGTGAGCACGCCGGAACGCACCAGGAAAGTGCCGAGCAGCGACAGCGAGAAGGTCAGGATGGCCAAGAGCAGCGTCCAGATCTTCAGCGCCGAACGCTTTTCCATGACGATGGCCGAATGGAGCAGAGCGGTGCCGGCGAGCCAGGGCATGAAGGAAGCGTTCTCGACCGGGTCCCAGAACCAGAAGCCACCCCAGCCGAGCTCGTAATAAGCCCAGTAGGAACCCATGGCGATGCCGCCGGTCAAAAACATCCAGGCGACCAGCGTCCAGGGCCGCACCCAGCGTGCCCAGGAGGCGTCGATGCGCCCCTCGATCAGCGCCGCGACCGAGAAAGAGAAGCAGATCGAGAAGCCGACATAGCCGAGATAAAGCATCGGCGGGTGGATCGCGAGGCCGAGGTCCTGCAGGATCGGATTGAGGTCGCGGCCCTCGATCGGCGCCGGATTGAGGCGGATGAACGGGTTGGACGTCGCCAGGATAAACAGGAAGAACGCGGCGCCAATCATGCCCTGCACGGCCAGCACATTGGCCTTGAGCGTTGACGGCAGATTGTTGCCGAAGACGGCGACCAGCGCGCCGAAGAAGGTCAGGATCAGCACCCAAAGCAGCATCGAGCCTTCGTGATTCCCCCAGGTGCCGGTGATCTTGTAGATCATCGGCTGCAGCGAATGGGAGTTCTCCCAAACGCTCGCCACCGAGAAGTCCGAGCCGGCATAGGCGCTTGCAAGGGCGGCGAAGGACAACGCGGTCAATGCGAAGCCGGTGACCGTGACCGGACCGCCAACCGCCATCAGGCGCTGGCTGCCGGTGCGGGCGCCGACGAGCGGCACCAGCATCTGCACCAGCGACAGCGCGAAGGCGAGGACAAGAGCGAAGTGTCCGGTCTCAACCATTGGTTACCTGTTCTCCCGCAGGTTCTGATCGCAAAACCGCATGGCACTTTTGCGGAACCTGCTCATCAGTTCGTGCTTTCCTGCCAAACACCCTTGGCCTTCAGGCCGTCGGCGACTTCCTTGGGCATGTAGCGCTCGTCGTGCTTGGCCAGCACGCTGTCGGCGACGAAGACGCCGTCCGGGCCGAAAGCGCCCTCGGTGATGACGCCCTGCTCCTCACGGAACAGATCGGGCAGGATGCCGGTATAGGTGACCTTGACCGATTTCTGCTTGTCGGTGACCGAGAAGGCGACGGTGGCGCCTTGCCCGCGCATGATGGTGCCCTTCTCGACGAGACCGCCGAGCCGGATCCGCTGTCCGGGCGGCACGCTTGCCGTGGCGAGATCGGCCGGCATGTAGAAATAGGACGCCTTCTGTCCCAGCGCATAGAAGGTGAGCCCGGCAGCGGCGCCGAGGAAAGCCAGCCCCGCCAGGATCACCGACATCCGCTTCTGCTTGCGCGTCATTGCCTTACTCCGTCGCCGTCAGGCCGAGCGAGGCGGCGAAGGCGGTGAATTTCTTGGCCTGTTCACTGTCGGCACCAAAGGCGGCGACAGCGCGGCCGAGCGCGTCGCGCGCCTGGTCGGCCTTGCCAAGCACGACATAGGAACGGATGAGCCGCATCCATCCTTCCTCGTCGCGGGGATTCTGCTTCAATTTGTCGTCGAGACCGGCGACCATGGTCTCGATCATCGCCTGCCGGTCCTGCGGCGACATCTGTTGCGCGGCTTCCACCTGCTGCGCGTCGGGGCCGTTGGCCGGCGCTGCATCGGCGACAGCCGGACCTCCCGCCTCGGCAAGCGCCTGCTGGACGGCGCTGCGCCAGGGCGAATCCGGCGCGAGCTGGCCGAGCATCTTTTGCCAGGCGGCAACGGCATCGGCCTTCTTGCCTTCCTGTGCCAGGCCCACCGCCAGGTAGAAATTCGCCTTGGCGTTGGCCGGATCGAGCTTCAGGGCCGCCTCGAAGGCTTTTTGAGCGTCGGCCGAAACAATGCCGCCGGCAGCGCTGGCGATCGCTTCGCCGAGACCCGACTGGCGCACGGCGCTGTCGCCATCGAGGCGGATGGCGTTGCGATAGGCGGTCACGGCGTCGGGAAAGCGCTGCAGTCGAAGATAGATCGGAGCCAGCACGTCCCAGCCCTTGCCGTCCGACGGATTGGCGGCGAGATGGGCTTCGGCGCGGGCGACCAGCTCGTCGACCGAGGCATCGGCCGGGTTCTTGGCTAGACGTTCGGCCAGCGGCTGCGAAGGTAGATCGGGAGAGCCGAGCATTCCGTAGAGCCCCCAGCTCAGCAGGGGAACCGCAAGCACGGCTATGCTGGCGACCCACTTGGCGCTGCGCGCAGGCTTGAGTATTGCCGCGTCCGGCTGCACGGCCGCGCCCAGACGCAGGATGCGGCGGCCGATCTCGGCACGCGCCTCGTCGGCCTCCCCGGGCTGGATCAGGCCGCGCGCCATGTCGCGGTCGAGCTCGGAAAGCTGGTCGCGATAGACTTCGAGATCGTGATCGCCAGCCGGCGACGCGCCTTTCATGCCGCCGGTAAGCGGCAACAGCACGGCCAGGCTGGCGCCCAGCGTGAGGATTGCGGCTATGACCCAGAACAGCATGGCCCTTCCAATAAAGGCAGAGCCCTGCCCTGCCAACACGGACGTACTGCGACGCTTTGACGGCAGACGCGCCGTCCGACCTTGATAGGGGTCAATCCGACCGAATAACGGGGCCGGCCGGGTTTCTTTCTAGGTCAGCGGCGTCCAGCTGCCGTCGGCATTGCGGCAGGCGGTGCCGCGCGCGGTGACACCCGCGCCGCTCGTATAGACGGTGTGGGTGTACTGGCGGCAATCCTGCGAGCCGACCCTGTAAGGCTGGGCGGCGACGACCTCGCCATAATGCGAGGAGTTGTCGCTCTTCCACGTCACCTTCTGGCCGCTGGTGTTGTATTCCAGCGCCTTGTATTCCGCTTCCAGGCCCTTGCGCTTTTCGGCATCGCTGAGGCCCGAACCGATCGACCCGCCGATAAGCCCGCCATTCATGGCCGAAACGATGCCGGTCGACACCTTGCCGCCGGTCGGCGGCGTGGAAACAGGCGTGACGGGAGAGGTCGGACCACCCTTACCCAGGGTCGTGCAGCCGGAAACGGCGAGCAGGGCGGAAACGAGCGCGACGCGAATCTTCATGCCGACAACCGGTTCTCTTCAGCGGGATGGAACTGGATGGACTGGGGGCGCGCCATCAGGACGTTTTCATCGCCATAGTGTTGATATTTGTCGGAAATTTGGCCGTCGGCCGCTGCTCGCAAATCGATAAGAAACATCATTGAAGGCTCCGCAATCCCACCACCGCCCTCAAGCCGCCCATGCCGGACCGTTCCAGCGCCAGCGAGCCTCCATACTCGTTGACGAGGTCGGCGACAATGGCCAGCCCGAGCCCTGTTCCCGGCTTCGTCTCGTCGAGTCTCTTGCCACGTTTCAAAACTTCCCGCGCGCTGTCCTCGGGAATGCCCGGGCCATCATCCTCTATAACGATTTCGAACATGTTGCTCATTCCCGGTGCTAGCGCGACCGAAACGGCAACGGCGCTCTTTGCCCATTTCATCGCATTGTCGAGCAGGTTGCCGAGCAGTTCCTCCAGGTCCTCGCGCTCGCCGGCAAAGACGATTTCCGCCGGCGGCAGCGACAGCGTCAGCCTCGTTTGCGGATTGAGTTTCCGCAACACGCGCACCATGCGCTCGACCAGCGGCGAAACCGGCGTGCGGAAAACGACGCTGTCGCGCTGCGCGGCGACGCGGGCGCGCTGCAGATAGTGGTCGACCTGTTTCTGCATGGAAGCGGCCTGCTCGGCGATCAACTGGCCCTTGGCGCCGCCGAGCGCGCGGCCCTCATTGATCAGCACGGCTAAGGGCGTCTTCAGCGAATGGGCAAGGTTGCCGACCTGGGTGCGCGAGCGCTCGACGATGCGCCGGTTGTTCTCGATCAGCGCATTGGTCTCGCTGGCCAGCGGCTCGATCTCGGCCGGGAAGCTGCCGTCGAGCCGCTGCGCGGTGCCCTCGCGCACCATGGCGAGCGCATTGCGGACCCGCCGCAAGGGTTGCAAGCCCAACAGGATGGCGATGGCATTGATGGCGATCATGCCGACGCCGAACAGCGAGAGATAGGTGAGCAGGCGACGCTGGAAGCTCGCAATCTCCTGCTCGAGCTCGCTGTGGTTGCCCATGACACGGAAACGCGCGGCGCGGTTCTTGGCGTCGAGTACGAACTCGCTCTCGAACACTTCGAGCCGCTCGCCCTTGATGCCCTCCATCGAGTAGCTGCGCTGGAAGTTCGCATTGAACGGGACCTCCGCGACGCTCGGCGACAGGAGCGAGGTGGTCATCGAGGAGGAATGGATTTCGCCATGCACGCCTTCGGAGGCAGGCTCCACCGACCAGTACCAGCCGGAATTCGGCTCGGAAAAGCGCAGGTCGCCGAGGTCGGGCGAGCCGGTCAGCGCGCCGTTGTCGGAAATGCCGACGGAGCCGATCAGGTTGAACAAATGCGCCGAAAGCAGGCTGTCGAAGCCGCGCTCGCTGGCCTGGCGGTAAAGCGTGGTGATGAGGGTGAAGATGACGACCAGAGTCAGGATCGCCCAGATAGTGGAAAAGGCGATGACGCGGAAGGTCAGCGAGCGCGGCCAGAGCCGCAGCTTCGAAAGCCGCGTTTCCATGGTTGGTTTCAGCGGTTCCGCGTCACGCCTCCGGCTCACGCATGCGATAGCCCATGCCACGCACGGTTTCGATCATGTCGATGCCCATCTTCTTGCGAAGCCGGCCGACAAACACTTCTATCGTGTTGGAATCGCGATCGAAATCCTGATCGTAGAGATGCTCGACCAGCTCGGTGCGCGACACCACCTCGCCCATATGGTGCATCAGATAGGCGAGCAGCCGGAACTCGTGCGAGGTGAGCTTGAGCGGCACGCCATTGACGTCGGCCTTGGACGCCTTGGTGTCCAGGCGCAACGGCCCGCAGGTGAGTTCCGACGAGGCATGGCCGGCCGCGCGGCGGATCAGCGCCCGCACCCGCGCCAGCACCTCCTCGATGTGGAAGGGTTTGGTCACATAATCGTCGGCGCCGGCGTCAATGCCGGCCACCTTGTCGCTCCAGCGGTCGCGCGCGGTCAGGATCAGCACCGGCATCTTGCGGCCGCCGCGGCGCCAGCGCTCGACGACGCTGATGCCGTCCATCTGCGGCAGGCCAATATCGAGGACGACGGCATCGTAAGGCTCAGTGTCGCCGAGGAAGTGCCCCTCCTCGCCGTCATAAGCGCGGTCGACCACATAGCCGGCGTCGACCAGCGCGTCGGCCAGTTGCCGGTTGAGATCCTTGTCATCCTCGACGACGAGCACGCGCATGGGGTTGAAGCCTGTTGTTGGGTAGACCTATAGGCCGATTCCACCAGCCTGGGAAACGACAGGGTCAGCCCATCGGAACGACGATTTCCGAGCGGCGGGGACGCTGGCCTTCCTTGCCGGGAACCAGGACGACGATGACGCAGACCTGCTGGCCGCCCCGCGTCGCCTGCGAGGCCTTGGCCAGCGTGCCGCCATTCTGCGCGGCGACCTGCTGGCCGATGGCGTAGCAATCGCTGGCGGCGAGCACCACCGGCCGATCGACCGACGGCTCGGTGACCGGCAGGGCAATCGCCTGCGACGCAAAGAGGCCGGCTGCGGCGAGCGCCAGCACTGCTTTGCGGAGATGAGGGCCAAACTTTTTCATGATCACGGTTCTAACGCATATGGGCTGAACGTGAAATGAACGGTGAACGATCGAAAATCCATGCCCGCCACACCCCCTATGGACGCCAACGCTCCCTCAAGCCCGGGTGCAAATTCATAGCCGGAAAATCAGTCGGTCCGCTACGCTTTTCGGCCTGCCGATTCCGCGCCCCGCGCTACCTAGTGTAGAAACGCCGGACGGCCATGGGAGGATGCGATGACGCGTGAGGATATTGCCGATCTCTACCGGGGCTACATCGTCTGCCTTAACGAGCAGGACTGGGGCAATCTCGGCCGGTTCGTCGGCGAGGAGGTGCAGTATAATGGCGAGACGATCGGGCTGTCGGGGTATCGGCGCATGCTGGAAGGCGATTTCGAGGCCATTCCCGACCTGCGTTTCAACGTCGAGCTTCTGATCTCGGAGCCGCCGCGCGTGGCGGCGCGCCTGCATTTCGACTGCCATCCCAAAGGCGTGCTGTTCGGCCTGCCGGTCCACGGCAGGCGGGTTTCTTTCGCCGAGAACGTGTTCTACGAATTCCACGACAGCCGCATAAGGGAGGTCTGGTCGGTCATCGACAAGGCCGCGATCCAGGCGCAGCTTTAGGGTGTGTTGATGTTCAGGTGAGGCTGGCCTGCAAATGCCGGCTTCCTGCGCTCCGGTGCTCACGTACTTTAAGTACGCTCCGCGCCGGTTCTCGGAAGCCATCATTTTCGACTCGGCCTGACCTGAATCTCAACACACCCTATGCACTTTCCTGGGTCAGCGCGCGGAAGCGCAGCAATCCATGATAGACTGCAAGATCCTCGTCATAGCGCGCCTCGGCGAATTCCAGGGACAGGCGCGTCTGGCCGCGCGGGCCAATGGACAGCGCCGCGCCATCGAGGCTCGCCTTGATGCTGTCCATGATGAGGCGTGTCTCGGCCTCGCCCTGGGCTTTCGACCAGACGTGCAAGGTGACCAGCTGGTCATTGTCGTTGTCGACGCCGGTCTCGAGGTCGAAGGCGCTGGTGCGGCCATATGTGACGTGCGGAAAGGCGGCCTTGTCGCTCGCCTGCTCGAGCAGGCCCGCGCCGCCAAGCAACGCCGACAGCGACTCATCGGTCTTCAGCCTCAGGAACAAGGCCTGCATCAAATCGCCAGGCGCCGTCATCTACAGTCCATCGCCAACATGTCTCCGCGCCGCAGCCAATTCCGGCAGCGTAGCCGCGCTCGCGATCCGATGCCAGATCGCAAATCGATTTGAGTATAGCCTGAAGGGCGAAGGTCTAGAATTTATTATGTTTTCGTCAAATCATGAGACCGGAGCCGCGCCGCCTTCTTCGGTGCGTCTGGCAATGAACTCGTCGAGCACTCCCGCGGCGGCGGCAGCGGTGGCTGGCGGCTGGAAGTCGGCGATAATCCGCTTCCAGATGTCGGTCGCGCGCTCCGTGGCTGTCTTGCCGCCGGCCTGCGTCCAGTTGCCGAAGTTCGACCAGTCGGCCACCAGCGGCTCGTAGAAGGCGCTGCGGTAGCGCGTCATGGTGTGGGCGGCCGAGAAGAAATGACCTCCGGGCTGCACTTCGGCAATCGCTTCGAAGCCAATTGCATCCTCGTCGCCCGGCGTCGTGGCGCAAAGCTCGGCGACCGTCTGCAGCGCCTCGACGTCGGTGATCAGCTTCTCCAGCGAGACGCTGAGACCGCCTTCTAGCCAGCCGGCGGCGTGGATGCAGACGGTGGCGCCGGCCAGCACCGAGCCCCACAGCGCGAACTGGGTCTCGTGCGCGGCCTGCGCATCGGAGACATTGGCGGCGCTGCCGCCGCCGGAGCGCCAAGGCAGGCCGATGTGGCGAGCCAGCTGCCCCGCCCCAAGCGTCGCCTTGATGTGCTCCGGCGTGCCGAAGGCCGGAGCACCGGACTTCATGTCGACATTGGACGAGAAGGAGCCATAGACCACCGGCGCGCCAGGCCGCGCGATCTGGGCCAGCGTCAATCCGGCGAGCGCCTCGGCATGCTGCAAGGTCAGCGCGCCGGCGACCGTGATCGGCGCCATAGCGCCCGCCAGGCAGAAAGGCGTGATGACCAGGACCTGACCGGCCTTGGCGAAGTCGACGATGCCTTGCGCCATCGGGATATCCAACTGGCGCGGCGAGTTGGTGTTGATGACGGTGTAGCAATGGGCACCGGCGCGGAACTCGTCCTGCGAGAGGCCGCGCGCCAGGCGAATCATCTCGAAGCCGTCCTCCACCTGCGGCGTGCCACGCGCGAAGACGAAGGGGAACTTGTCCGACAGCGTCAGCTGCGCCCGGTTGACGGCATAGTGGCGGAAGCGGTTGTCGAGTTCCTGCGGCTCGACGCAAGGCCCGAGCATATGCAGCACGTCGAAATGCTGAACCAGCTTGATGAATTCCTCGAAGGCGGTGAGCGTTCCCGGCCGGCGGCCGCGCTCGAGATCGGTGACATTAGGGGCTCCGGAGCCGGCAAGGAAGGTCATCGAGCCGAGCTCGAGCGTCAGGTCGCGGGAGCGGTCGCCGCCGAGTGCCGGAATCGTGCGCGGCGCCGAGGCGAGCGCGGCTTCGACCATGTCGCGACCGATCCTGACCATCTGGCTGTCTTCGTCGACCAATGCACCGGCCTTGCCGTAGATTGTCCGCGCCTCGGGCAGCAGCACCTTGATGCCTAGCTCCTCCAGCACGCGCAGCGCGGTAGCGTGGATGGCCGCGACCTGGTCGTCGGAAAAGATCGGCTGCGGCAGGAACGGGTTCTTCAGTGACCGGTAATTCGGATGGCGGCTCGACTCGCTGCCGGCCTCCCCGGTGCGTCCCCGGCGGCGCTCGCGCCTGAGATCGCGTGCGGCTTCCTCAATCATGGCGGTTCCTCCTCATTGCCGCATCGCCTTGCCTTCGGCGTCGTAGGGCGAGGCCGCGATGACGCGCGCCGGCCGTTCGACCCCGACAATGTGTACGGAAAGCTCGGTCCCCTCCCCGGCTAAACCGTCATCGAGCAACGCCAGGGCGACGCTCTTGGCGACCCTGTAGCAATGCACCCTGCCGGCGCTGAGATTCCTATCTGTTCGTTCAAGCCGACGATCGTCGGACACCCACGTCTCGCGACCTTATGAAACGAAGAATCGGATGCATTTTGGAACAATTAAAGATTGTTTCAGTTCAAGGTGCATCACAAAGCCGCGTCATTTCAAGGCAGCGAGTTGACGGCATCCAATGGCGACGGGCGAGGACAAAACCAGTGATCAAACCCTGCAATGCCTCACGACCGAACATTTCGTGTTGCAGACGGCGCGGTCGGCCACCATCCAGGAAGCTAATTCGCGGGCAGACCTTTTCCTGACCGCCGTTTCCAGCACGACCGTCGCGCTGGCATTCGTCGCTCAAGTAACGCGCATGGGGCAGCCATTCGTTTTTTTCAGTCTGATCCTGCTTCCCTGCCTGTATTTCATCGGCATCGTCACCTTCGTTCGGGCGGTCCAAGTCGCAATCGAGGACATGGTCCTCGCACGTGGCATGGCTCGCATCCGGCACTATTTCGTGGAGACGGCTCCAGGCGTGGAGAAATACTTGATCCACTCCCGTCACGACGACGACGAGGCATTGCTCGTCAGCAAAGCCCTTCGCTCCTCGCACTGGCAGTCATTCATGAGCACAGCGGGGATGGTGAGCGTCGTCGCCAGTGTCATCGCAGGTGTCTTCGCCGGCGTGCTGGCGAAAGCCGTCGCAGTCCTGGGTATCGTTCCGGCAACCGGAATTGGCATGTTGGTATTCGCCGTCAGCGTCTTCGCCCTTCGTCGATACCAAGAGGCTAGATGGAATGCTGTCGAACATATGCTGGACGTGCGGTTCCCAAGCACCACAGCTGCCTCCCGTGGCGCCGGCCGTTCAGATGAACGGGTCGAGAGCACCCCGGAGCATAATCGTGCAAGTCTATGAATTCGCGCGGCAAGAATGGGCCAACCTCGCGTGACAGACGCCTCGATGCGGCAAGGCGCGCGTCAGCCATCTTGCCGCCCATCAGCGATCCTTCATCGGCCAGGAACCGACCGCGTCGGATGTGGCGCATTTTATGCGAGCCATCGCGGCGCGGTGATATCGATCGGCCGTTGACGGCCAGCACACCTCCGATCAACAAAGCTCGTGCTGTGGCTTCGCTGCCCTTGTGAGCGGTGATAAAATGGTCAAATAGTTTGACAGGGTGCCACCCTGAAACTGCCCGCATGCTGTTTTCGGGCGAAAGCGCGTTGGGGCGGAAGTCGGAATGGCAAGTCCTTCGAAACCACGCAAGAGGAGAAGAGGC
Source organism: Mesorhizobium sp. CA7 (assembly GCF_020165015.1). NCBI lineage: Bacteria > Pseudomonadati > Pseudomonadota > Alphaproteobacteria > Hyphomicrobiales > Phyllobacteriaceae > Mesorhizobium > Mesorhizobium sp. CA7. The sequence continues at coordinate 206,370 of NZ_JAIUHH010000006.1, forward strand.
CGCATCGCTTCGGCGCTGCTCGGCGTCGACGCTTGGTTCGATAGCTCGCTCTACGAGATCGGCTTCAAGGCCCGCGAATTCTGGGAAGCGGCGACCATCTTTTCCCGCCGTTTCCGGGTGCATGGCTGGCGCCGCACGGTCATCGAGGTGCTGAGCGAAGGGTTCACCATGGGCGCCGGCGGCTTCGTGGTGCTGCTCGCGCTCGCCATGCCCGCTTTCGACATCACCACCGGCGACTGGCGCAGCCAGGGCGACTTCGCCGTGACCTTCCTGGATCGCTACGGCAACGAGATCGGCCAGCGCGGCATCATCCAGCGCGATTCAGTGCCGGTCGACGAGATGCCCGACATCGTCATCAAGGCGGTGCTGGCGACCGAGGACCGGCGTTTCTTCGACCATTACGGCATCGATGTCCTCGGCCTGTCGCGCGCGATCTTCGAGAATGTGCGCGCCAACTCCGTGGTCCAGGGCGGCTCCAGCATCACGCAGCAGCTCGCCAAGAACCTGTTTCTCTCCAACGAGCGCACATTGGAGCGCAAGATCAAGGAAGCCTTCCTGTCGCTATGGCTGGAAGCAAACCTGTCCAAGAAAGAGATCCTGCAGCTCTATCTCGACCGCGCCTATATGGGCGGCGGCACGTTCGGCATCGAGGCGGCGGCGGATTTCTATTTCGGCAAGAGCGTCAAGGATCTGAGCCTCGCCGAAGCGGCGATGCTGGCCGGCCTGTTCAAGGCGCCGACCAAATACGCCCCGCACATCAACCTGCCGGCGGCCCGTGCCCGCGCCAATGTGGTGCTGTCAAACCTGGTCGATGCCGGTTTCATGACCGAGGGCCAGGTGCTGCAGGCGCGTCTGCATCCGGCCGACGTCGTCGATCGCGGCGAGCAGAAGAGCCCGGATTATTTCCTCGATTGGGCCTTCGACGAGGTCAAGAAGATCGCCAAGCCTGGCCAGCACTCGCTGGTCGCCCACACCACTTTCGACGCCAACATCCAGAAGGCGGCCGAGGAGTCGGTCGAGTTCCATCTTCGCCAGTTCGGCAAGGAATACAATGTCACCGAAGGCGCGGTGGTGGTGATCGAGACCAACGGCGCGGTGCGCGCCATCGTCGGCGGACGGGATTATGGCACCAGCCAGTTCAACCGCGCCACCAAGGCTCTGCGCCAGACGGGTTCATCCTTCAAACCTTATGTCTACGCCACAGCGATGGAGCACGGGTTCACGCCGGACTCGGTGGTTTCCGGCGGCGCGATCAGCTGGGGCAGCTGGTCGCCGCACAATTACAGCGGCGGATCGGCCGGCAACGTGACGCTGCTCACGGCGATCGCCAAGTCGATCAACACGGTGCCGGTGCGGCTCGCCAAGGACTACCTCGGCATCGGGCCGATCAAGGCGATGGCCGAATCGATGGGCGTGGAATCGCCACTGGAAGCGCACAAGACCATGGTGCTCGGCACATCCGGCATGACGGTGATGGACCAGGCGACGGGCTACAGCGTCTTTGCGCAGAACGGTTTCGTCGGCTCGCGCCACGGCATCACCCAGCTCGTCACCCGCACCGGCGACGTGGTCTATGACTGGGCCAAGGACGCGCCGCCACCGCACCGCGTGCTGTCGGAAAAGGCGCTGAAATACATGAACACCATGCTGGCGGCGGTGCCGGTTATCGGCACCGCGAGACGCGCCCAGCTTCCGAACATCGTCGTTGCCGGCAAAACCGGGACGACGCAATCCTACCGCGACGCCTGGTTCGTTGGCTTCACCGGCAATTACACAGCCGCCGTCTGGCTCGGCAATGACGACTTCACGGCGACCAACAAGATGACAGGCGGCTCGCTGCCGGCGATGGTCTGGCAGCGGCTGATGGTCTACGCGCATCAGAACATCGATCTGAAGCCGATCCCCGGTCTCGATAATCCTTGGGTCGATCCGGAGGTCGCGGCCAAGGCCGAGGAAGCGGCCAAGAAGGAAGCCGACGCAGCGGCGGCGCAAGCCGAGGCCGAGCGCCCGCCGGTGCTTTCCAGCCGCACCAGCCAAACGTTACGGGACATGACCAAGGCGTTCCAGGCCGCGCCGGCGCTCGTTGCGCCCACCATGCCGGAGACGCTTTCGGCGCTTTAAGGCGGCGTGACGTGAAGCCGGCTTGCCACGGCACCCCGCGCCGCGATATCCCGGGCAACCTCCTCTGTTTGCGGCTCTCATGCTCAAGAACGCCATCCTGACGCTGCTTTCGCTTGCCATAGCCATCGGGCTTGGCGGCTACAGCGTCTGGTATGCGCTCAACGCGCAGGACGGCGTGGGCGCGATCCGCATCGGCCAATGGACCGCTTTCCCGGAAGTCGGGACACTGGCCGCCGACCCTTATTCCAAGGCGCGCGTTGCACGCGAGGGCGTGCTGGCGCTCGGCCAGGCCGAGGGACTTGCCTTCGTCGCTGAGCGCGACGATGCCGGCGAGCCGCTGAAACGCGAATGCACCTATACGATCGAAGGCGGTTATCCGACCGCCCGCTTCTGGACGCTCTATGCCGCCGACCAGTCGCTTGGCGTGATCGACACAGGCAAGCCGAGGCAGTCGGCGCTGCAATCCTACGAAGTGCTGCGCCAGCCCGACAATTCCGTCGTCATCTCCGTCGGCAGCCGCCCGGCGCCCGGAAACTGGCTGCTGACCGGCGGCTCCGGCAAGATGTATTTCGTGCTGACCTTTTACGACACGCCGATCGCCTCGAGCACCGGCCTCTCGGACGTGACACTGCCGCGCATCCTGAAGGCGGGCTGCAATGCGTAGACTGCTGCATGCCCTGATCCTCGGCCTGCTCGGCGCCGGCATCGTGCACATCGTTGTGCTGTTCCTGGTGCCGGAATTTTCCGAACGCGATGCCTGGTCGCGCCTGGCGATGGCATCCGATTTCTACAAGATGACGCGGCTAGACGCCGAGGCCGGCGGCGCGCCGGTGGTGAAGTCGGTGGATCCATTGTTTTATGCGGCCGCCTGCCGCTTCAACCTTGCCGACGGGCTGGTCAGGATCAGGGCGCCGGGCGACGTGCCGTTCTGGTCGGCCTCGGTCTACGACCGCAACGGCCACAACATCTATTCCTTCAACGACCACAACGCCAATGGCGAGAAGCTCGACGCGGTGGTGTTGACGCCGGCGCAGATGATCGACGTGCGGCGCGACCTTCCGGAGGATCTGCAGGGCGCGATCTTCGTCGAGGCGCCGATCGAGGAAGGCATTTTCGTCGTCCGCGCCTTTGTGCCGGACGGGAGCTGGAAGCCGATCGTGTCACGCTTCCTCGATCAGGGCGCCTGCGAATTGCAGGACTACTGAGAAAGGCGCCCGATCAGTGATGCGGCTTGGCAGGAGGCGGAGAGCCCGGCCTGTCGGAGCTGCTGTCGCCGGGCCGTGCCTCACCGGCCTGCGGATGCAACTCGTAACGGACGCCGGGGAAAATGATGACCGCCGCCGCCGTCGTGGTGTCGTGACTTGCTCGATTTACTGGTGCCGCTCGCGGCACAAAAGACAGGACCATGCCCATGGTTCGCGCATTCCTCTCGGTTTGACCGGAGCACAACGCAACGCCTCCAAAGTTGATTAAGGGGCTTAGAGGGTTAACGGAGCGCTAACGGATCGCGGCTAATTTGACGTTTGTTTTCCTGAAGGTGCGAAACCGGCCCGGCCGGATTGCGCGGTTCGGGATTGTGTCGAGTATCGGGCGTATCCTCCGTGTCATCTTCCGATTTCAGGCAAATCGCTATCCGGACCGAAGCGGGAAAGGCCGAAAGGCTGTTCCGCGCCGCCGTGTCGGCCTTCTGCTCGCTGACGCGTCCCTCGCGCCGAGAGATCGCCCAGCTCGAAGACCTGACGCTGCCGCTGTTCGACGAAGTCTCGGTCGAGTCGCGCCGCTACGTCGCTGCCGCCCTTTCCGAATGCGACTACGCGCCGACCGCGCTGGTCAGGCGGCTGGCTGAAGAGCCGGTCGAGATCGCAGCCCCCCTGCTCACCCGCTCCAACGCGCTGAGCGATATCGACCTCATCGCGCTGATCGGCCGGCACGGCCTACCGCATGCGCGCGCCATTGCGCGCCGCAAGGAGCTCAACCCGACGATCGCCGACCTGATCCGCGTGCTGGAAAGGCCGACGCTGGTCAAGGCACGGCCGCCCGAGACGGTCACCAGGCTTGCGCCGAAACCCGAGCCGGCGGCCAAGGCGGATACCGACCGTCCCGCGCCAGGCGAAGCCGCGGAGCACGCGCGGCGCCGCCTGCGGGCGATGATGCGCCCGACCGGCGACGCTGCGGACGTCAACACCTTCCTTGGCCAGCCGGCCTATGTGAAATTGCGCGAGACGGCGCTGACGGGGAACCTGGCATTCTTCCAGACCGCGCTGGCCGATGTGCTGGAGATCGACTTCGCGACGGCCCGCTCGGTGACCGGGCAATCGGGCTATGTCGCGCTGCTTGCGGCGCTGCGTGCCCTCGACCTCAGCGAAGACAGGGCCTTCCTGATCGCCGTCGCGGTCTATCCCGGCGAGTTCCCGCATCCGCAGGCGATCCGCCTGTTCCTCGACAGCTATCGGCTGCTGCACCGCGAGACGGCGCTGGACAAGGTACGTGCCTGGAAGGCCGAGACGCTTTCGCGGGCGATCCGCGGCAGTGCTTCCGATGCGGTTGACATCGAGAGCCGCGCAGCCTCGAACAGCGACGCGGCGAGTGCCAGCGTCAAGGCATCCTGATCGGTTTAAAGCGCCTCGCGCTGAAGGAACCCGGTGGCGACGCGCTTTAAGCGTTTGTTTTTTATCTTAAAATCAACGAGCCGATGTTCGTCGCGAGACCGGGCATTTCCGCGACACGACAAAGTAACAACGCCTCTTGACTTAGAGTGCGCTCTAACTCGTAGCTTTCTGGGCGTCGTGACGAAAGAATGGCATTGATGAAGATTGGCGAGCTGGCGAAGCGTTCGGGACTGTCTGCCTACACAATCCGTTACTATGAGCGGATCGGGCTGCTTCCCCATGCCGACAGGGACCAATCGGGCCAACGTGACTACGACGCATCAATCCTGACCTGGATAGAATTTCTCGACCGGCTCAAAACGACCGGGATGCCTATTCGGGAAATGCTGCGTTACGCGGCCTTGCGGGAGCGCGGCGCCGACACGGAAGCGGAGCGCGGCGCGCTGCTCAAGCAGCACCGTGAGCGTGTCCGTGCGCATGTGGCCAAACTGCAAGCCTGCCTTCTCGTCCTCGACACCAAGATCGCCGGATATGCCGGCCTGAAACAGAGGATGAAGGATTATGACGCATCAATCCCCGAGCATCGGCGAAAGCCGGCTGGAACGCGGCAAGCGGGCGCTCGCTGAAATCGACGGCGAAGCCGGCCACAAAGTCATTGCCGCCCTGGCTGACATTGCCCCCGACTTCGCGAACTACGTGTTCGAGTTCTCGTTTGGCGACATCTACAGCCGCCCCGGTCTCGATCTGCGCGCCCGTGAGATCGCGACTATCGCGGCGCTGACAGCGATGGGAACCGCGATCCCGCAACTGAAAGTCCACATCGAGGCGGGGCTCAATGTCGGGCTGACCAAGGACGAAATCGTCGAAACCATCATCCAGATGGCGGTCTATGCCGGCTTTCCCGCGGCGCTCAACGGGCTGTTTGCGGCCAAAGAAGTTTTCGCCGACCGGTTTCCCGTCCAAAACGGGGAAGCGGCGTGATGAACCTTCTGCGCTTCCTTGGCCCGCGGCCGGCGATCTTGCTGTCATGGTGATTCCCGTAGACGGTAAAACGCCCTAGTCGGCCTTCACCGAAAGAAGCTCTTCGACGGGAACGGTCCCGCCCTCGATCTCGACCACCCAGATGTCGGGATCGAATTTTTTCTCCCGCTCCAGCCGCGCATCGAAGGCCGAGCTGTCGTCGCTCGTGCCGAGCACGGCGAAAAAGCGCTCATCGGGCTTGGCCGAATCGTAGCTGGTCTGCGGCGCCGGCCCGTAGAAGGTCACCTCCCCCAGACGCCCGCGCGACAACACGAAGACGGCGCCAGCCTCGGTCGCGCCGCGCTTGATGACGGCGGCGAAGCCGCCGGCGCCGAACACGCGGCGCACAAGGGCCGAGACCCAGAGATCGGTGGTCACGCGCATGAGAAGGTTCCGGATGACATTCAAGTGGTCTAGCGAGATTCACCCAAGCCTGCGAGTGCTTGGATGTCGAAGATGGCTTGCCTAACAAATCTTGTTAGACTTTGTGAGGCGCGCTATAAAGGAGCAATGAAAAGTCAAGCAATGCGCACCCTCACCATATCGCTCACGCCGAAGCAGGCCGCCCGTCTGCAGGACGCGGTCGAGAGCGGCGACTACGCCTCGAACAGCGAAATCGTCAGGGAGGCCCTCAGGTTGTGGGAGCGCCGCGAGGAGCTTCGCGTGCTCGAACTCGCTCAGCTCAAGCAGGCTTATGACGAAGGGATGGCTAGCGGCGAAGGCAAGGACATCGATCGCAGCGCCTTTCTTCGCGCCCTGAAGGCCGAGCGCTCGGAACGTGGCTAGCTATCGACTTACACCTCGCGCAGAACAAGACCTGAAGAATATTTGGCGCCATATTGCGGCCGACAACGAACAGGCAGCGGACAGACTTCTAGGACGCATCTTCGATAAGCTGGAGCTCGCTTGCAATCATTCCAATATGGGGGTCGCCCGGCCAGAGTTGAGCACCACCGCGCGTATCCTCGTAGAGGGCCGATATGTCGTTATCTACGAGCCCATGGACTACGGCATCCTGGCAGTAGCTGTTGTTCACGGGATGCGGGACCCCGAGCATTGGCTCGAATAACAATTTTGCGATGCTGCCGCTCAGTTCGTCAGGCCGATCTCGCGCATCTTGACATAGACGGCCTCGTCCGGTTCGCCGGTCTCGGGCAGTCCGAACAAGGCCTGGAATTCCTTGATCGCGGCCTTTGTGCGGGCGCCGACCTTGCCGTCGAGCTGCATGTCGCCATTGCCGAACGCCTTGAGGCCGGCCTGGATCTTGACGATGCGGGCGTCGGGCGGCTGCGTGGTGCCATCGGCCGGAGCGGAGACCTGGATCACCTGCGGTTTGGCAGACGCGGCGACTGCGCCATCGGCCGGCCGCGGCGCCGGATGGGGAATGGCCGCCGTCGTCTGGCGGGCGCCAAGCTGATCGAGCAGCGCCGTGTCGATCCCGCCCGACCCCGGCAGCCCAACCTTCAGCTGATAGGTCTGGATGGCCTTGCGCGTGGCCGGTCCGGTGAGGCCGTCGACCGCGCCGTCGTAGAAGTTGAGGTCCTTCAGGATGCCCTGCACCTGCTGGACGACCGGATCCGGCTTGACTGTCGGCTGCGCCGGCGCCTGGCGCACGATGTTGATGGTGGTCTCCGGCTCGTCGGAGACCGTATGCGGGAAGTTCTCGATGCTTCGGGTGGCGAAGAACGCGCCGGTATGCGGAAAGGGCTGATACCACAGCGCATTGGCCGAGACGTAGAACAGCGTCACCAGAAAAGCGGTCGAGCCGCCGACCAGAACCGGATTGCTGGCGATCAGTTGACCGACGGCAACCGCGCCCTCGGCGAGAACGCCGCGCTCGGGCTCGACCACCTTAGGCCGTTTTGCGGAGCGAGCCATTCCTCTCCCCATTTGCGTCCCCCTTCGGCTTGGCCGCCGGCATGGCCAGCACGCCGGATGGCGCACCGGATCGCCGCTTCGGCCCGTTCACCGGCAGGCCGATCGTCACCGTGGTGCCCTCACCCGGCGCGCTCTCGATCGACATCGTACCCTCGTGCAGCGCCACCAGGCCCTTGACCAGCGACAGGCCGAGTCCGGTTCCCTCGAAACGACGCGTGTAGTCGTTCTGGATCTGCATGAACGGCTTGCCGAGATTGGCCATGTCCTCCTCGGCGATGCCGATACCGGAATCGCTCACCCAGAAATGCAGGTGCGAGCCGACGCGCTTGGCGCCGATCACCACGCTGCCGCCATCGGGCGTGAACTTCACCGCGTTCGAGGCGAGATTAATCAGAATCTGCTGGACCGCCCGGCGGTCGGCATTGATCTCGCCCGCATCCGGGGCAATCTGCGTGGCAAGAACTATGCTCTTGGCGTCGGCCAGCGGTCGCATCATCGAGCGGCACATGTCGACGGCCTCGACAAAGCGGAACGGCTCCAGCTCGGTCGCATAGGCGCCCGCCTCGATGCGCGAAACATCGAGGATCGAGGTGACGACGGACAGGAGATGCTGGCCGGACTCCCTGACCAGGCCGACATATTCCTTCTGACGCGGATCCTTGAAGGGCCCGAACATCTCATGCAGGAGCATGTCGGAAAAGCCGAGGATCGCATTGAGCGGCGTGCGCAGCTCGTGGCTGACCACGGCCAGGAAGCGGCCCTTGGCCACTTCGGCAGCCGCAGCGGCTTCCCTCGCCTGCGCAAGCTCCTCGCGAAGTGCTGCGACATCGTCATTTTCGCGCAGAACCAGGGTGAAGACGTCGCGGTCGACCGCGCCGCGCAGCAGCTCGAGGCTGAACGGTCGGAAATTGTCGACCGCGCCAGAACCCTCGCGCGGCAAGCGGATGCGCAGATCAAGCCGACGCTTCGGCGCGCCCTCGCGCATGTCGGCCAGAGCGGTGAGATAAGCGACGCGGTCGGAAAGATGGATGCGGTCGAACAGGCCGGTGCCGAGCAGAAGCTCGGGCGCCAATTTCAGGATCGAACGTGCTTTGGCGGACGCGTCGGCCACTTCGCCCTGGCGCCCGAGGCGGAGCACGACGGCGTCCATGACGTCCTCGAGACGATCGCCGGCAGGCTCCGCCGACCCTAAGCCGGCCGGGCTGGCTAAGGCGGCGGCCCGCGGCAACAGCGTCAGCGCCCAGGCGAGCGGCAGCAGCCAATGCCAGGTGGCGATCTCGCCGAACGGCAGCAACTGCCCGGCAAAGGGCTGCAGCACGATAGCGGCAAGCGCCGCCAGCGCGCCCGTCAGCGCGGCGCGCCGCGACCCTGAGACCCACCAGCTTTCAACCGGCAATGCGACAGCAAGGAGTGCCGCCGGCGAGGCCAATCCGCCCGCCGCAGCGATAGCGCCGGCTAGGGCAAGCCCACCCAACACGACCGCCATGCGGCCGGCAAGCGCCATATGGCCGGTGGCCGCCACCAGAAGCGCCGCGAACCAGCACAGGCCGAAAGCGGCAAAGATTGCGGCTATCGTGACGGCAGCGCCGAGACTTGAAGTGACCAGCGTGACCGCGGCGCCCGCGGCAAGGAAGGGCGCGGCGAGCATGACGCCGATGAAGCGGCGCTGGCGCAGGCGTTCCGCCTCACCCGTCACGGTCGGGTGAACCATGCGTTCGCAGCCGGCGGAAACCGCGCCAGGCAATTGAACGTATCTGGCTGAAATAGAACTCAACGCACGCGTACCCGGTCGTGAAAAACGCCTGCCTGGCAGGTGACTCATCAATTGGCTTGAAACTCGCATCCAGCGTTTAAGGAATGGATAAGGCTGGCGAAGCCGGCGACCGCGCCAAGGGAAATATTGTGATGCCAGCCCGGCAAAGCATGCCGAGTTAGCGCCATGGTAAACGGCGGGTTAGCCGCAAGGCCTGTGCCAAAACGGGCCGGAACTTGAACCGACTAAGTTCTGCCTGGAGTAAAATCGTTTAATAACAATGTGATACATGGTTATCATAAAGTTAACGAAGTCGATGAGATTCGACACAAGCCCATATCAAAACCGATCCCTTCGAATTTGCCTAAAATTTGAGGAAAATTCGCGGCTTCAATGCAAGCCGTCCTTTGCGTGACCATGCCACTATCGTGCCCATAAAAGAGGTCATGCCGATGGATGCGTGATCCGTCACGGATGGATGCATCATTCCATCCCGGATGAGAGGCAAGTAAGATGGGCTTTCTGATCAGGATGGCTTTCTGGTTTTCGCTGGTGCTGCTGGCGCTGCCGCTCGGCGTCGGCCCGGGCGAAAACGGCCAGCAGAGCGTCGGACCGATCCAGGCGCTGTTTGCGGCGCGCGAGGCGGTCGGCGACATTGCAGGGCTCTGCGAGCGCAAGCCCGATGTCTGCGAGACCGGCAAATCGGCCATGTACACCATCACCGTTCGCGCCAAGGAAACGGCCAAGATCGCCGCGGCCATGATCGACGACAAGCAGTCCGGGCAGTCCGGGCAGTCCGGGCAGGCAGGCACGCCCGAAACGAAGGTCGCGGATGGCTCCGTCACGACCACCGGCAGCGTCGCCGAGGACATCGTGTTGCCGACCAAGGTCAACATTCCGGTGATGTTGACGGCCAAGAACTGAGTTCTTTCCGGCCGTTCGCTCGGCACTTTAATTTTAGCGCAATTCCTGGCGCAAAACCGCCTACGCACGTTCCCCAGAATTGCTCTAACGCCGCGGGCCCCGTCCGACCTCTCGACGCCCGCGGCGTCTTTCTTTTTCCGTGACGCGGCCGTGTCGGGCCACTATATGCGGGCAATGGCCACCTCGATTCAGACCATCCGCGACGACTTTTCCCTGCTCGACGAGTGGGAGGACCGTTATCGCTATGTAATCGAGCTCGGCGAGAGCCTGCCGCCTTTCCCTGAGGAGGAGCGCACGGCTGCGAACAAGGTGCCTGGCTGTGTGAGCCAGGTGTGGCTCACCACCAAGCAGGGAGCGGGCGCCGATCCGGTGATCGGCTTCCAGGGCGATTCGGACGCCCATATCGTGCGCGGCCTCGTCGCCATCATGCTGGCGCTGTTTTCTGGCCGGCGGGCAAGCGAAATCCAGAACACGGACGCCGAAGCGACCCTGAAGGAGCTCGGCCTTGACGAGCATCTGTCGCCGCAGCGCGCCAACGGCCTGCGTTCGATGGTCAAGCGCATCAAGCGCGATGCGGAAGCGGCGCTGAAGCAGACGGCCTGATCCGGCCGATATCGCTCCCGTCAGGAAAGCAAAACGGCGCCGTAAGGGCGCCGTCGAACTGCTTGACGAGCTGGGACCTATCAACGGCCCTTGCGCTTGCGGCCCAGACCCATCTTCTTGGCGAGCTGCGAGCGGGCGGCAGCGTAATTGGGGGCGACCATCGGATAGTTGGCGTCCAGGCCCCACTTCTCACGATACTCTTCCGGCGTGAGATTGTAGTGGGTCATCAGATGCCGCTTCAGCGACTTGAACTTCTTGCCGTCCTCGAGACAGACGATGTAGTCGTCATGGACCGAGCGCTTCGGATTGACGGCCGGCTTCTGCTTCTCAGCCGACGGCTGCTCCGACGAGCCCCCGACGCGGCCCAACGCGGCATGGACGTCGGCGATAAGGTTCGGCAGTTCCCCAACCGGCACCGGATTGTTGCTGACATAGGCGGCGACGACATCGGCGGTCAGCTCGATCAGCGCGTCACCGTTTTTCGAAGGTGTTTCGACGATTTCCATAGTGCTAAGGCCCCAACGAGAGTTGTTTCTAAAACTGCGCCCTTTTTTATGGATCGGGCATCGCGCGGATTTCGTTCAGGAAAGGCTCTGAGATTCGCGTCGGTTATCTTAATGACGCCGCATTGAAAGTAAGTCAATTCGCATATTGACTTATATTGGTCGATATTCATCAACTATTGCCGATTCAGCTTCAAAAATTCGTGCGCCGTGTAACTTCGCGAGATTTTTCTGGTCAGACCAGCATGGCATGACGTTGCGTCATCCGCATGTTAGACATCCGATCGCCACTCGACACCACGTTCAATGCTTGGCTAATGCTTGGGTGCCCTTTCGCCTGCACAACGAATCCTGCGGCACAGCGAAGCGCAAGGATACCGCCTTGGCGGCTGGACCGACAAGGCGACGCGACAGATCCATCAGTAAGGCGCGATATGTTTCCCGTAGACCCAGCCGGTGACGAAATGACCATTCTGCGCCGGATCGTGCCAGATCTCGCACCAGCGATAGCGGATCGCCTGGCGCTGCTTCCATTGTGGCTGTCGGCCGATATCGAGCAGGTTTACACCGCCGGTGCAGCGGCCGGTCATCTGCAGCACGGTGCCGTTCGGATAGGCGGCCTGTTTCTGCGATGTATTGGACGGATATTTTCGAGCATTGAGCGTATCACCGAACGGCACGCCCGCCACTTGCCAGGCGGCAAAGACGGTTGCATGAGACTGGCTGGAAAAAGCCAGACCTGCCGCTACGACGGCAACTGACATTGCAGTAGAAACACAGGATTTCATCTTTCCCCCTTCGACTTAGCTTCTGTACCACCTTGAACCGCGCCCGTTGAACCGCCGCTGAGCGGCGTGTTCATTCGTCATTCAAGCAAATTCCGCAGCGAGACGTAATGACCAGAGCTTCCGCCTTGACTTCCGCCTTCCCGGCCGCCAGCCCGCCGACCCCTGAGAAACACCCGGTTTCGGACACGCATCACGGCATCACCCGCAGCGACGACTATGCCTGGATGCGGGCCGACAACTGGCAGGCCGTGTTCCGCGACCCTTCCCTGCTCGACGGCCGCATCCGCGCCCATCTCAATGCCGAGAACGCCTATCAGGCCGCGCTCATGGCCGGCACCGCGGACCTGCGCGCCAGGCTGTTTGCCGAGATGAAGGGGCGCATCAAGGAGGATGACTCGACGGTGCCCATGAAGGACGGCCGCTATGCCTACGGATCGTCGTTCCGGCAGGGCGGCGAGCAGCCGCGCTATTTCCGCACCCCGCGCGACGGCGGCACTGAGGAGATCCTGCTCGACGGCGACGCGGAAGCCGAGGGCAAGCCCTATTTCCGGCTTGGCGGCGTCGATCATTCGGCCGACCATAGGAAGCTGCTGTGGGGCTTCGACGACAAGGGTTCGGAGGTCTTCACGCTGCGCGTGCGCGATCTTGCGAGCGGCAAAGAACTTGCCGACCAGATCCCGGATACGGGCGGCGGCGGGGTCTGGGACGCCGGCGACGGCGGCTTCTTCTATACCCGTCTCGACGACAACCATCGTCCGTCGAAAGTGTTCTTCCACGCGCTGGGCGACAGGTCCGAAAACGACCGCTTGATCTATGAAGAGACCGATCCGGGCTTCTTCATGGATGTCGGCGGCACGCGCGCCAACGACTGGATCATGATCGGCATCAACGATCATGAAACGTCGGAATACCGCCTGCTGCCCGCCAATGATCCAACCGCAGAGCCGAAGCTTGTGGCGGTGCGCGAGACCGGCCTGCAATACGATCTGGAAGAAGGCGGCGACGTCTTCTTCGTCCTCACCAATGCCGACGGCGCCAAGGACTTCAAGATCATGACCGCGCCGGTCGACAATCCCGGGCGCGCCAACTGGCAGGAACTGGTGCCGCACGAGCCCGGCCGGCTGATCCTGTCGGTGCTCGGCTTCAAGCATCACATGGTCCGGCTCGAGCGCAAGGAAGGCCTGCCGCGCATCGTCGTGCGCGAGCGCGCCAGCGGCGAGGAGCATTTCATCTCTTTCGACGAGGAAGCTTTTTCGCTCGGTCTCTCCGGCTCCTACGAATACGACACCGAAGTGATGCGCTTCACCTATTCGTCGATGACGACGCCGGCGCAGGTGTTCGACTACAACATGCGCAGCCGCGAACGCGTGCTTTTGAAGACGCAGGAAGTGCCCTCCGGCCACGATCCTGCGCACTATGTCACGCGCCGGCTGATGGCGCCCGCCGCCGATGGCGAGCTGGTGCCGATCTCGCTGCTATATCATCGCGACACGCCCCTCGACGGCTCGGCGCCCTGCCTGCTTTACGGCTACGGCTCCTATGGCATCACCGTTCCTTCCGCCTTCAATACCAATTGCCTGTCGCTGGTCGACCGCGGCTTTGTCTATGCCATCGCGCATGTGCGCGGCGGCAAGGACAAGGGGTACGGTTGGTACGAGGACGGCAAGCGGGCAAGGAAGATGAACACCTTCACCGATTTCATCGCCTGCGCCCGCCATCTCGTTGCCGAGCGCTACACACAGCACGACCGCATCGTGGCGCAGGGAGGCTCCGCCGGCGGCATGCTGATGGGGGCGATCGCCAACTTGGCCCCGGAAAGCTTCGGCGGCATCGTCGCCGAGGTGCCGTTCGTCGATGTGCTGACCACCATGCTCGACGCCAGCCTGCCGCTGACGCCGCCGGAATGGCCGGAATGGGGCAATCCGATCGCGTCCGCCGCCGACTACCAGACGATCGCGGCCTATTCGCCCTATGACAATGTGGCGGTGCTCGACTATCCGCCGATCCTGGCGCTGGCGGGCCTGACCGATCCGCGCGTCACCTATTGGGAGCCGGCGAAATGGGTGGCGCGGCTTCGCGAACGCAAGGCAGGCGGCAACCCGGTCCTGTTCAAGATCAACATGGACTCCGGCCATGCCGGCGCCTCGGGTCGCTTCTCGCGGCTGGAGGAGATCGCCTATATTTACGCCTTTGCCTTGAAAGTGACAGGCAAGGCCTGATTTTCTACTCGCAATCGCACGGCTCGCGCGCTAGGCAATGCGCCGTCGTTTTCGGTCGTGGCCATTTCGGGGCCGCGTCCAGATACATTCGCAAGGTTCGCTATGCTGCTCGTCGACGTCTATCTCGACAAATCGCCCATCCAGGGCATCGGCGTCTTCGCCAAACACCGCATTGCGCGGGGCACATTGATCTGGAAGCTCGATCCAAGGTTCGATCGACGCATTCCCGTAGAGACCTATGAGGGCGAATCCGGCCCGGTGAAGTCCTATCTCGACCGCTATTCCTATCCGGACCGGCGCGATCCCAACTTCATCGTCTTCGAGGCGGACGATGCCCGCTATATGAACCACGCAGACGACCCGAACTGCGATATCTCCTCTCCGGAAGAGGCCTATGCGTTGCGCGACATCGCGCCCGGCGAGGAGCTGACCTGCGACTACAACCACTTTTTCGAGAACGGCTTCGACTTCCTGGGCGACCGCCACCCGTAGAGCATGATGCCGAAAAGTGTGGAGCGGTTTTCGGACGACGTCATGCTCCATCACTTTGATTTAGAGCGGCACGAGCGTGGATCAGGCGGAGAGCAATTCCGGCTGGCGTCCCAGGGCCAATCTGCCACGCAGGTTTCGGATGCCTGCCAAGGCCTTGCCGGAAACGATGCCTAAGGCAATGCCACCGACGATCGCGAGCAGCTGGAAGATCGGAACCGGCAGCTTGCCCGCGGCGGGCGCCATCAATATTTCCGGGACGAAACGGTGGAAAAGGTAGATCGGAAACGCCGCGACGGCGACCTGGGCAACCAGCCGCCCTATCCCGGCCGGCAGGCGAACGCGCGGCAGGTAAAGAAGGACCAAAAGCGCCGCGAAGATCATCAGATATTTGACCGTCGTCCCGAACCAGACCGACTCCCAGAAGGCCAAATAACCCAGCACAGCGGCGGCAAGCGCGGTCAGAGTCAGCTTTCTCGCCGGAGTGTCGGCGAAACAGGCACACCAACCGAATACGGCCAAATGGAAAACCCAATAGGTCGTGAATATCTGGCGGTTGCCTAGGTCGACGAGCGATGGGGACGAAAAGCGCGCGACAGCGGCAACCCCCAAAAGGCCGAGCGAGAAAACGAAGGGGTGAGCCCGGGCAAGCTTGCGGACTGCAGGAATGGCAAAGATTAGAGCGAAGAGCAGGAGCGTCTGCGAATAGGCCTCGATGAACCAGTAAAGGTACGGAATCATCTCGTGACGCTCCGGTTCGGCATAGCCGAAATTCCCAGTAAGCGTCATCGAAGCCCAGGGGATCGTCCGCCAGGCTGCAGCGTAAGCGGCGACAATGAGAAAATACGGGATCAGGACGTCGATCGCTGGTTTGAGCGCGTGCCCAATTCGACCGGCAAGGAAATGGGCCGACTGGAAACGAGCAAGGCTGTAGCCGGCCAGCAGCATCATGACGCCGGAGCCGCCGGGGATGGGCCACAGCGTTTCGTGATGCACGACCACCAGCAGGATCCCGATAACCCTCAGCACTAAATCGGTCGGCATCTCGCTTGCGTGCCGGTGTTCGGGAAGTCCCGCCGCCTGGCGGTTTGCCAGCTCGGCAATGCTCAAGCGTTCCCATCCGTCCGGCAGGTTCATGCCGAGACGCTCGAGTTCCAGAGCCAATTGCAGGAATCGAAGGGAATCCCCGCCAAGAGAGACGAAGCTGTCATTGCGGCCGACGGCCAGGGGATAGAATACGCGGGCGTAGGCACCGAGCAGACCGCCCCGCTCACAGCGGATTTCCGTTCGCCCTTCCAACATCTCCTGCTGGAGGCAGGCATAGTCGATCTTGCCAGAGGCAAGTCTGGGAAAGTCCTCGCGCGTCGCAACCCAAACCAGATTGGCTGGCAGGTGGCTGATCTCGGCAAGAATGCGCCGTGCTCTCCCGGTCTGGTCGGCGCCTATCACGTAGGCCTGCAATCCCCGATCGTCGCCAACCACCGCGGCGGCAATGCCGGCGCGCTCCAGCGCCTGCTCCATCGTATCGAAGCCGATCCTGAGGCCTGCGATCTTGGCGAAGCGGCTTCTGCGCCCGACGATGCGGAAGAAACCATGTTGGTCCCGTACGGCAATGTCGCCAGTGTTCAGGGTCTCGAGCTCTGCGCCGCGCGCGAGGTCGAGGCGCCGCGTGCCGTAACCCATCATTACGTTCGGACCGCGATAGACGAGCTCTCCGGGAATGCCTGGTTGGCTGATCGGCTCGCCTGCAGCGTCGACGATACCGAGGCTGCCGCCCGGAATCGCCACGCCGATCCGATCCTCCTTGTCGGAAAGGCTCTCCGGCGGCACGAAAGCCATGCGTGCCGTCGCCTCGGTCTGGCCATACATGACGAAGAAGCGGCCGCCCCTGGCGAGCATATGGTTCCGATAAAGGCGGATGAGATCCGGGCCAAGCGCTCCGCCCGCCACCGTCATCATGCGCAACGCCTTGAGCTCAGCGTCGCGGAAACGCACCCGTTCCAGAAGCTCGTAAGAATACGGGACACCAGACAGATTCGTGCAGCCGCCGTGGTCTATCGTGCTGACGAAGTCGCTGTCCATGACCGACATGCCGGTGAAGAGGACGCTAGCGCCCGCAATCAGATGCGAATTGAGGACCGACAGCCCATAGGAATAGTGGAGAGGCAGCACGAGAGCGGCCCGGTCGAAGGAAGAGAGCTCGAGATAGGCCGCGATCGAGCGCGCATTGGATTCGAGATTGCCGTAGGAAAGCCTGACCGCCTTGGCGGCGCCCGAGCTGCCGGACGTCATCAGCAGCAGCGCGAGATCGGGATGCAGCGGCTCCGCATCTCCAGCGGATCGAGCTTCCTCAACGAGACGCCAGCGGCCGTCAATTGGCCTGTAGGTGAAATCCGGCTGGAAGGCTGCCTGGAAATCGTCCCAAAGCCTATTGTCGCACGGCGGCAGCATGGCCGCTGCGTGCCCAGCCTGCAGGGCTCCGATATAGGCGGCGACTGCGTGCTCGGAAGCTTCCGCCGCAATCGCCACGAGCCGCTTTTGTCTTCGTCCCAACTGCGACGCGAAGTCTAGCGCGAGACCGCCGAGTTCCCTGTAGGACAGCATGCGTCCGCCGGCGAGCACAAGCGCCACGCGCTGCTCGTCATGGGTGAATTCGGACACAAGGTCGATGGAGGGCGTGGGCAAGCTTCGGTCCTCGGGGAATTGGCCCGAAGCGCCTATAATACATGAGTATTCAAGTCAACTAATTCGCCACCGATTGGGTATGCCAAACCGCTTTACGCCATCATGTATGGTCGCGGGTTTGACGCCGCGTGCGCAGGTTAACTCGCCGGCTTGCGCGCCGGATAGCCGTTGGGGTGCGGCGGGACGGCCTTGAGGTAGGCGGCAATCGCCGCGCGGTCGTCGGCGGTCAGTTGCGCGATGTTGCGCTGCACGTCGACCATGGAGCCGCCGACCGAATCGAAATCGGGTGTGAAGCCGGTTTCGAGGTAATTGGCGATGTCGGCCTCGGACCAGTCCTTGGTGCCGCCCTGCGGGGTGATATTGGGCACAACGCCCGAGCCTTCGGCGGCCACGGCGCCCGCCAGCCACTCGGCCTTCTTGACGCCGCCGGCGAAATCGCGCGGCGTGTGGCATTCGCCGCAATGGCCCGGACCCTCGACCAGGTAGCGGCCGGCGAGAACCTTGTCCGGCGCGCCCTCTGGCAGCGCGATCACCGGTTCGGGGCTGAGATAGACAAGCTTCCAGAGGCCAATGCCGCGACGGATGGTGAAGGGGAAGGGAAGCCTGTGATCCGGCGCCTTGCCGGCAATCGCCGGCAGCGTCTTCATGAAGGCATAGAGATCGGCGATGTCGGCCGGCTTCATGCGCGCATAGGAGGCATAGGGAAAGGCCGGATAGAAATGCTCGCCGGAAGGAGAGACGCCTTTCAGCATGGCATTGGCGAAGTCCGCCTCGCTCCAGGCGCCGATGCCGTCCTTCCGGTCCTGCGAGATGTTGGGTGGGACGAAGGTGCCGAACGGCGTCTTGAGTTCCAGACCGCCGACGAGCTCGAGGCGGGCGTCGCCCTGAGCGCCGGGCCTGGCGTGGCAGGAGGTGCAGCCCCCGGCGTAGAAGATCCGCTTTCCCCTGGCGGCGTCGCCAGGGCCAAGATTAGCGACGGTGCCGGCGTCCAGCCTGACCGGTGCCGACAGAACCCAGCTGGCGCCAGCCGCGGCGGCGCCAAGCACGATGACGGCGCCGACAAGCTTCTTCAGCCAGGCCATCGTCAAGCGATCAGCTCTTCTTGATCCGGTAGGTCTGATGGCAGGTGCCGCAATCGCCGCCCAGCGTGTTGAGCTGCGCCTTCAGCGCGTCGACATCGGCCGGCGGGGAAGCGACCGCGGCCTTGGTATCGGCCAGGAACTTGTCCTCGGCCGCCTTGAAGCCCGCCATGTCTTCCCAGATCTTCGGCGCGGCCGTGGTGTCTCCCTTGTCGGAGCCGGCAGGGAACAGCGTGTCGACATCGAACTTCTCTGCATTGGCTTGCAGTGCCTTCAGCGCGTCCAGCACGGCGGCGGCATCGAAAGGCGTCTCGCCCTTGACCACCTTCGAGATCTGCCCCGCGAGCTTGCCGCGTTCCTTCATCAGGGCCTGGCGACCCTGGATCGGGTCGGCATAGGCCGAGCCGGCAAAGGCAAGCACAGAGATGGCGATAACAAGCTTTCTCATTCAATTGGCTCCGTGGATGAAGAGGGTTCGCTGGCGCAATTCCGGACGGAAAACCGTTCAACACTTTTCCTGGAACTGCTCTGACGTTAACGGGCGTGATGGTGGGATTATTCCCCGGCGCCGCGACGATTTTGCCGGGTTTCTCCTGAAAAAGAAAAGCCCCGGCGAACCGGGGCTTCTCATCAAAATCACTCAGGCTTTGGCCTTCTCGTAAAGCTCCAGGACGTAGTCCCAGTTGATCAGACTGTCGACAAAGGCCTCGAGGTATTTCGGCCGCGCGTTGCGGTAGTCGATGTAATAGGAGTGCTCCCAGACGTCGACGCCGAGGATCGGCGAGCCGCCATGGACCAGCGGGTTCTCGCCGTTCGGGGTCTTGGAGATTTCCAGCTTGCCGTTCTTGACCGAGACCCAGGCCCAGCCGGAGCCGAACTGGGTGGTGCCGGCGGCGATGAAATCCGCCTTGAACTTGTCGTAGCCGCCGAGATCGCTGTCGAAGGCCTTCTGCAGCGCGCCCGGCAGCTTGTTGCCGCCGCCGCCCTTCTTCATCCATTTCCAGAAATGGATGTGGTTGTAGTGCTGGGCGGCGTTGTTGAAGAGCCCGGCATTCTTGCCGAAGGACTGCTTCACGGCCTCTTCGACGGACAGGTCGCCCATTCCGGCCTCGGCCGCCAGCTTGTTGCCGTTGTCGACATAGGCCTTGTGGTGCTTGTCGTGGTGATACTCCAGCGTCTCCTTCGACATGTAAGGCTGCAAGGCCTCGTAGTCATAGGGCAAGGCGGGCAACTCAAAAGCCATGGATGGTACTCCCTCGAGGAAAAAAGTCCGGTGATATTACCGGGCTAAGATAGGTCTGGAATGGATCGGGGCAACTCCGGAATGGAGCGCCGAGCGACTTTTTAGAGCAATTCCAGGAAAAGTGCGAAGCGGTTTTCCGTGCGGAATTGCGCAAAACAGGAAGATGGAGCGTGTCGCCGTTTCCCTGAAACGGTGAAACGCTCCAGCGGGTCAGGCGGCGGACGTCGAATGCGCCCATTCCCAATAGAGCTCGCGCGCCTTCTTGGCCACCGGACCGGGCTGCAGGTCGCGATTTTCGATGCGCGTGACGGGCACCACTTTCGAGTGGTTGCCGGTCGAGAATATCTCGTCGGCTTCGAGGAAATCGCGGACCGACAGCGTTTTCTCGGTGGTCCTGAAACCGTAGTCGCCGAGCAGGCTGATGGTGCGCGAGCGGGTGATGCCCGACAGAAACGTGCCGTTCGGGGCCGGAGTCATCACATGACCGTCCTTGACCAGGAAGATGTTGGAGGTCCCGGTCTCGGCGACATTGCCCAGCATATCTAGCACCAAAGCGTTGTCGAAGCCGCGGTTCTTGGCCTCCAGAATGGCACGGCCATTGTTGGGGTAGAGGCAGCCGGCCTTGGCGTTGGTAGGCATGGTCTCGATTGTCGGGCGCCGGAACGGCGAAACGCCGATCGAAAAGCCGGATGGCGGGATCATCGGCGATTCATAAAGGCAGAGGCAGAAGCGCGTCGAGGACGGGTCGGCCGGCACGCCCATATAGCCGCCATGCTCGGCCCAATACATCGGCCTTACATATACCGCCGTCTTGCCGTCGAATTTCTTCAAACCGTCCCAAGTCAGGTCGACGATCTCTTCCGTCGTCATCGAAGGCTTCAGGCCAAGCGCGATCGCGGAGGCGTTGACGCGAGCGGAGTGCAGCTCGAGATCGGGCGCGACGCCCTCGAACCAGCGGCCGCCGTCAAAGACGCTGGTGCCGAGCCACATGGCGTGGCTGCGCGGCCCGAGAATGGCGACGTTGCCCTCGTACCAGTCGCCGTCCACATAGGTCCAAGTCGCGGTTTGCGCCGCCGCCGCCAGTGTCATGGTCGCCGTCCAATTGAGTGATTTCAGTCCGCCATAGGACGATGCTTTGACGGTTGGCGTCAATTGACATCGGGAAAAATCGTTGGGGCCAGAGGCACTTGGCCGCAATCAATGCTTGCGCGGCAAGCCTGCGCGCCGCAAAACTTGGGACATGCATCATGCTGCCTATGTCTTCGACGCCTATGGCACGTTGTTCGACGTGCATGCCGCCGTGCGCCGTCATGCCGGCGAGATCGGCCCGGACGGCCAGCTTCTCTCCGAAATCTGGCGCGCCAAGCAGCTCGAATATTCCTGGGTGCGGACATTGATGGGGGGTGCGTACGCCGACTTCTGGCAACTGACCGAGCAGGCGCTGGATTTCGCTTTGTGCAAAGTGCCCTCGGCCGATCCGGCGCTGCGGACGAAATTGCTCGAAGCTTATTGGCGGCTCGATTGCTACCCCGAGGTGCCTGCCGTGCTGAAGGCGCTCAAAGCGTCGGGCGCGAAGCTTGCGATCCTCTCCAACGGCTCGCCGGAAATGCTCGACGCGGCGGTCAAATCCGCGGCGCTCGATCAGATCATCGACGACGTGTTTTCGGTCGACCAGGTCAAACGCTTCAAGACCGACCCGTCGGTGTACGACATGGTGGTCACCGGCTGGCGGCTTTACCCCGGCGCGGTCTCGTTCCAGTCGTCGAACCGCTGGGACATCGCCGGCGCGACGAGATTCGGTTTTCGCACGGTCTGGATCAACCGGACCAACCAGCCGGACGAGTATCGCGACCTCCCGCCGGGGCTGATCCTGCCTTCGCTCGAAGGTCTCCTGGCGGAGGTCTGACGCCGCTGTTGCTGCAGGGCAACAGCTGTGGCGCGGTCACAGCTTCGCCTTTTTCTGTCCACCCTCAGGCCAGAATTGGAACCGCCTATCGCCGCCGACTGTTATGAATGCCGCCGCGACGTGCCCGCGGGTTCATGCTTTCTTGCGAATTAAGACCTAGAAAAGGCAACCATGTCAGACGCTTCCTTCCGCATCAGCCGCCGTGGCTTCCTCAATTTCACAGCCCTCGGCGCTGCCTCGGCCGCCGTGTCCGCCTGCACCACCACCGGTCCTGCACCAGCCCCCGTCCAGCCGCCGCCGCCCGCCTATGTCGAGCCGCCGCTCGGCGATTACGAGACGATGTATGGCGCGATGTCGGACAATGGCTTCGACCTGCCGGCCATCCCGGTCAACAAGATCGATCACAGATTCTTGCGCCAGATCGTCCCCGATCCGACCGGACAGCGTCCGGGCACCATCGTCGTCGATACCACCGGTCACTTCCTCTATCTGGTGCGCGAGGGCGGCCAGGCGATCCGCTACGGCGTCGGCCTCGGCCGCGCCGGCTTCGAATGGTCGGGTGACGCGGTCGTGCAGTGGAAGCAGAAATGGCCGAAATGGACACCGCCGGACGAGATGGTGGCCCGCCAGCCGGAACTGACGCAATTCAGCGCCAAGAATGGCGGCATGCCAGGCGGCCTGAAGAACCCGCTCGGGGCGCGCGCGCTCTATCTCTTCCAGGGCAATCAGGACACGCTCTACCGCTTGCACGGCTCGCCCGAATGGTGGTCGATCGGCAAGTCGGTGTCGTCGGGCTGCGTGCGCCTGATCAATCAGGACATCATCGACCTCTACGACCGCGTGCCGACCAAGACGCCGGTCATCGTGACGGCCAATATCGGCGCGCCTGAAGAGGACATGCCGGAGCGCAAGGCGATCCCGATCGACAATGGCGTGCCGACGGGCTCGATCCTGCTCGGCCCGGTGAAGCGGCTCACCAACGAGATTTTCTGACCCTGCGCCTAGGCCAGCGGTGCTTGGCCAAATATAGCCAGCACCGCCACCGGGCTGCGGTGAAAATCCATCATCCCGGCAGCCCGGATCGGCACGCCATGCCGTGCGGCTGGACCATGCAAACTTTCAAGGGCGGATGTTCTAAGCTGGCCGGACTTCAGGCATTCTATGCTGCAAGGAGTCTTACCATGTACACACCACCCGCCTTCCGCGACGACGATCAAGAGAGCCTAATGGCCACGATCCGCGCGGCGCGGCTGGCAATTCTGGTGACAGCCACGGCCGATGGGCCGCTGGCTACGCATCTGCCGCTTTTGCTCGACGAGAACGAGGGCGAGCATGGGGTGATCTACGGGCACGTCGCAAAGGCAAACCCGCAGTGGCACGTGCCGCCGCTGGGCAACGGCCTGGCGATATTCATGGGCCCGGATGCCTATGTGACGCCGGCCTGGTACCAGACCAAGCAGGAGACCGGGAAGGTCGTCCCGACCTGGAACTATGTCGCCGTCCACGCCCATGGGCCGATCGAATTCTTCGAGGACGCCGACAGGCTGCTCGAGGTCGTGACCCGCCTGACCAACCTGCATGAAGGCGAGCGCGCCGCGCCCTGGGCGGTGTCGGACGCGCCGGCGGATTTCATCCAATCGCAGCTGAAGGGCATTGTCGGCCTGCGCATGGCGATTACAAAGCTCGAAGGCAAGCGCAAGATGAGCCAGAACCGCAACGCCGCCGATCGCGCCGGTGTCGTGTCCGGCCTCTCATCCAGCGACCGGCCTTCAGACCGCGAGGTCGCGCCGCTCATTCCAGTGTGAACGGCGCGATATCGGCCAACCGCCGCGGCTGCTTGAGTTCCGCAGCAAGTCAGGTGCAGACCCACTCGCGGATCTTGCACTCCTTGCTCTCGCCTCCGCACTGGGCTGTCGCCTTCTCCTCGGCTTCGCGGCGGGTCGCGGCTGATGCTGCACTCCAGAACGGCGTCGCCTCGCCACGGCTCTTGCCTACCGAGAGCGCCGCGCAGTGCTCATAGGGAAAGCCGGTGCCGTCATCATCGTCCCAATGGCGATGGTTGCGGAACACTTCGACCACCCGGCAGCCCTTGCCATCCGCATTCTCGCAATGCTTGAGCGCAATGTCTTCCGCTTCCTGCCGCTTGTCGGCGCCCCAGAAAAAGCCGTGACGGCCGTCGCCCGGCGAGTAGGCGATCGCGCCCCAGATGCCCTTTTCCTCGCCGGTCTGCGCCGGCGGTGACGGGGCGATCAGGTCAGCCGCGTTGCTCGCAATCGTAAGCCCGGCGAGCGCCGCAAGCAGCGGGATCGAAAGGCGGGGATTGATCAGCATCTTCGTGCTCCAGTTGCAGCTATTCAGCAATCGACTGTCATGCCCGGCTCTAGCCGCCCATGCGCGCGACCGAGACGACGATGCAAGTGTTGCCGGTCGGGACCAGCAGCGCCTGGCCGGCATTGTCGGCCAGGTTGAAAAGCATCGAATTCGAAAGATTGTCCGCCAGCTGGCTGCCCTTCGGGAGAGTCCCGGCGACAACCTGGCAAGACTGTTGAAACGGCGCCACGCGCACAAAGCCACCCTCGCAGCTCTGGCCGAGAGGCGAGGCAAAAACGACGCCCGCGGCCTGCGTCTTGTAGGTCGGCAGGTTGTAGCTCATCCCGGCGACCGCCTGCACGGCGTGGGTGTCGGGCGAAGTGTTGTCCCATTGGGTCTGGATCGCATAGGTCGACCCGGCAGTCAGAGCCTGCCCCATCGTGGCAAAGAGATTGGCGCAGGTGCGGACGCCTGCCTGCGCGACATGCGCCTGAAACGGATTCTTGTTTGCCGAGGCGTCGGTCGGCGCGGGCACGGCTTCCGCCGGCTTGCCCTGGATGGGCGCCTGCGCCTGCGCGGAGGCCGTGCCAGCGACGAATGTCCCAAGCGCGGGATAGAGACGGAACGACAGGACCACCGCCGCCGCGACCAAGACCGCGAACGCGCCGAGCAGCGCCGTGTTTCGCGCCAGGCGCCAGCCTGGCGAACGCTGTGGCGGTGGACTTGCCGGCGGCTCCGGCAGCGCGACCGGCTGCGTCAGGATTCTGTCCTCGATGGATTGGCGTGTCATCTCGAAGTCTTTCTAGTTGATGGCCGACAGCGCGGTCTTGAGTCCCTTGAACGGGGCATCAAGGTTGACGGTCGCCCCCGACGGCAGGGAATAGGAAACCTGGACCGTGGTCTCCTTGCCGATCTGCTCGCGAAGCACCGGGCCGACGGGCACATAGCCGACGCAGACCGACGCATCGCAACCCTGCAGTTGAACGTCGACCGGCTGTTTGCGGCCGGCAAGTCTCAGCGAAAGCTTGCTGCCCTTACCTGCCGCGCTCGGAGTCCGCAATATCATGAAGGGTTTGCCTTTCTCGTCGGCCGCGAGCGACCAGCTGAAGACCAACGCCTGGCTTTGATCGATGAAAGACTGGCCGATGTTGCAGACCTTCTTCCTGGCCTGCAGGTTCTCGTCGCAAATCAGCGTCCAGTTCTCGAACGGACGAGTGGTGCGCTGATAGTCGCCAAGCTTCACGCCCGCGGGCACCGCGACGTCGGAAGGCTTTATCCGATAGGCGGGCTGGGCCGCCTCCTGCCCGGCCGCGCGCGGGCCGGACAGAAGGAGGCAAGTCCCGGATATCACGGCAAGGGCCGTCTGCCTGGTCATCAACGAGCTCAGTTCAGGGTAAAGCTGACGCCCGCGCCGACACCCCAGTGCCCGCCCGCCGTCGTGCCCGAGACATTCGCTCTCGCCCGGCCGTCCTCGCTGGTGTAACCGGCGCCGAACGCCACGGCGCCTTCGCCGCGCCAGTAGCCGCCGCCGGCCGCCACGCTCAGCTTGCCCGGACGGTCGTCATAGCGCAGCGAGGCGGCCGCAAGGCCGATCGCGGCAGCCTGGCGCGCCTCGCCCCGAGCCTCGCCCATATCCATGTTGAGCTGGCTGAGCTTGGAGTCGGTGTAGGCATTGGCCTGCTGCAGCGTGGTGGCCGCCACCTGGTTGGTGTAGGCCTTGGAGTTGTCGAACGTTGTCGCCAGCCCGTTGTTGAACTGCAGCACGTTGACTGCATCGGTATCGGCCGTGCCGGCGCCGACATTGTGGATGACGACGGGCGCATTCACGTCGCCGCCGACAAGCGTCAGCGAATTGGACTTGGTGCCATCCGGGTTCTTGTCATACTGGACGGCGAACTCATTCAGATTGCCGACACTTCCCTGCACTGCTTCGACAGCCTGATTGGTCGCGAAGAGCTGGCTGCCATTGATGGCGTCGGTGGAGGAGGCACTGATCCGCCCCGCCGCCACATTGGTGACGGTGCGCTCGTTGCCGACGCTACCGACGCTCACCGTGCTCGTCGGAGCGGTTCCGGCGAAGGTGTAGTTGACGCCGTTGATCGTCGTGCCGGTGGTGGCGACCGCCGCGGCGGTCGTCGAGCCCGCGCCGAGCGCGACGCTGCCCGGCTCGTTGGCCGTGGCGCCGGCGCCGAGCGCCATGGACTGGGCGCCGTTGGCAGTCGAGTTGGTGCCGAAGGCGATGCTGTCGGCCTGGTTGGAGGTCGCGTTCTGGCCGATCGCGATACCGCCCGGCGCCGTCTGCTGGACGATAGCGCCATTGCCCATGCCGATGCCGTTGTCGCCGTTGACGGTGGTGCGCGGGCCAATCGCGACCGAATCGGCGCCGACAGCCAGCGAGTCCGGCGCAGTCGAATTGGCGTGGAAGTACATGCTCCCCGTTACTGCAAAGGAGCTCAGCGCGCCCTTCAGCTGGCGAAGCGTGACCGCGTCCTGGTCCTGCGTGCCGTCGGCCACGTTGATGATCTGGCGATAAGCGGTGGATGTACCCACCGAGACGGCGCCGAGCAGGCTCATGTCCGTGGTGTTGTAAGGAATGAGGCCGGTGCCGGAGAGGATCGATCCCGACGCGGGCGCGACCGCGCGATCCGAAACCGAGCCGGAGCCCAGCGCCACGCCGTCGGCGATGGTGACCGCTGTGCCGCGGCCGAGGGCCAGGGAATTGGCGGCGGATGCGGTCGCCTGATAGCCGAGCGCCGAGGAGCCAACCCCTTGCGCGAAGGCGTCGGTGACCGGCAGCGTGGTGTCATTGGTGCGCACATAGCGGATGCCGTCGCCATTGGCGTCCGTGTATGCCGTCGAGGTGTCGCCGGCAAAATTGTTGATCGTGTTGCCGAGCGTGGTGATGTCGGCGGTGTTGGCGGCGATGTCGGTGGTGTTCTGCGTCACCTGCTGGTTGGTGGCGAAGAGCTGCGAGCCATTGACCGCGTCGGTCGAGGAGTTGCTCAACCGCCCGGCCGCGACGTTCTGGATCTGGCGCTCCGCGCCCACCGAGCCGACCGAGAATGCGCCCGCCGGGGTTCCCCCGGCGAAGGCGTAGTTCACACCGCCGATCGTCGTGCCGCCGACATTGGTCGTGGCGCCGGACACCGAATTCAGGCCGATCGCCACGTCGCCGGCATTGTTGGCGACGGCATTCGGGCCAATCGCGACGGAATCGGTCCCAAGAGCCTGGGAATCGGCAAGCGTCGAATTGGCATGGAAATATTTGATGCCGCCGCCGGTGTTGATGTTGTTGATCGTGTTGCCGAGAGTGGTGATGTCGGCGGTGTTGGCGGCGATGTCGGTGGTGTTCTGCGTCACCTGCTGGTTGGTGGCGAAGAGCTGCGA